>CAZKLD010000010.1:0-34053 GCA_964553745.1 uncultured Candidatus Peribacteria bacterium | reverse complement strand
CGCAGGATTTCCTGCGGGGTTTTTTTAGTGTGGATTATTTTTTCCTGTCTTCTTTATATTTTTTGAAAAAAACAGGGAAATGTGTGAGGAAAAGGATTAGGAATATGCTTCACCAAACTACACCTGATATTATGCTATCCTTATAATCATAATCTCGTTTTGCCAGGATATTAGTCCTTGCTTCATCTTTACATTTCTGGATTTCTTCTGGAGTGCGCGTTTGCGTTACTGTTGTCGTCGGCGCAGGAGATGTTACTGCGGATTCTTTTGACGGAACTACGATGGGATCTTCGCATTGCTTAATCTGATAAGCGTCATAGCTTCATATGAGATATTCCTGAGGAGTTATGAGTTTGTACTTGATTGCCTGATAACCAAGATTCCCATATCAGGTTACGGCTCATATGAGTCACACGATGGCTATTATGACAAGATATATCTTGAGCAGGCTGAATTCTTTCATAATAATGGGGATTAATGATAAATTTAACTTACTTTAAGCATTATAGCCGACTAAGATATTTATCAATAAAGTTATGTGAATTTTGTGAAAGGAATTATATTGAGACGGATATTATTTTAATTCAAATTTTATTCTTTATAACATTATATTGCTTGATTTAAGTTTATTTTAAACTAGATTTATAGCATAATTAAAATAATTCTTTAAAAATGGAATACAAACAAACAAAAAAAATGCTCTGAACGGACATTGAGATTTCAATTATATGAAACGACGAGCGTATAGAGAGAAGGCTAGAAACCATATTTGATTTCTTCGCTTCGTTCGAGCAGGAATTTTCGAGATTCTTGCCTCATTCTTCTGTTTCCATGCTGAATGCTTATTGAGAATATGAAGTTTCAGAGAGATTTATGGAGCTCATGAACTTGAGCAAAAGATTCTATAGTATGACAGACTGATATTTCAATCCTCTGGTGGACCTATCAAAAATATGATACGGCAAAGATTTCATGAAAAATGAATTTAGTATCGAGGAAAGAGAATCAGATACCGATTTCCCTAAAGTCAGGATAAGCTGAAGAAAGATAGTCCTTGAAAAGAACCAGAGGCTTGATTTCTGATGAGTGGGGAAGTGATATGCGGCCGATCTCGCGACTCAGATACTTCATAATTTCTGATATGACGATTTCTTCATAAATGCCTGATGAGATATATTCGCTAGCTGACTTAATGCGAAAGGGAAATCATGGGTAGTCTGAATAGAGAATCCGTTTGATTGAAGCCTCTTGTGAACTATAGACATTTCATGAAAGGCAATCGCCACTTCCGGTAATTACAAGAGGAATTGGCAAATAGGAGGAAAGAAATATCATCATATACTTAATCCTAAAACTCTTGGTAATAATTTTGAAATTTCAAGCGTTACGCTGATAGCAGATAAGACAAGCGAAGCAGATGCTTTAACAAAAGCCATTTTCAATATGACCCCGAAAGAATCTCTGGAATTCATTGAAGAAAATAATCTGAATTGAATAATCATAACAGGCAAAGGTGAGATAATGACATCCAAGCATATCGGCGATTTCGGTTTTTCTCTAATTGAAAACTAAAAAAGAGAGCATATGAGAAAACTGATTGTAAAAATTATTTTTTGCATACAATGTTTCCCGATTTTGCGTAATCTTATAAGATAAATTCATTTAATGAAGAAATATTTCCTTGCTGCAATTCCGTGAATGATCCTTTATTTCCTTTTTGATTATACTCACACCTGAGAAATCAATTTGGCATTGAGGGATTTTTGAAGGGTGGCTTATCTCTATATCATATTCTCTCTTGCAATCACCCCGCTCCTTAAACTGGGAATGAGCCAGAAGCTTCTGCCATACAGAAGAGTAATGTGAATCCTGTCATTTTATATGGCTCTTGTCCATGCTGGAATCTATTTCTACCTCGAATATGTTTATTCTCATACTTTTTTTGTGTCTGAGCATTTCATGGAAATGGATATCATAACTGGCGTTATCGCTATGATAATTATGATATTCCTCTGAATTACTTCAAATAATTACAGCGTGAATCTGCTAAAAGAATTTTGGAAAAAACTCCAGTCGCTAGCATATCCGCTTTTTGTCATAGTGGCTATTCATGTTGCTTTTGCATCACGATTTGAAGAATTCTATATCGTAACGATTTCTACATTGGTCCTATTGAGGACTGTAGCTTATCTCAAGAGTGGTTCATGAGCCATGGTTACATGATGAAAATTAAGATATTTATGCGTTCCTTGCTGATTTATCTATGATCCTGAGCTCGGAGATCCTGATTCCTGAATCGTAGCATGAACCCAATTCGAGGATATTCCAGACTCTTGGAGATGTCCTATATGCTGAGTCTCAAAAGCTCAATTCATGAAGATTTGATGAGATGCCAATATTCTAAGCCAAGAAACATTTGAATTCAGGGTTGTCGAGAAAAAAATGCTGACAAAAGATGTTATGGAATTATCGATTTTCTCCAACATGTCATTTTTCATCAAGCCCTGACAATTCGGAAAATTTATTTGGACGGACGATGAAGGTGAATTCATACGCTCATATTCTGTCGTATCATATGTGGATTGAATCGTTAAATTCTGCATAAAAGTGTCGGAGAACTGAAGGTGATGAAAGTTATTAAGAAAATTGAAGACTGATGACAAGGTCCTACTAGGATGATTCTACTGAGAATTCGTGCTTCAGGACACTCCGAATGACAAGGTTTTCTTGGTAACTTGAACCGGAATTTCTCCTATAGTCTATATGCTTTCATATGCAAAAAGTTCAAAAAATACACTTCATTTCTGAGTGAGAGGTTTGGATGATGTGTTCTATGAGCGTGAATTATCAGTCATTCCAGGACTGGATCTGAATATTTATTGCTCTGATCTGAAAGAGGATTCTGGGAAGTACAGAAAATGAAGGATAAGCATATTGCATTCAGATTTCTCAAAAGATACGGAATTCTATATCTGTTGAAATCCTGCAATGTCAGAAGCGCTCATATCCACTCTGCAAGAAAAATGATACACAAGGGTTTATTTTGAAAAATATTAATATGAAAAATATCTCAATCATACTGACAATTGCTTTGATTCTCTCAACTGTATTCTACGCGCTTGATATAATTTCAAAAGATAATGAATGCACTTCTGTCAGAAAATATAACTGCGCAAAAAAAGAAGCTCCACCGCCAATGCCAAATTAAATAAGAGCCCGTTTAATTTTTACGATTATCGGCCCTCTTGCACTGAGCGGACGATAAAAAAACACCACATTTCTGTGGTGTTTTTTGGCGTTTGAAATCTGCATTATCCGAAAATCGCTTTTAGCGCCTCGTCTCTATATTTGTTATTCTTGCAAGAATACAAGATATAAGGGATGTTTCCGAAAGTCTCGGTGAGTTTCTTTTTTGTCGCTTCGAGTTCTTTCTGATTTATCTTGTCTACTTTATTCAGTACGACTAGAATATCTAAATCCTTGTCTGTAAGATAGGAGAATACTTCTATATCCTGCTCAGTCGGTCACACGAAAGAATCCATGATGACGATTATCTTGGTTTTTTCATTAAGGCTTTTCTCTAGGAACTCGAGAATCATATCTCTCAGCCTCTCTTGATTCTCTTTTCATCATCTGGCATATCAGTATCCTGGGAAGTCAAGGCACATGAAATTCTTATTAACCTTAAAGAAATTTATTGTCCTGGTCTTACCTGCTTTCGCGCTTGAATGTGCAAGATTCTTATTTCCGAGAAGCGAGTTTATAATCGAGGATTTTCCCACGTTAGATCGGCCCAAGAAAAAAACTTGAGAACTTTTGATTTCCCTTTTCATCGGAGATAGCTCCTCTTCGAATTCCACTATGCTTTTCAGGAACTTTACTTCATCTATTTTCATTGTCATTTCTTTAAAAATTACCGGGCAAGTATATGTTTAAATGCAATATCGTCAAATTGGATTATGATTAGAGCATTAAATTTTGTCTCACCAAGAAGTGTGCGTTTTTCACCACAGAAGCAGGCTGCTCAGCAGAGTGGATTTCCATGAAGTATAATCTCATTTTTCCAGATCGTAAGAGAGCAGGAATTCCAGCGTCTTAAGGATTTTCTGAAATTTATGTTCATCTCTAGCGAGCCGATATAATGGCAATGATAGCGCGGTGGCAGAAGAGCTGTATCAGAATAGCGACGGTCAGGCCAGGAATAAGTTCTCAAGTTTTTCTCATTTCGGAACATCCCTTACCAATCAGAGCGACATTTTCTCATCGAAGAAATATCTGTTGAAAAGATCATACTGCTTATCGAAGCTGGCTTTATCTATCTCATAGAGATAGGCAAGCACCCAGGCTTGCGCACATCACCTGGACTGATTGAGTCATGTTCATACGCTGTAGGCTTCCGCCACAATTATTCATTTATTGTCAATATGCTTATTCATTCATCTTAGCCAGTTTTTTATCAGCCAATCATATTTTTTAGGTTCTCATGATTTTATCCTCAGCATATCGGCGAGGTATAGGCTGTAATATGCATTTATGTTATCGACATACCATCATAGCTCCTCATAGGACTCTCAGCTGAATTCTCTGGATTTTTCCAATTCTGATGCAAGCCAATCGCTATTCTCGTAGAACTCTTTCTTGTACTCGTCTTTTCAGATTATGATAAGAGAAGCCAAAATCTGATTTTTATTTCACTGATAGATTATTCAATAGGGGATTTTTGTATTATTGGTGAAGTTATCTCTTCAATCGGTTATCGTATATTCATATGCCGATTCGATTTCTGAAGAGGCAAATTTCCTGAATTCCTCATCTGTTTTATCTTGAAGATAAATGTTTACTAAGGAATATGCATAGAACGCATGAGATAATAAATCTCACCAATGTCATCAATGTTCATCTCAGTAGTCTCATTTTTCCAATTTGTCCGAAATTACCTTTATCTGCTTGCCAGTATCACTTATTGATTCCGGGCTTCTGCCTATGTAGTCTATTTTAGAATTTTTCTCTGCTTCGGGAAAATCGAATCACATCTGAATGAACAAGGTCACAGAAAAAATGATCGTGAAAAAAAGTGCAAATTTTGGAAAGCTTATGTATGGAAGATTGATTTTCACCAGTGCATTATTTAATGATTATCTTTCACTTCATATTGGGGTGGATCGCACAAGTGTAATCTACAGTTCAGGCATTCCTGAAGGTATATGCATATTGGCTTTCGACATCAATTATTCAGCTTGTGACCTGAACTCTTCAATCTGAGAATGAAATCTGATGAGCTTGCGGATCGCTATTCTTCCATCTTATTGTGTCTCATGCCCTGATAGTTATGGTTTCAGGAAGAAAAGAAAAGTTCAATATGTTTACAGTTGAAGTCTGCGCTTGAGCTCTTTGCGAAATCAGATAAGTTTCAGTATTTTTTATAATCCTTACCGCCTCCGCTCTGGTTATCGAGTCATCTGGACGGAATATGAGATTTCAATTCATATTCTGACCGCTTATAAGTCATATCTCTTTTGCCTTCTCCACATATCTTATCATCCAAGCCATCTTCACATCAGAAAAGCTTGAGATTGCCTGAGATGGAGTCTTGATTCAAGAGATATTCAGAAGCATGGCCAATGCTTCGGCTCTGGTAATAGCATCATCGGGCCGGAAGACTGGTTTTCCATCGATTATCTCTCAATTTATCCCATATTGTCTTGCCTTCTCCACATATTTTATCATCCACTCCATCGGAACATCAGCATATCAGGTTGTCATCAGGAGTTCGTCTACAGGTTTTCCAAGCGCTTTCATGCTAAGGGCTAGGAATTCTGCCCTGGTTGTCGTATTCTCAGGCCTGAAGGTGCCATCGTCAAATCATCTGATGAATCATCTATTTGCAAAATCCACGATATCTTCTTTGGCGAATGAGGTGCTTATATCTGTAAAATCTCAACTAGCCGCCATTGCAGGGACTATCGTAATCAGGAAAGCCATTATTATCGCCATTGTCGGTTTTATGTTTATTCGGATTGCTCTCATATAAAAGGAATTAAGTGATAAATATTTTGAATTTCAAGAATTGGCTCATTGTATCAGATTTAAGGATGTTTTCAAGTGCTTTTGCTTTTCATGGCCAATATTCCCATTTATATCAAAAAATAAAAAAACAGGAAACCTGAGTTTCCTGTTTAAGAGATTATTTGCTCAAAAGAGAACTGACATCCATCCAATCTTCCAATTCGGCCTTTGTGTCAACATATCATTTTATGTTTATAGAATCTCAGAAATGTATTCCCAGATGCAGGTGTTTCCTTTCTCCTCATGTTTCTGCGCTGAATCATTTTCATAAAACTCATAATTCTTGTCATGCTTTCATCTCCTGCTTCCTTATCGGGATAATGCTGTCCAGCTTAAGATGTCAATATGTCACGGTAACAACTTTTCCGGTAAGTTTGCATTTCTGGACCGCTACACCTCAATATCAGGCTGCAAGCCTCTTCATCAGCAACGGTCAGCTGCATATGGAATAAACCTTAACCGGCAAATCATTTTCGGCTGGCGTTATCTCAAAATCTGTTCAAGTGTGATATCATCTGAATTTTTCTGGGCTGATTGGAGAATGTCAGGGGGAAACTTTTATTCAGAAAAATTTCTTTGTTACTCTTTTGGAGGCGTTGGTGATGGGATCGGGAAATTTATCGTCAGTAGCAACAGGCCCGATGGCTCCTGTTTTAGCTTTAATGTCTGCTGTTCATCATGAATCGCTTACCGAGCTCTTTATTTCACTATGACCAGATCAATTCAATGTAAAAAAAATCGATATTCCCGCAATAAAAAAAATCGCTATGAAAGCTCAAATGGAAATATTATTCTTCATAATGTTTTTGGTTATCTGACCTCTCCTTTTCTATAATTGTCCTTACATAAAGTCACTGTACCTGAAGCCTTACCCATTCAGTCTTTCTCAGGAATTTCAGCGATGATTCCTTGCTGGGATTGCTCTTAAAGCAATTTATCCTGATCATTTCGCTCAGTCTTTCGAATCAATATTCCTCAATCAAAAAATCCATTATCATTGATAGTGTTACGCCATGCAGCAGATCATCATTCCTATTCTTAATCTCCATATTCTTATTTTTCATAATCAGATATTTTAATATTATATCCATTAATTTTTTTTTGTGAATTTTTTAATCTTATTTCTATTATCCATTAATCACCATTATTGTCATTCCCGGCTTGATCGGGAATCCACCTCATTAATCATTATTATACTGTCATCCTGAACTTGTTTCAGGATCCATCTCATTAATGTCTCGTCATTGCGAGCGGAGCGTGGCAATCCAGGTTCATTAATCATTATTTCACCCTTCATCTTAATCATGACTCATTAATGATTTCAACAGCATACTTTTTTATGCAAAAAAGTATGCAAAAAGCATTGGGGACCGGCAGAGACTCACTCCGCTACGCTCCGTATTGGCTCCGGCTCCGCCTGCGCTGACAGGCTGTCCGTCCCCAAACCCCTATTTGCAAGGAGGACTAATTTATTCCTTCCCTAATTTAGGGAAGGTGCCCGATAGGGCGGATGGGTTATAATCATTATCATCATTATTCATGGACCCGTGCGGAGCGGAAGGGCTTCATTATTCTCGCTACCAGCAGGAGTGAAGGAAGGGTCTTAGGGGGAATGGTGTGTCCAAGCATAACAGGACTCATCTAGGCATCAGAAGTATGACCGGAATAGCCAGTCCCCCTAATGGTTTTGCCTACTTTTGACAGCAAAAGTAGCTGATTAATGATTATTCATAGAAGAATTGCAGATGACTAACGATGACGCATGACGAGAATGATTAATGAGATGGATCCCCGGGTCAAGCCCGAGGATGACAAATGGGGGGATGCTGCCTACTTTTGACAGCAAAAGTAGTTGATTAATCATAGATGATTAAAGAGAATAATCATTTTTCAAGAATCATCCAACCCATCATTATCCATTAATGATATACACATCTCATACTTTTTTATGCAAAAAAGTAGCAAAAACCATTGGGGTCGGAAACGCTATCTTACAGGATGTCCAGATAAGGAGGTTTCGCGGACGATTCCGCCCCCAAACCCCGCTATCACTGATTGTCCTTGTCCCAGTACGCTACTCGCCTCGTGCCTCGGTCCGCTAGGGGTTTTGATAGCGAAAGATTAATCATAAATTATCCTTCCTTGATACAGGGAAGGTGCCCGGCGGGCGGTCGGGGTGCACGAAGGGTGGATGGTTACTTCTTTAACTCAATATCATCCTAAATCATCAAAAAAACAATCAAAAACAAACAATTGATTTTCTCACATAAATATCACGGATAACACAATATCTTCACTTGTGCTTTTTTGAATAAGATGGCTTTATCAATATAATAATGGCATATAGAGGTGTACATGATGGGTAGTATTTGGTCGCCTGATCTATCATGTTCTTACCAATGGCGAAACCGACTATAGTTGATTAGATAATCAGCGCGTTTAGTCGGATTTTTTTGATTACGCAATCGTCTTTTTATCCTTTAATTTCATTAATTATGAAAAATAATACATCAATAAAAAACATGCAGATGTTTTTCTGAAAAAATTATGTAAGTCTACTTTTATTTGCTTTTGTGATGGCTGTTTTCGCATTTTCTCCTATCGCAAAAGTCAGTGCAGCAGATGTTGTCAACCTCATCTCCAACCCATCTGCCGAAACGGCTTCTGCCATTCCGGCCGCCCCTCTTGATTGGGCTACCGACAAATGGTGAACCAACACTGCCGTCTTCTCCTATCCCGTTGCCGGGCAGGAATGATCCGCATGAATGAGGGTAGAGGTCAAATCCTATACCAGATGAGATGCGAAATGGTTCTTCAAGCATGTTCCCGTAACTCCTTGAAAGACCTATGATTTCTCTGACTACTACCGATCAGATGTCATATCCAGCATAACGCTCGAATACAAGACTTCCTCCAATGGGTATGCATATGTGAATCTGGGCAATCTTCCGGCATCTCCGTCTTGGGTTAAGTATTCCAAATCCTTCACGGTTCCGTCCGACGTCTCTTCCGTCAGCGTCCTGCACCTCCTGAAGAAGGTCTGATACCTTGAGACGGACAATTTCTCCCTATCGCTCCCGGGATCATGAACCTGAACAGGATCTACCGACACCCAGGCTCCGACAGTCTCAATAGTCTCTCCTCAGAACAATGCTTCCGCATCATGAAGCGTCGCCATATCTGCGACCTGATCTGATAACGTATGAATCGTATGAATCCAGTTCATGCTAGACGGTGCAAGCATATGAAATGAAGTCATAGCGGCTCCTTACGGATATGTTTGGGATTCTGCAAAAAGCTCGAATTGATCTCATTCCATATCCGCCGTGGCTCGCGATGCAGCATGAAATCGTACGACTTCCGCTGCAATATCCTTAATAGTCTCAAATCCAGACACTCCTCCTCCTACTACTGTCAACCTCATCTCCAACCCATCTGCCGAAACGGCTTCTGCCATTCCGGCCGCCCCTCTTGATTGGGCTACCGACAAATGGTGAACCAACACTGCCGTCTTCTCCTATCCCGTTGCCGGGCAGGAATGATCCGCATGAATGAGGGTAGAGGTCAAATCCTATACCAGATGAGATGCGAAATGGTTCTTCAAGCATGTTCCCGTAACTCCTTGAAAGACCTATGATTTCTCTGACTACTACCGATCAGATGTCATATCCAGCATAACGCTCGAATACAAGACTTCCTCCAATGGGTATGCATATGTGAATCTGGGCAATCTTCCGGCATCTCCGTCTTGGGTTAAGTATTCCAAATCCTTCACGGTTCCGTCCGACGTCTCTTCCGTCAGCGTCCTGCACCTCCTGAAGAAGGTCTGATACCTTGAGACGGACAATTTCTCCCTATCGCTCCCGGGATCATGAACCTGAACAGGATCTACCGACACCCAGGCTCCGACAGTCTCAATAGTCTCTCCTCAGAACAATGCTTCCGCATCATGAAGCGTCGCCATATCTGCGACCTGATCTGATAACGTATGAATCGTATGAATCCAGTTCATGCTAGACGGTGCAAGCATATGAAATGAAGTCATAGTGGCTCCTTACGTACACAATCTCTCCCTAAGCTGAGTAACAAACGGACTTCACACGCTGACCGCCAAAGCTCGTGATGCGGCAGGGAATTCCACCATATCAGCGCAAATCACTATAAATGTCCTGCCGCAGATAATGTCGGATACACAAGCTCCTAGCATATCTCTAATCTCTCCGGCAGATAATTCCGTAGTTAAAGGTACAGTAATCCTTTCTTCAAGCTGAACGGATAACATCTGAATTACTGGAGTGCGATATATGCTTGACTGAGTCGAAATCGGGCCAGAACTCATTTCTGCCCCATACTCATATAGCCTCAATACTCTTAGCGGAATCACGAATTGACCTCACAAGATAATCGCAAAAGCACGTGATGCAGCAATGAACTCAGGAACATCTCCTGAAATCACTATCAATGTGTCTAATTCGGTTGCGGATATAATCGTGCCTACCGCAGCTTGGAATGAGCCTCCTGCAAATGCGACAATTTCAGGTGCCGTCTTACTTTCGGTTACAGCAACAGATAATGTCTGAGTCACATGATTGATGTTTTTTGTGGATAATATCCCATTCGGAAGCGGTTCGGTGGGGACCTGATCTTTATCGGACTATACGCTGACTATCGATTCCACAACTTTGACGAACTGATCTCACAGTCTATATGCGGAAGCATATGACCTAGCGAAAAACATCTGAAAAACTTCAATGATTCAGGTGAATGTAAATAATCCCGTGCCTGATGCCATTGCGCCAGTCGTTTCGATAACTTCTCCTCGGAACTGAGCGATACTCACATGAACTAGCTCCATTACGATATCCGCTACAGATAACATAGGGGTTGAGTTTGTGCACTACTCGGTAACGAACGGTAAAGATGAAGTGATATGACAGATAGCAAGTGCACCTTTTGTCATTCATCTATCATCCGGAGCGCTCCTTAATGGCTCTCATACAATATCTGTGTATGCACAGGATAAGGCTGGTAATATCTGAAATGCGGCACCAGTGAATTTCAATACCTTCAATGCTCCGACAGAACCCTTGGCCCCTAATCTCATCCTTAACCCTTCGCTTGAAACATGAACCTGAGCCTTGCCTGATTACTGGTATACTGGAAACTGGGGAACCAACACAAGCATCTTCAAATATCCTGTACCATGAATAGACTGATTGAATGCAGCCGATCTCAATATCAGCGCATATACTGATGGTGACGCTAAATGGTATTTTGAAGACGTAGCGGTCGTTCCTTGAAAAGCATATACATTTTCAGACCAATACATATCCACCACAACATCCACTCTCACAGCACGCTTTACTACTTCGACCGGAACGCTGATATATGTCGATATAGTCTCAAATCTTCCCGCAAGCGCTACCTGGGTCACTACCACACAGACAGTGACAATCCCCGCGGATGTTGCGAAAATGACAATCTTCCATTTGGTAAATAGCGTATGAAGCCTGACCGTAGATAATATGTCTCTAAGGCTCTCTTCAGCATGATCTTCCTGATGAGTGGATCCTAATGGATTTCCGACAGGCATGGTATCTTTGACTTTCGATGACTGATGGGGCTCTCAATACGATAACGCACTGCCGATCCTTAATTGAGCTGGACTCAAGGGCAGCTTCTTCATCATCACCAACGAAATGAAAAATGCAATAAATGCAAACAGGATATCAAATCCATCATTTGAGGTGGTGAGCCCTTGAAATGATCCGTCTGATTGGATTAGCTCAAAAAGCGGTGTCAATGATGCTGCTTTCGAATATCCTGTCACATGAGTTTCAGGAGGAAAGGCTAGCAAGGTTTCAATAAGCTCTTACACCAGCTGAGATGCCAAATGGCAATTCAATAACACTACTGTAGCGAATGGCGAAATGTATAATTTCACCGACCAATACATCGCAACAGTTCCGACTACGGTTACTGTGGAATACACATTGAATAATGGTACGATACAGATTGTTGATCTGGGTACTGTGAAAGCGAGTCCTACTTGGGCTATCGCATCATTCACATTTACTCCTCCGACAAATGTAAAATCCTTAACCATCTACCATAGGATATCGTCCATCGGTTCGCTTACGACCGACGACCACCATCTGGATCTTTCGCAGGATTATATGAATATGGCCCAGGTCCAAGATATGTACAGAAGCGGACAAGAAGTAAGCTCTCACACTCAAACACACCCTTTCCTTACACAGCTCACTCCCGAGAAAGCGTCTGCAGAGATAGCCACCTCAAGGCAGGATCTCATTAATGTCGGCATCACCCCATCTGACACGTTTGTGTATCCGTATGGAGATTACAATGCCGCAGTGATTCAGACGACAAAGGATGCTTGATATATAGGCGCACGAAGTGTCGATGAGTGATACAACAATATGCTTACAGATAAATATGCGCTCAAGATTCAGCAGGTGAATAACACTACTACTCCAGAACAGTGGGAATCATGGACTCAGACAGCCATAGCGAATCATACTTGGCTCATCCTTATGTTCCATCAGGTCGATCAGCAAAACGATCAATACGGCGCAAGACCTGAAGATCTTCAGACATATGTGGATTACCTGAAATCGAATTGAATTCCTACAGTTACGCTGAAACAGTGATTGGAAATGATGGTTCCTCAATAGGAACATGCCAAATCACGATGAAAAAACACCAGATTGAAATCTGGTGTTTTTTCATATTTTAAAAATCAGAATAAAACTTACTTTATGATAAAGTTGCTTTGATGGATATAGTATTGCTGAAGGCCATATGCTGTTTATTTTCTTCTGTTATTTGTCACCATATCATAGAAAGATTTACCGGAGATTGACTCCAAAGATATCCAGGAACTCTTATGCACTCTTGCGTACAGTTAGTCTATTCCTTGTATAGGATAACCCTTATAAATGTCGGGATAAGAGCTTCTTGCTTATGCAAGGTTGACATATAAGAACCTATCTTTATTGTCATGGCGTTGTGCAAGGTGCGGGCGTATTCATAATCCGACTGCCAATTCTTGTCAGTGCTCCTGGAATATCATTTAATCTTTACAAAAAAATAAAGTGTCGGAAATTTGCTTAACCGACACTTTAGGATTATACGCATTACTGAACCTGCCTTGTTGGCCTATTCAATCTATTCTTCAGCTTGTATATGATCATATTATCGTCTTGTCATAGCGCCCAGAAGAATACTCATCTTAAATCATTATCCTTAGCATACCTGATTTTTTCTGCAATGCTTCTCGTATCATCATATGAGACATATGATTTCTCGCATTTTAGAATCGGTCATCAAACGTATGATTTCTCGCATTTATCGAAAGGGATATCTTTGTATTCGATATCTTCTGATCATAGCGTATTCTCATAAGGCGCAGTTACATTATAGGTTCTTCAATAAAGAGGGAGTCATAGCACAATCTTTTCCCTGGGAACTCACTTGCTTATGTAGTTTGCTTCCAACAGCGTTGCTATGCTCACGTCTTCGCGCATCTTATCGGTCCTATGAAGAGGGGCATTGATTCATGCGTATCCATCTGAGCCATCTTCTATATCATATGCCATTACAAGCACAAAATCCAGATACTTCTGCATCTCCTCTATCTTCTCCACTCATAATGAGTCCAGTGAAATCGGCAATGCCGCAGTGAGAGTTATGCCGGGGATGTTTCTTCTTATATCTTTGGCAAATGATATGAATTGATCGGCTTCTATAGTTCAGACCGGATATTCCCAATCCAAGTCGACGCCATTATATCAATTTTCATTTATGAATTGCCTTAATTCTGAAATGAATCTCAGCCTGGATAAAGGCTTTTTTGCAACCTCCCTGAACCACTGCGAGTTTTCTCATCACCCTATCGAAATGGAGACTAGCTCTCATTTCTTTTTCAGGTTATCCACTATGAGCTGATCCTCGAATCACTCAGGAATGACAAGTCCTCAATCATTATCAGCCCATATGAAAGCATGGAATATTCAGTTCAGGTAATCGCTTGGGATTTTCTCTGATGGAAAAACAAGATGCTTCCAAGAAGGATAGTATCAATAATATTCGAATTTCCTTTTGATTTCATGTTTGTCTGATGTTCGGTATCAGTCGTCTGGATTTTGCAAATCCTCGCTATGCCTTGACACTGTGCTTGCATAAGCTAGTGTTATCAGGAATATCGAAATCAGGATAAGCAATGCCCTGTTTATAGGTGACATTTTTTTGAAGTTAAGAAATATGTCCTTATGGATTATTTTAGCCTGCATTTGAAATTTTTACTGTTCACTTTCTTTCCAGCTTATTCCATCCGTATCTCACTCATTTCAATGCCGCAATTATGGATTTGAAAGTCACGGCGTACATGAATTGTCTATAGAAGAACCTCTGAATAGCCACTACCCAGACATTCTTCAAAGATTTCTTATCGAGAACATAGGCGATTACAGAAGCAATTATGTCCAATGACAAGAAAAACAGATATGCCAGAAACATCGCTTTATAATCTCAGATTATCAGGGAATATAGGAGCACCAGATCTCAGAGCGGAGCAAGGAGGGGGAACATGACCTGAAAAATGAGCATGTTCGGAAGGGCTATATTTCAGAGGGAACCTTTTCACAAAGTGTGCCTATGTTTCCAGAAACACTGAAATGTCCCGAAGCTCCATCTGAATCTTTGCTTGAAGAGCGGCAATACTTTTTCGGGTGCTTCTGTGACTGATTTTGCCATAGGCGAATAAACTATTTTTCATCAATTCTCCAGGACTGTGAGCGTGAGATCGGCATCTTCTACGAGAGTGTCGGTCGAATATCATCCCACATCAAGCACTTTCTGCCTCCTCCAAGCTCAAGTCGCTCACGGAACCACGGATATGCAATTGAGCGCATCGAACGCCCTTTTGTCAAAATTCTGTCAAATCACATACTCTACTTCTTGAAATGCTGTCAGCACATTCTTAACATTTCACACTAATATGTTTCAGCAGACCGCATCGACTTTTGGGTCGGAAAAAGGCTGCACGATATAATAGACTGTCTTTGGAAATACAATAGTATCGGCATCGATCGTGATTATGAATTCATGCTTAGCCTCTTTGAATCCGAGATTCAGCGCTAAAGATTTTCATTCATTCGGCTTTGAAATAAGCCTTACATTCTCATATTTCTCTGTCAGCCGCCTTGCCACTTCTGCTGTCGCATCCTTGCTTCAATCATCTATAACCAAGATTTCAAAATTCGGATAATCGCTTTTTAAAAGTCATAAAACTGTTTTCTCAATCACTTTCTCTTCATTATAAGCCGGTACCAGAATGGTTACAGGAGGAGTGAACTCTTGCTTATAGTACTTAGTCTGGATTTTTCATGCACGGTAAACATAGAACCCTATGAATATCATCCTCAGCACCGCAATAAATGTGGAGAATAGAAAGAGGAGAGATATGAATTGCCATGCTCAATCCTGTATGATAGCCAGAAATGAAGGCCTTCATAAGATCATGAACTTCTCAAAGAGTGGGACTTCAGGCATTAGAGCCTCTCTGTTGACACCCAGGGTATCATTGAGCGGTACGAATTCATAACCGAGCGCTAGAGCTCTTGGAATCATCATTTCAAGCGCTTGCACTGTCTGTATCCTGTCTCATCAGAAATCGTGCATTATTATTATATTTGAGCTATCCTTTTTGAGTCATGATAGCATATTCTGGGTTATGATTTCGGCTCATGGATTTGTAAAATCTCTCGAGTCTATGTTTGCTCCGGCTAAGATATATCCCATATCGCTTGCAGTATACATCGCTTTTATATCTTCTTTATTGAGCGGAACAGAATCAGATACATTGTAGGGTGCCCTTACGAGCATAGCTCAATGTCATGAAATGAGCTTAATGTGTTTCTGTGCGGAATTGAGCTCTTCTCTTACTTTTTCTGCAGAGACATCAAGATTGTCAGGATAGAATAGTGCTCTGCTTCATATCATATGCCCCTCGCGGTATTCTCTTAGCAGCGTCTTCGGATTGAGATTCAGATTCTCATCTTTGAGGAAAAATGTTGCCTTTATGTTATATTTTTTCAATATATCCAATATGGCATTAGTGTGCTCACCTGGTCCATTATTGAATGTAAGGGCTATGGTATTGGATTTTCAGCTTCCCAGCCTCAGGACTTTTGTCTTCTGGGGGAGGCTTACATATCTGGATAATACTATTTCGTCTCATTTCAAGGTAAGTTCCCGAGTTCACATGCTCTGGACTTTCTGTATTTTGAAGATTTCCCCAGCCCCTTCAGATTCTATCCTTTCAAAATTAGGCAAATCTCTAAGTTCTTTAGGATCAAAAGTCGCATCACTTCAGTTTTCAAGAGAGTTTTCCCGAAAATATGGAAATATGAATGTATTATCGGATGAAGCAATCCTATATTCATTCGGTTTCAGATTCGATTCTTGAGAAGGATATTTGAAATCCATTCTTATGTCCTGCATTTCATTTGAAAACTTTACATCTGGAGAAGCGGCATTCATCGAAATCTGCCCCATTTGCCAGGAGTTGCCGATATTGCTAAGTCATAGCCAATCAAATCCTTGCTTATATGCCTCATGAATCTCCGGCGCTTTTTCCTTATTCTTCTCTTCCTCTGCAAGGCTGTAATTCTTAGGTATGAAATTCCAAAGTGTAGTATCCTCATTTGTGATTCTCCATAATGCAAATCAATGTACATTCCTCTTCTTGATGAAAGAATATTCATTCCATGCGGATATTGCATCTAGAAACCATACTTCATGCATGTCTCAATCAGAAGACTTATATTTGAAATTGCTGTTTCATGATTTCGGGTCAAATATAATGTCCGATTTCGTATCATCTGCCAGAATCATCGTATCATCAAAGCTCTTGAATTCCGGAAGGATTTTTGAAGTAATGTTCCAATCATAGGAATGAGTTCAGACGGCAACAATAGTTTTTTTGGCAGGAAATTGCTTTAGGAGGCTCTGGATTCTTCATTCAAACCAGATTTTACCGGCTATCGGTCATGGCCTTCAGGGCTGTGAATGCTCATCGAATGCCTTTATTACAACTATATCAGCCACAAGTCATATATTCTTATAATCAAATCCGCTTCTGCCGAGAGGAACATTTACAGTCAGATATAGATTGTCTTTGTGAAAAATTTCGGCCATTGTTATGAGCCAATTGATATAAGGTCAGTTATCTGCGGGGCTGAATTGATCGATATCTATATTGATACCTTTCAGCAATCTTGTTTTCACCATGCTTTTCATATTATTGGCTAAGCATTCGGCCTTTGCGGGATCTCTTATCAAATCCATGAATTTTGTTCCTCAAAGATCAGAAGAATCCGAAAATCGGGGGAATACCATTACCCGGTTCTTCTTCATGACCTCAAGCAGATTCCAATCTATAGCTTCCCTTATTCAGCATGTTGAACCAGAAAGGGAAATCCAGTCCAGAAATGCTATATCGACTTGCTTGGTATATTCTTCGATGGCTTTAATATTTGGTTTATCAGATTGCATTATGAACGCCGCATGGATGAAATTATCATTTATCAGAGGCATATTCTTGAGATTCGCAATCCTTTTCTCTATGTATAAGAGTTCTTGATTATCAGCATAAATGGCACCAGTATTGTTATAAGAGAAAGGTTTCAGGTAGGAGGGCTTCTTTATTTGCCCTTTGGACTGCTTTCAGTTCTCATAATTGAAAAGCACACTGAAAAGTCATGGATTGATGGGTTTTGAATTTACGAGATATTCAGGAATTATAAAACCGAAAATCAATCCTGCGATAAGCAGGACTACGCCGTAAGTCACATTTAGTGTTCTTTTCCAGCGTTTTTGTGATGGGTCTTCGAAAATCATACAATGATAGTTTAGAAGTTAACTCCTATGAGATGTGCCTCATAGGGAAGATTTTAGATATTATGCTAAATCCCTACACCCCTCCTAAGTGTTCTTTTGTTTGATATTTTTGTTTTGATAAGCCATAATCCGGATATTTTCCATCACGCATATTTTGTATACAAAAAACCCGACTAAATTGCTGCTCTTTATCAATATAGTCGGTTTCGCCATTGGTGACGAAGTTGAGCAAGGCGACCAATTACTACTCAACTTCTCAAGTACCTCTATGCCATTAATTATATCTATTAAGCCAACCAATACAAATTTGCACCAGTGAAGATATTATGTATGATTTGTGAAGTTGAAGTGATTAGTTTACAAAATCAAAAAAATATGCATAATACTGAAAATTTTAAAGATATCTTAAAATTCATGTCAGATACAATCATCCAGAAATGAAATCCAGATAATGTATTATCATTTCCTGTAAGATGAATATTCCCTGAATCTTCCCGCTTGATTTCAGGGATTTTAGATAAAAGCTGACCCCCTGTCTGAACTGAGGGATATTTTCTCGATCTTTGATTGGACCTGTTCACATGAAAGCATTTTAGAGCTGATATTAAGCTGCTTACAGATGCTCCTTTTGATCTGATAAAGCTGAATTGAAAAGAACTGGCCATCGACTGATATGTGAACATCTGGAATCTGCTCAAATGCCCCACAACAAGTCAAGAAGTGATCAAAGCGAGAAAGGCTATTCTAGAAAAAATCAATTCTCTTCCGCAAAAACTCTACAATGAACTTTATGATACATTCCTGAAAGCGAAGAAACTATATTTTTTCGACGAAGTGTTTTCTGATTTCAGCAATCTGGCTCAGGTAGTGGAAGAACTTGAACAATCAGAAAATAAGCCCAGTCTTGACAGAGATGATTGTTTCTTTTCTCTCTTAGATGCTTTTTCGAGCTGAGCCTGATCTTTGGAAGAGGCAAGGATGGCAATTCCCAGACATATCCAGCTTCTTAGGAATATTCCGGATCCATTTTTCCAGAAAGCGGCAGATGAAATGTACTCTGCTTTTGAGAAAGCCAAGGATTTTAAGTTTACCGATCTTAAAGCCATTCTGGAAAACGATGATTATGAAGCTTTTGGAAAATTAAGGAAAAATTTAGAAGATTTTTGCAGGGTTTTCTCTGATTGGGATTGAATCCTAATTGTCGCAAAATGGATTCATGATTCATATCTGAAAAGCTCAAAGATAATCTGATTTGATAAGCCAGAAACAGTAAGATGACTCAGGGATGGTCGGATCCTGCTCGGATGAGATTTTGAGAAATTCATGTCACATATCCCAAATGATGTGCCAAAAGGCAAAAAACTTGAAGTATATTCAGGCTGAAATTGAAGCTGAAAATCAACATGGCTAAAGTCACGGCTTGCTCTGCAGCTTTTTCATCAGACTTACTGATATGTCCCAGCGCTTGAAGCCGAGCTTCCGATGAGGGAACAGATCATCTTCATGAACAGATGAGGAAGCTCATATTGAGAAGATCTCTCAGCATTCTGAAATGATATCAAGAGGAAGCTTCTGACTTTCATCATGGATATAAAGAAGAATCCGCTCATTTACCTGGATGAATTCTGATCCACTATTCCTGAGAATGAGGCATTTTGACTTATAAAAGCCATTGAAGAATATCTGCTCGAGCATTGAACAAGTCTCATCATCGCCACACATAACGAAAAATATCTGAATGAAGTGCTTAAAGAAAAATCTCCAGTTAAATGACTTTATCATTTCAATTGCAAAATAAACAAAAGCTGAGAAATGGATTATCGCTATTCAATTGAGACTTGACGTGATTCGGCTCATACTCTCAATGTCTTCAGAGCCTCCTGATTACCTTCAAGGATTATAAATAAGGCGTCATGAAGTATGCTTTGAGGAATCCTTAATAATGAGAAGATTGAAATGCCTTATCCTACTATTCTCAGATATTCGGAAGAAGAAAGGGAAAAGATGAAGAAAACAATTTGAGGATTCGCATGATTCACCAGATATAATGATATGGTGAAAGTCAGGGAAGGGAAGAGATGAAGACAGCGTTTTGAGATAATGAGGAAATTCATACCGCTCGAATGGGAAGAAAGACCAAATAGCTGGTATTTTGATGCTGATCTGTTCTTTTCTGCACATCATCCGAGATGCCTTGATGTGCGAGGCAATCTGCCGAGCTTTGATTTCAAGGCGTATTCTAAGGATGATAAAATCAGAATGCCAAAGCATCTTCACCCGAAAAATCCCTGAGATGAGTTTATCTATGATTCCACATTGCAATGAATGGTGACATGGTGATTGACAAAAGATTCAAAAGTGCTGCTCGAGCGGCAAAAATTCTTTGAAGAGGCGAGCAGAATCCCTTATGAAGAAGTGGAGGCGACTTATATGAATATCAACACTCTCTTATGGATATCTTCCTGATTCCTTTCTTCCAATATCCATAGCAGATGAATGAATGTGAAAATGGAAGATTTCTCCAGATTCAATAAAGCGATATGGGAGTATTTCTTTGAGAATCTTGACAAGAGCTTGAGTTATAGGTGAATCTGAGTTGTCGCTCAGTGGTTTCTCGATATTGTAGAGATTGAGATAATCCTTGGCAATATCACTTCTGACTATAAGAATCTTCATAAATCTAAATTCGATTTTTTAGAGAAGACCGTAAGACTCGCCCGCAGACATGCTACAGCGGAGAGAAGGGAGAGGAAATGAATGTGGAAAGATTGATTTGAGACAAGCTGAGAAGCAGCAGTAAAGATAAAAAAAAGAATAGAAGAGATATTTGCTGGCCTGATTTCTGAAAATTGATCGGCTCTTCCTGAGATCATGAAGTTCATATGAGAAGATATAGGCTCGGTCTCAAAATGATTCGATATTCTTGAGATGGACAATCTCATGAGAGATAAAGTCGCATCACATATAGATGATTCATGGATTTTCAGATCAAAAACAGATTGAAGATGAGAATCGATTTCTGACTGAATGCTGTGAATGCTCCAGATCATAAGAGCCATGAGGTGAACCGGGAATCTTGCTAAGCCGCTAATGGATAAGATGAAAACCCTTGATAGCACGATTGCACATTCCTTAGCGAATTATATAGAGGATTTCACGAATTTGCCAGATGTTGAGGAATTCGTACGGATCGTCAGGCTGAAAAGAGACCAGCCGAAAAAATTCGATGAGATCAGATATGATTATAGGATAGAGAGAAATCACCAATGAGCGGTATTCTACGAGCTTAATGGCATATTCAGCATCGTAAGCAAAATAAAGGATCTAGGCTGGACAAAGGTCGAGTATAATTCGACTTGAGATATTGATATCAGGCGAATGTACAATCCTTCTATGGAGAAAAACGGAAACAGGCAGGTAAAAAATGATTTCCGCCTCGATAGCAGCCAATCATTTGAGATTCTAGAATGAGCTACGATGTGAGGGAAGACAATGAATATCCAAAGCGTCCAATGGATTATGAGATTGGCCCACTCAATCTGATATGTTCCCGCAGAATATGCGTCTTTGCCGATATTTGATTGAATGATATATATAGACAGAATATTAGAAGACGAAAAGAAACAGTTGAGTGCAGGTCAGAATGATGCTAAGATTTGGGCGGAGATAATAGCTAAAGTATTGGAACAGGTAAAAAATAAGGCTAAGTGATGAAGATATTGGTTTGCGATAGATGAGATGATTTCCAGCGTGCCTGCAAGATATCAGAAATGACTTGTAGTCGCAATAGTGGACGAGCTGAAAAGACTTTGACAAAGAGGACAGATTTCAATCCACAATCCAGAGCTTGTCACCTCGCTTCTGAATCTTGACTCTGAATCATATGAAGTAAGGCATCCTGAAATCAGATTTGATGAGAAGTGAGGCATTATCTATACTTATGATATCATTCCTTGAAGGAGTCTTGATAAAGATTGACATTATTCGGCCTTTTCACTAGAAACAGCTGAAAAGCTTGGCTTGCCAGATTTTATCGCCGATAAGGTCAGAAGATGGAGAAGATAAGAATACGAAAGCAATATTTGACAAAATACCCAAATATATTATAGTAAAAAAGTTTTATTAATAATTATCAATCTATGAATCTGAAATGAGTTCTGCTTTGATCTGCGTTTGCACTTGCTTCCCAGACATGAGCAGAAGCTGCAAAACCGCTTCCATGTCCCGGTAATTCTCCTCTTGTCGATACTGTCAATGTCTTACAATCTGCCACCAAGACTAAGATAGAGGATCGTCTGCGCAAGATAGATTCCGAGATGCATCATCAGGTAGTCGTCCTTACGATAAATAGTCTGGAGGAATATTGATATAGTTCGATGATGGAATTGGCAAATTCAGTATGAAACGGGTGCGGAGTCGGTTACAGATGAGAGAATACCTGAGTGGTAGTGCTTTATACGCAGAGCCCTTCAAAATATAGGATCAATCCTGCTAATACTGAGCGCTACATAACTGATAATGTTTCTTTAAAGATTATCAGAGAATCGAAATCAAACTGAGTATGCAGAAAGGAAGATGTCGATTGCAGGCTTGATTTCATAACTTCAGAGATTGATAAAGTTATAAGAAAGGAATTCAAAGGCCCAGAATGAGTTAAGCCTCTGGTTGAAGCAACCAATAAGTTTGATGAAGCAAAGAAATCCGCCGAAATATCAGAACTTTTAAATGAATTATGAATGGGTGCAGTGATAATTGTGGTCGTTGGCTGAGCATGATTAGGAATAAGAAGATGAATAAGGAATCACAGAAGGAATAACAAAAGAAAAGAGCTCAAGAGAGAGATATTTAAACTTAATACGTCTATTATTGCAGAAAAGCAAAAATATCCAGAATGGTTCCAGAAGGAGCATATATATGAGTATGCTCAAGCAGTTAGGCAAATGATGTCTTCCTCAGATGAAACTCTTGATAATATAATCGGTTCAGATAATAAACTGTCTTCGATAGAATGAGAAATTGCAATGATAAAAGATAAGATGTGAAAATGGGGAGAGCAATTCGAAAAGGCCATATCCAACATGAACACTTTGCTTGCGGCTTATAAGAGTCAGGCAAATGAAGTTGCCAGCCTTTTGGATGGATTGATCAATAAGTGATTCGTTTTCAGGAAAATTGGCATTGCAGTGATCGATGAAACCAAGAGTCCTACAGAAGTGGTTTCACAAATCAAAAAAGAATCCGAAAGACTATCGCTATTTTCGAAATCGCTTAAAGAAATCCCCCAATTCTATCAATCAATCTCATGATTGGATATAAGGGTAGACTTGCAATTTAAGAATTTAAGGATGAAGTATAGAGAATGTTCAGATAAATTCTCAGGAATATATTTCAAACCGGCAGTATTTGATTTCTCGAATTTGGAAATAGAAATGGAAGAATGGTTAGCGTCATTCAATAAAGCATATGCCGATAAGGATATTGATAAACTAAGAAACGAGGAAAAGGAATCGAAAAATCTATTCGATGAGCTTCTGCAAAAGATTCTTGAGATGGAAGATGGAATCAAGTGGTATGAACTCATTCCAACACAGATAGAAGAGAGAGAAAGCAAGCTTAGATGAATAGATGTAAAAACCGAATACGCTTCGAATGCAAAAAATTATGCGGATAAGACGGGAAAAAAGGTATATCTGAACTACGATTTGAGCTGAAGCGCGCTCAAGTTAAAGATACTGCTTACGGAAATCAATAACAGTTATGCTAAAAAGACAGAACTCGATAAGGTTACCGAGAAATTTTTAGAATTCGATGCAGAGTTTGCGAGAATGAGAGAATATATCTGACTTTGAGCCGCTCTGGCTGCCATAATAGCAGCAGAATTAGCCGAAGCCGAAAGGCTGAGGGTTGAGGAACTAAGAAGAGTGGAGCAAGCTAGGCTGAAAAAAGAGCAAGAAGAAGCCGATGCTGAAAGAAGAAGATTGAAAGATAAGGAAGATGCGGAAGAAAGGGCAAATAGAAGGAATGACAGTAACGACAATGATGCTTGGAAATCCGGATGAGGAAGCTGATTCGGCTGAGCCTGAGCTGAAGATGATTAATGTCAATGAGAAATACTCCGCAGAATGCGGAGTGTTTTTTTATTCAATCATAATACCGTCTCCTTAAACACTGTTGGACTCTATTGATCCGCCATGTTAATCATTACGCATTCATCATCTTAATCATCATTCATTAATGATATACACATCCATACTTTTTTATGCAAAAAAGTATGCAAAAAGCATTGGGACGGGAAATGCTATCTTAAAGGATGTCGCAGATAAATATATTTCGCGTACGGTTCCCGCCCCAAACCCCGCTATAATTGATTGTCCTTGTTCCAGTACGCTACTCGCCTCCGCTTCGCTGCGGCCCGCTAGGAGTAATGATAGCGCATGATTGATTATTGAGTCATCCTGAATTCATTTCTGTATCCATATCATTATCCATTTGTCATTTCGACCGTAGCGGAGAAATCTAATCTTCAGAAGCTGGTCAAATCTATCCCTTGCCTAATATTGGGAAGGTGCCGGATAGGGCGGATGGGTTACTGCATTGATCCATGCATAATAAAACTTTATGAAAACTGAACAATCATATAAATGAACGCCACTCAGAGAATGGTTAATAAGATTTGTCTGTATGAGCTCTTCTCTCTATGTGCTTCTGGCAGGATGTCGCTTGCTCAGATATAGAGTAGGAAGCCTGTGAAGAATCATAGATAAAGCACTAGAAATAATGGCGAGGGGCTGAAGAACATGGTGGAAAGAACTCATGCCATCGGAGCCACAGCATCTAACAAAAGAAACATTTTTGCTTTTTTCAATGTATTGTTATGGGTCAGCATGAAAGTTATAGTATTCATCCCATCGGTAAAATCATGCGAGATGATCGCTAATGCTACGACAAATCATACAGAAGGGCTTATATGGAATCCTAATCCTATTCAGACTCAATCCATGAAGCTATGTCATGCAAGAGCTAGTGCGGACAGGACTCACACCTTGGGGTGCTTATGAGCAGAATAATCTCATTCATGCGCATGATGTATGAGGATGGTCTTCTCTAATATATGGAACAATAGGAATCAGCTTACTAGAGCTATCATCGCATAATTAGGATTGAATTTATACTCATTCAAGAGCTCGATTATCTCTGGGAGCAGCTCAAAACTTATTACACCCAGCAGCACTCATGCCGTAAAAGACATGATATAATGAAGCTTATCTTTAAACCTTATGGAAAAGAGTCATCAGATGTAGGTCGAGCAGAATGCCACCAAAGATAATATTATCGCCATTTTCGGCATATTCATTTAAAGTTATTTATCGATACCTGATATTATGTTTTAGATGTTTTAAGTCAAATGAATTATCTATTGCATTTAGTCATTTTCTATCAAAAAGAATAATCGATTAATATTGACAAATAATTTAAAGATGATTTAAGTTTTATCGGTAGAATATCCGTGCGTTGAACATAGAGTAAAAGCCCCGGGGAATCTCAGGGCTTTTATTTTTGTCTTTCTGATAATCATTAAACTCTGATGTCGCTTGATTATCCATATTAATTTAATATACTAAAGCAATAAAATCTTTCACATTTTTATGCAAAATGCAACCGATAATAACACATCAAGACAGGAATTGAAGTTCCGCAGGCTCGTAGATTATCTTGTTTCCGATTCGAAAGAAAGGATCATAAAAGCGGCTTTCCCGGAGATTTTCTCCCAGAAATGATTCTGAAAATGAAGATTCCACAAATGGGATGTCTATGACCATACTAGAGAAACAATCTCAAACTTCAAGTCTATGAGCTTTCTGCCGGATAAGATAAAAAGGTATCTCAATACTCAGATCGACTGAATCTCGAGAGAGGCGCTCCTGCTTATAGCGATGGCATTCCATGATTCGGGAAAAAAGCCCCAATTCGGGATAACCGGCAAGACAAAATTTCATGCAGATTACACAATGGACAACCAATTTGAAGCCATATCCGAAAGATTCCACCTTACAGCAAACCAGAAAGAATATGTCTGAAATATAATCAGGTATCATGATATCAATCCCGAAAATCTCTGACCGAATGAAGAATTGTTCAAGACAATCTGAATATATATCGAGCACAATATAATCTCCTATTGCGATCTTTATGCCACCATGTGAAGTGATTGCTCTGACGAAGATCTGATAATCAGAAGGGAAACAGTGGAGCGGAGATTACTGGAAATTGAAATATAAAATAGCCCCCTGTTGCAAGGGGCTATTTTTTGCTGAAATGATATCAAGCAGCTTGTCCTTGAGGCTTCATTGATGAGATGGTAGCATTTATAGTAAATATCCAGCATTTTGGTTCAGATTTTAAACATAAAATTTTGCCACGAGAATTAAATGTGTTATACTTCATGAAGAATTATTTTTTATATATGATCAGAATGACAACTAATCTCTCAAGAGATAATGAGCTCTCGCTTATTGAGAAATTCATGAAGGAAAAGCAGGAAAAAACTAAAGATTGAGCAGTCCAGACTTTGGCGCCAACGATCAAAGAAACTCAAGATAATGTCAAATTAGGATATCTGAGGGTAATAGTCAAATGAGAAGAGAAGGATGAAGGGAAAATAAGGGAATATTATTTTGATAGGCTTGTAAGAGGGAAGTTCTATCTTGCAAACCAGTTCAAAAACAAATACTGAAATTGAATGGATTTTACTGAAGAAATCAAAAGAACATTTATCTATCTTCTGGAAACCGGATGACTCCAGAATGTCAATTATGCGAGCAGACTTCTTGAAGAGGTTGGCAAGTGAGTAGATTTTGCAGATGAAGTCAAAAAACATGAAGCAAATATAAGAAAAGCCTTTTATGATATCTGCATGCGAGGATTTATGATTATCAACGGTGCAGTATTCGAAAACATAGATTTTACAGATGAAATAAAAACCGCTTTTGCAGATTGCTTCGAGCAATCAAAAATATACACTGCAGTATGACTGATGGCTGATGGAATCAGATATTGAATTCCGGCTGAATTCTTCAAGGGTGTGATTGCAAAAAACTGAAAAAAGATCAAGAGATGATTCCTTTTCCATCTAAAGAAAGGGGACTTTCCTTTTGCTGCGGATATAAAGGATAAGCTCTGAGAATGATTGGATTTTTCCGATGAGCTCATAAAGTGATACGATTATTTCGTTCTCAGATCAGATTTTGACCAAGCTGCCGCATTGCAGAAATATTTCTGAGAAGCTGAATATGACAAGGAAGTCAAGAAGTATGACCCTAGCAAAAAACCGGCACAACAACTCAGATGAAGCTATATCCCGCCGTCAGACCGTGAGCATTACCAGAATATCTGAGCTATCTAATCAAAATGTTCAACGACACAAAAATAAACCCTGCAAAAGGGTTTATTTTTTTTGTCTATTCATTTTAACTGTGTTATGTTATTTCGATTATAATGAGAAATATTTTATTGATTACGTCATCCTGAGGAAGCGAAGGATCCAGCTCATTAATCAGCTTCGTCATTGCGAGCGAAGTGTGGCAATCCAGGCTCATTAATCCTTAATCAATCCAGTGTCCGTCCCCAAACCCCTAGTTTATAAGGAAGACTATTTTATAAATATCGGAAATATTTATTTTTAGGCAATGATTACGTCATCCTGAACTTGATTCAGGATCCATATCATTAATCATTACACATTCATCATCTTAATCATCATTCATTAATGATATGAACATCCATACTTTTTTATGCAAAAAAGTAGCAAAAACCATTGGGGGAACGGAAATGCCATCTTAAAGAAAGTCGCAGAAACATCTGTTTCGCGGACGGTTCCTTATCCCCCAAACCCCCTCCTAGTCTTGATTGCCCTTGTTTCAGTACGCTACCCGCCTCGTGCCTCGGCCCGCTAGGAGTTGTGATAGTGAAAGAACTCCGTCATCCTGAATTCATTTCAGGATCCATATCATTATTCATTTGTCATTTCGACCGTAGCGGAGAAATCTATTTATTGGAGTGAGTCAAAAAAATTCCTCTCCTAGATAAGGAGGGGTGAAGGGGTGGTATAAATGATTAATGAATATTCTTAAATAAGTAGTTATTAGGAAGTTCAGGATATGTGTGATTACAGGCCTTGTGCATGAAATCTTGTAAATTATTTTAGGATTATTTAGCTTATATTTAATTTTTTTAATAATGTTGTGTTACATTTAATTTTCTTGATTTTCAATCACCAATGTGATAAGCTTATTTACAATATTATTCATTTTGCAAATATGTATGTTCCATATACGAGGATAATGAAGGAAGAATACAAGAATCTTCTTAAATTTGTAAAGGACAAAAATGATGTTAGAGAGTTGATAAAAATAAAATATTTTCTTAATTACACTTGATTTGAAATTTATGTTACCGAGTTTCTGAAGAAAGATAAATATAAGTTCATGACTTTACATAACGGAGGAATGGATGATAAATGAATTGATATAAAATGAATAAGAAAGGAAAACTGAAAAACCCAATATCTGATTGTTCAGTGCAAACATTGGAATGATAAGCATATTCAATTAGATGATGTTGCTGCGTGGTATTGAAAAGTTGTTGAGCATAGAATACATGAGAATCTTTTTCTTGTGTTTGCAACCACATCTTGGTTCACAGATAATGCAAAACAATTCTGCAAAGACAAAGAGATTTATATGCTTGATTACAAAGAGATTATTAAGATGACTAAAGATTGGAATTTTGATGATCTAGAAAAATTTATAAAAAGCACAGATAATGATTATAAAAAAGAAGATCTATTCTTGCCTTATTATCTAAAAAAATTAGAATGGCATGAGAAAAATTACATAGACAAAGACGAATATTTAAAACAAAAAATTCAAGCTAAACGAATATCAATATCAGACAGGAATTCGCTAAAAAAATCATTTTTCTCTAAAATATTGGAATTAGTCTGAATAACCTAATTATAAAAAAACAGTAATCGTGAGATTACTGTTTTTTTTATCCCCACATATTTGCATTCCCAATTCAAATCGATATAATATTAGCTCACAATATCTAAATTGACAAATAATAGAAAATAAGTCTGAATTACGCGAAAAATTATCTTAAAAGCATTATAAAGCCACTTATTCAACACTCATTAAAATACTAAAAAAAGCTATGGATTCAACGCAAATATATCCATAAAGCTCATAATGACCAGATGTATTGTTTAAAAAATATTCTAAAATACTCCAATATTTTATTTATTTAACAATATTCATATGGAAAATTTGGCAAAAAAATTTCAGGGAACCATCGTGTCCTTGACTATTATGATTCTTTTTTCTTTATTGATTATTCTGGGGAATATAGCTTTTGCGGTCAATCCGCCGAAGGCTATTTCTTGAACAGTATCGCTGCCAGCATGAGAGGTAGCATATTCTGGCGGAATCAGCGTTAATATCAATGCTCATTCTACAGAAACTGCCATTGCCTATACCGGCATTGTGAATATCTCCGAATGAGACAACTCGGCAGACTATAGCATTATTGTACCCGCTAACAGCGCTGATTATGGGTACGAGGTCAGTTATTGACTCCAAAACCTGGCAGATCCTATCGTATATTCGAATCTCGGATATTATTCAGCTGACGGTACGGTCGGGGGTTCAAAATTATCGACCCTGGTCGATGTTAGCGCTAGTGATGCTGCATGAATAAATTTGACACTACTGCATGGCAGGATGATTTCTTGAATCATTTCTTTGCCCGGCACTGATGTTGTTTCCGCCTGAGGCATGCAGATACGAATTGAGGTTGACTCGCTAAGCAAATGATACATGGGTTCCACTTATATTCTAGCATCCTTAGGAAGCCACTCGGGCAGCTACAGGATAATCGTTCCGGTTAATGCATCTGAGCCTGGATATGAAGTCAGCTATCATCTGGAAGGCGAAACAGGCACCGGCAAATATCTGAAATCAGCATTCTACACTCCGACAGGGGCGGTCCCTAGCTGGGATTCGGCTTCATTTGTGGATATAAGCTCTGCTGATGCGGCAGGAATTGACATGACAATCCTTACCTGAAACTTAATATCGGGAAAGATTTCATTGCCACTCGGAGATGTTGCTCCTGCATGAGGCATCGGAGTGACTATGAAAGCCTTATCCTCAAACGGCAAAATAACCCTTGCTAAGACCCAATCCATAATCCCTGCGGGCAGCAATTCAGGCAGCTATAGCATGATAGCTCCTCTTAATGTCGGTTCCGGATATGCTATTTCATATTCTCTTCTTGCTTACGCTTCAGGATATGTAGATAACGCGTTCTATGGCTCCGGTTGATGAACTCCAGATATAACATCTTCTTCGCTTGTGGATATCAGTGCTGCAGATGCGACAGGAATCGATCTTTCGATACTTACAGGTAATGCAATATCGGGGACTGTATCATTGCCTTTCTGATCGACAGCGCCAAATTGATGAATCGACGGTACGGTTTATGTTATACTTCCAAACGGAGAAGATGCTACATGGGCTGATTTTTCCATCCCAAAAGGACGCAACTCGGTAAATTACAGTATGACCGCACCAGTAGGCTCATGATATAGGATATATTCTTGAATATATACCAATTCGGTATTCTCGCCTGCTTGATACTATAGTTCATCTGGAACCGTTGCAGACCGGAATCTCGCTTCTGCTTTTGACAGTACGAATGGCGAATCAGGGTTGAATATGATACTTATCGATAGTGTTGCACCGGTCGTCACCCTGAACGGCTTATCATCAGTAAAAGTGAATTATGGTACTGCTTACTTTGACGGATGAGCGAAATACGCTGATAATTTTGAATGAATATGAGTATTGTCAGCTTCCTGAGTCGTCAATACATCAGTGCTCTGAACTTATACTCTCACATATGAGAAAACAGACTTATCTTGAAATGCATCCAATAAGGTCACTCGGAGCGTTGAGGTCTTCGCTACTCCAGCAGGAAGCTCTTGAATGGTTTCATGAGCGGCAATCCTTACCTGATCTGTTGCAAGCTGAGATTCTTTAGATGTCTCGGGTTTAGTTCTTGATATTACTTCAACCTGATCAGATCTTGCCTCATTATCAGGCACTCTTACTTTGTCATGAATTTCGTCGATAACAGTGTCAGGTTCAACCTGGGATTGAGTTCTCATTCCACCAACTATGCTTGCTAGCGGATCATTATTCAACGCCACTCTTACTGAGCTTTGAAATCTGGTTCCTCAGGATACAGCGACCACAGATTATACTAATACCGTTCTTCTGACTTTTCAGGTTTGAGGACTGGGAACTTCACTATGGTCTGGCAATTCTGAATTTCTCATAAGGGTACTCGTCAGCTCTTGAAGCGCATGAGATTTGCTCAGGCTGTACAGATCTTCTGACGGCTCCAGTTGGTCGGCCAATTCTCCTGACTCGACATGTACGCTGGATTCTCTTAAAATTTGCTCGTTCCGCACAGATCATCTAAGCTATTTTGCTGTAGTGAAGACTACTTCCTCAGTCATTCCTCCTGTAAATAATGGTTGAGGTGGCGGTGGAGGAAGTGGCGGTGGAGGAGGCTGGACTCCGATGGATTCTTGCGTGAATTGAGACACTTCATGAAGTTATACCGATGGGAAATGTTCTAAGGCTGAAGCGAAATTGACAGCATCATCCTGAAGCGCCCAAGCCTCTGCTTGAGTCGCATCTGTGATATCTTTCCCTGATATCGGAGATTCATTTGCAGCAGAAGACATTAAATATCTGGCAAAAAATAATATCATTTCAGGATTCTCTGATTGAACATTCAGACCAAACGCATCTGCCTCACGCGCTGAGTTCCTTGCGATGGTTATCAAGTCATTATGAATACCAACATCATCAGGATCAGTAGAATTCATAGACATCCCGGCAGACTGAACATGGATGATAAAGTATATCGCCAAAGCAAAAGAACTCTGAATAGCAAAGGGTCAGATTATCGGCTGAAAGCCGATGTTCAGACCGAACGATCCCATAACAAGAGCAGAAGCGATTGCAATCCTTCTTAATGCCGCAAAGATAACAACTTCGGCAAACAAGATTGAATTCATAGACATCCCGGCAGACTGAACATGGATGATCAAATATATATCAAAGGCTAAAGAGTTGTGAATAGCTACTGGACAGACAATCGGGTGAAAGCTCGTGTTCAGACCGAACGACACAATAACAAGAGCCGAAACAGCCAGAATCATAACAAAGACTCTGGGCCACCTTGAAGACACATTTAAATAATCTATACCCAGAAATGGAAAAGGCTCCATGAGGAGCCTTTTCCTTAATATGCTAATAATGATTTTAGTTAAAGGGTAAGCTTAAGCTGGAGAAATGCAATATTCAATTCGTCAGATGTTTCCAGAAATCAATATCCTCTTATACCCGCTTTATTTGCCTTCGACTTACAAATGAATATAATATTAAGTCAATTTCATCAAAGAAATTAACCTTATCACATAATAAAAATCAAATATGAAAATCTGAATTTTGGGCACCGGAATGGTGGGGCGAGCCCATGCTAGCAGGCTCGCAAATTTGGGGCATCAGGTAATGATAGGCACCCGCGACATTGTGAAGACACTTGAAAAAAGAGAACCCGATGAAATGTGAACTCCTGCATTTGCAGAATGGAGATTGCAGAATGAGAATATAATACTTGGAATTTTTGAGGATACTGCTAATTTCTGAGAGATAGTATTCAATTGCCTTAAGTGAGAATATGCTATTGAGGCTCTCTTGCCTCTGGAAAGGCATCTTAATGGCAAGATTCTAGTTGATATGAGCAATCCTCTGGACTTCTCAAAGTGAATGCCTCCTACATTATTCCTATCAAATGATACCTCTCTCTGAGAAGAGATCCAGTCTGCATTGCCAAATGTCAAAGTTGTAAAGATGTTCAATACTGTTAACTCATATCTTCAGGTCAATCCGCATCTTTTGGCATCAGGGAATCACACTATATTCATTGCCTGAGACAATCCCGTAGCAAAAGCAGAAGTCATAAATATTGCCCTAACTTACGGTTGGGAGGATATAATCGATCTCGGCGATATGACCTGAGCTCGCTGAATGGAAATGTGGCTGCCACTTTGGCTCCGTCTCTGGTGAGCCATAGAGAACCCGATGTTCAATCTTAAGATTATCAGGTAATGCCATTTTGGTTAATGATTAAGCTTTGTCATTCCCGGCTTGATCGTGAATCCAGTTTCATTATTATCCGTCATTGCGAGCGGAGCGTGGCAATCTGCCTGCCGGCAGGCAGGTCTAGTTTCATTAATCATTACATATTCATAATCTATTTTGTCATTCCCGGCTTGATCGGGAATCCACCCCATTAATCATTACACATCCTTCATCTTAATCATCAATCATTAATTATATCAGCATCATACTTTTGGATGCCCAAAGTATGCAAAAGGCATTGGGGGAACGGAAACGCTATCTTCTTTTGCTTCGCAAATACGCTGCTTTCGCGGACGGTTCCTTATCCCCCAAACCCCCTCCTAGTCTTGATTGTCCTTGTTCCATTACGCTACCCGCCTCGTGCCTCGGCCCGCTAGGAGTAATGATAGCGAATGATTGATCATTGATTAATTCCTTCCCTAATTTAGGGAAGGTGCCCGATAGGGCGGATGGGTTACTTCATTGACCATTCGCTATCACCATTCATGGACCCGCGCGGAGCGGAAGGGCTTCATTATTCTCGCTACCAGCAGGAGTTAAGGAAGGGGTCTTAGGGGGAATGGTGTGTCCAAGTCTAACTGAGCTCATCTTAACATCAGAAGTGTGACCGGAATAGCCAGTCCCCCTAATGGTTTTGCCTACTTTTGACAGCAAAAGTAGTTGATTAATCATAGATGATTAAAGAAGATAATCTTTTTTCAAGAATCATCCAATCTATCATCACTCATTAATGATTTTACATCCATACTTTTTTATGCAAAAAAGTATGCAAAAAGCATTGGGGTCGGAA
>CAZKLD010000009.1:0-68669 GCA_964553745.1 uncultured Candidatus Peribacteria bacterium | reverse complement strand
ACAAAAATCATCCCATTCGAAAGAGTGGGATGATTTAGTTTTCTCTGATTGAGTGGAAGCGGAGTCGAATAGAGTGGAAAATTACGGAGTAATTTTAGAGAGCCAACGATTTGGCTCTCGACACGGCCCGGCTCTGGCAGCGAATGATAATGAGCGAGGAAGACCGATCTCCGCTTGGTGCCTCCAAGTATGACTTATCGCTAGAAATTATAGCATCTAGCACATCAAAGAGCTTTACTTTAAGCTCTTTTTTGTTTGTTACATTGAGCTCGACTGTTGAGATTTCAAGTAGTACTTTTATATCCTCACCAAGACCAAATAGTAAACTTCCATTTTTTGAAAAAAATATATAATAAAAATATTATTTATTCTATGAATATAATTAATGCCTAATTTCATTAAAGATATACCAAGTGATAAAGATGATTTCAAAATTCATTCCAGTCTTGTTAAGACTTTAGGTGATATAATTGAGAATTTAAGTTCGAACTCAGGTCTAAAAAATATTATTTGACTATTCTGAAATTGGTGAAGTTGAAAATCTTCCATCGTTGAACAATTAAAAACCAATAAGAAAAATGAATATGAGATTATAGTTTTTGACACATGGTCACATAAAGATGATTTTGTGAAAAGAGCATTTTTGATTGAATTAGCGAATAAGTTAAACTTATTAGATAGGGAGATTATATGAATTGAAAAGTTTGAAAAGTTCAAGTTATCGCAAGTTTTGAATAATAATGTAAAAAGGCAGAATATAATCAATCGTACCGAACCACAAATAACAAAGCCTGCAATATTCCTTTCTATTATTGCATTATTCGCTCTTTTTGGTGTTACTATTAAGGATGTATTGAAATTTTTACATGATATTGAACTTAAACATTATTTGGGAATCATTCAAAATAATATCAAAATTCCCTTTATCAATAATTTGAATAGCGAAATATATTTTTATGCCTCTTTGTTCTTATTCTTATTGCTTTTTATATTTTATTTTATTAAGACATTAATTTATCTTTATAAGAATTTTACTAAATGGCTAAAGGATATAATTAGTATTTTAGTTGCTAAGAATATTGATCTTGAAGTTAATAAAACACAAATCGATTGAATGGATTTTAATAATTTCGATTATCAGAATTTATTTAATTTCATTTCGGAACAATATTTTTTAAAATCCAAGAAAAAATTGGTTTTAGTATTGGATAATTTAGATAGAGTAGATGACTCAATAATTTTATCATCACTTTCTCTAATACAGACAACAATTGAATGATTCTCATCTTTGAAAAAGAATTCAGAAAAAATTATATTTGTTTTGCCGATAGACAGATCAAGACTATGCAAAGTTTTTGAATCATTAATAAAAAATTTTAATTCAGCTTCCAATAATGATTTTATTGATGGCTTTATTGATAAGAATTTTTCTGCAATTCTTGAGATTCCAAAAATGATTCAGTCAAACTGGAGGGAGTTTTTTAGGAAAAAAATGAAAGAATCTTTCTCTGATATAAAAATCAATGAAACGGATTTAGAGTTGATTATCGAAATGTTCTATGAATGAGTAGTGAATATATCTAATAAAGAACTTACACCAAGGGAAATTGTCATATTTATCAATGAACTTGTTTCAAATAATATGTTTTGGATAAACTATAATAATGACAGTGTAGTTTTTTTACATCAAGCGATTTATGTCTTATTAAAAAGATATTTTTTGACAGGTCAGAGCAATGGTAATGTTAAGGTTTCTTGTTTGGAAGATATTGACGAGAAGGAGTTAGATGATTCAAATCTGATTTTAAAAAGAGTAAAATGACATACTGATTTCAATAGTCTAAGAATCGATTTATTAAAGCAAAAGTATAAAAATGACAGCGTCAATCTTTTCTTATATAGAGATAAAGTGCTAAATTATCTTATAAATTGAGATATTACCAGTTTGCAAAAAGACTTTGAGCTTATAAAAAGTGAAGATGATAAATCACAGATTTTGGATTATTGTTTTGATGTCTTAAATAAAGAAACGGATGCTGATAGTGTTTGAAAAACCATCTATGTAATAATTGAATCGTGATTGAATTCAACTATTCTTGATAATAAAATCTCATCTATGTTACAATCTTTTACTAAATCGAAGGAATCTGTGTTTCTCAATCTTTCCGAGCAGGCAGCAAAATGATTTACAGGTTATTATTCTGGGAAAAATCAAAAAGCTGAACAAAAACTTCTATCAGAAAAGACGATAGATGCTTTAATTAAATTAATTTTGCAAAATGGATAATCTAGAGATTTTTTTAAAATGAATAGAAATATTATCGCTTGATAGTAATTTTTTATCTTATCTCAAAGAAGAGTTTGATAAACAAACATCTGGTTTATGAAATTCAGATAAAATTCTACAGATTTATAAAAAAATCATCCAAAATGAGAAACTCTACAAGATTTTTATCCTCGATAAGGAATTCATATTGATTGAGAATCAGATTTCAGAAAACATAAGGTTATCAAATATCAATTCGGATGTGATTTCGTCCTTTATTGATGAAGAAATTTTGTATATAAATACGGACAAACTAAAAGAGGAAATCACTGATAAAAATGTTATAGAATCTATATTATGAGTTATTTCTGAATTCTGAAATATGTTGGAAACCAATTTCATAAATTGAAATTATAATCAGAATAATCAATTATATATTTGATTAAAAAATAACCCGAATCTGCTCATTGTGATATTCTTAACTATTTTGAATAAACTGAAATCAATAGAGTATGAAAATTATGAATCCATAAAAACATTCTTCCCAAAAATATTTAGCAATAACCAAATCTATCAATATCAATGATTTAGAAATCAAGACGAATGATATTCAGAACATCTTATACCAATATCAATAATTGCAATCTTCATTGAAAAAAATCAAAGAGTATATAGCGTGAAACAACAGAATTGATGAACTCAGAATGTCAATATATTACAAATATTTGGCTTTGTTTCGTCATATTGATGAGACTTTACAAAATATTTGGATATTATTTCAGATTTTTGATTGCTATATGATTTCATTTCTTGTCTTGAAAAATCATTTGCATCTGATCAATATAAAGAGAAAATTCTAACAGCTTTGATTAAAACTGAACATCTATGAATCGATGAATTCATAGACTTTAGTGTACTATTTTCGAAATATCCGACTATAAAAGATGAGTGGGAAATATGTATTGATAAATTATGAATCAATCAGGATATAGTATATCAAAAACTCATTTCTTCAGATGAAAATAATCCCATTAGAAAAGAGGTGCTTAAATTTATCATTGAAAATAACAAAAAATATTTAACCGATGATATAAAGTTGGAATTATTTAAAATATTAAAAACTAGAATTTCAAACTCTGAAGATATAGATATAGTTTTTAATGACGATGATGAATTTACAATGAAATTGATTGAGTATTTCAAAAAATGAGTATTTTGATCTTCTAAATTTGATTTCACCTACACCATATTTTGAGTTAAATTTATTGAAAAAATTAAAGCTTGGCTATTGAATCAATCTAGCGACACAATAACTCCTGATTATTATTTGCCTATAATCGATAAGATTCTTGTTTCATCTGATATCCAAACATTAAACACTGAATTGTTAAAAATAATTAAGGAGAATATCTGAAATATTGATATTGAAAAATTCAAAATAATATTGGGTTGTTTTGCCCAATTAAAAGTTACAACAGAATATTTGAATGAACTTTGAGAAGTTATAAAACCTGATATAAGCTCGATTTCGCAAGTAAAAATATTAAGTATGATACAAGAAAAGTATCCAAAAAAGAAATATATTGATAAGGTTTGATTATGATCTAACATCACAGATTTTCTAAATAGTACTAACGATGAAGAAAATCAAAAAGTGTATAATTTAGTCTTAGAATATTTTAAATAAACCTATGCTTTTCAAAAAACGACACACTTAACATAAAGAAATATTTAGCATTTCAAGGCACTGACTTCGATATAAGGTTCCTAAATAGCTTAGTATATTGAGTAAACTAAAAAAATATGTTTGTGGAAAAAAATGGAAAACAGCAATGAAATTATATTATAAATATTTCTCCGCTACCCTGTCATAATTCTCTATAAAAGTTCGAACATTGCCACAAGTTAAGACCTCCAGAGAAAACAAAAATCATCCCATTCGAAAGAGTGGGATGATTTAGTTTTCTCTGATTGAGTGCAAGCGGAGTCGAATGGAGGGGAAAATTTGTGATAACAAATTTAAGGAGACAACGATTTGTCTCCTGACCCCGGCCCGCCTGCCTGCCGGTAGGCAGGTCTCTGGCAAGGAGCGATAGCGACTGGGGAAGAACGACTCCGCTTGGTGCCTCCAAATTGTTTCAAAAGAAGTCCACAAGAAATTGTGGGCTTTTTTTAATTAATCAAATCCTTCAGCAGCATGCTCTCTTCTTCTCTTGAAAGATAACGCCACTTTCCGCTTTCAATATTGAGCCTCAAACTACCTATGCTAATTCTGCTTAAGCTTACCACTTTTAAAGGAGTGCCGAATATCGGGTCATTCATCGCTCAAAATAAACGACGGATGTGTCTGTTTTTTCCTTCGTCAATCTGTACTCTTAATTTTGTTTTGGGTCCAGAATTTCCTATTTTTTCTACAACTAGGGCTTTAAGTAATCCCTGAGGGCTATCGACTCATTTTAAAGCTGTCGCAATATGCTCTTGTGTTACATGGCCTCTCACGGAAATTTCATATATCTTAATACAACTTCCTGGATTGGTTAATGCATTTCCAATTTTGCCATCTTTTGTGAATAATAAAAGTCCTTTGGATTCTAAATCAAGTCGTCCGATGGGCATCCACCCATCATCAAAAACCCAATCGGGCAAAAGGTCATAAACAGTTTTTCGACCAAGCTCATCACTTCGCGAGACTATATAGCCTTTGGGCTTATTCAATGCTAACAAATTTTTTGAATCAGTTACTGGATCCATAGATTTTATTTGTTGGTTATTTGTGATGATTTATTTCTCTACTATTTAAGTATAATTATAAATAAATATTCACAAGTTGCATTTTAGATTTATAGTTAAATTTAATACTGTTATTAAGATGATTTCAATAGTAGAATAAAAATCTTGACTTAAAGCACTTTAAGTTATTATAATAGCAGAATATATTTAAAATGAATCAGATGAATAATTGTCAATCATTCGGAATATTTTTGAAATAAGTGAGTTGAGATTAAAAAAATAAGCTGAGATACTGCAACTAAGATCGAGGGATATTGTAGCTTGGATCACCTACGATTATTCATATAAAAAAATACAAAAAAAATTACAGACCCCCTAAACATATATAAAGAAGTGATTCATGACTCCTGCTCTTCTGGCCAAATTAGTATGACTCCTAAAAAAGGATAGCCAGATGTTACTGATCTTAATTCGATTTCTCAGAGAGTTTTTATAATATTAAAGTTAGAATTATGGAATCTGAAAAAAATTTTAATACCGAAAAGGAAGCTGTTTCAAAAAATATATTGTACAAAGTTCCGCTGCTTACCTTTAGCTGGACCTTAATGCTTTGTATATTGCTCGAAATTATAATCTTTGCATTTCCGGGTCGAGGTGAATATGCAGGAATGGGGGCGGTAGTTTTTGCCCTATGGATACCTGTAATTTTATTTTTGTGCACATTTATAAGTTTTTTAATCAGCCTTGGCTATTACTTAGTTAAGAGGAGGAGATAATTAAATTCATCATCAGAATATATCAAATATTCCGGATATTGTCGATAGGGCAAATTCAAATGGATTCAAATTGAACGGTAACTCCAGTTATTTCTAACTGGAGTTTTTTGATAAAAGAATTTCTAATAAATTCTTGAACTTAAATCATATTCGCATAAAATGATAAGTTCCAGAAAAACTTTTTCTGGCAAGAAATGAAAATCAAAACATCTTATTCTTAACAATAGCACTATGAGAAAAATAATAATTTTATCTTTCATTACTCTTGATGGGGTAATGCAGGCGCCTGGAGGACCTGAAGAAGATACATCAAACGATTTCAAATACGGAGGATGGACAGTTCCCTATTTCGATGAATTCGCCGGCAATATAATGACAGAACAGATGAAGCAGCCTTTCTGCTTGCTCTTAGGCAGGAAAACCTTCGATATTTTCGCATCTTACTGGCCGCAGCATGCAAACGAATGGCCTGGTATCAATGAATCAGTCAAATATGTGGTCTCGAATACGTTAACAGAGAGCGACTGGGAAAATTCAGTATTCATATCGGGTGATGTTGTGAAGAAAATAAAAGAACTGAAAGCCCAATCTGGTCCTGATCTGCAAGTGCATGGCAGCGGCAATCTCATACAGACGCTTTTGAAGGAGGATCTCGCTGACGAGCTCTGGCTCAAAATATTCCCTATTACACTCGGATCGTGAAAGCGCTTATTCGCTGAAGGAACCATTCCTGCAGCATTCAGGCTCAAGGAATCTCATACGTCGCCCTCTGGAGTGATAATTGCCTCTTATGAGCGTGCTGGTGAAGTGAAGACAGGATCGTTTTAATGGTTTCTTTTAAAGTTAGGACACAAAATCTAAAGGAAGTTCCGAAAATATCTGAAAATCAGTGTAAGCTTTAGTAAATATATCTTGATATATCTAATCAACTGGATATAATTGAATGTTACGAAAAATGACAAACATATATTTTAAAAATTGAGCATATGGAAAAATTAATCTACACGATTGACATACACGCACCCAAGAAAAAAGTTTGGGAGACAATGCTGAATGACGAAACATACCGAAAATGGACAGAGGTCTTCAATCCTACTGGCTCCTATTATGAGTGAGAATGGAAGGAAGGCAGCCGCATGCTTTTCCTGGGACCGGATGAAAATGGTGCAGTCTGAGGGATGATCAGCAAAATCAGAGAAGTCCGCCCCTACGACTACGTATCGATACAGCATCTCTGAGAAATAATGAACGGAAAAGAAAACTATTATGAAATGCAAGATGCGCAAGAAAATTATACATTCACAGAAAAAGATGGGGTTACCCATGTTTTAGTTGAACTGGATTCTAAGGAAGAATACAAAAATATGTTTGAGGAAATGTGGCCAGAAGCATTGAAAAAATTAAAGACATTGACTGAGAGATGAGATTAATTTACAAGTTCAATAGCATCTTTTGGCAGCTCAGACTCATGAAAAAACATCCCATTTTATGGGATGTTTTTTTGATAATCGTCAGAGTGTGATCATTATTCAAGGATTGCTTTTATTCTCCTGACTCATGAGCTTGAAGCTTCTTCTTTCTGTATCTTGAATTTGCCTAAATCTCATGCAGAAGATGCGTGAGGTCATCCGCAAAGTTCTTGTGAGTAAATTTCTCAGTCATTTCATACTATGGAATATATTTTAACGATATCAGGATATTTTTCCCAAAAGCTTCAAACAATTCAAGCAAGCATCGCTTCATCTTTTTTCATTTCTCTCAAAGTGACAGAGGCTCATGAGCTGATTACTGAATTCACGAAATCCTCAACCTCCTTCAACTGCTCCGGAGTCACCTTTTCCGAGTGAGTGAAATCGAATCTCAATCTTTCAGCGGTTATGTTGGATCATGCTTGATGGACATGATTTCCGAGAGTTTTTCTTAATCAGGCAAGTAAAAGATGAGTAGCAGTATGGTATTTTGTTTCCATTTCTCAAGATCAGCCTAGTCCTCATTTGAATTTTCATTCTGATGCTGTTCTGGATAATTCCTGATGCTTTTCAAAAGCCGAATTGAATCAAATCTTATCGACTGTAAGTCATTTTTCTGATGCAAGCTCTTCAGTCATCTCGATCGGGAATCAATATGTATCATATAGCCTGAAGGCCTTATCTCATGAAATCTGCGTGATTTTCTGTCCAGATCTCTCAAATGCTATCTGAAATCAAGCGATTAGCTTATCGAATTCCTTTATTCAATCCTTAATAGTTTTAGAGAATTTCTGCTCTTCCTTATTTAGCTCATCGATAATTATCGCCTCATTTTTACCTACCGAAGCATAGATGTTTTTGAATTTCCCGATATATATCTTTGAAATCTCAGAAATGATAGGAGTTTCGTATCCCATCTTAAAGAACTCTCTTATTGCCCTCCTGATAAGCCTTCTCAGAATATATCATTGATCTACATTTTTAGGGATGACTCAATCTGAAATCATCATTGTGGAAGCCCTCAAGTGGTCTGCTATAATCCTGGCACTTTTCTCTATGTATCTCTCATTGCCGACTATTTCCCTAACCTTGGAAATCACATCTGAAAAAATATCCGTATCATACACTGATTTGCTTCGATTTAAAGTCCTTGTTATTCTTTCCAATCACATTCAAGTATCGACATTTTGCGATGGCAAACTATGAAGGGTTCCATCTTCAAGCTTATTGAATTCCATGAAGACATTATTCCAGATTTCCATCCAATTATTCTCATCATTTTTTACATTCGAATCCATTGGCGGCTCTCATTCTCAAACCCAATAGAAAATCTCAGTATCAGGTCAGCAAGGTCATGTCGGTCCTGCGGCCCACCAATTATCCTTTTCTCACATGTAGCTTATTTTGGTTTCTGGAATTCATAGGGATTTCCAGACTCAAGCAGAAAAATCATCTCTCGGAGCATTTTCATCTCATTCAAAAACCGTTACAGCAAGATGAGCAGGATTGATTCAGAACCATTTTGGATCGGTCAGTAGCTCATAAGACATTTCGATCGATTCCTTTTTGAAGTAATCTCAAAGGCTCCAGTTTCAAAGCATTTCAAAGAAGGTAAGATGAGTGTTGTCTCATACATCTTCTATATCATTAGTCCTTATGCATTTCTGGACATCAGCCAATCGCGTTCACATAGGATGCTTTTCTCAGAGGAGATAAGGCACGAGCGGTTGCATTCAGGCAGTATTGAATAGCACTGAAGGATCATTCTCAGGAACCAAAGGTGAAGATTCGATTATTGCGTGATTTTTCATCTTGAAAAATTCAAGATATTTCTGCCTAATCTCAGTTGAAGTTATATTCATGTGGTAAAAATAAGGTTAATGCGCTTATTTATACTAAAAATCATTTTAATTTCAAGTAATTTTACCAAACCATCCAATTTGCATTTCAAAATATTTAACATATGAAGCATGGCCAAAAAATGAAGATGCTAGAATATTTTTCAGAAATAGGAAAAGGCCCGCCTGAGGCGGGCCTTTTTTGCGTTCCCGCAAGAGGAGAACTACTGGTTAAGGCGATGCCCGACGAGTCGGTCATCTGGCGCGTAGGCAAGCCCACAATAGATTCTTGAGAAATTCACCTCCGCATAAAGAATCTCCTGCAGTTGACTAGGCAAGGAAAGATATGCTTTCCCCTGCGGGGAAAACCTTTCCTGTTTCCTCTGTGAATCTGTCGGATTCTTCAGCCATCTCGGTCTGGTCTTCCAGATCCATTATCAGGCGTGCCCAATCCATTTCAGCTTCGTTGTAAATCACACCATCGCACAGATACTTCACATCCGGTTCCCTCTTCGGTATAGTCACAGATATCCTCCTTTAAACATTATTGCAACAAAGTCAATATATGAGTTTGATGAGTTAAATCAATAATTTTTGCAATAATTGATATTAGTGCAATTATATCTTACAAAATTCTAAAATTGGAACAGAAGAAAAAAAGGGGTCTCTCGACCCCTTTCCGGTTTGTTTATTCCCCTTTGATTTAGATTGGTTATTTGTTTTTGAAAACCGCTTCGACTAAAGGTTTTTCAGCCTTTTAGCCGCCTCCTCAAAACCTTTATCTGCGGCAATTCCGTAGTATTTCTTTGCCTCAGCAAGGTTTTTCGGTACGCCAAAGCCATTCTCGTATATGTAGCCAAGGCTATAGCATGCTGTTAAACTCCCTTGTCTGAAGGCTACCTCAAAGTATTTCTTTGCTTCAATCAAATCCTGTTTGACATCAGCCCCATTTCCATACATAGCTCCGAGTTGATAGGAGGCCGATGACAATCCTTTTTCCGAGGCTTTTTTAAGAAAAACTATGGCCTCGGGTATGTTTTTTGCAGTTCCGATCCCCTCTTTGTACATGTTGGAAAGGTAGAAATCAACGGAAGGGATTCCATGTTTAGATGCTTTTCTTATCCAGTAGAATCCATCGTTTTCATCTTTTTCGACATCGAGTCCTTCTGTGTACATTTTCCCTAGTTGGAATTGTGCATCGACATTGTTTTTGTCTGCAGAAGCCTTTAGATATTTCAGGGCCTTAGAGGTATCTTTTTCAACTCCTAACCCCTCCAGATACATCATGCCGGCAGAGTATGAAGCCATGGAATTGCCATTATCGGCTCCACGTCTGAACCAGCGTGCCGCTTCCCGAAAATCTTGCCGCACTTCATCTGCTCCTTGAAGATAGATGGTGCCAAGCAGATAATCAGCATCATGGATATCATCGTCTACTGAAGCTCTCCTAAACAATCTGACTGCCCGTCCGATGTCCTTTTTCACTCCGTGACCTTTGTAATAAAGCATTCCAAGTTCATACTCGGCAGCATGCAGACCATCTGATGCGGCGCGATCAAACCAGTACACTGCATTCTTATAATCATCTTCGGTCGGCATAAAACCATTGTAGATGTATCCGAGCTGCAATTCTGCACCCATGCTCCCATTTTCAGCAGCATCGGTAAACTCTCTGATTGCAGTCTTGATATCATTTGCATTCTTAGCGGCAACACCCCTGTCGAATGAATTGGCAGATGCGAGGGCGGATATGAAGAGAGAAAATACAAGGATGGACAGAATCAGGTTTCTTTTCATGGGTTGCTCCCTTTTTGTTTTGGTATAATGGAATAGAAATCAGTTTTATATTTATAATAATTTAAAGCAATGTGTCAAATCTGTTATTGTTGCTTAAACTAAGTCATCATTCCAATAACTGAATAAATTCATTTTCTAAAAAAACAAATCCCGAGTACAATGTGATTGAATTTCAATACCCAAGCTAATAAATTATGAAGATAATAATACTTGAATGAATAGCTACAAGCGGCAAAACATCAATCAAGAAATCACTTAAAAAAGCTTTTTTGCAAAAAGGAAAGAAGTGTTATGCAATAGGAGAAGATAAGACATTGATGCCGCTAATGGATAATGATGATAAACTCATTAGTATTGATTTCCTGCAAAGGTTAATCGGCAAATCTTTGACAGGCAAAAAGGATTATATAATATTCGATAGGTTATATTTTACGCACATCATAAAGACAAATAGTACAATAAAAGATTTTAAAGCGGTGGAAGATTTGATTAAAAGCTTTTCAATGATTGTATTGCTCAAGGTAGATGAAACCTTGATCTGAGAAAGAATTAAATTCTCTCGCAAATTAAGGGAACCTAGCTGGAGCGAGTATGTGGACAGAAAATGAAATGATGAAGAAATAAACGGGTATTATGCAAAACAGCAAAAGCTGTTACTGGAACTGATTGCGAAAACGTCTCTGAAACATAAAATTTATGATTCTTCGAATAATGATTTTGAAGATATTGCCGAAGACATCATAAAATCATTGAATGACTAAAAAAACGCTCTTTTGAGCGTTTTTTTATCTTTCCTTATGTCATTTCATCCTCAATATCCGGTTTATCTTCTCCCCCACCGCATATGTTATAGCCAGAGGACTTGCCGGAAAATCTATAGGCGTTTCGAAAATGGATTTTGTTTCATTTGAATTCTCATAAATTTCCGTAGCTGTCTTGACTGCCAATCATTTATGCTTTACTCATGTTGAGCTTATGGTGACTTCTTTCATATGAGTAGTCTCATAAAAATGATTTATATACGGAACAGGAAACAGGAAAATTTTTGAAATCGAAACTGACTTCTTGAAATGATCTAGGCAATTCCCTCATCGTCACATCTGCTTCAGTATGGAAAGAGGTCTTTTTCAGCTATTTGTCCGATAGAATAACAATGCATAGATGTCATTCTCGCTAAGGCTGAGGAGTTGTCAGATAAGGATATTGACCGGCTGTCAATAAAGTCTGCATTTTACCTCAATATTCGTGATATCATCTAAATACAGATCGGCTCAGCTGCTTATTTTCCTTTTTGATCATCACAGCAAATTAGCAATAGCACCCTCTCACATATCTCGGCTGAGTTCGCGTGTGCGGTTTATGAGTATTGATTCATTCATTATTTGACTATTTATGATTTGTTAATTTATAATGAAAGTATTAATAAAGTCAAAATACTAATTTATTTTGAAATTGAAACATTGACAAAATAATTCATATCTTTATAGTTATAATTAATTTACTGCAATAAAAAAATTTATGGAATCAGCAATAGAATGGTCTGACCTGTACAAGAAACCTGACTTGCAATGAGAGGATATAGCCACTCTTATGGAAACGTATGCAAACAAGTGAGCCTCAATCTTCTGAGACGCTGTTATCTGACTCCTCTGAAATACTGCAGTCAGCAGAGAGCAACTGTTCAGAATTCAGGAATCAGCTAAAATATGAGTAACTAAGTGTCTTGACCGACAAAAAAACAGGCTATGAGGAGGTGCGGCCCTTGCTTTATGAATAAAGGATCCCGCCTGAACAACTGTAAGAGAATCGAACTTCATGCCCATGAATCTTCTGGATGCGTCTGAGTATAGGAAAGTTGCAGTCATGGTCGATGACATCTTGAAAACAGTTGTATAAATAAAGATAATGATTCCTTACCCCCCCCCCCCTGAAGTATTTATCGAATGAAAAAGATGCATTTGACTTTAGAACTCATTGAATTTAAAGAATTGCTTGCCCGCTTTTGGAGCGAGCATATATTGACATTTATATATTTTTACTTATAGTGAAGCTATAATAATTTTTTAACTTTAATTTTATCATGTGAAACAACTTAACTGATTCATTAAGGAGGCTTGACTCAGAATGGCTTAAATTAGACAGTGAGATCAGCGAATGAATTACCTGCGCATTAAAAGAAGCGGAAAAAAATCCTACCGACAGAAGTGGGATTATCCTGAAATTCATGGAAGAGACTAAATTAAGGGTAGCCGACCAGCTCGAACTTATTTTCTCGGTAAATACACTGCTAGATCAAAGCAATGCAAATCAAATCCCCTCAGAAATATTCGATAAAGCAAAAGAGCTTCAGGAAGATGCAGAAAGGATAAAAGCCCTCCTGGAAACCGTACAGTGAATGTGAGTGTATGATCTTCCCATTAAGACATCCTTGCTTGGTTTCCTGCCGTTTTCTGACTCAAAAAGAACAATATTCACTGGGTTCATAGCACAAATAGAATCCAAGGCTATCGAATTGAATAAAATTCCACATAACGCTTCAATTTAGGCTCATATGATAAAAACCCCCTCGGGCCCGAGGGTGTTTTTATATTATTTTTTTTCTGTTATGTGTTCATTCGGTTCAAGCTCAATTAAAAGCAGTTCAGGATCAAGATTCGAAATTCGAATCTGAATTATCAGATGCATATCATAAATCGCGCACTATCAGATAAGAGCAATTATCATATGTTAATCTGCTCAAGAATTAATTCAAGAGACCTTATCAGGAGTTCATCGGGATGTTGCAGCAGGTAGTCAATAAGGAGGAATTCGCTTTTCATAAGTTGACTCCTCAAAAAACCCTATTTTCTTCAGTCATATATAGAATGCGGGGATAGGTTTAATGCAATGCTATAAATGTATGAGTTGATAATGTGCTAGTCCCATAAGATAAATCCATTAGTTTTTGCAATATCCGCATAATTCACATATAATGAAATAGATTTTTAAGAAACAATATGATGGATGCGAGAACATTAAGGAGGGATGCTATAGATAATATCAGAGAGGCGCTTATCAGGTCATGAAATCCTGATCAGGAATCATTCAATGAGCTTGCTCAGAAGTTGAAAAAAGGGGGAGATTTAAATCCTTGAACCCTTTTTCCTGTTGTTTCAGCCATAAGGAAGGCTGTGCAAGATAGGATAGATCCGGAATGGCTATTCGGCAAATGAATTTCAAAAACAGCAATACGGATTCCTAGAGCAATAATATTAGCGGACAAGCTATCGCTCAATAAGGAATTGCTGGTTCAGATGGATGATTGCATATATACCCTAAATGAACGTGCATTGTTTTTCTTTAAGGATAAAGTATTCTATTGCGATGTGAGCAGGTGCAATCCTGAGGATTTCCCGATAGGAACGAATGAAAACTCAATCGGTAGGATGAAATCATTCCTAGAAAACAAGAAATCAGATAAAGATCCCGTTGCATTCCTTGATGACCTTATGCATCAATCAAAATTATTCATATTTGAAAATGAGTGAGATGAACCAAGGAAATTCGATTATGACGAAGAGGACAAGTTCTTTGCGATAGAAGATGTATGAGAATTCCAGAAAGAGATCGCGAATAGGCTGGATTGGCTTTTATGGCTCCAGACAGCAAGCGAAGAAGAGATTCTCAATGAGCTGAACACGAATTACGAAGCTCTGAGATGGTTGATTGAGATGAAAGATGGCAGTTGAGATGAGATTATGAATATGTGAAAGGCACGGATTCTTAGATTGATAAATCGGAATTAACAGAGAAAGAATTTCTAATAATTAGAAATTCTTTCTTTAAACAGGATGATTTGTAAATAAATCAAAAAATATATAATTAAATAAAATATCTCACATTACTAAAGAATTAAAAACTAATTTCATGAATATGCCCACTTCGGAAATATGGATTAAAAATTCAAGATGACAAAGGCTGAAGGCTTGGATGAAAAATGAGCAAAATAGCGACATTGCAATAGTCTATTGCCATTGATTCTCCTGAGACAGCAGCAATTTTACCAGAAGTTTCGCGGAACATTTCTGAGAAAAATATCTGACTTGCAGATTCGATTTCTCAGGACAATGACAGAGCGATTGAGATTTTTTTGATTCATCGATAGATAATGAGCTGGATGATCTTAAGGCAGTAATCGATTATCTTAAGGCAAATCATAGTTTCAAAAGGCTCATTTTGCAGTGACATAGCTTTGGAGTGGCAATCTCTACGATATATTGATGAAAGAATCATCTCGATGGCTTCATAAGCCTGAGCTGAGAATGAGATCTGAAAGAAGCTATAAATCTGGAATTCAACGAAAGCCAATTAAGCGACTTTAAAGAAAAATGATATGCATATTATGAGAATTGGTCGAAAGATTGAGAGATGGATAAACTATGAATTCAATTTCTGGAGAATATGGAGAAATATTCTGCTTCTGAATTCATAGCTGATATTCCCTGTCCCGGTCTTTTCATTCATTGAACGGATGATGATGTAATTCCTTCCGAACAGACAAATAATGCATTTCTAAAGTATATCTGAAATAAAGATTTGCATATTATCCCATGAGCAGACCACTCATATTGATTCTATTCATGAAATGACAGGACCTGAGAAATAATCAAAATCATCGAAGAATGGATTGAAGCATTTAATTAAAATTTCGATACTTATATTTTTATTTGAATTTTGTCACCTTTTAAAAATTATTTCGTCTTAATATATGTGACAGCTTATATTCTAAAGAACATATATGAAAACCTTTATAATCTTACTTTCAGCATTTGTGGCGTATTGAGCAATCTCCTCAGTCTCAGCCGATGAGAGGATGTGTCCTATGATTTATGCCCCGATATGCGCCAAGGTCCAAGTCCAATGTGTCAAGGCTCCATGCTATCCCGTATACAAGACATTCGCAAATTCATGCATGATGTCAAATGAAGCCCATGCAACTGAAGTGCACAGCTGAGCATGTACAGCTTTTGAGGAGTGAAGGCAGGCAGTGCTGTCTGAAATGCTTAAATCTTCACTTAAAAGCCAATACGATGAATTCATCTCTAAAATTAGCCTGCTTGATACCAATGCCCAGATCGCAAAACTCCAAAACGTAAGATTGAGGCTCACAGAAAAGATAGATGAGCTGCCGCCGAACCTGCCGGGTGACATATTTGCCGAGATGAAAATTGACAGGCTTAGGAATATATATCTCTTTGTAGAGGATATGAATAATTCAAAAATAACAGATATCAAAGAGATTCTGTCAAAAAGATATCTTTTCAAAGATCCTATCCGGTGCGAAGGAGTCAAGTTCAAATGCAACGACTGAGAAACTGCCTTTTTCGATGATATCGGCTGCGGGTGCAAAAGCCCAATTACAAATTAATCCTTTTTAAAATGTTAAGAGACAAAGACTTTGAAAGTCTTAGCAAATGAAGACTCGAAATCTGGTGAGAAATCTATGAGGATTATGCAAAAAGAATATATGATTTCCTTTACTACAAGACTTTCGAGAAGGAGGTCGCAGAAGATCTCACACAAGAGACTTTTCTTAAAGCAATAAAGAAAACAAGCTCATTCCATGGCACTTCTAGAGGGCAATTCACATCTTGGCTGTATTCTATAGCTTACAACAATTATATCGACAGCCTCAGGACTAAAAAGGAAGTTATTGAGCTCGAAAATGTGGAAGATAGTTTTCAGATTATTGAGCATTACTGAGAAAACATAGACAACAAGAGTAAGGTGCAGGATATATTAAGTTTTCTAAATACCATCTGAAAAACAAATAAGGATATTGTCATAATGAGGATCTGGGATGATCTGAGCTATAAGGAAATATCTGCAATAACATGAAAATCAGAAGAGAATTGCAAGAAGATAGTTTCCAGGACTCTTCACCAGATTCAGGCAAACTTAGCGCTAATATTCTTTATTTGCACCATAAATCTATAATTTAAAAAAGCATTATGAAAACAGATTTTAAAAAAATATTGAGAGAATTATATTCCCTTGATCCCTCATTAGAGGAAAAAGAAGAAAAGATACTTCAGATTCTGGAGGAAATGATAACAAATAAGCCCGATACTCATTTTGATGAGAAATTCAAAGAAGAGCTGAGAGCAAAGGTGCTTCTGGAAGTATCGAAAAAACAAGGTTCTGACGATAAAGAATCCGAATGGAAAAAGGCAATCGCATATTTGCTGTTAGGAGCCTCTGGAGTGGCTTTCGCTGCATTCATGTTTGTTACAGTCAGCCCAACAGGTACAGTTGGTCCAAATAACAATTGAGGCCAGAAAATAAGCTTCGCATACGAGAAAGAACAGAAAGCCGATAAGGCATTTGGCACTATCTCCCCGGCTGCAGGATGACAGTGATGAGGATGATCCCCAGTATCACGAGACGCTACAAGTAGCTTCATGGATTCAAAAATAGCTACGGGCGGACCTGCCGTAGATGTGCCTCCTTATGAGCAAAAGATATATAAATATGTATATTCCTGATCCTGATTCAATATAGATGAGACAGAGATGTCTGTTCTATTGAAAAAGAAGAGCTGACTTCAAGGCACTGATGTATCAAGTCTCCTGAATAACTTCAGCTTAACTAATATCGACATTTCAAAATTCTGAGATCTCAAGCTCAATACGCTGAATCTTTCTCAGAATATAGATAAGTGACTGAATATGAATATCGATCTGAATGAATGAAATATCCAAATATCCAAAAATTATGCGCTTTGGCCGCAGTTTGCATGTGTAACTGAAGAATGTGTAAAAACCAATAAGATAGATATAAATGAGATTCCCTCAGATGACAAACTCCTTGAGATAGCTTCATCGTTTGCAAATGATTTCAAACTAGACTTATCCTCTTATTGAAAGCCGATAGTAAACAAAGAATGGAGAGCCGAATATGAGAGAGCTACAAACAAGAACGATATCTATATTCCAGATACGGTATATGTCGTATATCCTTTGGTTCTGGATTCAAAATCAGTTTTTGAAGAATTCTGACAGAATAGATGAATAACAATCTGAATTGATGTAAGGAGCCAGAAAGTCTCTGAAGTGAGCGGTCTCGAGAGATTGGAATTTGAAGAATCTAAATATCCCGTAGAGACGAATACTTGAAATATATTGAAAATAGCAGAAAAATGATGAAGGTATTGAATCGATGATTTATCGATATATCCTGAAAATATAAAAATCACAAATGTTGAAGTCAAATTATGAGAGCCGACATTATCATACGTCCACATGTATGATTACAAAGATTGAAGAAGCGCCGAATATATGGTTCCTGCAATGATATTCCCGGTTGCTCAAGAACCAAAGGAATGAGAATATTTCCAGAAAAACATAGTAGTGCCGATTGCAAAAGATCTGATAACCGAGAATCCTATAAGATTGTATAAATAGCCTATAAAATAAATCTCCCGATAATCGGGAGATTTATTTTATAGCGAATACCCGAATAGCTTTAATGATAATTCACTCAATGACCTGACTAAAATTCAGATCGGAAGAATATCAAGGCTAGTCTGAGATTCCAAGAGCAAAATTCAGAGCAGTGCAAAAGTTCAGAACTTATAAAAACCGGCATACCAAGGCTTATTCTTAAATCTGGTTAAGAAAATATGCGCACCATCAAGGGGTGGGATAGGGATAAGATTAAATAGGAAGAGTCACCAATTTATGAAGATTCAATAATATATCATATCTATGAAATAAGCATATCTGTCGAGTGTCGTGTCTGAGATGGTATTTGCGATAATGACAAAGATAAGAGAGAAGGCAATTGCAAGAATGGCATTCGCCAATGGTCAGGCAGAAGCAATCTTTATGGTATCGGAATCGGAATCTTTCAGGTTGTACACATTGAAAGAAACAGGCTTTGCCCATCAGAATCAGGCTAATACTATAAAGATGAATCCGATAGGGTCTATATGCTTTAGGGGGTTAAGCGATACCCTCCCCAGATCTCTCGCTGTAAAATCTCAGCATCTGTAAGCCATATAAGCATGAGAGAATTCATGTAAGGTAAGCCCCATTATTATAGATGGCAGAATCTGGATGATGTAAGATAGATCAAAATTCATTTTAGGATACATTAAAAATCATAAAAATGATTATACCGAAAATCAGATTTTGTAAACATATGAGGCAGGTTTTTGATTTTGAACTTAAAAAAAGTATAATATGTATCTCCTTAAAGAGGAATAAAAGACTCATTTTGTTGCTATGAAAAATACAGCATTCTCAAAATATGCATACGCAATAATCATTTTTGCAGGTATACTCACACTGCTGATTCTCGTATTATTTAACAATCAGCCATTTTCCATAATATCAGAAGAAAACAACAATTATCTCAGAAATGAATTATCGGCAGAAGAAAGAGCAGAGGATCTGATAAGGAAAATGAGTCTTTCTGAAAAATTATGACAAATGATACTCGTGGAAAGACGCAGCATTAAGAATCCGATGGATATTGCCGCATATTCGATATGATGAATTCTGAATTGATCATGAGATTATCCCGAACCGAATACTCCGCTTAGCTGGATAAAAATGGTAGAAGCATTCCAATCGCATTCTCAAAAAAGCAGATTGAAAATCCCTTTGCTGTATTGAGTGGATACGATACATGGACACACTAACCTTAATTGAGCCACAGTATTCCCGCATGCCATCTGACTGGGCGCAACCAGAGATGTTGAACTGGTCAAAAGAATAGGCAAAGCTACTGCAGAGGAAATGATGTCAACGGATATATTTTGGTGATTTTCCCCTTGAATCGATATTGCGCTTGATAACAGATGGTGACGATTTTATGAGTCTTTCGGCTCTGATGAGAGCTTAGTGTGAGAAATGTGAGCAGCCTATATTTCCTGATTCCAAAGCATATCTGAAGATGGTTCCAGGGCTATGGCAACCGCTAAGCATTATGTATGAAACGGTTCGATGTCTTGGTGAGGATCATGACTCGACAATTACCCGATGGACAAATGATCATCTGAAATCAGCGAAGAGGAATTGAGGAAGATTCATATTGAACCTTTCAAAAAAGCGATACGGGCTGACGTATGAGCTATTATGATTTGATTGAATGAATGGAGATGAATAAGAGTCACATGAAACAAATATCTCATAACCGATGTGCTCAAAGAAGAATTATGATTTAAAGGATTAGTTGTTACTGATTGGTATTGAGCATATGAGATTGATAAGGATAACTACAAATCTATCGTGAAAGCGATTAATGCTTGAGTAGATATGATCATGCTGCCATATGATTACAAGGCATACATAGCTCAGGCAAAATACGCTATTTGAAATTGAGAAATCACTGAAGACAGGATAAATGATGCAGTTAAGAGAATCCTTATAAAGAAATTCGAATTGGGGCTATTCGATAAAAAGCCATCGTATAAGAATAACTTACAAACAATATGATCTGAAGAACATAGGAATATCGCAAGAGAGGCAGTCAGAAAATCAATTGTACTGATGAAAAACAATGACGCTGTCCTGCCGATGCCGAAGAATGTCTCCAGAATCAATATATCCTGAAGCATTGCAGATAATCTATGAAAACAATCTTGAGGCTGGACTATCAATTGGCAAGGGATTAGCTGAAACCATTTTCCGTGAACTACGATACTCAAATGAATCAGGGATGCTGTTTGAATGAATACAGAAGTGCAATTCAGTGAAAATTGAGAATTCAGAAATCCTGCTGTCGCAGATATCGGGATAGCGATAGTGTGAGAAGAGACATATGCAGAGTGAGTATGAGATAATCCGCATCCCGCGCTCAGTGAATCTGATATTTCAGTCATCCGAAAGACAAAGGTCTCAAGCAAGAAACTGATTGTCATAATAGTATCCGGGCGTCCGCTTGATATCAATGAATTTCAGGACGATTGGGGCACGATTGTTGCAGTCTGGCTCCCGTGAAGCGAAGGGCAATGAGTCGCCGATGTCCTGTTTTGAGATTATCCTTTTACAGGACAACTGCCAGTGAAATGGGATTTGAAATAATTCTCTAGGCAGAAAAAGAACCTGAAAATTCAGGTTCTTTTCTAATAATGGGTCCATTAAATATCTTCTTTTGAAAAGTTGATTGAATCATGGGCCGCTTTTTTACCGAAAGCATAGAATATTCAGGGCCTTATGAATAGCTCAACTATAGTCGAAAGTATGATTCAGCCGAATATTACAGTCGCAAGAGGATTCAAGAATTCTTTTCAAGTTGCATCTCAAGCAATAAGAAGCGGAATAAGTGCGAGCGAAGCGGTCAGGGCCGTCATCATCACAGGAGTGACCCTCTCAAGCGATCATTTTATCACCATCTCTTCTGACCATTCCATCTTATCGACCTTAAGCAGATGCAGGTAATGAGATAAGAGCATTATCCCGTTTCTTGATACGATTCAGATAAGGGAGATGAATCAGACAAGATGAGCTGTAGAGACTACATTTCAAGTTATTGCAATAGCAATCATTCATCCCAAGAATGCTGTAAAAACATCAAGGAATATCTGTCAAACCAGAAGCATACTCCTGAAATGCCAATACAATATTGCAGTCACTCAGATGATCACAATTATGCTTATGATGAACAGCCTTTGGCTGGCTTCCTTCTGATTCTTATAATCTCATTCATATGAAACGAAGTATCAGTCAGGCATTTTGATGTTCCCGATATTGGATTTTATATCTTCCACAACCGAAACCACATCCCTATCCTTAACGAATCAGCTTATTATTATTCTTCTTTGAGCTCAATCATGGCTTATTGCATTCTGTCACTCGGTCTTCTGGATTACAGAAAGCTGATTGAGCGTTACCGGTTTTTCATATCATGATGGAACAAGAGTATTTCCAAGAGCAGCCATTTCTCATTTCCAAGAAGGATCATATTTTACGATTATGGGATATCTTTCGTTTCAATCCAATACTTCTGTGGCCTGCATTCACATGAAAGACATTTCAAGCTGCTCATTCATCATTCAAATATTTACTCAATTGTACAATGAGGCATCCCTATCGGTATAAATTGCAACTTGAGGAACCTTTAATTCTTGTTCGACTTGTGCATTTATGACTCATGGAGTTTTTTTCATTGCCGCAAGGACATTTTGAGCTTGGGTCTGAAGGGTATCTAAATCTTTTCAATACAATTTTAATACTATCGGAGCCCTGACTCATGATATCAGCATCTGCAAACGATGAGTAATCGGTTGTCATAATGTGAATAATGCCTTTCATTTATATGAATCATATATTGCTTGGATATCGTTTTCTATATCTTTCTTTTTAGCGATATCAGTATCTATCCAGATCTCGAATTCCGAGCTATTCACTCCGCTGGCATGTGCGTCTGCATCTGCCCTGCCCACCGTGGCAGCAAAAGATTTGACTCATTTTACCTTCAGGACTTTTGCGCTGACTTCTTTAACCATATTCTTAGTATATTCTAGCGAGCTTCAAATAGGCGCATACATCATCGTAGTATATGTCGGTTCATTGAAAGTCGGCAATCATTCTTTTCAGGCTTGCATGAATAGCGCAACTGTTATCACTATGCTTGAAATCGCTCAGATCAATATTTTCTTCGGGTGTTTCAGACTGAAATGAATAGGAAACAAAGCCCAAGTTTTAACTTTTTTGATCATTGCAGTATCGTCCGGTTCGAATCAAATAGGAAGGTTCTTATTCTCTACGGGATCGAGTCTCATTTTGTCGCTTCTTCTTTGGATGTATTTCGGCAAAAGGTAATAGCATAATACTGGGACTATCGTCAAAGAAACGAATAATGAAGAGATGAGCGATAGGATATATGCCGTTCAAATCGGAGCCAATAGCTTACCATCAACTCAAGGCAAGAATAGGAGCGGTAAGAATACGACTACGACAAGAATAGTGGCATAAACTATGGAATTTCTCACTTCAGAGGATGCCTCATATATTACAGTTAAAGATCTCCTCCTTTGATCTGACGGCAGAAGAGAATTCTCTCTCAAGCGTCTGAAGACATTTTCAACATCAACTATAGCATCATCAACCAATTCTCATATCGCAACAACAAGTCAACCCAGTGTCATGACATTTATTCATAATCACATGAATTTGAATATTATGAATGTTATGAGTATTGAAATAGGTATTGCCGTAAGGGTGATTGCAGTTGTCCTTATGTTCATCAAGAAAAGGCTTAAGATTATCAGGACCATTATGGCAGAATCCCTCAACGCCTCTTCTACATTGCTAAGTCATCATTCGATAAACCATTGCTGCTTGAATATTTCAGATGTGAGAATGGTATCCTTTGGCATATTCTTCTGAAGATCTTCAAAAGCCGTATCTATATTTTTGGTCAACTCAAGGGTATTGACATCTGGCTGTTTGATGATCCTGAGGATGACTCAAGGTTCTCATGCTATTAGTGCGTCTCATCTTCTATTCGGATCCGGAGCGAATATGACATCTGCAACATCTCAGACTGAAATAGTCTTCAGATCTGAGAAGCTTACAGCTGCACCCCCTCCTCACATAGAGCTTCCTCAGGCAACTGCCTGTCATGCAGGCACGTTTTTGACAACCACCTTCTTTATCTCACTTGCAAGATTTGTTCTTCAGATTATACGTATGGGAGATTCTTTCGATCATTCGATCAGGAAGCCTCATCATCTATTTTCATTCGATTTCTCAATAGACTTCAGAACCTCATCGATAGTTATTCCATATTGGATTAGCTTCTCGGGCTTCACTAGAACCTGATATTGTTTTGCCTCTCATCACATGACCAGAACATTTGCAACTCATGGGATAGTTAGGAGCCTTTGCCTTATTGTCCAATCCGCTATGCTTCGGAGTTCCATAGGAGACACAGTTCATTTCGGTGAAGATAAGCCTCACCAGACTATCTCGCCTAGAAGAGAAGTTGTTGGTCCAAGAGTTGTCTTGGAATTCTTAGGAAGATTTATGGATTGAAGTTTTTCGGTTATTATCTGCCTGTTTCTATATATGTCGCTTCACCAATCGAATTCTACATTGATTATTCAGAGTCAGATTGAACTGACGCTTCTTATTGACGTTATTCATGGAGAACCGTTAATTCATCTTTCAATAGGAAAAGTGACAAGATTTTCGATCTCTTCTGGGCTTAATCATTCTTTTTCTGCGAATATCGTTACGGTCGGCCTGTTCAAATCAGGCAGAACATCAATTGGCAACTTAGTTAAAGTGAATCCTCACCATAAGAGAAGCACGACATATATTGCAACAATCAAAAGCCTATTTTTCAAACAGAACTTTATTATATCATTTAGCATATATTTGGTTTTTAATTAATAATGTATTGAGATTATTTCTTTTTCATGTCGTGTCATGCATGCTCTCATGCTCAGAATTGATCAGCTGAAGCCGCTTCTCATTTTACAGCATCAACAAATACATATGTGACAGGAAGTCAGACTTCGAGTTTCATTCAGCCATCTTCGATTACAACCTTAGTTCCGATCTTCAATCCCTCAGTTACGATAACATGATCTCAGAATGTCCTAGAAGTCTTTATCACTTGTTTTTGTATGGTATCTTTTAAGACTTTAAAAACATACATTTCTCAATTCTCATCTTGTTTTACAGACTTCACAGGAATGCTTAACTGAACATTATCAGGATCAGAAAGACTGACTCTTATGCTGCTTCAGATTAAGATTTCCTCTGATTCGTTTCATTCGACTACAGCTTCAACTATTACTCATTTAGATGCGACATTTATTGCCGGGGCAACTCTTTTTATCATTGCCGTATATTTCTTCAATGGTTCAATAGTCCTGATAAATGATACCTCTTGTCAGATTTTTACTTTAGAGAATTCTGATTCAGGAATTTCAAATCTTACAAATATGTTAGCTTTCCTTTGAACTCCATCCTGAACTATATCAAACACAGGCGAAGTCATTCATATAGATTCTCAGACATTGATTGTCCTTTTTGTGATTTTTCATGAAAATGGAGCCTTTATATCATTTGAGAATCATGCTCAGTCAAACAGACTCAATCATAGATTGGCGCTTTCCAGATCAGCTCTTGCATCAATGAGCATCTTCTGGGCCTCATTGACCATCCTATCGGCTTCAACTATAGACATCTGTTGGCTTGCGCTATCATTTGCAAGCATCTTATTAGTTTCTGCTTCCATTTTTATTGCCTCATTATCTGCCATAGTCTTCATATTTTGAGTTTCAGCGGACATTCTGTCTTTTTCAGCTCTTGCCATTGCAAGATCTTTTTCCATGACAATTTTCTCAGAAGCTAATTTCTGCAACATGAGTTTTTCATCGGAAACATCTGCTCAAGCCATATTCTTTTCTTTGGCAAGCATACTCAGTTGCTCATTATACATGTTAAGATTTGTCTGAATACCATTCATTTCATCTGTCTTTGCCATAATAAGCATTGTCTTGTCTGCATTCAGCATCGCTTCATCATATTCAGAGTTCAAGAGCGTATTATCCAGAACTTTAAGTCAGGCATCTACAGCCAGAAGCATATCTTTTGCAAGAGAGAATATCTCATCCTGAGTAAGAGTTTCTATATTCTTAATCCTAGGATAAACGCTTGACATGGAAGTGCCGAGAGAATTGACAGAACCTGGTTCTTTTGCTCAAAGATAAAATCTTCCATTCAGATAATTGGGATTATTGCCCAGATTATATGCTGATGCATAAAACACTCGCGTTAGTGTGTTATAAGCATTTTTAATGCTTGATTTTATATTTCAAGATGCGATTTTCAATTTGCTGTCTTCAAGATTGACTCAAGCATCAGTCTTGGCGGTCATATTCTCAATCTTTTTCTGCTGAACCAGAATTTCTGTATTAAGCAGCTCGAGATTTGCTTGCATCTTGACTATCTTGGCCTCTTGTTCAAATAAAGTAGCCTCAAATTGTTTTTGGGTGCTATCTCAAACTCTAGATTTTATAGATAAAGCGCTTTCTAGCGATTTCTTGCTTCAATCTATCATCAGTTGCGTAGCCTTGATCATCTGCAGTCTTCTTGCTTCGGCTCATTTTAATGTCAGTTCTGCTGATTTGACCATTCATAGAGCCTTGATTTTCATAGTCTTCCTTTCAACAACCATATTTGCCAAATCAGGATTGAATTCGGCAGGCAATAATTTTGCGACCACTTGTCATTCTTTTACCGTGCTTCAAACATCGACAAGGAATTTATCGATAATTCAGCTCCTGTAAGAATATATCTTTCCGTTTTTCTCTGATAGGACTTCTCATAGGTATGTCGTATCTGTCGTACTTCCGCTATTTGCTTGAGTCGGATTAATGACTCATACATTCATCACGTCGCTTTTCTTTGCAGTTGTTTTTGCATACATTGATATTTCTTTTTTGCTAGAATCGCTGAAATAATAGTTACCTGCATATACTAGTGATGATATGACAAAAATAGTCAGAAATGCTTTTAACATTCTACTTTTTTTCATAAAATTAATTTAAGGATAATGTTTTTAAAGTTTATTCTTGATGAGTTTCTCATTCCATAGCAGACCCATCGTCCATTTCATGACTTGCTTCTGGAGCCTTGGAATCTCATACTATGCTCTCTTCATCTATTTCAGTTCAGCTCATACTTTCAACAGTTCAACTCATAGAGGACCCATCGTCCATAGGATGATTTTCCGATTCTTCTTTTGCCTTCACTGCCTCTTCATGGGTTTCTCATTCCATCTGATTACCGTCATCCATATTATGAGATGTTCCAGTTCAGCATGAATTAAGTAAGAAAATTGAGGAGATAGCCAATAATGCGATTAATAATGATTTTGCTTTCATAAATGTTTTTAAAATAAATAAATATAGATTTGGAGACAAAAAAAGAGCCAAATAAATTTGTCCTAGCAAGGACAAATTATTAATGGCTCAAAAAATTAGTTAAGATTTTTTATGATTCATGAAAGATTGGAGTAGCTGGATTTTTGAAAAAATATATCCGGCGGAGAATGCTGCCTTGAATTTAACTTAATTTCAACTATCGGTTCATCGGATTGAAAAGCTGAAAAAGAAATCAGATTGAATATCTTGATTGTTTCTAGTTTCAATTGGTTGCTGCTTATTTGCTTGTCTCAGATTATATCGAGATAGCAATCATCATTTTCCTGTTTTTCACCATCCTCAGATACATCACAAAAGATTGAATCATCCTCAATATGCATTGAATGCTCATTGTTTATCGATTCATTCTTCATTTCTGAAGCATGAATCAGCTGCATATTAGATGCAACCAAAAAAAGCAATAATGTCAAAATTCAAATAATTCTTTTCATCAGATTAAATTAATGCTTACCTGGGGGGTAGGTTATCCTATTATCTATGAAAGTCAAGTTAATGTTTGAAAAAATAAGCATTACTTTTTCTTTGCATATTAATGCAGGGGATATTCCCCAGAAAGAACGTTTAATTGTAAATGATGGATAATCAATTAAATATATGAGTGAATCTTAAAAATATGATCGCAAATCTCCTAGCAGATAAAACAACAAAACCCCCTCGTTAAAAACGAGGGGGTTTTCTTTGTAATCGCATAATCGATAACCATCATGGTTACGATAAGGCTGATTTTTTATCCTCCTATTTGTTCAAGAACTTATACATCCTTGTCAGCTTGCGGATATATCGCCTCAAGGGAGTACTGATACCGCTTGATTGCATGTTGATGATTATCCAATCTAACAGCTCCAGTTTCTTTCTGCCTGTTGCATTTTGATAAGTGCGTTTTATCAATCTCCTGACGATAGTGCTCGTGAATGCTATGAGCGAATTATCCAAGGAGATATGCAGCAGGCTATCAGGATGCCTCTTTGCCATGTCAGTCTCCTTTATTTCCCTCAAGAGTCCGCTTCAGATTGCTGAGCTCCTTCTGGGGAGGAAGATATCTGTCAACAGACTCCTCGCTTGCCTCCGCATCATTATCGATAACCTTACGGATGTTCTGGGAATCTGCCGGCATTGTCCTGTTGCCGTAGGTGGGGTCGTACTTCCACGACTTGGGGACTCGCTTGGCTCCGTCCGGAGTTTCTGAAATGTTGACCATCGATTCCCCGCTTGAAGGATTGAAGTTATAGTCCTTGGTCATGAAATACATGACCGCAAAGAACACTGGTAAGGACAGACAAATTATCCTGATGCCCTTATTCCTTCTTTCCTTGCTGAAGGAGAAGATGTTGTAGCTGCCATAGACTATCGCCAGGGTGAAGAACATCGAGATTCCTTTCGCCAGCCAGACATTCATGCCGCCCTCGCCCGCCAGGTTGCCGTTGAAGTAAGGGAATATCGTGAACATCGAGAAGAAAATCGAGCCTGGCAGACTGAATAGAAAAAGCGATATTACGATGAATGCGAACATGAAGAGTGCACCAAGAAATGCGTTTCTCATTTTCTACCCCCCAGAAAAAAGCCCCCGGAAGATTCCGGGGGGTTCTAAATTTTCGGAAATCAATCCAAATGCAAGAGATTACCAGACCTTAGGGCCGATGCTAGATCGACTTCGCTAGGCTGATGACCTTCTTGATGCCCTTGATGCCCAAACGGACGAGGGCATAGGCTGCGACGGAAAGGCCTGCTACGATACCGATGATGAGTACGATGGATTTTGCAATCATGGCGATTCTCCTTTTTTGTTGTTGTTTTGGTTGTAGTTATCGGACTATCTCCTGAGTTCTCAGCTTCAGCTGCTCGATCTTTTCGATTACCTCCTTTTTATCGTCTTCGTTATACATCATATTCAGATTGTCTTCAGCATAGGCGATCATGTAATTCGTTTCGGTCAAAGCATTGCGAATGGCTTTCTCCTGCTCAATGAGCTCAATGAGGTGCCTCCTTTGCTGTTGCAGCACTCCCCTTAGACATTCTCTCTCGATAGAATCAGTAGAAGAGCCATAAGTCTCGAGATTGCTGTTGTAACTGGATTCTAGACCATCCTTTGCGGATCGCGCCTTATTGAGCTCAGTGTCAAGCAACCAGGTAAGCTTGGTGAGATCACTTATCTTTAGCGACAGACGAGTGCTTTCGCTAAAGAGCTGAGGCAGGCTTTTGACCAAGAATGGCTGCTTAGTATCAAAGCAGAAAAATATGGCAAATGCAACAAGCAAAAAAGCGCTCGTCTTCCAGAATCTGCAGACAGTCTTCAGCATGTATGCTGATGCGTAGAAAATGAAGCCGATTAAGTATCCGATAATTTCAAATATGATCATAATCTTTAATCTCCTTTCCTTGGGGCTTGAGCAACTTTTTTTCTCGCATTTCCTCATTCTCCTTGATCTTTCATGCCCATGCAGATAATCACTGATATTCTGAAATGCTAAGACCGCAAGGGAAATAAATAACGGGATGAGGAATATGGCGATTGCCACTCCGAAAAGAACCAATACGAACTCCATAGTTCACCCCCCCTCATTCCGTAATGGATTTGCTCGCCTTCAGCTTAAGGTCGTTTAGTTTCTCGAGCAATTCCTCACAGGCAAAATCATTCTCGAGCATGTTCAGGTTGTTCTGTGCATACTCGATCATGTAACTTACTTCGAGCACTGTCTTTGAGATGACCTGATTTTGCAGACGAATATTTTCGGAATGCTCCTTCTCTTGATTATAAAGGCTGAGCAAGTAATTCCGTACATCTTCATCATGGGCATTGCTATAGCTGGCGGACCTTTCCTCCATTTGCTTCTCAAGCCGCTCCTTAAGCTTTTTGTTATCGGTGTACTTGGACCTCATCAGATCTTTAATATCCTTGAGCTCGTCGATCTTTAGTGATAACTTGGCACTGTCGGAGGCGAAACAAGGAGCAAACTTCGCAAAGACAAAATCCTTGTAGTCGAAGAAAGCAAATAATGCTGCAAATAGGCAGATGAATAAAAAAACCTCACAATCCTCAGTAATCGAACACAGACCGAATGTCATTGCTACCAAAATAATGACTACCAGTGCTTCTCCCATTTCCGTATCCTCCTTTATGATTTAGTCGTTATACGAGAGACTCACTGGATCCTTTGAATGTTTGTTTTTGTTTTTTGTGTTTCATGTTAAAGAACTGCAGGATTTATATTTTTTTCAGTTAGGAAAAAAACGGACAAAGATATGAAATTTTTATGATGTGATTTCCGTTGAAATGATTTATGGCTTAAATAAGCTAAAATATAGCTTATGAATTTTTCGTAATTTTTTCTTTTTTTATTAGAAAACTTCACTTACAATGAAGGCATTAAAAAATTAAATTGAATATTATGAAGGAAGAGATTGTCATCTATGATAGAGAATGAATGCTATTATGAACTGTTGATAGAAAACAATTCATTGAAGAGCAGAAAGAGGAATTCATGAAGTGCTCCGGAGTCACCCGAGCAGCTTGAAGCATATGAGTGCTGATGATGGATACCGCAAAAAGAATCAGATTAGTCAAAAGATGAAATACGAGCGAATGCTCTTTTGTCTTCGATAAGGCAGTCTGATGACATGCCAGACCTTGAGAATCGCCTGACGTGACTGCAATGAGGGAAGTGTGAGAAGAACTCTGAATCAAGTCTGTTGTTGCGTCAGACGAAAATGAATTCTCCACTCTTCTGAAAAAAGTGGATTTGAATAAAGTCGCAGTACTTCAAATAATTGATCATGATAAATGGCTTAGGGCAATGATTAATCCGAAAAACGAAGATGATCCGCCTTATGAAAGAAGGTTTAATGCGACAATTTTTTTCGCAATATATGATTGAAAGTTCCGTCTGGATAATCTAGAAGCGGTATCACATGAAAGTATAGACTTGGACCGTGTGATTGATATGATCAATTCCGAGCCGGAAAAATACACAAGCTGACTCCAGGACCTTATCGCGAAATACTCATGAAAAATGAATCAATTATTTAAAGTTCATTTTGATTTAATGTAAAATTTGATAGTATATGGCAAAATTAACTTTTTCTCAATATGAAAAGAATCCAGATGAACACTTGGTCAATCCGAAAAAATTTTGCTGAAGTTTACTCCGAGTTCTTTTCCAGAAACGATCTGGTCCTAAGCTGATGTTTTTCACTTCCATGGTGACCTGGTTGATATGGCCACAGATCACAATTCGCATTCGTCACTAGTAAAATCCCATTGAAATGCTATCTTTGAGTCAAGTTCCGCAAAGATTCACTTATCGTATTCAAGGATGTCACATCCTACAATGTCTCAAAAAACGATTTCGAAACATATCCGTTCAAAGAAGTGAATAAGGAGGCCGGTTCGCTCATGGAAGCAATCCGGGAATTCCTAGACTGAAAATCCTGCAAGAAGTGAATAGAATTTGAAATATTGTCGGAAACTACCAGATGACATTCATTCGGATTTTCATGAACCGCTCTTGCGCTGATATCAACAGCCACATTCATGACCAGTTCTGCGCTCAAATCCAATCTTTTATCCGATTACAGGACATTCGTGAACTCTTGAGAATTCAAAGAGATTTTCGAATTCTGACTCAGTCAAGAGCTAAAGGCCAGATATTCAAATTCAGTATGACAGACTCTCATTTCAACTCTGACCAATTCAAAGAATCCCCATTATCTGATATCTGAAAATACAGAAGAAAACTGAATCCCTGTACTGAAAACCGATTATATCGATCTTGTGGGAAAATATGAGGACACCTTGATTTCAGATTCTATTCCACTGGATTATATGATGATTTTCACTTGAATCCCTACCGATTCCCAGAAGGTCGAGTCATATAAAAAAGCAGATGAAAACAGGCTGAAGGAATTATCAGGATTCATCCGAGATGAAGTTATCCCAGCGGGCCTAGAGAACACATATATTTCGAAATTCGCAAAGAAAGACTCGATAAATTCCCAATTCATAGACAATATTTCGATCCTGAGCGCACTAACCATACAATGTTTCAAGAACCTTTTTGAAAAATGAATGAATCAGAGCACAATCGAAGAATTCATAGACCACATCAATTCCTATAGATTTGCGGTTGCGCTGATAGAGAAGCAGAGCGATTTTGCGGAAGATTTCATTCATGAATTCAAAAAAAACGCATGAAATAAAGACGAGAAGATATGAATTGTGCCTATCTACACTGGAAAAGTCTGATGATGATACCTTGTTGTGACAAAACAATGACTCTCGACGAATACCATTTCCAATTCCATAGATTCTCTCAGGAACCGATATCCGGATATTGCCATAGAATATTCTTCAAATCTCGATTGAGAATGCGAAGACTGAATAAAGATCGAGCAATATATCTCAGAATCAATTTATTCGCCTTATGTCCAGAAAGATAAGGTAATCCTTAAAGATTCCGATTGAGAAGTGAAAACCATCCAATATAAATCCATTTTCGAAAATGATATCGATTGATTGCTGCTGGACACTATAACAAATAAAATGTTCTTCAATTGAAAAAAACTCACTTCAAAAGAGGTGCATTCCCAGAGCGTAACAGTAGAGGTCTTGAATCTGCTTTGTGAGAATCTTGGAAATGAGATAAGCAACAAAATACTGTCCTCATCCAGCTACTCCAAAAGCAAAAATGAGATGATTTCAAAAATTATCGTACCGCTCATCAGATTCATCAAAGAGTCGACTTGAGAGGATTTGCAGCTTGTATGCAAATGAAATATGACAGATTTTTTCCTGAGGCTGAATCCGTCAAATGTAAAGATTTCAGTAATAAAGAAAATATAATCCCCCTTGAGCCCTTCTCCATAGCTCTGAAATTTGCATTTATGGAGATTTTTTGGTACAATGCAATAAACAAATTATCAGTACCTGAAGCAAAAAATGTCCAACACAAATAATACCAGAAATGCCAGATGAAACCTCAAATGAAAAGAGGCTTTTTTTAATGATGGGATAGACGCCATGAAATCCTCCTTTAAGGCAAATGTAAGTGCAATTCTAAGCGAAGATGAAATCGGAGATCTTGAAGCATTATGCAGGAAGAAACCTGATTTTTGAAGAATTTATCTGCTTAGACATCTGCCGGTTGTCAAGAATGCTGAGTATGAAAGCATAAAGGCAAGGATAACAAAGAAGCAGAAGCTCAAAAAGGGCGAAAAAGAGCTCTTCGAAAAGCTTGATTCGGATATGTGAATCGAGGACACTGAGATGCTTTCAGATGAGTTGAAATCTGCCTTTGACGAAATATTGGGAAGTGACAGAAAAGAAGTATTTTATGATAACTCAGAGAAACAGAAAAAAAGGATTGCAGAATCAATCAGATGGATGATGGATAATTTTCCCAGACTTAATTTCAGATGAATCCATTTCCCATGAACAGAAAAAAGTAAGGGCATGTTCAAGGCCATGATTGAAGCTTGAGGAGATTTTGATGCAGCTTTTGATAGTGCGGTTCAACACGGAAGGATAAGATGAAATGAAATGATAATGGTCTGAAACCGTTCTTATGCTTACTTTTTCGATTTCAAGAAATGAGACAGAAAAACATGAATCGATGAGAGTGAAAAAAGATTTGAAGGAAAAGGATATGAATTCATGGATATCGACAGCAAATGAACTCCCTTGAATAATGACTGAAACTTAATCATAACGCCAGATAACTACCGGAAAATTCTGGCATTGTTCTGACTCAGTGGAAAGATAACGATGACTTACCTGCAAAGTTGACTGAATAAGTATTTAGCAGATAATCCTGAGATATGCAGAAATCTGCTCAAGCAGAACCTTTGAATAGAATGATTGAATATGTTTTGCATAAAGAGAATAATCGATAAATGATGGTTTGAGGATATTTTGCGCTACTTGGAATCATCCGAGTTAAGCGAAGAGGAGCTGAAAAAAATCCTGCCGATTGCATATGCCGAAAAGGAAAGAGATAATTACGAATTATGGAAAATCATATGATTCAAGCTGAAAAAGATTACCAGTATCAGTCTTCAAAGAGAATTCAGAATAAGAGAAGAGGATGAAGAGCGAATATCGAGTGATTTAAGAGAAATTTCTGGACTAAATGAAAAAACAGATGCAAACATAAGAGAGATATTCGAAAGATCAATAGATAAGGCCATCCACAGGGAGGAAAATCTTATCTGCAGAAAGACGTACTCATTAAGCATAGTAAGTGATCCGAATGATATCTGGAGAAAGAAACTCAATATGAAAATTCCTCCGACTCTCAAAAAAACAAGCTATGGTATAAGTGAGATGCTGGAGGATGAAGAAATGTATAAATTTGTCTTGCTTGAAAATGTCTGAGAATGAAAATCCACTCAGTTGGCCAAAATGGCTAGAGAGGCGATAAAAAATCATCCGGAATATTTTATCGTATTCCTGAAGGCAAGCGATTTCAGCATGAGAGAGGAAACGGATTCTCAAGGACCAATGTGAAATATTGAAGAAAGCCATAGTGAGGCATTCCCCAAGTGAACAATATATATTCATGGTGAGAATATCGATTCTATATTGAAGAGAATTGATACATACTTTCCAAATAGAAACTTTTTAATTTTCGCCGATTGAATAGATGAGATAGATTCAAAGATAAAGGAGAAAGTTAAAAATATATTACTGAATCGTCCTTTTCACAAGAAATATGTGGCCGGGGATTCAGTCATAGATGCATTAGTGTGGCATAAAATCATAATGTGATCCAGAAAGAATGAATTCAATGAGTCGGGCGATGAAAACCTCCGGACAATATTTTTCGAGCAATTATCAATGATGGAAAAAGAGGATTTCATCGAAAGCAGATTAAAGCAAATTCTAAAAAAAGACGATTGCGAAGCGGAATATAAAATAATCCGCAACTTCTTGGAATCATGAAAGATATGAAGCGAATGAAAAAATAACCCGCTAATCTTATATTTTATAATATTGCTCTCGACAAAAGGCTTGCCCAAAATCAAGAATAAGGCAGAATTGTATGAGGCTGTCGTAAGGTACATCATTACAGAGCAAAATTTCCCCAAATGAAATAGAATATTCAAACAAGATTCTTATCACACTGATATTGAAATGGACAGATTATGAAAGATTGCCTATGAAATATTCAACAAGAAGAAATTGAAAGATATTCCTGATTCTTCCATTACCAGCCTTTCGGTGCTATTCAAAGTGGACTGAGAAGATAAATATGCCTTTATCCACAGGTCATTCTATGAATATTTTTTGGCTAGGCATTTTTCCTGAAAAAGAGACTGAGACAAAAGTATTCTTCAGAAAAGGGATTCATTTGCGCGTTGAAACTGGAATGACTGGAGAAATTTCAGGCCAGTATTATTAAACTATTGTGAAATTCTATATAATTCAGGCAAGATCTGAAGTATGAAGAAGCTAGAATGATTTTTAGGGGAATGATGACTTTTGAAGGACGATGATGTATATGGGGATTGATTTTTCATATGATTGGAATTTTTAATAAGCGTCATCCGAGAGCAATGAACTGCAAAATGACCATTGAGCGGAGTTATCGGACTTTATATATCCAAAATCAGAAATTTCAATATTGAAGATATATTGATTAAGATTTGAGGTTTCCAAGAATTGCAGAAAAAAATTGGTGCAAAAGACAATATATTTGCTCAAGAATTCTACAGGAAATATCCGAAATCAAAAAATTCCACAATCGACATGATAAGGCTATGAACTCTTGAGAGCTTGGAATTCGTCTCAAATGAGATATCGGAAAGCATCAGAGGGTGAAATTATGAAGACATTTGTTCATTTTGCATAGAGATGTCAAAGGTTGAAAGAAAGGAATTTGTGATGAAAGCTTTGGAGTTTTCAGAGATATTCATAAAAAGCCGGGATACATGAGCTCTGTTAATGATATACAATGAGGCAATGAAATGTTCATTCGACTGATTTGAGGAAATAATAGCAGAACTTCTGTATAAAATTTGAGACCTTGAAGTAATATGGGGAATCTGTGCTTCAATAATGCGAAAATGAGATAAGATGTCAGTAGATTTTGTGCAACAGACGATTCAAGAAATACACAGAGAATCAATTGAGAAGAATCTGCCCAATGCAATGTGATGAATAATGGACGTAATCAAAGAGCTCATCAATCATAGGAGCGAGAAATCAATCAAGATATGTTTAGGATATGCAGAATTATTCAAGGACTCTGAAACGCCATGGATAACAGTCGCTATTTACAAAGAAATGATAAAGTCCTGATACTATGAGGCATTCAATTCAGTTCGCAATGCATTAGATCAGATATATTGAATAATGGAGCATTCATTAGTCGAACTTGCTTCTATATGTGCAAAAAGCTGAAAGAAAGAATGAATTGAGATAGCATATCTGATAATTGATAGAAGATCGGACGAAATAAGCTTTTCGGGTATCGAGCAAATCGTAAGGGAAATGTCTAAATTTCGAGATAGCCGATGATTAGCCCTTTCCGTGAAAATCGCAGATAAATTTTATTTGAAAGCGGATTTTCTAAGCGCATGAAAACTGTACATGGAAATTGTGAAATCATGAGGCGAGCTCAACAATAATGCACGCAAATGCGCAGAGATGCTGTATGCAGGATGAGAGCGAGAACAATGCATGAAGATATTTGTTGCATTATACAAAAAATGAGAAAAAAGTTTAATACCCATACTTGAGCAACATTGAAAAAGGTTGGTGATTGAAGAGGAATTCTTTGAGGCTGGATGGTTTTACAAGGATTTTTATGTTCACGGGGATAAAAAATCATCAGATATTTGTCTGAAATGAGCAGATGCGCTAATTGAATCGGACAGATCAGATGCGGAGATCATATTGTCTGAAATGTTAGATTCATGAGATTATTCTGTCATCGGAAGGTTAAGCAAATATGCACGTGAAAGTATTGAAAAAGGTCATGTATTTGAAATTAACAAAATACTGATAAAGCTTTACCAGACAGGATATGAGGAATGAAAGCTCTGCGCTCTGGAATGAGCAGAAAAACTGATGGATTCCACAAATGATGGACTGTTGGGCGCATACAGATTATATATAGCCCTAATGGAAGCATGAGAATTGAAATATTTTTCTTCTGCCTATTCCTGTATTTTGAAGTTCATTATGAGAGAAGATCTCAAAACATCCGCACAGTTATATGTGACGCTTTTGAATAAGATTGATGCGAAGAGCCCTGAATTCGGTTTCATGACCGAGTGACTTGAATTGCTTTCAGGTAAAATCCAGTGAAGCGATTTACTTGATTTATGAAACGAGCTCATTAAGATATGACCGGAAAAATGCTCAAATCATATAAGCATACTGCTCAGAAGATTTTTCGAAGTGAAGGATTACCCAAGAATCTATCTAATACTAAAAACGCTTTTAGATAATTGAAATGAGTTATTCTGAGATTCGATTAATTTTGGAATTTGAAAATTATTCTCAGCTTGATGCTATTTTGAAATTGCTAAACTTTGAAATTCACTCCACAAAACAAAGGATGAATTATTGAGAAGCATCATAGAATACAGCATATACAAGGTGATGGAAAAATGAAGCAGAGAAATACGGCATGACCTATTATTCAGCCTCAAGAACTCATGAGTCAAAATCCAATCTATTTAAATAATCCTCCGGCTGACCGGAGGATTATTTAAGTTTTTTTTACGAAAGATATCAGAGTATAAGGAATATCAATCATAGTGATATTACCAGATATTTATATGCCGTTATGAACTTCTCTATTCCCATCACTTTCTTGGTGACATCCATTGTCCAATCAGGAAAGACGATCATCACCATTCACTTTGTCAGAGACATCCAACCTAACAGCGTAATGATCAGTCACATCTCCCATTCCCAGATGTTATGAAAAGAGACCATGATGAATCAAAGCAGGAAAATAAGTATTCATGTCAGGAAATAAAGTCAGTAGCTGGAGGCGAAATCATCCATCATCTTTTTGTATGTATCCTTATTCAATAAGGTACTTAATCCTATGAAAAGTAGCATAAAGCCGAATATTTGAAAAATCTGCACATCACTCATAATTTTTAAATTTAAAAATATAAAGTAAGTCGCAATTCGGATGATACGGATAAAACCTAGAAACTCAATATTGATTTAAGGGAAAATCCTTTTCGGATCCCTTGGCATGAGTATCATTTCTTTAATCGTGTCATATCCGAGCATTTGCTTGAATAATCTCGCAAATCAGAATCCGAATCATCAATGAGGAGGAATCCCGTGCTTGAAAGCCTCCAGATAATGATAGAATCCATCGACTCACATTCATTTTTCTATGATTTTGCTCCTGAGAATGTCGTGCCTGTGCTCCCTCTGCGCTCAAGATGTTATCTCGAGCCCCTTATATATCAGGTCGAATCAAGTTGAGTAAGGAGCCTCTCAATCTTTTGTCATGGTATAGAATGCCCTGACTGATGAAGGATATTCTGTAATGAACAAAAAATCATGTCATAATTCCCTCTTGATGTATTCTGCCATTTTCTTCTCTCACTCTGAGCTCATATCTTCTCATTCGAGTATCTCAATCCCGAATTCTTCTTTTAGGATCTCTACGCACTCTCTGAATCTCAAGGTCGGGAATGGCAAAGTCGGAACTTCAATCTCAAGTCAGTATAGTGCCCTGACTTTATCAGAGAATTCTTCCTTTAAGGCTGCTAGAGTAAAAGCCAGCATCTCAGACTCGATCTCTAGAATTTCATGATATGACTTTATCGGTCACATCTCGACATCGAGCATTGTTATTTCAGTAACGTGCCTTGAGGTAAAAGATGGATCTGCCCGAAAAGCTGGGGCTATTTCCAGGACTTTCTCGAATCATGCGGCTATTGCCATCTGCTTATAAATCTGTGGCGATTGTGCAAGATAGGCCTTTTTTTCAAAATATTCCATTTCAAAAAGTTCAGCTCATCACTCAGATGATGTTCAGATGATTTTAGGGGTATGGATTTCCATGAATCATCTCTTGTAGAAGAATTCCCTGACCTTAAGATCGAAGCATGACATCATCTCGAAAGCAAGAAGTATTTTCGGCTCACGAAGAGAGATATGCCTATGGTCTAGTCTTTCAGTCATTGACGGATATCATTCTCATTTCCATGAAATCGGAAGCTCCTCGAGTGTTTGCGATAGGATTTCTATGCTTTCTGCTATCAGTTCCATAGAGTGAAGCTTGATTTCTTCTTTGTACTGGAGGACTCAGGTGATCTCGATAAACGATTCGGGTTTAAATTCAATTCACTCGAATTTCTCTTTTTCGATGAATATCTGTATAAATTCGGTCTTCTGCCTCAAGATGAGAAAAATATATTTCTTATGATCGCGGATAGTGTCTATGAATCACGATATCGTGATTTCTCAGGTTGGTTTCTCTGAGATTATCTCTTTGATTGTTTTCATGATTTTATGAAGTTTAAGTAATTTAAAATGAATATTTCACAAACATCTGTTCATGGAAAAGTGCTGTAGTTATCCGCAAGCGGATTATTCAGATGCCAGAATTTATATTGCATCTTCAGGAATGTCTTGAGGTCGATTTTCTTCATTTGAATACAATTAATATTTAAAAAAATCCCTGCTATTTCAATTAGCAGGGATTTAAGGATTTCATTCAAGAAAAAAACCGCTAATTGTTGAGCAGGGAATTATTATTATTTGATGCAGAAAAAATTATTCTGGACATTGTTCTCAAGTTAATTATGGAAAGGATAATAAAATTTATGCGTTTGTCAAAGGCAATTCGTTGTCGTCACCAAAAATAATCAATCGAACCGACAATTTTCAAGTTGATTTGACATATCAAAAGCAATAAGTATATATAAATTATGAATATAAAAGAAGTCCGACATCTGGTGACTCAAGATTGCAATTTGAGGTGCAAGCATTGTTATGTTGCTCCTGAAGAATGAAGAATCGGAGAAACGGTACATAATTACTCACAGAGATTTTATGATGCCTTTTATTGAAGGATAAAGCCGGAAATGACCTCGATCACGGGGTGAGAACCGCTCCTCAAGAAAGATATAGTATTTAAGATTGCCAGAAGCATAGCGAATTATAACTGAAGAGTTGAACTTGTCACGAATTCATATTTCCTCGATTCCAAGACTGTTGACGAGCTTAATTCCATAAATCCGAAAACCATCTATCAGATTTCACTTGACTGATTGGAGGATTATCATAACCACATCAGGTGAGATGCTTTTGCATTTGAAAAAGTGATGAGGGCAATCAGGTTGCTCTTGGATAAATGAGCATATATAAAAATAAGATTGACTGCAACTTCTGAAAATTTCTGATCTATTCGTCAAGTCATAGGGCTTCTGGAAGGTTACGGATCAGAGAATATCGAGCTTGTCATCAGATCGGTAATAAGCAAATGAAATGCCATTAAAAACCGCTTGATTCTCGATAAGGATATGAATATGTCAGAAATAACCTCTCCGCTAATCAAGGTATCGATCACTGATAACGAATGAAAATGCGGATGCTGAATCGATACTATAGCAATAAGTCCAGCTTGAGACATCTATCCTTGCACATATTTCATATGAAATGATAAATTCAAAATGTGAAACATTACAGATAGCATCCTAGGCCTTCAGGAAAATGCAGATTTTTTAAGCTTTAACTGAGCATGCTATGCCAGAAGCATTCAATTCGCTTCCCTATAATCTGAAATCATACGACAATCATTTCATCACGAAACAAGCGGTGTTGGAAATTATTGATTTCTGCAAAGAGAATGCCCGCATTATAGAAGCCTTTTTTGCAAAATGATCTCTTGCACATTGATGCATTATCCGATGATCAGACATCGACCATGTGAGGATAAAGATAAGAGAAAGAATTGATTTGACTGAAAAGATTAAGCTTGTGGATGAAATAGAATCAAGATTGCAGAAACTCTGAATTGCAGGACTCCGGAGAATAAGGGAAGATGATTATATCAGAGTTTTCCATGACTGGGCAGAACTCGACAACTTCCCTCTTGCAAAGACTAAAGATCATGAGATTTACCCGACTACAAGACTGATTATATGAAAAAACGTACAAGATTATTTTGAAAATGTTATAAGGGTGTGAACGTCTTATGTGAAAACGGCCGATGAAGCTCCCTGGGTCTGAAAAATGAGAGAAAGAATCCTAACTAATCTTACTGATGAGATATAATATCGGCCTAGAATACATAAATATCGAAAATTATTCTCCATTTTGCCATATCAATGAGATGTCGCTGGAATATAGGTATTCCCCATTTCAGATGCCATTTATCTTGCACCAGAATATAGAAGTTCCCGTCCATCCTGATACATTCGAAGATTTGAAACTCTCAAAAAAAGACATCATCTATACAAAAGAAGTCCATCCTACATCATCTTTCAGAACCGTTTTCTTAGAAGATGAAAATATATTCCTGAAAGTTCCTTTGTTAAGGAATATCACAAGATGACTGCGTGATCTGCCCGCAAAGCAAGTTCTCAGGGCGCATTACGCAGCAGGATTGCTAGAAGATAATAAATGCGTTGGTTTTGATTTCCTGAGAGAGGAATGAAAATTATTCGAAGATGAGAGATACAATTTCATCAAAAGAACAATTCCGGATACAAGACTCTATCCCCTGTTCTATATAATTAAAAGCCAAGATTTTGAAATCGAATTCATATTGAGGGTCATGAAAAACATCATCAGCACTTGGGCGTATTATGCATCTCAGGATATTTATCTGGAATATCATACCCAGAATATACTTATTGACGATAATGCGAATATCCATTATAGGGATTTATCAGATATCAAAAGCTATTCGGATTCAATGATAAAAGCTTCTTTCATAAAATATCTTCCTGAAAAAAAAGATTTCAACAGCCTGATTTTCGATAGGGCAATCTGCAATCAGAATTTTGATTTCATATTGAAATATCATCCTGAGATAAGAGAATATATTCCCGAGATAAAATCATATATAAGGTCATCGATTGAGAAGTACGGGCTAAATTTCCCTTCTGATTACAGCTATGATTTTGATTATGCCAATCCAGAAAGGATACCGGAAAGGACCACCTTGGTGTCTTGGAGAAAATAAATATACCTTGTCGTTTTTTTACTTTTCTTGCTTATTGATTATAATATAAGGTCTTAATACTTATTTAAGATCTATGTTAGAGACAATTGCCGCGATACTCATTATCTTATGGATTTTAGGATACGTATCGTCATATACATTGGGCTGATTCATACATGCGCTTCTTGTGATAGCGATAATCCTCATCCTGATAAGGATTATCAATAGGAATGTGTAATAAAGCCCCCTATATTCAAAGCTGGCCATCAAGACAACCATTTGTTCCGCAATTATTTATTGCCCCATTTTTGATGAGATAAGGCTTGAAACTGAAGATGAGAATCATCTGGCGGTTGCGCCTAGCTTATCTTTTTCATCCTTCTTGAATTTTATATAGAGCTGCTTATATGTCTCAGCATATTCAAAATTATGAGCCTGAATCTCGATGCGGAATCAATCTAAATCCATTCAATGCATCGCCTTTATTTGCTTGTGCAGCTTATCGAGTCCTCATCAATAAACCGTAAGATCGATTCTACAGACCGATTCGCCAATTCTTCAGGCATCGATATCCGATTGTATGTCAGATAATATTGAGTTCAGCCTGAGCAACCCGGTATCAAAATCCTCTGGGAAAAAATGCCCGATATTTGACCAGATTATATCTCAGAATCTCTTCCCCATCGTGGAAAATTCTCTGAAAATCTCTTCCAATCAATTGTCACTAACATTTTCACTTGCTTTGTTTGTGGCCATACCCTGTTAATTAAATATTAGAAAGCGTGTATTCTATACAAAAATCCCAAATTGCAAATCTAATGCAAAAATTGTGAATAAGCTATCAAAAACTAAACCGAAACTGTTAAATAATTTTTTTTTAATATAATGATATAATGTACGCATATTTAATTCTATTAAAAAAGATCCAAAATGTCAGAAATCACTACAATCTTGCCGATTCCGAATTATATCGAAATAATCTCAAAGACACTTAATCTCAAGAAATTCCAGGTTGAAACAGTGCTGGATTTCACACTTGAGGGTGCGACTGTGCCTTTTATCGCCAGATATAGGAAAGAAAGGACAGGCAATCTGGATGAGAACGATATAAGGTCGATAATCGAGCTTAATGCAAAAGAGGAGAATCTGCACAAAGCAAAACAGACTGCCATAAACTGAATCGAAGAGCTGGGCAAGATGACTCCTGAACTCATGAAAAACATAATTGAAGCCAAAACCCTTAAAGAAGTCGAGGATATCTATAAGCCTTATAAATCCAAGAAAAAAACGAAGGCCATGGTCGCAATCGAAAAATGATTTCAAGTCGTGGCCGATTCAATAAAGAAAAATCTTCTATCCATTCCCGAAGAGCTAATATGAAAATATCCGGAAGAAGAGATAGTGGAATGAGCCATAGAGATAATAGGCGCAGAGGTGTCTGCAAATGCGACCCTCAGGCACTCCCTTATCTGAATGCTTGAAAATTCCTGAAATATCTCTGCCAGCAAGAAGAGCGAAAAAATGCTTGAAAAGCTGAATCAGAAAGATAAGGATCAGGTTCCGAAATTCACGCTTTATTTTGATTTCAGCTTGAAGATTTCCAGAATCAAGCCCTACCAGATACTGGCTCTCAACAGGTGAGAGAATCTCTGAATCCTGAATGTAAAGATCGAGAAAAGCGAGGAGATTTCAGAAGAGGTCAAAAACAAATATGCAAATATCTTAGGGATACGTCAATGATTCATAGCTCCACTGGAGCAATGATTCAAAATCTGATACGAAGCCCTGTTCTGATCGGTAGAGAATGAGCTTAGATGAGATCTTTCTGAAATCTGAGAAGATGATTCGATAAAGACATTCCAATCAAATCTGCAAGCTCTCCTGATGACAAAACCCGAATATGGAAAGACGATTCTGGCCATAGATCCCGGGTACAGGGCAGGATGTAAAATATGCATCATTGATGAGCTTGGGAATCCTATCTCTTTCGATAAGATTTATCTGCATGAGAAGGAGAATTTCTTGATGAAGTTAACGGCCATATTCAAGAAAAACAAAATAGATGCAGTAGTAGTCGGAAACTGAACATGATGCGATGAGACTTGCGAATTGGTTTCAGGCGTATTTGCCTGAGATGTAATCGTAGTCAATGAATCCGGAGCATCAGTCTACAGCGCAAGTGCAGTCGCACAAGAAGAATTCCCTGATTTGGATTCTCTCGACCGCTGAACGGTATCTATCTGAAGAAGATATATAGACCCATTGTCGGAATTAGTGAAAGTCCCTGTTTGAAGCATATGAGTATGAATGTATCAGCATGATATTTCAGAGAAGAAACTCTCGGAGAAGCTCTGATATGTCGTGGAAGATGTAGTGAACGAGGTCGGGATAAATGTAAACAATGCGTCAATCCATGTTCTGGGCCATATTTCCTGAATCGACAAACGGGAAGCGAAGAAAATCTATAACCACAGGCCGTACAAATCAAGGGAAGCACTCAAAAAAGTTCTTTCAGAAAAAGCATACAAGCTTGCTATCTGATTCCTGAGAGTTCCGGATAGCAAAGAAAAATTCGATAATACAGACATACACCCCGATCAATACGAGCTTGCAAAATTCGTACTTGAAAATGGGGTGAATAATACTAATTTCAGATCATATGAAAAATTTATGAAAGAGATTTATGAAGATGTTAATTCCGATACTGTTGCCTTTATTCATAAATCTAATGAAATCTCCTGAAGTGAGAAAAGAATTAATTCGAGTCATACGAAAGCTAGGAAAAAAGTTGCGATGGAAGATATAAAAGATGGCGACATATTTGATTGAGTCGTCAGGAATGTTGTTGCATTCGGCGCTTTTGTTGATATCTGATTGAAAAATGATTGACTGGTACATGTTTCTCAGATGGCTGACAGATTCGTAAGCAATCCTCAGGAGATAGTGAGTGTCGGCGATAAGGTGAAAGTAAAGATAACCTGAATCGATAAAACAACAGGCAAAATACAGCTAAGCATGAAGGGTATGTAAATTGACATCCGTATAATTTGGAATAAAATATAGGGAATTATAAATTTAGGATTATGAAAAAAGTCATCCTGGCCGGTCTCATAGCCTGCACAATTTCATTGAATGCATTCGCATATCAGATGACTCAAAAAGATGCCGATGTAGCAAATCTCATAATTGGCATAGTAGAGAGGAATTGAATCGGGAAAACACAGAAATACATAGATGCCTTAGTCGGATATAAAAAGCTTCACGCCGAGAATGAGCGGGTTCAGGCAGTAATAACAGTTGTAACAGATAAGCTTTATTCGAACCTTAAACCAGCCGTTGCACTGGCTATTCAGATAGAGCCCACTGAGCTCCAGAAGTCGATTGCATTGCAAATGACTACCGTTTGTGAAAATTCGCAGACAAATTTCAAATATGATTATGCGGAGAACATCTGAGATTGAAGATGAATCACTTTTTGAATCATCTGATTCACGACCTGAACTTTTGACTGAAACATATTGTTACATCGATATGCCGAGATGAATCCTAACAATAATCTGAAGAAATACATCCCAGTCTTGAACGCTATAGATGAAGCAGCACATGATGACGGGGGCAAGAATTCGGATGTGAGAGGACTCGAAAACTTCATTACCGATGTTAATGATAACGGCGACCCATTATTCAAAAAGGCACAACTTGAACTCATGAACAGCATGTACTGGGAGCCTGCAGTGAAAATCGCTAGAGATGAAGGGGTTATGCGCCCTCTGTCGCTCGCATTCATCTACGATATGGTTGTAAATCATTGAGAATACTGAGCAAAGGACATAATCATGAAGACTGATAAGGCAATGTCCGGATCTCCGAAAGATGGCAAGGATGAAATCAAATGGCTCTACGATCTTATCGATAAAAGATATGAATTCCTGAAAACAGAATATCCTGAAGCTCTTGATCGGGTTGATGCATACAAGAGAATCCTCAATGAATGAAACATAGATCTGGCACCCTGATTTAAGTTTTTAGTCTACTGAGAGAAATTCTATATTAATGGAAACGTATATTAGAATCAACTGATTAAAAAACCCCTGGGATCCCAGGGGTTTTTAACATACATTAAGAATCCAGAACATTCCTTACGGTATCAGTAAGCAAAGAAAGACTGTATGGCTTATTGACAAATCATTTTGCCTTTGATAATATTCATTCTCTTGATTCTTCATTATTCTGTCAGGATGAGATTATAACTTTGACATCTTGTTTTATATCTAGCATCTTTTCCAGGACAGTCTGACCTGACATCTTTGGCATCGTAAGATCAAGCACAACGGCATCGATAGAGTCTCTGCATTGGATGTAGGTTTCCAATCACTCTTTTCAGTCGTCAGCAGTAATCACGTTGTATCAATTCTGTTCCAGTATGGCTTTTACGAAATCCTGAATCATCTTTTCATCCTCAATAACAAGTATAGTTTCATTTCAGATTTTTTCCTTTACATGTTCCTTTGGGCTATTTATTTCTCTTTTCCTTGTTTTTGGAAGGTAGATATGCATTGTCGTTCAGACGCCTTCACTGCTTTCTATATGGATATGTCATTTATGCATCCTTATTATGTTATAAACCATCGAAAGCCCAAGTCATTGGCCACGCTGAGAGCTTTTGCCCCTTGTTGTGAACAATGGGTCGAATGCTTTGCTGGCAACTTCCTCCGACATTCATTTTCCGTTATCTTCAAACATTATATGCACATATTCTCATTTTGAGAGTCAATTGCAGTCTTCTTCCGTACATATATAATCTTCCGCTCTCATCCTGATAAAGTCTCAATCTCTTAATCACCTCTCTTCAAGTGCCATGAATGAATTTGTCCAAAGATTCAAAAGGACTTGGTGGATTTCAGATGCGCTTCAATTGATGAAATATTCTCATTTATTGAAGTCCAACTTCTTTTCTACGATCTTGTCTGTCGTTTTTTCAAGAAATCAGAATACTTCTTTTGCAACCGCATGAATATCTATGCAAGTTTTTTCTGATATTGAATTTCGTGAAAGGTTCTGGAACTGCTTTATGAGGTCAGCTGCCCGCCAGCTTCACTTCAGGGCATTATCGATAAATACCCTATGCCTATCGTTTAGGCTGGTATCAGAATTCAATAATTCCAAAAACCCCATTATTCATGTAAGGAGATTATTGAAATCATGGCTTATTCATGAAGCCAAGGTACCCAAGGAATCCATTTTTTGACGTATCCGCAACTGCTCTTCAGCCTTCTGCAATAATGCTTCTGCTTTTAGCTTTTCTTCTTTCGCTCTGATGAATTGGATTCATTTTGAGATATTCATTGATAGTTCCTCAAGAAGCCCGATCTCTTCATTGTTGAAAACTTCAGTCTCCTCGGAATATACCATCAGGACTCAGATTGTTTCTTCTTCGTCGAATAAAGGAAGTGCAATAGAAGAATTGTATCGGAATCGGATTGCCGCTTCCCGTCATTGCAAGAATACAGGATCTGTCTGTATGTTATCCATGAATATAGGCCTTCTTTCATTTATGCAGGCTCAAATCGGCCCCATTCATTTTAAATCGTTCGCATCCCATTTTGCCATTATAGATTCCAGATATCATTCTTCGAATCAGAATTGCGCCACCGGAGTTATTTCCATCGAATTTTTATCCTTGTATCAGACCCAGCTCATTTGATATCATCCTGATCCTATGAATATCTTACATACCTCATCCAAAAGTTTTTGCTCTAATTCTACATTCAGAAGCATCTTATTGCAATCGCTGGTAAGCTTAAGCGTCCTATTCAGCCTTTTCAGCTCTTTTTCCGATTTTACATTTTCTGTGATATCTACAACCAATCAATGCCAAAGAACCTCTCAATTATTCATAAATTCAGGAGTCGAAGAAATGCTCACCCATCTGACCCCTCAGTTAACTTGAATTTTCCCCTTCCAGTCAAATGGAATTCACCTCTTTATTCATTCACGATTTTTTATAATGAAATTTTCAATATCTTGAGGATGTATGATTTCATAGATATTTCTGGCATCGGAGGTCAAGTAGTCTATGTTGACCCCTAGTATTTCAGCCATCCTCGGACTTGCAAATTTCAACTCGAATTCCCCTCCGGGAGTGCTATGGAGAATATAAACTCAAACCGGAATCTTAGATACCAGTTTTTCATACATTTGCATGTTTTTGATCAATATTTCTTCTGTTGCCTTATGTTCCGTGACATCATGAACCACCCCTATGACTCAGATTATATTTCAATCATCATCATGAAAAGCTTGATTCTTATCATATGCTATACTGGTCTTATCTGTACTTGCCATTCTTAATTCCGAGCAGAAAGCCGGTCATCCTTTCAGCACAGCTTCAAGTCTTTCCAACGTTCAAGTCTCAACTAGAAATGGGAAAATCTCAGCGGGATGCTTACCTAAAACATCTGCCTCTTTGAGTCAGGTGAGTTTCTCCATAAAAGGATTCCATTGCCTGTAACATAAATCAGGGCCATAAACCACAATACCCTCGTGTACTCAATTTAAAATTGCCTTTGTTTTCTGCACGACATCCAAGAGGGCTCACTCTGCCTCCTTTTGTTCAGTCAAATCTTGGACGATTCACACTATGAATCGTTTTCATTTAGCATCGCTGAAGATATTTTTTGCCACTTTCACATGCCTTAATCATTTCGATGAATGCTCATATGTCTGATCGAATGAAATCATGCCATTTTCTTCAAGGACTTTCATATCATCAGCATAATAATCTTCATATTCTTTCTGCGAAGCAAACGATGAGGATTGGAAGTTTATGATCTGATCCTTATCCTTTCATACGAATTCGCAGAAGGCCTTATTCACGAAAACCAATCTCAGATTCTCATCTTTAACAAATACAGGCTCTCAAAGGTACTCAAAAATCTTCTCAAGGTATTCTGGAGAAGTCAGTGTTTGGCTTATAGAGCCTTGCATCAGTCCTGTTTCTTGTTTATCAAGATACGCTGGTCGATTCATATGTGTGAAATTAAAATGCGCTTACATAGATCTTATTGATATTTATTTTTATTGATATAATTGTTGCATTTCTGGAATATAACTATTTTTGTGTATTTGTCAAATGTATTGAAACCATATCTTGATAGGATAGTCGGAAATGGATTAAAACAAAAATAATATGCGCATATGATTTTGATTCTGTAAAATATGATAATCGGATGAAATGGGTTTATTAATTGCTAATCATGATTTAATCCTTATACTGATTTAATTCGATTCATTTGATGATGCGGGGATGTTTACTTGATTAACCATAAAAATACCATGACAGATGAGACAACTGCTATTGAGGCAGAAGTACTAGATGATGCGGCAAAAAAAGTGGAAACTACTGAAACTGCAGAAACTGTAGCTCCAGAAGCAACTGCTGAAGCAGCTCCAGAAGCAACTGAAGAAAAAGCAGCAGCATAATTGCATGTTGATTTAAAAAAATATCGTCCTTCCGGGGACGATATTTTTTTCTTTAAAAGAAGTTGACATTTCTATAAATAAAGTATATTAGACAACATATTTTATAATAATCAATGGCAATCATTATCTGCCCTGCTTCAGAAAATGCCGATTAATTCGATTAGTGGGATCATCCGATAAGGGTTTCGGATTCTTGGGAAGACTTTGAAGGAATATATCATTTAACTCGATAAGCTATGGAAACGCAGAAAGAAGATATTAGGACCATTTTTTCTCAAGCTGATTATAAGGAGGAGCTTGAGAGGATGCAATTGAGGAATTATCATATTTTCAGGAAAGATGAATATAAGGCTTTGCTGCTTAGATATTTCCGTTTCCTCGAAAATGAGATTGTCGGCAACATCGATTCAAAACTCACCGATGATTGCCTCACGATATCATTGCTTGAAAATTATGTACTAGATATGGAAATGGTTTTCACGAGAATTGAGACGACAAGGCAATACACTAGAGAAATACTTATTAGAGCTTCTGCAAATTAATATGTTTAAAAAAAGATTGACCCTGGGTCAATCTTTTTTGTTTGAATAATTCTTATGGTATCAGAAGGACTTGAATATATCCGACAAACTGATTTTTGCCTATTTGGCTTAAATCTCAAAAGTATTGACATTTGATAAAATATTTTATAATAATTTTATTCAAAATATATTTTAAAAATTCACCCCAGATTTATGCTACAAACACAAATAGTCGATGCTTCAAACGCCTTACCTGAGAATCTGGTTTCATCAAAAGAAGTTGAGGAAAGGATAAGGAATTCAGGATGAAGCTATACAAGTTTCCCAAAAGGCATCGTAGAAAAAACATCATGAGTAATTAATAGAAGATACACTGCCGATAATGAATACCCTTCGACACTTGCGTCAAAAGCATGCCTTAATATAATTTCAAGGAACAGCAGGAGGATAGATTTATTGATATTCGCATCAGCATCACAAGATCTTATTGAGCCTGCTACGGCTAATATTATCCAAGCAAACACCTGACTCACGTGCCCTACTTTGGATATCAAGAATGCCTGCAATAGCGTATTATCTGCATTGGATATGGCAGACTGATTGATCAGATCTTGAAAGTACGAGAATATATTAGTATGCTCATGAGAAACTCCTTCAAAATCAATAAGATGGAAGCTGAATTCAAAAGAAGACTTCTTGAAATCATTTTCCTGATACACGCTATGAGACGCATGAGCCGCACTGCTATTATCGGCAACAAATGATGAAACCAAATGAATAAGGTTCCAGCATTTTGAGACTCAGGGAAACCTTTGGGATTCTATTACCATAATGGGATGATGAGCAATGTATCCTCGCGATGCTGATAAGACATATTTTTCATCAGATGCGACAAAACTGAAATCATATTTTGAAAATGCATGATGAATCCCTTTCCAAAAAGGCTTTGAAGCGACATGATGGAAAATGGACGATGTAAAAAAAGTGTTCATACATCAGGTAAGCTCAAGCATCTATAAGAGATTCATGGAAATCACATGAGTTCCGAAAGACAAGGTTTCTTTTATTTTGGATGAATATGGAAATACTGCATCATGCTGAATCCCTTTGGCATTTTCACAGGCAAAAGAGAGATGAGAAATAGAAGATGGCGACAAGGTCATATTCGTTTGCTATGCCGCTTGATTGGCATACGGAATATTATTTATCCAGATATAATCAGATAGCATAATGATAAAGTCTGTAGATAATTTAGAGTGGTACGATCCGAAAAATGGTTATTCCGATTTTATCAAGAGTTATTTCCTGCCGATTATCAACAATTGAACCTCAAGATATATCAGAAATATAGATGCAGATATAAAAATCATTGATGTGAATTGAACGCTGATTCCATTATCGTTCTGAAATCGCAATGAAGGCAATTGTTATGTGACTTCCCTGACTTGAACATTCAAATATCTTCAATTTGAAACAAAATATATTAAAAATGCATATTTCAGGAATATCGTATTATGAATATCAAAAGCTATTCTTAAGGTTATCGAGGCGACAGATCTGAATCAGATAGTCTATGTCAATAACCTTCTCCTATCAACAAATCTTTATCCCGAGCTGAGCGCTGATGATTGCGCCGAAATTAAAGAATATCTTATAAAGACATATCCTAGTCATGCTATTTGTTTCAGAAGCCTGAGTGAATTCAATAAAAAATTAATTGATATTCTGGAAAATGACTGATTCAAAAGGATTGTCTCAAGGCAGATATTCGTTTCTGAAAAAAAAGATTTAAGCGAATATGAAAAAAGGACTGATGTGAAAAATGATAAAAAACTCTTTGAGAACGGATGATTTGAATATGAGGTAAAAGAAGAATTCACAGATATTGAATTGCAAGAGATAAAGGATTGCTATGATAATCTCTATTTAAAGAAATATTCACTTGAGAATCCTCAATTCAGCCTGGATTTTTTCGTGAACATCGCTAGAATCCCTTTATTTAAGATGAATGTATTGAAAAAGGACGGCAAGATCAAAGCTGCATTCTGATATTATAAAATAGGAGACACTATAACAACCCCCATATTCTGATATACGGAGCCAGATTTATATAGGCAGATGAGCTACCTATTGCTGTTGGGCTCATTAAATGAGGCAGAAGTGCTGAACCAGAGTTCAGGTGTCGGCCAGTTTAAGATGAACAGATGAGCAAAAAAGTATCTGGAGTATTCGTTGATCCATTACAAAAACCTTCCTCTGATAAAAAGAGTTGTTTGGGTGAGCATAGATTTTATCATTAAGAATTTCTGAGAGCCTGATTTAAAAAATAATATATACTAGAATGGAAAAAATCTGAAATGATATGAATTGAAAAACATGAAATAGGGACAACATCCTCATAACTTCATGAAGATCTTACGTTGCTCTTGAGCTCATTCGGATCCTGTGAGATCAGAATGATGTTTTTTCGGCCGATTCAAAAAATCATGCGCTTTCCAATGTTTCAAGATACACAAAAAAATCATTCTTGCTTCCATCGCCTAAAATCGATATAAATGAATATAAAACCAGAATCCTGAATATCATAAACGATAATTCGGTCAGCTATCTCATCCCGACTTGCGAGGAAATCTTTTATATTTCATACATAAAAGATTTCATAGAAGACAATAGCGATTGCAAAGTCTTCTGCTCCGATTTCCCACTGCTGAAAAAGCTTCATTCAAAATTCGAATATGCCCATATCCTTCCTTTAGACGACAGAATACACGTTCCTGAGACCCGCATCTTTATGAGCATATCTGAAGTTGAATCATTTTTAAGAGACAATCCGGCATACAAATATGTGCTTAAGAATGAGTTTTCCAGATTCGGCACCAATATAGCAAGCAATGCAATACCTGATATGCCTATTGGAAATTTCAATTCCAATCCTGATAATAAGCTGATATTGCAGGAATACATACAATGAACCCAAGTTTGCACCTATTCCGTGTTTTCGCATGGAAAACTGATGATCCACTCATCATATAAGAATAATCTGACACACTGAAACTGATCATGAATCTCATTTGAATCATATCGTACGGATGAGATTATCGATTTCTTGACGAAATTCTGACATCAGACATGATTCCATGGGCAGATCGCATTTGACCTGATAAAGAATGATGATGGTATACATATCATTGAGTGCAACCCAAGAACAACCAGCTGAGTCCACCTTTTTGCAGACAGTGAAGATTTCAGATTGAAATTTCTGGATTCCATGGAGAGATGATGAGAATCTGATACCGTATTGACCCCATCATATCAGGATAAGTCATTTAAGCTTATCTTATTCTTCACGATGAATGAATTCATCTTCAGCGGCAAATTAAGGCCATTCTTGTCTTCAATTTTCAAATCAGAAGATATTGTCTATGCCAAAAATGACAGATTGCCTTTCTTTTATCAGATATATGACTATTTTTGTTATGTGCGCGAGGCTATCGCCAAAAAGAAGAAAATCACAGATTGCATGACAGATGATATCGAATACAATTGAGATAAGGATTTGCCGAAATAATTTTACCTAATATGAAAATGAAATTATATACTTCTGAGCTGATAAGAAGAATCATTTCATCGAATGAGCATTTCGAAGAGATTGCCATAAAGGATTCTTACACATGACAAGAAATCACTTATGGAGAATATGCAGACAAGGCAAAGCAAATCGCCATTTTCCTGAAACAAGAGTGTGACTTCAATAAATGAGATACCGTTATCGGCTTTACCAGAAATCCGATTTATTATTCTATAATAGTTCTCTGAGCACTAATCGCCTGATGAAGATTCGCATTGCTTGATCCCTCGATGTGAACCGAAAGCTGCAACAAAAAAATTTTAAAGCTTAAGCCGAAGGTCTGATTCTATGATCCCATATTGCTGTCGGTTCCCTTTTCTGATAGATTCATGAATTACTTTTGATTGCCCGACCCCTATAATATTATGGGTATGCGAATCGTATCAATGTGAAGAGGTTTTTTATTAAAAAAACAGATAAAAGAATTCGAATTCCATAACACATCGGATCAAAAAGAGATTGAATATGAAATGAGAAACGAAAAAGAAGATGCGATAATAGTCTTCACCTGATGAACCACGAGTGAACCGAAGTGAGTGACACATTCGCTGGAATCGCTATACAATATGCTGAAAGAAGTTTCTGAAATTTCTAAAAATACAAAGGTATTATATGCTGATTTACCTCAATTCATCTTACTGGGCCTGATGAATTACAAAAGAGTGATTGCAGGAAGAACGGGTTTCTCAGACAAAAGGCTAATAAAGGCCATACGTGAAAATAATGCCGATACAATTTTCTCTCCACCATACAGATTTGCTGATATTTTGCGCAAAAAGATTATGATTCCGGATTGCCTGAAATATATTTTCTTTTGATCAGCACCGGTCTATGCTTGATTCCTGTCAAAATTTTATGAGTATGCGAAAACTGGGATCAATGTTTACAGCATCTATTGAATGACAGAGATTTTACCTATCGCGATCATTGAGGGCAATGAAAAAATTGAGCTTTCTAAAAGCGTCAAATGAGACATACTCGGATATCCGATAAATTCAATATCACTGACTATAAAGGATGATGAATTAATGGTGAAATGAAAGCATTGATTGTCGAGATATATGTGAGACGGGCATGATATTGACTGGATAAATACATGAGACTTGGCTGAAATCATAGATTCCTGATGAAAGAAGCTCATAACGATGCTCTGAAGGAAAAAGGATATGATTATCAGAAAGGAATATAACATATACCCAACACTATATGAGAAAACCATTAACGATATCCCCTGAATCAAGATCGCTTCGCTTATAGGGATCTGGAATGAGGACAAACAAGATGAGGAAATAGTATTATGCATTGAGACGGAAGATGATGTCAGTTGAAATGCTAAATTCGAAAAATACATAATGAGCTCTATTTCAAATTGAAAATATTCAATCGATAGCTTTGCTATTCCTGACAGGATACATTTTACAAGAATCCCTTGCGCCTGAAGGCAAAAAAAGATAAATAAGGAAATGCTTAAAAATAATTATCTGAATTCAATATGAAAGTAGCAATCACATGATCAACATGATTCGTCTGACAGCATCTGGTAAATCTCTTCAGCTCAAGATGAGATGAGGTTACTGCATTTTGAAGGAGAGAGAATTTTTCTTTTTGATCTGATAAGATAAAGTACATTAAGTGGGATATAACCCGTAGGATTGACTCGAACCTGAGGAATCAGCAGTTTGATGTTTTCATAAGCTCCGCAAGCGAAACCAATTGGAAATATCCCCTCTGAGAAATGATGAAAAATAACGCAAATAGTGTCCAGAATGTCCTAGAATTGGCGAACAATTCTGAACATTGCATTGTCGTATCAACCTCATCCGTGTATCAATGACTTGATTGAGTACTAAAAGAAAGCCAAGCTATAAATGAAGGTTCACTGAAAAATAGCTATGCTCTGACAAAATTCCTTGCGGAACAAGAGTATTTGAAAAAGTTTGAAGCATCAAAAAAGCTCACGATATTAAGGCCGAGGGCAATCTACTGAAAATGAGATAGAATCCTTATCCCATCTATTTTGCAAGCATCATTATTCAATAGGCTGTGCATGTTTTGACATTGAGAAAATCTTACTTCGATTACTCATATAAACAATCTATGTTCAGCAATCTTATTTCTTATTGAGAACCAGCGGGATAATAGGCAAGTCTATAATATTTCAGATCCTGAAGCCATCAAAATGGGTGAAATTTTTGAAATTATCAAAACCAGATTCGCAAAATCAGGAATAATCCATATGCCAGAATCTGCAATTAGCATCTGAAGGCTATGGAGTGAGAATATATTCAGCTACTATGCAGACCTTTTTACTCTGAATAAGGTTTTGGATATAAGCAAGATTGCATCTTTATGATTTGAGCCGAAGCACTATGATCTTGTGGATTTTTTAAAACAGAATTATTAGGGTCTTAATCATAATTTTTCGGAGTCGAATGTATCTACCTCATTAATCATTACACGTTCATCATTTATTTTGTCATTCCCGGCTTGATCGGGAATCCACCTCATTAATCATTATGCATTCATCATCTTAATCATTATTCATTAATGAATTTACATCCATACTTTTTTATGCAAAAAAGTATGCAAAAAGCATTGGGGTCGGAAACGCCATCTTACAGGATGTCACAGATAAGGAGGTTTCGCGGACGATTCCGCCCCCAAACCCCTCTCGGAACAGTTCTTGGGTGTTTCATCTTCGCTCCCTGTCCTCCGGACGTTCCGCTGAGTGAATGGATATGTGATGATTAATGATTTTGTGATTCGAAGCTATTCCTTCCCTAATTTAGGGAAGGTGCCCGGAGGGCGGATGGGTTACTGCATTTACATATTCCTGTTCGGCTTACTCACGTGATATGGCGAATGATAATCATTAATGATATATTTTCTTGCTCAACCCCTTTCATTTCCGGAGAGGCATAAATGATAAAAAGCATTGTCATTTCGAAAGAGCGATAGCGAATGAGAAATCCATTTTAGTATAAAGTTGATTGTCATGTTTAATGAATCATTAAAGGGTTTCTCATTGCATTTGAAATGACAGCCCTCCTCTCCTATCGGGATAAGGTGAATGGCGGAGCCAGAGAGTATGCCCTGGGGCAGAGGGGTCGGGGATGAGGGGTGCATTTATCATTAAAGGATTTCTCTCTGCGTTCGAAATGACAATTCTTCCCACAGGATGATGACAGTCACAAAACAAAAATGCCTCTTAAGAGGCATTTTTGCTTTGTTAGACTTTTTTGAAGAATTCAGTCCGGAGTACCATCTTTCAGGATTCGATCTCTTCTGCATTATCAGTGAGTCTGATGTTCTTGAATTTATCTCATCTCTTGATGTCAGCTCATCATTTGACCTTAAGGTCTTTGATTGCAGCAACAGTGTCTCAATTTGCAAGGATGGTTCAATTGCAGTCCTTGACAATCATATCAGAGGATGACTCATCATCCCAACCCCATTCATTATTCGGCATATTGAAAAATTAATGATTTAAATTACATCCTTTCAAGCGTATCGATTCATAATAGTCATAATCCGTCTTTGAGGACTTCTGCTACTTTGATTATCAGATACAATCTGGAATTCTTTATGGTCTGGTCTTCCTCATTCATTATAGGCAGATGATGGTAGAAAGTATTGAAATCCTGGGCAAGCTCATATAGGTATTTTACAAGAATTGAAGGTTCATAATCTTTTGATGCAGTTCTGATGGCTTCTGGATAATTCAACAGATCCTTCATAAGAAGCCTTTCCTGGGAAGCCAAGAAAGACAATGAGATATCTGAGCTTAAGTTCTCTTCGGTTACTCAAGCTTTTTTCAAGATTGATTTTATCCTGGCATAAGAATAGAGGATATAAGGTCAGGTCTTCCCCTCAAAGCTTATTGAAGCCTTAGGGTCAAAGACAAAATCCTTGGATGATCCGTATTGAAGAATGAAGAATTTTAGCGCCGCCATTGCTATTATATCTGTTTTCCTGAGGAGTTCTTCTTGGGATATCTCTGTGTCGTGCTCTTTCATTATTTCCTGAGACATAAGCTCAAGCTCTTCAATTAGTCAATCTGCATCGACCACAGTTCATTCCCTTGATTTCATCCTGCCTGACGGAAGTGAGATATATCAATAGCTTAAGTGATAGCAATTTTTGGCGATTTCTGTATAGCCGAGCATATCGAGTATCGCAAATAGGCATTTGAAATGATGATCTTGCTCATTTGCCACAACCCAAACCGACTTATCAAGCGAATGCTCTTTGAATTTCCTGAGAGTAGTTCAGATGTCTTGGGTTATGTAGATTGAAGTCCCGTCTCATCTCTGGAGAATCTTCTCTCATAAAGAATAATTTGAGAGATCGGCGAATATGGCTCAATTCTCTTTCTTTCCGAAAACTCATTTTTTCAGTCATTCGGATACTATGTCTTTACCGTCCTGATATGTGTCTGATTCATAATATACGACATCAAATTCGCATCACATCTTCTTGTAGGTGACATCCCATCCTGCTAATGTCCAATCATTCATCACTCTCCATAATTTCTTGACTTCTTCATCTCATGCTTCCCATTTTTGCAACATCTCAGTAGTTTCGGCTTCAATTCTTTCCACTCCTAATAATGCACCGAGTTCAGCATATCTTACATAGAAATCTCCGACGAAGTGATCTCATTTCATCCCGACATCCACAGGAGTCTTCCCTTCTCAGAGGTATTTATAGGCGATCATGGATTTGCAAATCGCTATTCATCTGTCGTTGCAGAGGCTGCATCTGACAACATCATATCAATCTCTCTTAAGGATATTCGACAAAGACATTCAGATCAGATTAGTCCTTACGTGTCATAAATGCTGAGGCTTGTTTGTATTCGGAGAAGAGAATTCTACCATGACCTTCTGGTTTTTTTCATATCCTGGAGATAATAATTCTGATTTCTGAAATTCTCACCATAAATATCAATCAGAAAATGTCAGATTCAGATACGGCCCCATCACTTTTGCAGATATATCCTTATTGCCGTCGAACCTCTTTGCAAAGTTGCTTGCAGCCTGTGCAGGATTTATCACAAGTATCTGTGCGAATGGAAAACAAGGGATGGAGATATCTCACAAATTCTCATTAGGCGGCACCGTTAAGATGTTTTCTAGATTGTTTTCTTTTATTTCCGGCAGAAATTCTGCCAATATCTTTAATATGATCGAGTTCATTTTTTATTTTAAATTTTAATTTAAAGAAAAAAGCCTTTATGACTAGGTTCTCAGTATATGATTTTTCATGATAAAGTAAAGTACGGCTGAAGCTAAAAAATATGCAAGCCGAAATGAGATAAAAAAATTGTAGCTTAAGGATAATTTAATACATGAGCAGTATAATATCAGCACGTATTAGAATAATAAAATTGTTATGAGAAATACTTCTTCATATATCATAGACAATGACCCGGGTAATGATCTAGAGCCCCTAAGCGGCCTGACACCGGAAAATAGGTTTCTGCTCATAAAGGCACGAATGAACATAAATGACAAGCTATAAAAACAAAAAATAAACCTTCCGTACGGAAGGTTTATTTAAATTTGGATTATGATTATCTCTTTAGTATTATCTGGAATTTAACTTCATCAAGATCTATTTCCTTAGTGATATCGCCTGACGTAAGGTCGTCCGATATGATTGAGAGAGTCTCTGACTCGATGTAGGATTGAAATTTTTCGAGAATCCTGTCTCTCATATCTCATATCAGATTGAGGGTGATTCTGTCAGAAACATTATATCCGGCTTCCTTGCGGGCATCTTGGATTGATCTGATTATATCCCTTGTATAACCCTCAGTCAGAAGTTCATCGGTAACGACAGTGTCCATGGCAATAACCATTGAGAATCATGCTTGGATATCGGCAGTGCTCGTTTCTGATACTTCATATGCAATCTCGAATTCTCATTTCATAAGCTCATACTCCCCAACCTTGACTCATCCATCATCAAGTTCGATGAAATTACCGGCTTTTGCTTCTCTGATTATATCTTGGACTTTAGCTCCGAATCTAGGACCGATAAGGCGAGCGTTCGGCTTGCAGATTTTCTTTGCGATGCTTCACATGTCTGCTACAATCACCTCCTTCACATTCAATTCTTCTTTTATGATTTCCATGTAATAAGAGCTCAGCTCCTCTCAGATTGTAATTGATGAGAGCGGTTGTCTGACTCTTATCTTCTTGCTTCATCTGAGGGCAAGTCAAAGATTGATTATCTTCTGTGCCTTATCCATATCAGAATTCAGTTGCAGATCGATGATATCAGACCTGTATTCCGGGAAAAGTTCCAGATGGACCGATTCCTTGTTTGTGAGTCACTTGAAGACCTCCTCAGTGACAAAAGGAACTAGCGGAGCTATGACTTTTGCAGTATCAACAAGGACTTGATAAAGAGTCTTATAAGCGAGCATCTTGTCATTATCGTTTTCTGATTTCCAGAATCTCCTTCTAGAACGTCTGATATACCAGTTAGTAAGATTGTCCATGAAGCTGACAATCGGCCTAGTGACTGCATTCAAGTCATATGAATCGAATCATTCTGTGACCTCTTTTATAAGCTCATTCAGAGTCGATAGCATCCATTTATCAAGATTGTTGAAATTAGGATCATCCAGATGTTTGTATATATCTCCATCCTCGCAGCTGAAATTGTCGATATTTGCATAAGTCGTGAAAAATGCGTAAGTGTTCCAGAAAGGGAGTATGACTTTTTTTATCGTCTCCTCGACTCAGGCTTCGGAGAATTTCATATCCTCAGCTCTTACTGCTCAAGAATTCATCATATAGAATCTTATAGCATCTGCTCAATGTTTTGATATCAGCAATTCCGGATCTGGGTAATTATTGAGTGACTTGCTCATCTTCTTTCAATCTTCTGCAAGAACCATTCAGTTTACGATAACATTCAAGAATGGAGTTCTATCAAAAAGCAGTGTTCACAACACCAAAAGGGTATAGAACCAACCTCTTGTCTGGTCTATTCACTCAGCGATGAATTCACCAGGGTATTTGAAATTCTCCTTATCTGCAAAAGGATAATGTTTGCTCGCATAAGGCATGGATCCTGATTCGAACCAGCAATCGAGAACCTCTGGGATACGATACATCGTGCTTCATGTTTTTGGGCTCTTGATCTTGATTTTGTCTACATAATGCTTATGAAGGTCTACCTCAATATCAAATTCAACATAGAAATACTTATCCCCTCTTTTCTCTATCTGTCAGAATTCTTTATTAAGCTCATAAAGCTCTTCTATTGAACCTACACAGAGCTGCTCAAGCTTGTCCTCTGATTTCCAGATCGGCATAGCAGAGCCCCAATATCTGTTTCTGGAGATATTCCAGTCTCTGGCATTCTCTATCCATTTTCCGAATCTTCAATGTTTGATATTATCTGGAACCCAATTTATCTCTTCATTATTCTTGACCATCCTGTCGGAAACTTCTTCAACTTTTACATACCAAGCGCTTATTCATCTGTAGATAAGCGGAGTATGACATCTGTAGCAATGCGGATATGAATGATCGATAGTTGTCATATTCACCATAACCCCCCTATCTTTAAGCAATTTTATGACAGTTTCATTGAAATCGAAAACGTAGACTCACATATATTCCGACAAAGTCTCGACATTTCCAGTATCATCGATATGAGAAACATATCATAGTCATTCTTTCTTACCGATTATCGAATCATCCTCTCAGTAAGCCGGCGCGATATGTACGACTCCGGTACCGCTCTCGGTTGTAACATGATGACCGATCACGACTGAGTATACATTCTTGCCCAGTTCAAGTCATTTCGGCAATTCTCAGGCTTCGTCTAATAATTGGAAATCATTGAACAATGCCTCATATCTGATTCATTCAAGGCATTCTCATTTATAAGTCCTCACGATTATATATTCTTCTTCATTCTTGTAATAGCTTCCGACCCTATCGGCAGCAAGCACATATGTCTCTCCGGATTCCTTATCCAGCACCTCAGAATAATCTATATCCTTACCGACCGCAAGACCCAAATTCGCAGGTAGAGTCCAAGGAGTTGTCGTCCATGCAAGGATGTATTTATTTGCAGTGTCTTTTACTTTGAATTTTACAGTTACGGATTTGTCTTGCTTATCCTCATACCCCTGATTCACTTCAAAATTCGAAAGCGGAGTTGAACATCTAGGACAATACGGCACTATTCTCTTTGATTCATAGATATAATCCTTATCATAGAGAGATTTGAAGACCCACCATATGGATTCCATGAAATCAGTATCCATGGTCTTGTAATCATTATCCATATCGACCCATCTTCACATTTTCTCGACTACCCTTCTCCATTCATCAGTATAAGCCATGATATCATTGCGGCATGCCTCATTGAATTCAAATACTCATATTTTTTCTTCTATATCTCTCTTACCCGATATTCAGAGTTTTTTCTCTACTATATTTTCGATTGGCAATCCATGGCAATCCCATCAGAATCTTCGCTCTACATACTTGCCTTTCATTGTCTGATATCTTGGTATGATATCTTTTAGGGTTCAGCCAAGAAGATGCCCGTAATGGGGCAATCAAGAAGCAAAAGGAGGTCCGTCGAAAAAGAAGAATTCCTCATTTCATTTGCGGATTTCCAGGGATCTTTCAAATGTCTTATTCTCTTTCCAGAAAGCAAGTATATTTTCTTCCATTTTCGGGAATGACTGTTTAGTATTGACTTGTGGGTACATGGTTTAGTGGGATTAAAAATTTAGAATTAATTATTTATTTCATGAATCAGATCTTTCTATTATACACTTCGGCGGATTATATTTGAAGCAAGTGCAGACTTCTCATATTTTTACTTTATCGCATATTTCCTCTCAGGTCATAATATTAGAATGCGTTCAAAAGCTTCAAGTTAACAACAGGCTGAATATAAGATAATTTGCTGCCGTTAAGAAAAATATTATTGCTAGGATATACAAGAATATTTTTTTAGCTTTCAATTTTTTTACAGATTAAGCATTAAAGTTTATCTATAATGATTTTCATATCCTCTTCTGTCATCGAATTGATTTTTGTTTTTAGAAGCTCTATAATCTTCTTGCTATTTGATCATATGTCTTTCGGTCAATATTTTTCATATATGTTTTCAGTCGGATTCTGACTTCATGTCTCAAGAAAATATAAGATTTGCTCTCAGCTGATATTCCTATTTGAGACATATAGCATAGAATCTATATTATAGAATATCTTTATTATGAAATCCAGTGCCTCATAAGCCTTATCATCATCATATTTGAATCATACGAGTCATGATTTGAATCACTTTCAATAGTCAATGGTTCAGGCAAAGCAAGGATAAGTGCCATTATCCGAGAATCAATCGATTGCGATTTCTGCTTTCGCATAATCCGATTGTTTCATATAAGAGTAAAATAACGAGTGTTTTTGCGCTTCCGAAGGGTCTGTTTTTTAGGTCAGCAAATAATCTTCTGCGGTCATTTTTCAATAGTGTGATTAATATCTTCATATTTTAACCTATAATCAGGATTTGCGACATTTTGATTTTTGAAATTCAAAATAATATTCGGAACTCAAGTCTTATCTTTAAATTGCAATTTGGATTTTTCAGTTGCGGTTAAGGCTTTTTTAATGTAGTCAATCTCATTTCAGATTATCTTTCAGCTTATTTCTGTTGTTGATTTGACCTCTTCATTTACGATTCGAGCCTGTCTTTTCTTCAATAGTGCTTCAATTTTTATTTTATTGACTGATCCGGATGAATTCTCAATTGGCTTAATATCTGTAATCAATCCTTCATCAGCTACATTCTTTGGAATTATCTGCTTGTCTGGAAATGTATAATACGATCTGAATGCAGGGAAGAAAAAGAATGATGAGAGCATAGAGAAGAACATGGACAGGAAGATATATATGAAAAAATATATGAACCGCTTTTGGGGATGATTTTTAAATGAAAGCATATGATGATTTTAAAGAATAATTTAAGAAAAGGTTCAATCTTAATTTTTTTTGGACATCATCTACATTGAACATTTTAAATGCATGCATATACCTTTATCAAGGTAACTTTTATTCATGGACTATTAAGTATAATAATTAAATAAGCTTAATATCATTTCTCTTACATCAACTCAGTCAGCTTCATAGATAATGACAGTAGCAGCAAATGCAATCAGGATTCAAACGATGATAAGAAGAATTATTCATTTTATTCAAATATGCTCACTGAGTGTAAGCTTTCTCGGTTTATCGAGCAAAGGGTTTCAAAATGAATCCGCTCTTGATAATCTTTCATTACTTTCTCTTATGGCCTTAGCCATTCTGCTTAAATATCTCTGGAATCATGAAGCATATGCTCAATAAAATACGATCATGCAGCCGAAGATGAATTTAATGATATTTGTAAATTCAGGATAATTCTCAGGCATAAAAAAACACATTACAAAACGATAATGTGCTTTCGGCTTGAGAGGGCTGAGGACTGAGGGCTGAGGCTTCAGGATTATCCTAAGTTCTCAATTCTCATTTCTCAGTTCTCGCAAGAGGTACCACCTAAAGCGATTCTTGATTTGGGATTTGTTGACGGAATTGTTTTTCCGAGAGGGTCTAGTCCATCTCCTGTAGGCACGTAGCGCGCTACGTGCCTACAGGAGATATTTCTTCCTCCGGCTAATCTCGTGATAGCGAGACTCTGGCGCCTTTAGTATGAGGTTATTGTATTCAAAAAAAATAAAAATCAAAATATTATTTTCAGGCCTTGAGATTAGACTATATATCCAGTTGGATCAACATATTCACCGTCCTTGAGCATCTGAGCGTATTTTCCAAGTTTGATATCAGTTTTTTGGATGATCTTTCTTTTCTCCTGCAGCGAATGATTCATATATAATCATATTTTCGGGAACTCGCTTGTCCTGTCCCAGTCAGCCGTATAATGGACCGGCGTCCTCTCTTTGAAATCAAGATATTTCCTGAGCGCATATGCTTTGAGTGATACTTCATTTGCCTCATTGCTGCATGCTGTTAGATATTTTGAAAAAAATACTCTTTCCACCATTGCGTTTCATTTCCCCAGATATCTCAGCAGGTCGATATATTTTTCCTTGAAATCTGCATATTTGAGCGGAAACATCTTGTTTTTCCTCTCCCATTTCGCATCAAAGACAAAAAAATCAGTCGCAAATCACACATCTTGAGGATTTCCTAGAGCCGGATTGCCCCATGGACAAGTAAGCAGAACCTTGTTCTCGATTCTCATCTGATTTATCTTGGCCTCCATAAGATCAGCATCCATCATCCATGTATCAGCCGCCGAGACGACGACATAATCGCAATCGATATTGAGTGCGTGCTCAACTCCGATATCTATGAGATTCGCTGCCCCCTCGAAATGCCCGGGATTTGTTGTCCTCAGGAAATGATCTTCTAGAGTCTTTCCGCTGTACCACTCAGGATTTCAATTATAGACATGTATGATTTCTATTTTTGTGAACTTCTTCGCCCACAGATGCCTCACGATCTCCATCTGGACAAGCGCATCATGAATCCTGTCATATGTGTAGATTACGTATGCCAATTTCATAAAAATACAATTATGATATAAAATACTTAAAATTAATGATATTATAAGCACTTATTCTTAAAATTTCAATCTTATTTATGAAGTTATGAGTTTTTATCTATATGATTATGAATAGCAGAAGAATTATGAAAGCTCCGGCAATGGTGGCGACCTGTGCTTTTGTCATCTTGTCTTTAAGAAAAATGTAGGTAAGGATTGTCAATGCAGGTATCTGCGCAAGTGCTATTATATTCACATAATTTCAAAGTGTCTTGCTGTACGCAACAAAGAATCCTAGCGCTCAGGCGAAAATGAAGAATGAAATCAGCATATTGAAAATCAGATGATGCGCATTGATCCTAAAATCAAACTTTTTATTATATGCGGAGTTCCCAAGGTATACAAAAGCCACAATGATGGTTATGAAAAATTCGCAATAGAACATGCCTTGGAATGGTGTAAGTATTCAAGTCTTGACTGCAAAATTAGTGGATGTCGTATAGGTTGTCCATCAGATAGCGGCAATTATCGGGAAGATGATGCTTGAATTGAATCTTATCTTCTCATCTTCATTCTTCTCAAAAAGCAGCAATGATACGATAAGGAAAAACAAGAGCGCCAATAGGATCTTTGCAAGCGGAAACTGTTCTATTTCAGGAAACAGGTAGCTATTGATGAAGTAAGCGAGTATCACGTACATATTGGCAATCGAAAAATTCACTCAGCTGGTCATTTTCTGCATTCATTTCATCAGTCACCAGATTCAGATGAATCATCCGACAGCTATTATGGCAAATAGCGGCAAATGCCCCATAAAATCAATACTGAATTTATCGAAAAACAGCACCAGCAAGAATCAGAATAACGAAACGAAAATATACTGGTAAAACATGCTTTTATACAGATTGTAATTCATTGAAACATACTTTATCAGAGTGTTAGCAATTGCGTAAGATATTGTTCACAACAGTGCGTATATCATTTATGTGTTATTTATGGTTTAAAGTTTTTTGTGCGATTGAAGATAATGATTAATGTTATTAGATTCAATCCATCATTAGCCATTAATGATATTCACATTTCATACTTTCACTGCCGTAAGTATGGCAAAGGCATTGGGGCTGGAAACGCTATCTTACAGTGTCTCGCAAATACTTTGCTTCGCGGACGATTCCCGCCCCAAACCCCTCTTGAAGACGGTTCTCGCTCGTTCCATTACGCTACTCACCTCCGCTTCGCTCCGGCCCGCTAGGGGTCGTGATAGAGGATGATTGATGATTATTTATTCCTGCCCTAATTTAGGGAAGGTGCCAGATAGGGCGGAAGGGTTACAGTATTAATCATCAATCATTATCATCATCATTGGTGACCCGGGGGAGCGAAAGGGCTTCACGATTGACGCCCTGAACAAGAGAATATTCTGGGGTCTTAGGTGCGAGAATGTGTCCGAGCATCGAAGATGAGAATTGTGGGACTTGAAGGATTAATGAAATGGATCCCCGGGTCAAGCCCGAGGATGACAAATGGGGAGATGCTTTTGCCTACTTTTGACAGCAATAGTAGTTGATTAATGATAAATCATTAAAGAGATGTGAAGATTAATGGAGAAATCACCCGTCACTACGTGCCACCCTCTTTGCTGAAAGAGGGTTGAAAATGATTATTTCTTCTCCACAAGACTATCCTCAAAAGCATTAATGAGCTCAAGAGCGGTGTCTTTGTATTCTTTCTCTTTGAGCTCGGCATATAGCGTCACTTCCTGCAGGATATCCTCCATGGTATTCCTTTCTTTTTCGGGAACAGTAGCATAGATATATTCAAGGCTGTAGTCTATAGCCTCAAAATTATCAGTCTCCAGGAAACCCCTAAGCTTAAGCAGATAATTTTCAAAAATGTCTTTTTTCATAAACAGATTTTAAGAATTAATAAATTTTTTTGTGCCCGTCATTTCGGGGTTTTGCATTATTTTTTATGGTTCTTGAGTTCGCTGATTTCCTTTAGCAGCAGCTGCATCTGGGCTTCCATCTTCTCGATATATTTGAGAGCCTTGTCTGACTCAGCTTCCTCTTCCTCGTCTTCTTCAGAGATATCCTCTACATCTTCCTGGATTTCTTCTACATCCTCTTGGATCTCCTCTAGGTCTTCTTGGATCTCGTCCACGTCTTCCTGGATCTCTTCCAGATCTTCCTGGATTTCTTCTACATCCTCTTGGATCTCCTCTAGGTCTTCTTGGATCTCGTCCACGTCTTCCTGGATTTCTTCCAGATCTTCCTGGATTTCATCGATATCCCTTTCCACCTCCTGCAAACTTGCGGTATTCCTGTTTACGGTCATCTGGATGAATATCGCCAGATATATGGCTTCGAGCGAAACCATTGTCGTAAGCACAAGAAGAACCTTATCCAGATCTGCTCAAAAAAATATCAGCACAAAGCTTCCCACGAAGAAAGCAGTATGGGTATAGAGTGAAGATTTAGACCCTACCCAATCTGTGAAACCTATCGAGAAATCTTTTTTTATTTTCTGAGGCGGAGTTTTTGAAGCGGATCCTGCCTTGCTCTTGGGAGTTTTAGAAATGTTTTTCTGCGGAACTTTTGCTTGTTTTAGCTGTGCTTTTGGCATTTTTCTAATTCGTTAATTAAGGCAGTCTTTGCCAAGTATTTTAATCCCGCACAGTATATGCAGAAACATTTTTTATGGTAATTTTTTATTAGAGTTTTTATATAATTTATTACTGTCATCCCTGCCTACCGGCAGGCAGGCTGAACTTGATTCAGAATCCATCTCATTATTAATTTGTCATTTCGACCGGAGCGGAGAAACCTAATTTCCAGAAGCTAGTCTTATTTATTCCCCTCCTAAATTAGGAGAAGCTAGGGGTTGTGAAATGATTAAGCATTATTGTATTGTCATCCTGAGGAATCGAAGGATCCAGTTTCATTAATCATTATTGTGCCGTCATCCTGAACTTGATTCAGGATCCATCTCATTAATCATTATTACATCCCTCATCTTAATCATCAATCATTAATGATTTTAACATCCATACTTTTGGATGCCCAAAGTATGCAAAAAGCATTGGGGGAACGGAAACGCTATCTTCTTTTGCTTCGCAAATACGTTGCTTACGCGGACGGTTCCTTATCCCCCAAACCCCCTCCTAGTCTTGATTGTCCTTGTTCCAGTACGCTACTCGCCTCCGCTTCGCTCCGGCCCGCTAGGGGTTGTGATAGAGAATGATTAATCCTTAATGATTTCCTTCCCTAATTTAGGGAAGGTGCCAGAGGGCGGATGGGTTACTGCATTGACCATTCGCCATCACCATTCATGGACCCGGGCGGAGCGAAAGGGCTTCACGATTGACGCCCTGAACAAGAGAATATTCTGGGGTCTTAGGGGTGAGAATCATCCCTAGTATCACGGTTGGCTCCAAAGATTACCGAAACTTTTCTCACCCCTAATGGTTTTGCCTACTTTTGACAGCAAA
>CAZKLD010000008.1:0-82643 GCA_964553745.1 uncultured Candidatus Peribacteria bacterium | reverse complement strand
AGGGGTATCGATCATCAGATGGCCTGGCGGAGCTCTATTCATTTCCTTATGTTCGTAGTATCCGACAATCTCGCAGAATCCCTCGCAGAAGAGGAATGATCCGAGAAAGACATGAAGGCTATAGTCGCAAGGATCGCAAGGATCACTATTACTACGATGAGTTCGACTAGGGTAAAGGCGTTGTTGTTTTTTGTCCTAAACATAATTAATTATACATAATAAGTAAGGTAAGGGCGGATTAATGATGTCCTCATGAGTGATCTCCTCAGCCTCATGCAGGTTTTCCTCAGCCTCAGCCTCATCATTTCTTTCACATTTTTTTGAATATATCTACAGTTGCAGCAAGCATCATATTAACCAGATCTCAGAATGTAACTCTATAAATTACAAAAAATACTCAAAAGAGAGTAATGTTCGGAACATTCTTGAGTATGATCTTGTATATATCGGATTGTGTTGAAAATTCAGTCCAGAAAGCCATTTTCTTTATGAATATGAATGCATTGTCGAGAGTATAGATGTAAGTTTTTTCAAGGAATCAGATGATTATCGCAAAATAAAAAGTTGTCAGAAGCACTGATAAAAGGAATATCTGGGCATATTTTGCTGCTTTATTTTTCGGTTCATGGATATGGAGGCTGCCGTTGATAGGAATTAGAATAGACAAAATAAAGATAAGATATATTGATGATCATACTATATATTTAGCGACTCATTGATTTATGAATGATGGGATTGTGAGATTCGGATTCAAGAGAAGATATTGGAAGACTATGAAAATGGCTATTCACAGAACAAGTCAGAATAGGACTTCATAGATCTTGGTGATTCAAAGTGCGCAAAAAATGAAGAATATTACGAGGATGATGGCTAAAAAATACACATCTATCGCTGGAATATGCAGTAAGGTTGAGATTTTAAGTGTTACGTCTTGCATTTTTTTTGAAGTTGCCCTTTAAATGAATGGATATTTAAAAGCCATTTTATCTATTTGGATAAAATTGCAATACTTATTTTTTGCTTATAACCGTAACTATGTACTCTCTTCAGTCTATATTCAGGACTTGTCATCATTCCTTCAATCCGTATATTTTGCCAAGCTGCGCATTTGCATATATCCCTTCAGTGATGCTGGATTTTAGATATTCTCATTTCAATGTCTGATTGTTTCAGATGAATGATATCAAGATGATGAAAACTCAAATTATTCAAATTAGACTTGTTGAGCTATCTTCTTTATATAATGCGCTTTTGCTTAGATTCATAAGATTAGTTAAGAATTTTATTACCGATTAAAACATTTATTGCCACTTTTGTCAAATTTAAGGATAGATTATTTTTTAAAAATTTGAAAAAAATCTTTTTCTTCTTATATTATCAACCACTTTATAAAAATAATATTATATGGATTTTTTATTATCTGTTTCTATTTTGCGTTGGGAAATACTTTTCCTTGCAATCAACATCTGATACATTTTCTTTCATTTCTTTTTTGAGATATTTTCATTGTTTTCAAGAATTAAAAGCATTATCAAACCCAAAAGGAAGAACCTGAATGATGAGGAGATAAAGGCTGCAATCCTTGAGCAGACCGAGTGAACGGAAACTACCGTTCCTGAAGCTATTAAAGAGGAAGGCTTACTGGAGACTGGTACTGTAGCCACAATTGAAAATCAGTCGCCAGAGGAAAATATCGTTCCGGCTGAAGAAGTGCCCGCTAAGGAGATCGAGCTATCGAAAGACCAGAAAGATGAGATTTCTGAGATCACTAAAATTGCAAAAAACAAGATCTGAAGATGAGAATATTCAGATGCAAAAGCAAAAATCATCGAATGACTAAGCATCGAAAAATTCAACAAGAGTCTCAACCTGCTCCTAGCTTCGTTGTACGAGAAAGATAAAGATTATAAAAAGGCGGAATTCATCTATAAAGATCTCATCGTCTTAAATGACCATGATACTGAGATTTATCTCAAGTTATGATTCATTTTGTCGATCCAATCCAAATACGAAGTTGCGTTTGAGATTTATAAAAAATTGCACTCTATCGACAAAAATAATGTCGAAGCGGTTGAAATGCTTGCAAATCTTGCCCACCATCTTGGGAACTTCGAAGACTCAAGGCATTTCTCTAAGCTCTACCTCAAGAAAACGCCTCGCAGCATCGATATGCTTTACTTGCAGGCTCTCAACCTGATAAATCTCGAAGAGAGGAAGGATGCGCTTGAGACTCTTCTTAAGATTAAGCAGATAGAGCCCTATAACGTAAAGGTCAATGAGCTAATAGAAAAGCTTAAACTCGAAATCGAACTCGAAAATAATTTTAGCAGACAATAATAATCCTTCAACCATGGCAATGAAAATCCCACCAAGTTCAGTTGACGCTGAGCGATGAGTGCTAGGATCGATTCTTATAGACAAAGATTGAATCACTCAGGTATCATCTCTTATTGAGCCTGCTGATTTTTATGAGCCGAATCATGGTTTTATTTTCAAGGCGATGCTAGATCTCTACCTTAAGAATAAACCTATAGACCTTCTGACTGTTAGGGAGGTATTGGATGACAGATGACAACTGGATACGATATGATGAAACTTATACCTTATCGAGCTTACAAATTCTGTATTCTCAAGTGCAAACATATTCCAGTATTGACAGATAATCAAAAATAAGAGCGTTCTGCGCAAACTGATAAAAGCTTGAAATGATATCATGCAAGCTTGATTTGATGAAGAGGCTGATCTTAATAAGAATCTTGAAAAGTCAGAGCAAGCGCTTTTTTGAGTGACTCAGACCTTCATACAGAATAAGCTAGTGCATATCAAAGATATATTGAATCTCAGATACGACGAATTCTCTGAGATACACGCAGATCCTGAGGCTGCAGAAGCTTCACACATAAAGACATGATTTAAATGAATGGATAATAAGATCTGAGGACTAAGAAAAGGGGATATGATCATATTGGCTGCACGTCCTTCAATGTGAAAGACTGCATTCGCCCTGAATATAGCGCAAAATATATGAGTCAGCTGAAGGAATGTCGCAATATTTTCTCTGGAAATGAGCAAGGAGCAGCTTACTGATCGTATGATTTGTTCTTCGATGTGAGTCGATAGCTGGAAATTGCAGAAATGATTGCTTGAAGATGAGGAATTCATGAAAATGTGAGATGCGCTTGAAAAACTTTCAAAAGCACAGATTTTCATAGATGATTCTGCTGGCGGATGATTGCTCGAAATCAAATCAAAAGCCCGTCGTCTGAAGATGGAATCCGGTCTTGATCTTATAGTTATCGATTACCTGCAGCTCATGTCATGAGGAAATCCGATGAATCGTGTTCAAGAGGTATCAGAAATAAGCCGTTGAATAAAGTGAATGGCGCGTGAGCTTAATGTTCCTGTAATCGCATTATCTCAGTTGTCTCGTTGAGTAGAATCCAGAACAAGCAAAGAGCCTATATTGTCCGATCTTCGTGAATCATGAGGTATTGAGCAAGATGCCGATATCGTACTCATGCTTTATCGTGAAGATTATTATGATGAATTCTCAGAAAACAAATGACTAACAAATGTCTTTGTCCGTAAAAATCGTAACTGACCAGTTTGACAAGTTGATCTCAGATTCGAGAAGAAATTCATGAGATTCTACGATGTCGAAAAATGAGAGAATATCTCAGATATATTCAATTAATATAACTCCAATCAACAATAAACAATCTCCTCATTTTGAGGAGATTGTTTATTCATATGATAATTTAAGGACACGGAATGTCTTGTCATTGCTTGCGACAAGCTTCGCCGGCAGGCTTGATTGTTTTTTTGAGCTCTTCGTTTGTTTCGATCAGATTCTTGTGCAATTGTATCAGATTCGCGATAGCGATATCGGATTTTTTGTTCTGAATAGTTATTAGTATCTTGAAATTGTCATATTGAGATTTTATTTCGCTCGCTATAGTATCATATTGCTCGAAATACCGCCTTTCATATTTAACATCATCTGCCTGTCAGATTTGCTTATTCACATCTGTGAACGCCTGAGTTATAGCTCCTTTGAGCCGGCTGATTCATCAGCTTATAGATTTGAATATGCATTGGCTGATTGTCTCAGTATTATTATTCATGCATTCCAAATTCTTTAGAACAGCGCTAGCCTGTGTTGCGCTGAGTCACTGTCTAGATAATTCTTTAGCTAGGAGTTCTCTTTCTTTTTGGGCATATGCTTCTCATCAGCCTCATGTGACTCCGCTTAGTAGCCTTAAGGATTTCTTCCAATCTTCTATTCATTTTGTGATCTGTCAGAATCAGAAATCTCAATTGAAAATCTTTCAAATCTTTTCTCATAATTCAGCCATTCATTTGTCTTCGGCAACACAGGCGCTGAGCGCGCTCTCATCATAATCCTGTGTTATGCTTGTATAAAATGGATTCTCAGTATCGCTGCTTTCACATGATGACATGCTGCCGACTACAGTACATCTGAAGAGTGCGATTCATTTGTTATTCATTTTCCTGAATCATCACAAGATCGAACTCAGGCTCTTGGCATCAATCTTATATTTATTGGCAATATTGACCAGGCTGCTTGATTTTGGAGCCAATCATAATGCGCATTTCGCTCCAACTGCCTTCTGTGTCGTATTGATCTTATCTGTCTGTTTTTCTATGAAATCATGGTCTCTGTAGAATTGATCCGGTACTTTTCACCAGAATAATGGCGCGATATTGAATTCCCAAGAAGAAAGGAATCAATCCGGGGTCAATATCTGATTCACATCAGCTGTCATTTCTTGTACTGCCTTATTCGTATTTCATGTTAAATTATCAAAAGATCATGTTCAAGATGTTCAACAATCAGAACTAGAAGCATCTTTTTGAATCTCAGAAAGCGCAGTTGCAAGATCGGTGATATAATTCTTGACTCATTCTCATGGTCAGTCTTTCAGCAAACAAGCTCCTTCAGCATTTACTGAGGGGATGGAGAGGATGATCAATGATGTCAATATCAGTATATATTTTTTCATGCTATTTTTTATTCATCTTGATTACCGTATCAGAAATTTGTTTTATATTAGTCTTGAACGTATTCGAGAATCCGATGAGCTCTGCTATATCATCATTGACTGATGAGCCATAATTTTCTCAGATTTTAGCCAAGAGAATATTTGAATTCGAAATGACAGGATTGTATATGGTCTGGTAATCTAGCTGTTTTCATAGGCAAGCTTGTGAATCCATTCATTCGCAGGCTTTCATTATCTTTGCTTCGTATTCAGGATTGAAAGCATTCTGCATTTTGTAATCAAGTCAATTCTGCTTGAATGTACTTTCAAATATGCTTTCATCAAGAAGCTCATTCGGTTCTTTTCAACTTTTTGGCTGAAGATTCAGGATTGGCGGAGGAAGGTGTGTCACTACCATTCATAGGTAAACCATTGAAGGGAGATTAAGTTTCCTTAATATGCTTAGTGAGAAAAAATTCTTCGTCATATCAGACTGAATAAGGCTTTGTCATGCAATACTATTCACTATTTTCAGATTCTTGTCTAGGATTCATTCTATGGATTCTGATTTTCATCCTCACAAAAGATTCTGCTTGTAGACAACTGCACTGATCTCAATGCAGAATATCCCGCTGCAAGGGAAAGTATCGAATATAGAACCTCCTCATCATCCAGAATCATTTCCTCCTCATCATCCTCAATTATTTCAACTTCAGCTCGTAGGCATTGAATACGAGTTTTCTCAGTTTGAATTTCAGACTCATCCTTGTGAGCTGCTGCTGCTCTCTCCATTACTGAGCTGACTTGCAATGTCTTCCATAATCGAATCATCCAGAAGTCATAATCCTGCTCATGTCAAGCAAAGGTTGGATTTTGATTTATCATCGCTCAGTTGCTGTATGGAAGTTCAATTTGATGTTTGGCCACTTCAGGCTGCCTGGTTATTTCCCTGATTCCAGTTGTTCATTATTCATAGGCTATTATTCAACGGCTTGTCTTCATCGAATGCTGCTCAGATATTATTCATGCTTCAATTCAGAATGTTTCAGAATTCTAGGGAGTTTCCGTTTTCCGTTCATTCATACTTAGTCTCTTTTGAGAATATGACGTCATGGATTTTTGTAAGGTCATCCATGATATCATATCAGGAATTCTCCTTGCTTCAGTCATTATATAATCCTGTAACTGCGATCCTAGACATAGAAGCCTCTTTTTTCATCATCTCTCATTGTTTGCTCCTATACCATTCTATGATCAGATCTTGTATTTTTTTCAATGTATCGCTACTGATTTCTTTCTGGCTTGAGTCAAGATGCCATATTATCAATCAGATATTTCAGTCTTCAGAAATCTTGTCTAGCTCTGATTTTGTGAAATCTTTCTGTGGATTAATGAATTTGATGTCAGATCATGAAAGTCCCATCTTGGAAAGGACATAGTCATTTATTTTCTGCGCGCTTCATTCAAGCTCGTTTTCGATGAATTTCAATTGGGTGGAGATTGATCATTTATCGATGGTCTTGAAAAAATCCAATGATGTGTCTTCTCATATGAACGCATAAACACTCATACTTTGCAGTACGAGTGGAATCATGCTCATATAAGAGATTATTTTCAAGTCTTTCTTCCTCATTTATCTGAATATTAGTTTTTTCTTTTCTGCGCTTATGGCAATTGTACCATGAATTTTCTTATTTATCAAGAGATTTGCTATTTCGTCTTCTATTTTTTCTTGTATGTATCTTCTGACGGGTCTAGCTCAATATTCAGGATTATAAGTTTCTGCATTTATGAGTTCAAGCGCTTTCTTGTCATAGGTCATATTTATTCATACCTCTTCCAGCCTTTTTTGAAGTCAGCCTAGCTGAAGCTCTATGATTTTTTTCAGAACCTTCTTGTCTAGGGGATTGAATACTATTGTCTTATCGATCCTGTTCAAAAATTCAGGAGGGAAGTACTCCTCCAGGTTTGCGATCACTTTATCCTTTATTTTCGAGTAATCTTCGATTATTTTCGCTTCTTTTCATTCCGATAGGTTAAATCAGATCTGAGATGCTTTTGAGTTGAATTCTTCTCATCAGATATTTGAAGTCATGATGATTATGGTATTTTTGAAATTTATCTTCCTTCACTTGGCATCTGTCAGATTTCATTCTTCGAGAATCTGCAAAAGTATATTGAAGACTTCGAAGTTTCATTTTTCCAACTCATCGAAAAGCACTACGCTATATGGCTTTCTCCTGACTCTTTCAGTTAGCATTCATCACTCTTCATATCCGACATAGCCTGGTGCAGAGCCGATAAGCTTTGATACTGAGGCTTTCTCTGAATACTCTGACATATCAACTTTGATAAGCGCTTTTGAATCTCAGAAGAATTCTTTGGCCAATACCTTGACGAGCTCAGTCTTACCTACTCAAGTCGGACCAAGGAGCAAGAAGCTTCATATAGGTCTGTTCTTGTCGGCTATTCAAGTCCTACTCCTTCTTATTGAGCTGACAATCGCTTTGATTGCCTCATCCTGTCCGATTATATTTGACCTGATGTCGGATTCTAGTTTCTTTAGCTTATCGAGATCTTCGATTGTCAGATTCTGAAGGGGTATTCCGGTAACCTGATTCACGATTTTCTGGATATCATCTTTTTTGATTTTGAGCCTTTTTGATTTCGGGATATTTGTCTTAGTCTTCTTGTCGCGGATTTTTTTCTCCAGCTCTTTTTGTTTTTCTTTTGCGATCATAGCTTTATGGTATTGCTGGCTCATTACATAGTCATCGATATTCTTCTGTATTTTCTCGATTTCAAGTTTGAGTTCCAGTATGCCTTCCTCGTCATAATTGTATTTCATGCTTTTTGAACTGCACGCCTCATCTATAAGGTCAATAGCCTTATCCGGAAGATATCTGTCAGTCATGAATCTGACTGAATAATCTACAGCTGCAGAAATCGCATCATCATCGATTATCAGGTTGTGATATTCTTCAAAAGACTCCTTCAGTCATCCGAGTATCTGCTTAGCGACTTCAGGCAATGGCTCTTCGACTTCGATTTTTTGGAATCTTCTCTCAAGGGCACTGTCCTTTTCGATATATTTCTGATATTCATTTAAAGTTGTGGCTCAGATTACGCAAATCTTGCCTCTTCACATTGCAGGCTTCAATATGTTTGCCGCATCGAGGCTTCACTCTCATCCTCATGCTCAGATAATAGTATGTATCTCATCTATGAATAATATGACTTCATTTTCGAGCTTTGATGCTTCGTCGATTATCTGTTTGATACGGGACTCAAATTCTCATCTGTACTTGGTTCAGGCGACCATTCATCATAAATCAAGCGAAATTATCCTTTTATTCTGCATTGCAAGAGGGACTGTTCACTCTGATATCCTTTTTGCCAGTCACTCTATGACTGCAGTCTTTCCGACTCAGGGTTCACCTACAAGGCATGGATTATTCTTTGTCTTCCTGTTGATCACTGAAATGAGCCTTTCTATTTCCTTCTCGCGTCAGATTATCTTATCTATCTTCCCATCTTGAGCTTCACGAGTCAGATCCAGTCAGAAAAAATCAAGTGCAGGAGTCTGTGAATCTTTTTTCTTATCTCATTCTTGTTTTTTATTCGCAAAGAAGGGATTATTGTCCATCTCATCCATTCATGGTCACATATGGCCGAGTCATTCCTCGAGCGCCTTGATTATATTGTCGATCGGATCAAATGTTCAATCTCATTTAGGAAGGGAGTTTTCTATATTTGTAAGCGAAGTCTCTATGTCTTTCGGATTCACTCATAGGAATCATAAAAAATTCAGGAACCACGGAGTTCAGGCCTTAATCATAGCCATTATAAAATCCTCGATGCTAGCCTGTTTTTTCTTAAAAGTAGCTGCAATCTTTATCGAGTCCACAATCAGATCCTTAAGTTTTTTGGACATTCATATGTAATCTCATTTCCTGTCGTCGTCAAATATCTTGAATTGCTTCTGTGTGAGGACTTCCAAGACTATTTTCTCATTGATTCAGAATCAAGAGAAGACATCATGCACATTTCATTTCTGAGTCTTAATTATTTCAATGAAGACGTCTTCACTCACAACTTCTTTATATCCGTTATTTTTCACTCTGTTTTCAGCATCTATTAGGGATTGTCTATATACATCCGTAAAGTTCTCAAGCATTTTTAATCGTTTTAATTTTAAAATACCTGATTATTATACCACAAAGTCGCCTTATTTCCAAATGAAGATAGGACTTTTGGGTTAATTTGTTTTGACAATATGGATATGTATCGGATAGTTAATTTTGATACTTTCCAGGCTTTTTCCATCATCTCAAAAAATCTTAAAATTAAACTTTCAAAATCGTACTTATTTATTATATTATACTGGTTATCTTATAATATGTAAAGTATGCGCTTCAATAATCCAAATTATGAAAATGAAGAACTTGCCTATGAAGATGTTTTTTTGTTTCAGAATTATTTCGAGTGAACTTCCAGATTCTGAGGTATAGACATCAGACCTGCTTTTTCCTTCTGAACAAGCATTCCAATCGTGAGTGCAAATATGAATGCAGTGACAGGAAAGAGGATGTGTGAAGCATTAGCCAGGCTATGAGGATTATGAATTCTGCCTCAGGATATGGATATTGAGACAATGTGCAGGATAGTCACCGAAATCAAATGAGCATCCATCAAGTTCGATACTCCGGTAACGGTAAAGTCTCACCACACTATAAGGGACGCACTCTGAATCATCTATAAGAGATCTCACAATGCAGTCATTATGACAGATGATGATAATAGGCCGACAGGAATATTCACTCTTAAGGATTTTAACGACCTGGATCAATATACTCAGCTATGAAGTTTGAAAAAATCTTTCCTTATAACTTGAACTGAGGATATAACGGATGAGGAGGCGTTCGATCTGATGGAAGATAAATGAATATCGAGCCTGCCAATAGTTTGTGAGAATTGAAAACTGCTCTGAATACTGACCAAGAAACAAACTGTCAGGAATAGCATATATAAGCCTACCCTAGATAATAATTGACGCCTTGATCTCTGAGTTGCCCTGTGAATAAATCAATTCATGGAAAAGGCGAGAACTCTGATAAAAATGTGAGTTTCAATTTTTGTTCTTGATACTGCCCATGGTTACCAGAAAAAAATGCTTGATGCTATCATGCAATTCAGGTCTGAATTCTGAGATGATCCGATATTGATAGCTTGAAATGTAATCACTGAAGAATGAACCAGAACCCTTATAGAAGCTTGAGCTAATTGAGTGAAAGTATGAGTCTGACCCTGAGCAATGTGTACAACACGGATGAAGACTTGAGTCTGAAGGCCCCAATTTACCGCAGTCAGAAAATGTTCGCTGGAAGCAAAGAGGCTCGGCTGATTCATATGGGCTGACGGCGGAATCAAAGAGCCGCGTGATTTGGTCCTAGCTTTGGCAGCATGAGCTAATCATGTCATGATTTGAACTCTTTTCTCTTGAACATATGAATCGACAGGGGATATAAAATTTGATGAGACATGAAGGATGTATAAGGCAAATTATTGAATGGCCTCTAGAAAAGCTGTAACTCTTCGCAATTCTGGCATTTCAAATTTTGAGCTGGCAAGAAAAGCTCTTTTCAAAGAGGGAATAAGCGCCTCAAAGATATTCATTAAGGAATGACGGGAATGAGTGGGGGATATCGTGGATGAATTCATGACATGACTAAGGAGCTCCATGACATATATCTGATGAGAAAATCTAGAGAAATTCAATGAGAAATCTATAATATGAGTTCAGACAAATGCCTGATTTTATGAATGAACTCCACACTGAAAGGTGAGGTAGCGCCAGTTCAACTTACCTGATTTGACAATTTTTTGATTTTTATCATAAATTGTGTTAGAATCGCAGACAATATCTTTTATGAGAACAAGTATGTGAAATGCACTTTCAAATAACAAATGTATTGAGGATGATTCATGCGGCATATGGTGAGTGGAGTGTGCCAATCATGAAATTTGCATCGAGAAAAATAAGAAAAAGATTAAGGCTATTCTTGAGTTGAAGAGATTATTTTCAAACCATGAATTCGGCATAATTGCAATGAATCTGATAAACGAAATCGAAAATGTTTTCGGCGTAAATGATGAAAATGCCTCATACAAAGCGTATCTTCTGCACTTCCTCAATAATTGATTATGAGCTTTTATGGATACTCTGTATTTTAAATGCAACAATAGGTCCAAAAAGATAAATAAAGGCCTTCGTCTATATATCTTAAATATACATAGGCTTAAGGCAATCCTTGATAAGTCGAAAAATCTCTCAGCAGATCAAAAGAAAGCTTTTCTTGGCATCCTAAAAGACAAATGCGACAGCAAAAAATTTGGAGCCAGTTTGGCTGATCTGTTAAAGATATTGAATTCTATCTCTGAAGTCCCATAATAAGAAGAAAATCAGTAAATTATTTATTCTTGCGCATTAATCTTATATCATATGATAATATCAGCAATGAACTCTGCATCATCTGAGAACTCTTCAAAAATATGTTCTGTTTGGAATACCACCTGCTATAAGATAGAAGCATGTAAGATTCGCTATAATAAACAAATCACCGCTATAATAGAATTGAAAAAAACGAAAGATGCTTCTGACATGCTTCAGGTTGCTCAAGGGCTTATATCTGATATATCATTATTAGTTACTACTGGCAGCCTTCCTTATGAGCTAAAAGTTTCATGAATGCATTATATCATAAATTGACTAGGACCATTTGTGGAAAATGATTCAAGCGATTGCTATGATCTCAGCAATAGATTCATTTCAAGGAACTACCTATCGAATATTTTCAGATTGAATAAAATTCATGATTCATTGCTTATTATGAACGATAAGATGATGAATGATTTCTTCTGAGAATTGTTTTGAATGTACAAAAAAGAACAATATAATCTGACTTTATCTCAATTGCTGCGAATCCAAAGAAAATATGTGTAAATCGATGAACCAAAAAAATCTTCCCTTTTGAAGGGAAGATTTTTTTATATTGATTAAAGCGTATTGAATGTTCAGATATCAGGAATTGATTGCAGGTTTCATGCCGTGTCTTTTGAGACGGTATAAATCTCGTAAGCTGTATTTCATGCCAATCAGGTTGCTACCGCACTATTGAGCACTTCTGCAGTTAGGGGGATTTGTCAGGATGAAACTGATCATTGGACAGAATTATTCATAATTTGAGCACTTGATGGAGCTGGACTTCATGCTGGAACTACGGCATAATATCAAGTTCAATTCTCGTTGAGCATCAATTCGATACCCACTGAACTCGAGGTTGTCCCTGTAATTGCAAATGTTAAAGTCATAGGTTCTATGATATCAGGTGGCGCAGTTGTAATGTATGCCTCATTATTCAGTATCGTCCAATTTCATGCAGTATCTTTCGCTGCATAATATAGAGTATATCAGGTCTGCTCGGTCAATCAGGCTATATTTATATTATTCGATCATGCATTCGCTGCTATCTGATTGCCCGCTTTAACGGTTTCTAGGCTCGGAGGCGGCAATGTTGAGAGCTGATTGATATATCTTATCTCTCATGTTTCATTTGAGTTTATAGTAGCCAATGCTGTCGTATCTGTCGGACTGATGTTTCAGGAAATTATCGGCGATATGATATCTGGAGTCGCAGTTGTAATGTATGCCTCATTATTCAGTATCGTCCAATTTCATGCAGCATCTTTCGCTGCATAATATAGAGTATATCAGGTCTGTTCGGTCAATCAGGCTATATTTATATTATTCGATCATGCATTCGCTGCTATCTGATTGCCCGCTTTAACGGTTTCTAGGCTCGGAGGCGGCAATGTTGAGAGCTGATTGATATATCTTATCTCTCATGTTTCATTTGAGTTTATAGTAGCCAATGCTGTCGTATCTGTCGGACTGATGCTTCAAGAAATTATCGGCGATATGATATCTGGAGTTGGTAGTGTGTCTATGCTAAGGGCTCAGTTATTTGCTGTCTGGATATTGCCCGCCGTATCTTCTGCTGCAAAATATATGTCATATCAAGCACTTCATATAAGTCAATTTACAGTCGTGCTTGTTTCTATATTTGCAGTTAAGCTCATATTTCATGATGTGATTTTTCCTTGTACGATTCATGATTTTATTTGGATATTAGTCGGTGCAGGTGCTCATTTCGGCATGACTACATAATATCACAATCAATTTTCATCGATTTTCGTTTTAAAGCTTATGCTTGTGGGTGTTGACGGATTGGCACTGAAGGTTAATACATTCGGAGCAATGGTGTCCGGTGCAATATCGGTGGTCAGACTCAGGCTTGATTTTGCGTTTTGGAAATTTCAGCTTCAGACTTTATCTTTTGCAATGAAATAAAATACATACGGCGTATTTTCAGTCAATCAGGTCAAGCTTATATTATTGCTTCATACATTAAGATCAATCTGATTTCAAGCTTTTACTTCAGAGTCGGTAGGTGCAGCTTCAGTCGCAGGACGTAGGATATAATATCCGGTTCAGGCTTCCGTCGAGCTGATGGCTATATTTGCAGAATTGAAAGTCTTTGTGAAGCTAAGAGATGTGAAAGTGGATTGCGTATCTATCGTAACTGTTGCAGTCTTTACATCATTTCATGTAATTGTTCATTTGATTGACCTGATTGAAAAAGTATGATTTCAATCGCTTAAATTTGCACTTGGCGTAAAGCTTGTTACATTTCAGACATTTATCGGTGCTCATGAATCTATGCTCACCGCATACGCAGTTGCTCATGCGACAGGCGTCCAATTCAATGTAGGCTTTGGATTATTCGTAATTCACAGATCAGATAGATTCGGCGCCGGGAGTTGTATCATCTGTTCTTTTACCTGTTCTATCGTGAGCGTTCATGCCATGTATTTTGCTGCCAGATCTGGCGGAACTCCATTTGCATTTTTAGGTGTCAGCTTCAGTTCGACTGATCAGGCAGTGGTGCTGAATTCGAATAAAGTCATGTTTCATCCAACTTCATTTATCACAGTCTTGTAAACAGATGGTGCATGAAGTTTCTCAAAATTCGCTACCCTCAGCATTTTTCATCATGTAATGCTGAAGAATGATTGATGCTCGGGATGATTCATTCAATTTATCGAAGTCAGATTTGATGCTCAAGTATCAAAATTTATTGCTTTGAGCGTTCAATTCTCATTCTTTTCGATATTTGATGCTCAGGGAAGAGCAGTTTTATCGATATATACTTTATGTTCTTTGAAAATTACCGGCACTTTTACCTGTATCTGATCTGTTGTCACTTTTGCATTCGGTTCTAAATCATCAAGGCTAAGCGTATCTCTTTGAGCCTGATTTGAAAATAGGGGAGAGTTCTTTGATTGCTTCTTTCATCCGAAAGCATTTCAGATGCTCTCAAAGCTTCATCTGACTCATGCCGTTAAGCGGTGCTCATCCTGCGATCACATCGTGTTCTGAATATATGCTCATTCTACAAATGTTTCTACATTGTTTCATAAGTTATGGGCATATCATGCTTTTGCCACGCTCGAAGTCTGAGAATAGTCATATGACCCGAATATCCTGTCATGATCAGTAACATCGAATGTCAATTTTGCTCAAGCCGTAGGCGAATGCTTCACTTCTCTTCCTTGATCGTACATTCATTCGATATCCATCCTCTCATATCATGCGGCGACATCTGCCCTGAAACTTGGAGTTATCTTAAATGTTCAGACGAATTCAGCAAGAAGCTTGCTTCATCCTCTAACTCATCAGCTTATTTCAGTCCAGTCATATTCTGTAGCCGTATCCTTAATGATATCTCATATCTTCCCGAGATTTTTTCAGCCGACATCATAATAGACAACTGATCATTTGATTTCATTGAAAATCGATTCTTTATCGAATCATTGTGAAATATCAATTCATATCGCTTTCTGCTGCATCTTCACATCCCTATTCATGTTCACTTCTGAGAAATCTACTTTCGTCAGGGTATCGAGAAGAGCTCAAGTTACAAGGATTTTTCAATTAGGTATTTTGAATCATTGGGCAACAATATATTTTTCCAGAGATGATCATTTCTCAACTCCGATATAGGTTCCTTGCTTTGCACCAGCATACAACATCCTGAATGATGCCTCTAATCTGTAGTCTGTTTTCACTTCGCTTATATCTCACATCATTCATAAATTGAATCTCCATCTATTTTCGCCTTCAACACTCATTCCTGTCCTCACTCATTTCACTTCTCAGACTTTTCTGGCATCATCGCTTCTCAGTTTATCTTCTTGCTGAACTGTTCAGAATCTTATATCTGCCTTATGTCATTGATTTCATACCGATACCGATAGTCAATCCTGAGTTCATGTTACGATTCATTTTTTTGGAAGGCTTCCAGTATCCGGAATCATCGGATTTCTATCGAAATTATTATTTTTAGCATCAATCAGATTCTGATCAAGCCTTTCTATATCTCTAAATTCTTTTGTCGTTCATAGTACTGTTGTACCAGGAGTCCCAGTAAGATTCTCCTTTATTGCGATTATCTTATATTTCAGAGTGTTTTCTCAGTCTTTTTCCGGCACAAGGAAATATTTTATTGTGGATATCTTCGCTCCATCTCTAAATTCGTCTTTTGAATGTCATTTGAGTTCAAGCTGTTTCATATCGCTCATCTTTTGCTGAATATCATCGCAAATCCTGATTTCTTCATCTAATTTCATCGATTCGATCCTGCTTTCTTCGTTTGCTGCATTTCCTAGCTTCATGTATAACTCTTTTTTGTTCTTGATTTCTTTTATGAATTTCATAGAAGCGACTATGAATTCTTTTGATGGCGGATTATTCTTGTCGGATAATCTTTTCCTTATGTCATTCAAATTCTTCTGAAGCTCATCTTCTGAACCTGGAATTTCCTTCTTCTTGTGCAACTCTCAATTAGGCTCGTTTATTTTTCTTTCTGTCATAGTGCGTTAATTAATGATAACGCTACAATTTTAACATAATTTTTTTTCAATGTAAAATCTTTTAGAAAAAAAAGAGCAGAATGATTTCTGCTCTTTTTATTTCTCTATTCTTCGGTCTTAATAGGTTCGACTATTATGAAATCTTTCGCAGGATCATAGAAGTCAAGACTGTCTTTTCATACTTTCGTTATTACATGGTCTAATAGATTCTCGAGCTTTACTTCTTCTTGAGTTCCTGATTCCATGTCCTTAAGTTGGCATACTCAGTTCTTTGCCTCCATAATTCCTACTATTGCTACGAATCTGGCATTTATCTTGTTCGCCTTCTTCATCTGGACTTTCATCGATGGGGTTCATAGTGAGAGTTGAGAGTTTAGTCATTTGTTCCTTGCTTCTATATTGAGCGGCAAGACTATTTTTTTCGCCTCATCTCAAAGCTGGATGAAATAGAGTTGGATCACATCCTTATTCTTCAGCTTCACTCATGCTTCCATTATGTGCTCGATAAGCCTTTCTGCTCCGAATGCAAATCCGACAGCAGGGATAGCGGTTTTATGTCCGATTGATTTTGCCAATTCATCATACCTTCATCCTCATCCTAGGGCATCTTGGCTTCTTCCTGAGAAATCTACAAATTCCCATACAGTGTGGCAATAATAATCAAGCCCCCTTACAAGAGTATGATCCTCTACATAATCCACACCCAATATTTCTAAGTATTCTTTAACGCTTTCATAAAATTCCTTTGATTCTTTTTTCAGGAAATCAGTGACTTTAGGTGCGAATTTCAGGAGTTCTTGCGTATCTGGGTTTTTTGAGTCCAGAATACGAAGAGGATTGTTCTCTAGCCTGTGAAGATCGTTATCGTCCAGATGCTGTTTTTTGTTGGCGAAAAAATCCTTCAGCGCTTCTATGTATTTTTCTCTTTCTTTTGAGGTTCAGATTGAATTGATCTTGACTTTGAACGAGTCCTTAAGTCAGATTGAGTCAAGGATGCTTTTTCATATATAAATAAGTTTTGCATCTAGAACCGGATCGATTTCTCAGATTATCTCCGCACCGATCTGATTAAATTGGCGATATCTTCATTTCTGGGGTCTTTCATATCTGAAATGCGGCTCTATGTAGTAATAATACACAGGCTGCGTCTCATCTAAGAAATTCTCTATGTATGATCTCATTATTCAAGCTGTCGACTCAGGCTTCATGACAAGCTCCCTTCATTTTTTGTCGATGATATTATACATTTCTTTCGATACTATATCAGTGTCTTCTCAGATACTTCTTTTTATCAGGTCTACTTTTTCTAAAATCGGCGTTGAAATTCTCGTGAATCAGTTTTTTCTGAATTCATGTCTAGAAACTTTTTTCAAGAATGTGAAATATCTCTGGTATTCACCATAAATATCCTGCATTCCACGTACTTTCTGTGGAATTTCCATATTTTTATGTGTTTTATATAAATATTAAGTTATAGTATTGCAATTATCTTTTTAATCAAGTCAAATTTGACCAAATTTGATTTTTATAGAAAATATTGAAATAAATTAATTCTAGTATACAATGCAGACAAAATTATTTTTTAACTTTTTTTTATGCGGACATCTTCTTTGAAGGCCTTCACCATAGTCGAACTATTGGTTGTAATTACAATTTTGGCAATAATAAGTGTTGTTGCTTATACAAATTTTTGATGATCCACTGATAAAGCTAAGAATTCCAAAAGATTAAGCGATGTTGCCAGCATAGAAACCTGATTGCAAGCTTTCTATCAAGAAAAGAATTATTATCCGATGCCATCACAGTACTCTGCTGCGACTCCAAAAAATTTATGGGGTTATAATAATGCAGTAAATGCCCAATTAAGCAATACTTTATCTTGAGCAAAATCTTGAGATCAATTCACATCTATAATCATTGCCTCAACTCTTGGATGATGAAAGGTAAATGATACCGCTTGAGCACAGGTATGAGCAAAATGAACTATAGATAAGGATGTTCTGACTAAGGCTTATTTAAGTACAGAACTTCTGGATCCGGGTCTGAAAGATGTAAAAGTCGGAGATACAGAGTCATTTAAAGACTATTGAATCTGAGAATATGTCTATTGAGTTTATGCAAAAAGCAATACGACTTGGACTTCGGCATCCCAGAAATGAAGTGCTTACAATATTGCCGTTACAATGAAGGATGATCAAAAATGATTCGTAACTAAGCTCATTTGAAATTTTGATAAATCAACTTGTGCTACATGTCCAAGCAGTCTTGTTTGACCTGGTTGAGCTGCATTGAGCTCATTGAATGACTGAGATTCTTCACAGACTTGATCTTCTACTAATCCAACTGAGACAATACCTTACGCAATTATCGGATTCTAATTTTAAATATATAAAAATCAATACAATATGCTAATACCTACTGTAATAGACAAAACCCCAGGAGGAGGGGAGAGAGTGTACGATATATATTCTAGGCTTCTAGAAGATCGTGTCATATTCCTTTGAGATGCAATCGATAGCGCTGTCGCGAACACTGTAATTGCAGAGCTTCTATTCCTTGAAAAACAAGATCCGAAAGCTCCGATTACAATTTATGTGAATACTCCTGGATGACATGTAACTGCTTGACTCGCAATTTATGATGTTATGCAATACGTTAGCTGTGATATAATAACTGTCTGCATCTGAATGGCTGCAAGCATGTGAAGCATAATCTTGGCTGGTGGAACAAAATGAAAAAGATACTCGCTTCCGAACAGTGAGATAATGATTCATCAACCACTTGGTTGAGCTGAGTGACAGGCAACAGACATCAGGATAGCTGCAGAGCATATAATACAGACTTGAACAAGATTGTATTGAATCCTAGCTAAACATACTTGAAAAGATATAAAACAAGTAGAGATAGATTGTGATAGGGATAATTATATGACTGCTGAAGAAGCACTTGCATATGGTCTCATCGACAAGATAATCGTTAATAAATAATTGATTCATTAAAAATATCCCAGGTTAACCTGGGATATTTTAAAAAAATTTTTAATAACCTCTCACGCATCTGACATGCCTCAGATCAGTATTCGGAGAATAGATATGCTCTATTCATCAGAAATCCCAAACATATGCCGCTCACCATGAGTATCATGAATAGAGTGATGATGAATAGTAATTTCAGGTTGTAAATCATCAGATTGACGTTCTATTAGTATTCAACGCAGTCAGTTGTGTCTCTGATGGAAGGAACCAGTCGCTCTTTCAATTTCCAACCTTATCGTAGCACCATTTGGCAGCAGGGAAATTCGTGGCGCTTTTCGACACTAGCAGATTGGTGTTATATAGTCAATCGGAGATACTCGTAATGTTCGTTGCATAATTTTCGACCAATGCCCATTTCTGATCAGGCTCATCAGAAGGATATGCAATGACTTTTGAATCTGATGTCGCTCAAACCTGAGCTACCACTCATCATCAGCACTTGTATCATATCGCTACCGTGGCAGGACAGGCTAATGTATAATCTGTATTCGTGTAATAATTTATCGGACATACGTGAGTGTTGCATGATTGGCTTGTTATAGGTTTGGCTCAATTGCAATTCCAATCCGCCACAATCTGTCAGTCGTTCCTTTGACAGGCAACAGTCCTTGTTTCGGTTCCTCATCAGCAGCTTGCGCTGCAAGATCAATAAGTTCAAGTTATCCAGGCATATGTGTAGGACTGGGTACAGCTGCTGTATGCGTAGGTTCATCATAATATTCAGGCAGAGCACAGTCGAGACTGAGAAGAGCAGAGGGTCGGATATATGGCATTGAGTAAAGAGTAAGCGGTCACACTCGATCAATTATTTACAACATTTCAATTAAAGCTACAATTCTGCGGAATACAACTCAAGCCATCTCCTGAAACTGAATATCAGCTATTGCATATTGTCTTGGTGCTATCTATGGATTCGCTTCATATTGTTGATATCACTCCATTGTCGCATCAGAAATTCTGACTATATGTAAAGGTTCAATTATTTATACTGACAACAGAGCTTCACTGTACTTGAACATTAAACAAAGGCAGATTATATGAATGTCAATTGACATTTCTGGTTGATGCTGGACAGGGTTCTGATATCAATGCTGTCAATGGGGTACATGCAACATTTCATGACGCATCGAAATATAGTGTATAATTTGCCGAGCACATTCAGTTAAGGCCTTCTTTTTTCAATAAGCATGTACCTGAACTGCAATCGAAAAAATCTCCTATTGAATTGTACGTGGTAATAGAATTTACCGCAGGCACGCTTAAGCTGGGCTTGTAATTTACTGTCGTTTTGCATTCCATGACATAGGAAGAAGTTCATATTATTGCATTTGTACACAGTCATTTCAATGCTGCGGGTTTCATCGAGCATGTTCATCAGGAGCATATGAATTGATCAGGAATGGTATCTGCTAACGATACGGAGAAAAATCATAAAAATATACACAGGAAGGCACTGAGCGTATATCTGTTGATTATTTTATAATCTATGTTTTTCATATTCAAATTTATTAAATGACCTTAATTTATTGTTGAAATATATTTCTTGCAAGTTGCAATTATTTCCTCTTTAACGAATTTTGAACAATCATAATTTTTTCTTTGCGACCTTTCTGTTTGCTCTAATACTTTAATCACTTCAATCACATTATTCTTTTCCTCGCAGGCAAGCTTGTCTTCTTTATCAGTCTTGGTTGCACAATTCAGGTTTTCTGTGATTTGTGATTCAAGCAGTACCTTTTCTATTCTCTTATCCATTTCAGGATCTGATTTAACTGCTGTAGGAGCTTGGTTTCAGAGAGTTACCTTATAATCTTCACAGTATTTCTTTCATTGTGCCTGCTTTATCTGATTGCAATCGAATATGCTTATATAAGTGTTTCATTTGATGAAAACAGATTCCCATGTAATCTCTTTTTTGAGAGATTCTATTTTCAATTTCTCCTTTTCGCAATAGTCTTTTCCTTCTGGATCGTATTTGCTGCAATCTGCATTTAGTATTGAATCAGGTCAAGATTTAAGCATTAGTTTGATTATCTCTTGTTTTCATTCAGAAAAAGTTCAGTCTGTGTTCGTGGTTTTTTTCGTTTCTTGCGTTATTCATTGAGTTCAATTATTCTCTTTTTTCAAATTGACATCAGTTGTTCTTCAACATGACGTAAATATCAATAGCGGAATAATTGTAAGTTTTATGATTATATCCTTTCTCATGATCCTAATTTATTTATTTTAAATATTATTGTTTAAAAGTTCCTTACGCATCTGACATGCCTCAGATCTGTGTTAGGAGAATAGATATGAGGAGTTCAGTACCAATCCCAGATGTACACTGATCACCAAGAGTATCAGCTATATAAAGATGATGAATAGTAATTCGAAGAAGTAAATCATCATATCGTCGCACTGTTAGTATGCAAAGCATCCAATTGGTCCCAAGCAGGAAGGAACCAGTCGCTCTTTCAATTCCCGACCTTATCGTAGCATTGTTTGGCAGCAGGGAAGTTCGTAGCGCTTTTTGACATCAGCAAATTGGTGTTGTACTGTCAGTCGGAGATGCTCGTGATGTTAGTAGCATAATTTTCGACCAACGCCCATTTCTGATCTGGTTCATCAGAAGGGAATGCTATGACTTTCGTCTGCGAGGTCGCTCAGACTTGAGCTACCACTCATCATCAGCACCTGTATCAGATCGCTACAGTAGCAGGACATGGCAAAGTATAGTCTGTATTAGTGTAATAATTGGTTCCTGCTACGCAGTCCCATGAAACGAAATCATACCAGCTAGCTCATACAGAATAAATCTCTTCATAAGTCTGTCAGATTATACAAGCTCAAGATGGTGCCGAAGTGGTAGTCTTATTACAGTTCGAACAATACATGCTATCATCCTGTCAGATCTGCCAGATTCAATATGCACAGGCCAGTGTGTTGCAGCTTTGGCTTGTGGCAGGTTTTGCTCAGGTGCAATTTGAGTCAGGTACAATCTGTCAGTCATTTCTCTGGCAGGCAACAGTCCTAGTTTGAGTTCCTCATCAGCAGCTTACACTGCAGGATCCATATGCTCAAGATGTCCAAGAATATGTATATGCTTGAGTACAGCTCGCGTATGGAAATGTTCATCATAATGTTCAATTGGAGCATAGTCTGGTCTGAGTTGAGCAAGTGGCTGGATAGACTGGATTCTGTGTCGAATATCACGTGACGGAGCTTCAATTCAATATAGTTCACCAAGCAGTTCATGTACAGTTTGCTGCCGGTGATACGCTACAAGATGCATTCGTATAGCTTCAATCAAGATTTCAGTATGTACATTTTCTGACTTGACTTATATCTGCACAATTTCATCAGAAGGGGACAGTTGAAGACTGATAAGCGACCTTGCTTTGTCAATTGGGTATTGTTCCCAGCGAAGGAACGTAACAGTCTACAGATTGGCAAGATAATGCTCAGCCTGCTTGGACTAAGACTTGTCAATCGGTGCAACTTGAATTAATCGATGATATATCCGATATTGTCCAAGTTGAATCGGCATTCTGTATAAAAACATCTCAGATTTTTCATCAAGTTCCATAAGCAGTCGATGATACTGCAATGATGAACAAGGAAACCAATACTGCAATTTTTTTTATATTTATCATAATTTTAATTATTATTCAGATATTTGCATTATATAAGGCTTCAGAATTTGTATATTCGAATTATACATCACTATTACAGGATTTTCCAAATTCGATACGCGCAATCAGTTTTCTGGGGAATCTCAGACTTTGCATAATTTTTTTCCGGCCCATGCATATTCCAATCCTTCCATGCTATCATTCCTTCGGGGCGCATTATTGTCTCAGCATGTGAGTCCGCTCGGTACAGGAATGACCTCAAATGTTCTCAGTTTTGAAATATCATATCTGTTGTCCGAATATGATTTACCATACTTGATATAAGCATCTGATCAATATGGTGCAGTATCCGATCAAGTCGTATTGCTTGAAGAGACTTGTCAGAATATCATGAGCTGCCTTCTTAATGAATTCTTTGATGCAGCATTTGCGCTTGAATCGATAGTGCTTGTACCGTTATAATCCAGAACACTTCAGTCAGCTATCAGGACTGCATCAATATTTGTCACACTTGGATCAATATATATGTTTCATCCGTTCTCATACTCAGCTCAATCTCATCTTTTTGCAACCAGGACAAGTAGGGAATCGGAGTCATTGCTATTATATATATCTGCATTAATGTATATATTACCTCATTTCACGATAATCGTTTTCTGTCCCACAACTTTTAATTTATAATTTGACGGTGCAGAAAATGAATAGCTGTTTTCTAGCTTAAGAATCTTTCACATATTATCCTCGTTTGATGGAATTAATTCCTTCTGTCATTCATAATTGAAGTATTTCATACCCCACGATGTGTCTTCAAATTCGCTTTTCGTCAGCTTTGTTTTTACTTTTTCACCCTGCATTCAATTTAAAAGCAGCCCTAATTGCTTATTTATGTTTGTCCTTATGATATATTTTTGATCTTCAAATTGTCATTGTATTGAAGATACCGGACTGATAATCGAATCAGTTTGGATCTTATTGATTCAATTCACTTTTACCGTCTGCGATATTGCTGTTGTGGTTGCAATTCACCCTCCTCATAAATCTTTTTCTCAGATTTTGAGCGAATTGAGCTTTATGACTATTTTACCTCAAACAACACATAGGTGACTATTTGAATCTACATTGAAATTTCACCAAATTGCCGATGAGATGGTTCAGTTTAGCATGAGCACTCATCAGCTAGGGCAATCAGTGGTAAATGCGTTAAACTTTGATGCATTATAAATAGCATTCAGGCTTGAAATTTTGAAATCTCAATAGAGAGTTGAATTTATCGATCAGGTTATGCTCCTAAGTATAGTAGAATTCGGTGTTGTGATATTTCAATTTACATCCGTGACAGGATTCAAATAGGCAGTGTAATTTCATGATAGGTTCCATGTATCTGAGCTTGTTCAGGCATCGGTATTGTTCTTTGATGCGGTGATCTGGGATCCGGCATAAATCAAATCGCCAAATGATAATCATATCACTGCAATTGACATTATAATTATTGAAGACAATATCCTTATAATCCTTTTTTGCATAATTTTATAGATGATTATAAACAACATTGAACTTTTGTAAGTCTAGTATATATTTTTGCTAAAGTCAAAGATATTTTTCTGATTTGATAAAAAAAATCCTCTTTTTTCAAGAGGATTTTAACTGACCATAATTAAGCTACATTGAGCTTTTCTCCGACTTCATTTGCTTCATGCTGAGACTTCATCTGCTCGTTGTCTCATTCTTTTCTAGCATCTTTTTTCTGTTTATCGATATTTTGATTATGTTTCACTCTTGCATCATTCACAATATCAGCCAGACTCTTGAGTCTAACAGTGAACGCATCATTTTTTTCTTTTGCTGATTTCTCTTCTTTTCAAATCAAATCTCAATATTGCTTTTCCTGATTTTTCATTTCTGCATGAGCAGTTCATTCCATCGATTTCAGCGTGCTTGTAATTTCCTCGAACATTTCAATTTTCTTTTTCGGATCGTTCTCTTTTCTGATTTCATCCATTAATCAAGTTTTCTGGAGTTCTGCCAATCTCTTTGCTCAATCATTGTTTCATAGATTTCAGATGCTAGAATTCACTTTTTTTTCAAGTGTTTTGTCGATAGCTTCATTAAGTTCGTTCGCATCGAATTTCTCTTTATCTTTTCATTTTCATAATTCACTCATTAAGTCCTTATCTTGTATTTTTACATCTTTTCAGAAACTTTTTTCTAGCTTCTCCATCATCTTGCTATCATCTTGGTATTCTTTTGTTTCTGCTCACATAAATGTTTTGTAATGAAATAATTTGAATTTATTTTAGCACAACATTCTCTATAATGCAAAAAATGAAGAAAATATCCGGGTAACCCGGATATTTTTTTAAAATACAATCACGAATTCTCATTTGAGGTTCTGTTTTCAGAAATATGCTCTGCATTCTTCTATGGAGTCCCTTTTGAATTCTTCGAATTTCTTTGTCAATTCTCTGGCAACCACAATTTTGTGCTCTTTTCAGAAAGTCTTCTCCAGATCTTCCAGAGTCCTGAGAAGCCTGTGGACTGATTCATATATCACTACTGTATAATCTTTTTCTGCTAATTCTCTAAGAAGAGTCTGCCTTCATTTTTTTACCGGTAGGAACCCGATGAATCTGAAATCGTGCATATGCATTCAGCTTCATACGATTGCTGAGAGTACAGCGGATGCTCACGGAATCGGACATACTTGAATATCCTCTGCAATTACCTTTCTGACTAGATTGTAAGCAGGATCTGAAATTCAAGGAGTTCAAGCGTCTGATATTAGGGCGATATCCTTTCATTCTTTTAGGAGATCAATGATTTTCTTGATTTTTGAATCATCTGAATGGGCATGGAAATTAAGAAGATTATTCTTAATGTCATAAGCCTTAAGCAACACTCAGGATGTTCTGGTATCCTCACATACTATGAAATCGACCTCCTTAAGAATCCTGACAGCCCTGTAAGTGATATCTTCAAGGTTTCAGATCGGTGTCGATACGATATAAAGCATAATTTGATTATTATAGATATTATTCTCACTTTCCTGCAATCTTCTGGTTTGAGAGCATTTTCACCACCTTGGGAAGATGGTCGTCTCTGGTAAGGCCTCCTCATATAAGTTGTACGTTCACAATTCAGACTTCCTTAAATAGATCAGGCTTTTCTTTTTGTGAAATCGAAGATAGGAAGTCTGCAGTTTCTGCAAAATTTGCCCTGAATCCTGTATGGGCGATTATCTCATAAACACTCTCCCTTATAAGTTCTCACTCTTCCCATACGAGGCTATTCTGAATAAGGAGCGCATTGCACTCCGGTGTTAGATCAGAGATATGTTCAGCCTCCTTGTCGCCTATGTAAAATCTGTTTCCCGCCATAAATAAGGTTATTATGAATTAAATCCTCATCAGATATTCTTTTCCAGATAATGTTTCAGACAAAGTGAAATATATTTGTCATTTTCTCATATCTCAATCTGTTCTCACTCTGTCAGCATTTTTCAATCTGCTATCCTGGCATTCATCGTTGCCTTATTGGAGCACCAGCATATTGTCTTTATCTCATCTATTTTTTGTGCTATTTCCAGAAGCCTTTTGCTTCATTCGAACAAACTTCATTGGAAGTCTGTCTTTATTCAGAAACACATGACAGGAATATCCATTGATGTCACAACAACTGCGAGATCATCAACCTGATGCTTTTTAAGGAACTGACTTTCATCAACCAAAATGCAATCAATGGGTTTTATCGATTTCAATCGCTCTATTGTCTCCAAGAAATCAGTTTCAGAATCATATGGCATCGAAGAAATGGCACTTCCGCTCCTTGAGCTTACTTTATCGGTTTCAAATCGTGTATCTATCTTAGAATTGAATATGACAACATTCATTCATCTTTCAGTATAATTGTATGCGACCTTAATGAGTTCCAGTGTCTTTCCAGCTCACATTGCTCAGTATTGGAAATATAATTTCGACATATTGAATCGGATTTAATTAGATGCAAAACAGTTTTTTTTATGATGCGCGACATACCTTATTTCTGAAAAAGCTCTCTATTTTTTAAATATAGAGAGCCAGGATTTTCATTATATTCAAAGCTTATCCCTTAAAACATTGATTTCATAGAAGAGATTCTGGTTTTTCTTTAGGATCAATTCTAATTTTCTGCATGAGTAAAGAACTGCTGAATGGTTTCTTCCTGAAAATATATTTCAGATTCTCTCTAAGGTATAATTCATATAATTCTTAAGCAGATACATTGCAACTTGCCTTGGGATCATATTCTCTTTTCTCCTATCATCTCAGAGTAGGTCTTTTTTGTTTATCGCAAAGTGTTCGCTTACTATATCAATCAGCTCATCATAACTCTTGATACTCATTTTATTCTTCTTTGTTGTTCAGAGCAGGGAATCGGTGATCGCTAATTTATTGAGCCTTTGAGCGACGTTTTCAATTGTAGGCGGCATATTGTGAAGCTCGTATTCTGCGATTATCTGATTAAGTATTCATTCTAATTCGCGTATGTTTGATCATGCGTTATAGGCAATGAATTCAGCAACTTCTTGAGGTATTATGAATTCTCTTGCTCTTGCTTTTTCCTGAAGGATAGCAAGTTTTGTTTCAAAGTCCGGTGCTGATATATCGACTATTATTCACCATTCGAATCTGCTTCTGAGTCTTGGCTCAAGCTCAGTCAACTCTCTGGGTGCCCTATCTCATGAAAGGATAATTTGTTTATTTGACTCGTACAGAATATTAAAAATATTGTACAGCTCTTGTTGTGTGGACTCCTTTCATTGAAGGAATTGAACGTCATCTATTACAAGAACGTCTATAGAACGGTATTTCTCTTTCATTTTTTCAAGAGTCCTTTTCTTTACGTTTGTGATGTAGTCGTTAGCAAACCTGTCTGCTGTTGTATAAATTATTTTCTTGTCCTTGAATTTTCACTTGATCGTATTGCCTGTTGCCTGAAGTAGGTGAGTCTTACCAAGTCATACATTTCAGTAGATATACAATGGATTATAGGATGCTCAAGGTTTTCTGGATACCGCTTCGCATGCTGAGAATGGAAGCTGGTTTGACGGTCAAACTATGAAGTTATCAAAATTGTATTTATCGTTGATAGTCTTAATTTCCATTCATTCGGAACTATTGTTGTCTTCGAAGTCTTCTTTCCTCTTCTTTACAGTAAGGTCTTTGTATTCCTTGAAGCAGTCGATTACTTTATGATTTGAGGGATTGTCGATGTTTGAATCAACCTGAAAATCAATAAATTGGATATTTGGATATTGTGAGGTGACTATTGCTTTGATCTCCTTATAGAACTTGAAACTTATATTGTCTTTTGCAAAACTGGATATCACTCAAAAGCTAATGGAATTATCCTGTACAGAGACTATCGATAATTTCTTGAAGTAAGTAAGGAAATCAGTCTTTTTTATTTTTTCGACTAATTCCTTGACTATGCTTTTCAGTAGTAGTATTTCAGATACCTTATCCATTTTTTTAATTAATTTATTTTTGAATTAAAAATTTCATACCAAATCTATACTCTTTTTTTTATTGATGTCAAAGTTTAAAAAACATTTGACAATGGCTTTTTGAACAAGTTTTTTGAACTCAAATCCCTCTATCTTTTATGTGTAGGCACTTTTTAACATTTTCGTATAATTTATTTGTTCTAAAATCAGCTGTTTTGCCTTTATGCAAGAGAAAAACTCGGCAATGGAAATCCTTTAAAAAAGGGTGAAGACATTATATGAAAAAATGCCTAAAAACGAAATGTTTTTAAATAATTTATACAGTTTAAATTGTGTATGATTAATATTTTATCAATACGCTTAATGCAGAGAGTCAACAAGGTGTCTTTGAAAGGTTCTCAATTGGTTATGCTTTTTCATAGAATCTAGGTTCCGGAGTTTTTAAATTTCAAAACCCAGTTACGGGCTTAAAAAAATAATCTTCCGTGAAACGGAAGATTATTTTTTCTTTATCATATTTATTATTCTCACATTTTGTTATCCCAATGTCAGGTATCTTTGTTGTAGTAGTAGATAACTTTTGAATCCTTATCGTATTGATAATCTTGGGGGATGTAATTTATCAGTCATGCTGAAAGCAGGATTTCGGGCTTTTGAGCATGTTCTTTGTTTTTTTCAAAGTAAACTTTATCCGCTGCCTCTAGATAAGCTAAATTCATCTCTCTTACTGCTTTATTAAGGTAATTTGAGCAATTTCCCTCATCAGTTATTGAATAAGCTGTTGATTTGATTCAGAGTTTGTCCATCAGGTCTTTCCTGATTATATCTATATCTCTTACGAATTTTCAATCCATCATTTTTCATTCCTGAAATCACTTGAAAAGCATTCATCATAAATAAGATGAGAATTCAGAACATGCTTTTGTCTGCTTTGTTCAGAGGGATTCAGCCAATGATAAGAACATTAGAATTGATTTTTGCCTATCTCAGGATTTTCATTGCATGACTGCAGACATCACTCTTGATCAAACGGGTGCATTTTCATTTGCCGATGTAACCCTGTAATACTCAGAAGAGCGAGCTCAATCATACTTGCTCCAGTAATATGTGTAGGCAAGATAATAGGGGATATTCGGCTCTGAGCAAGGATTTTTATATTCAGCTGAAGTCCATAGTTTTTTCAGGTCGAACTCTTTTTTTATCTGTTCCACTTTTGTTGCATCGCATGTGTTGCTTATTCATTTCAGTCATAGGGCAATCGATTGATCTACATATTTTGATTGTTCGCTTTTGTTGAAATTCTCATATCTTTCATTGCTTGTAGAAAGAAGCAGTTGTCAGATCTGGTAAGGGTAATAGAAATTCGGATTAAGATCGGTGACGAGATTGAGGACGACATAGAGGTATTTCTTGTATTCGCTTGCGAGCGCATTTGACCCTATGTATTGTATTGAATCAAGCCAATATATATCAGCTACAACATTATCATATCATGCAGATGCGGCTTTTACAAAAGTTTTTGATGGAACAAATTCAGGATGATTCACGATATTAGATCTCACCTCAAGATGAACAGGATAATTCACAAAGCCCCCAATGTAATAAAAGCATATTACGGAGCCTAATGTGAATCAGGTGAATAATAATAGTATTAAGTTTTTTTTCATTTTTTCATTTATCTTATATATCAATTCAGTCAATATCTATATTTGCGTTTACGGTTTTTCAAGATGGAGCAAGATGCATCATTCTATCTTTTCATTCTCCCATGCTATAGGAACGGATTGTTTCCAATTTCATCTCTGAAATATAGTTGTGGATTTTTTTCCTTTCATACGAGCTGAAATTTGGCAGAACAACTTCTTTTTGGCTTTTTACGACATAATCAATCCTTCAATCGATATATCTGTACAGTTTTTCATCTTTGGATTTCAGATAATCATTGATTTCAACATGGACTGTGGCATTTGTGTCAAATGAATTCTCTATCATTCTCGATAAAAGGTGCTTAATCGATTCAAGAGTCTGTCAGTGTGTTCAGATAATGAGTTTAGAGTCTTCCGTTTCCAGATGTATAAAAAATATATTCCTTTCTTCATCCTCACATTTGACTGTAAGGCTTTTGGTGTTGACAGCCATGAGGCCGAAAAAATCTTGGCAAAGCTTTTCAATTTTCGTTTTCATACCATTTCAGGATTACAATTTAAAAATGCGCCGATATTATATAGTTTTTTTAAAAAAAACAAAAAAATTTTATAGGCTGAATTCTGGGCTTGCTACATATTTTATATAATAGGTTTTCGGTAGCAATTCGGTCTTGAGAACGTTTTCCCATTCTGAAGATACTTGGCTCAGTCTGATGATTTTTCATTCGTTCAGTACCAGCGGATCAATAATCCTGGACTTGCATGCGATTTTCCTGTCATATGTTTCCTCGTCGATAGCAGTTGAATTTATGTCGGTGGTTCTTCGGTATCGCTCTGCTAGTTTGGGATCTTCTGGGTGCCACAGCCTTATTTTGGAAAGGACTTCTTCATCTTCAAGGAAAAGGTCATTCTCTGTAATGTATCATTTCTCGAGAGAGTATTTCAGATAATCGGAAATGGTGCACATCATCATTGAAGTTTCGAATCAAGCCCAATAAGTTTCATTCATGAATTTGAAATCATAAGAGAACCTCAAGGCAAATTCCGGTTCATTGAAATACCATTCATTTCAATTGGTCTGAAGTTTTTTTAGGAATAGGCCTACATATTCTTTATCTGCGTATTTATAGCAAATTCAAGTTCTGAGTGAATAATCAATCCTGTCAGCACAAAAATTCGGAAGATTATTCTCCAGGAGAGGGAAGTTGCTGGAATCTAAAATCCTTTCCAGTGAAAAACCGTATTTGTCTAATATGCTTGGAATATCTGATTTCCTGACAAACTCTTCAAAAATATTATCTTGAAAATCATGCAGTTCCTCAGATCAGGAATTTAGGACATAATCTACACAATGTGAGAATGCAGAATGTGAAACATCATGTATAAGTCATGCAATCTGCTCTTCCAGAGAGGCTCCATAGATATTTAGCACGTGATATACTCATAAGCAATGATCAAATCTGGTATAGCTTGATCATGGATAGAAGTGTTCGAATCTTCATGCCGCATCGATTCATTTCAATCTTCTCATCGAAGCGGATCCGATGAGTTCTTGTATGACCGGTTCGGTGATAATTATATCTCAATATACTTTGTCTTGAATGATCATATTTATATTTTTTCATTTTAACTGGCTCAGTTTAAAGATTTTATATCAAAAACAAAGCTGATTTTGAAAATGATATCACTGCCCAAAATCAAAGAAACCCTTTCGAACGAAAGGGTTTCTTTGATGTATTCATTGTATAGCTTCTCTTTCAGATTTTGATTTTTCTTAAAACATTTGGCGGAGAGAAAGAGATTTACCCGTTCGCTACGCTCCGAGCATAAACTTCTCATCTCTTTCTTCTGATTTTTGATTTTTCTTAAAACATTTGGCGGAGAGAAAGAGATTTACCCGGCACTGCATTCCATTCCGTTGCCGAGCATGAACTTCTCATCTCTTTCTTCTGATTTTTGATTCTTGATTAAACATTTGGCGGAGAGAAAGAGATTCGAACTCTTGGTGCCCTTACGAGCACACACCCTTTCCAAGGGTGCGCACTAGACCGACTATGCGACCTCTCCGTAAATGTGGCGACATATTATATAAAATATTCCTAATTTCAAATTTTTATATAAAAACCTCCCGATTTTCGGGAGGTTTTTTCTTTATGGTCATGAAAAATCTATTTTCAGAATTTCATAAAATCATCGATCGAAGAGTTATGAGGTTGGTTATCATCTGAGGAGGATGAGCTCCTGGACGCACTATCGTCAGAAGATAGGGATTTTGTGATTATCTTTGCAGCTTCGGCACGAGTCAGGTCATCACTTGGCCGGAATAGTAATTTTCAGTTGATTTTCTGTCCGGATATGATTCATATCTCTTTTGCTTTTGCGACTATCGGTGCCAGCCTATCATCATTTACATCATCGAATCATGAGTGTCTAGAGAGATTATCATCAACTCTTACATTCTTGATATTCAGTAAGATTGAAATCGATTCTGCTCTTGTAATTTCATCATTCGGCCTGAATAGCAATTTTCAGTTGATATTCTGACCTGATACGATTCCTAATTCCTTAGCCCTTGCGACAACAGGCCTCATCCATCATTCAGACACATCACGAAATTGTGGATTTGCCCGAGAATCATCAGTGCTTATTCAAGCTGATTTAAGTGCCATTCCAAGGAATTCTGCTCTGGTGACTGATCTATCGGGCCTGAAACTACTGTCGTCGAATCACCTGATTATTCATCTCTGTGCAAGATTCCTTATGTCATCTCTAGCGAAATTATTCCTGATGTCGCTGAATCAATCCAATCGTATATTGCCCTGAGTATCATCGACGCTTCAGTCTCATCTGAGCTTCACTCAATTAACGAAGTCATCAGTTCAAGAATGCCTCGGCAGGTTGTCATCAATACTTCAGTCTCATCTGAAGATATTTCAATTGCCTCATCTTGATACTCAATTATCATCGACGCTTCAGTCTCATCTGAGCTTCACTCAATTAACGAAGTCATCAGTTCAAGAATGCCTCGGCAGATTATCATCTGATGATCTGGAATTGGAAGATGAATTTGAGTTAGAAGATGAACTTGAGGATGAGCCTCATCAGTCGTCTGAACCTCATTTAGCACTTATCCAAGGGCTATTGAGGGTGTATAATATCAATGCCAATGTTGTAATCAATGATATTTTATTGAATTTTATTGTTTTCATGATTCTAAAGATTATTAATATTTCTCAATTTACAGAACAACACAAAGATATCTTTGTGTTGTTCTGATTTGAGTAAATGAGCAATTATTTTACGATTATCTTTCATCTGAGTGCAGCAACCGATACATCAAGATGATCATGGAATCCCCATTCTCATACTTCATTGAATATGAATGTGAATGCCTCATCTTTTGCAAGTCACTTGCAAGCATCGAATATTTTTGATTGTTCTGGAGTTCAGCATTTTTTGATGTCTGAACCAGGATAACCAGTGTGTACAGGATGCATTCAAGATGCTGGCCAATGTGGAGCTGAGTCTTTATTTATGAAATTTACCTTATCTCACTTATTGATTGTTATTGTTTGCGGAGATACTCAAGAAGATGTTATTTCAATGGTGTAAGTCTTCATGTTTTTGACACCGAGAGTCTTTTTTAATACTCTCGTAGCCTCTGCTCTGGAAAGGGAATCATTAGGCCTGAATTTCAAGGTTCAACTAATTACCTGTCATCATGCGATTCCTAGTTCCTTAACCTTTTCAAGATAGCTTATCATCCATGTTGCTGGAATATCCGAAAAGCTAGAATCAGTCATTTCAGATGGAGCAATTCATGCTATATTAAGAAGGATAGCCATTGCCTCAGCTCTAGATATCGGATCATTCGGCCTGAATCTAAGTTCTCCGTTTATAGTCTGACCCTTTATTCAGTAATCCCAGGCTTTTTCGATGTACTTTATCATCCAAACTTCTGGAATATCTTTAAAGTTAGTCTTTGTCAATGATTCATCTAGCTTGACATCCAATGCCTTCATGACAATTGCTAGGAATTCTGCTCTTGTAATCGGGCTGTTTGGTCTGAATGTTCAATCTTCATATCATTTAAGGATTCATTTCTCGACGAACTCTAGGATATCATCTTTAGCGAATGAATCGTCTATATCGCTGAATCTTGATTTTCAACCAGTTACCGATGTTGATCCGGAATTAGTTGTTACGGAGCCATTTCAAGAGCTGGAAGCTCCAGAGCTTGAGTCAGAAGATGAATTTGTAAGGGCATCGCATTTTCAGTCATATGAGTTTCATGATTTATCTCAATTTGTACATGTGTCAACGAATAGTCAGCCTCCGCCTCAGCCTCCGCCTCCACCGCCGCCGCTAGATACGGTTGTGGCAAGAGTTGTAGAGCTAAAGCTTCAGACTTGTGTTGTTCAGACTGAGATAGTTGCAGTTACTGTCGTAGAGTTGGCAGGGGAGTTGGTAAGCTGCAGTTTAACAGTGTCTCAATTATTGATTGTTCATGTTGTCGATAGCGCTCCGCTATTGATAGATATCAATCAGTTTGCAACCGTTACACTCGCTCATGTATTTGTTCATGTTGCAGTCAGGGTTTCTGATGTCTCGACTGCATTAAGACCTCTTCATGTCAAGGAAGCGAAAGAAAGAGTGTTCGGTATAGTGTCAACCAGATCTAATGAGGCAAAGAAGCTAAGATGGTCCGTATTGAATGTGCACATCTTGTTTGAATCAACTGTACACGAATTATCAGGAGTGTTAAGTTGCCAGGTTGTACCGTCAGTTGATCTGATCAAGCTTAGCACTTGTCATGAGTTGCTAGATGGAACTGAGATACTAAGCGTAAACAGTCATCAATTTGCCAAAATGGATACTCAGCTTTCTCATCACACTTTAACTGTTTGGAGTACGGATCATACTGCTCAGCTTCAGAAGCTTGAGCTTATCAGTCAGCTGATTTCTCATGCGCTGGCTTCTCAAGCTGTTCAGCTGCTTACTAGTGTAGGAGCTAAAATTATTCAGTTCCAGTTGCCTCATTCGATGCTCAGAGAAGTTATTCATGACAGAGATAGCGATCCGGTAATTGAATTTGGATCTGCAGGGTTGGAGCTTATTAGGATATTTGTTCAATTTAGCTGCAATGATCCTCAGCTTGGAATTGTGGCACCTGCTACATTTGTCGATCAAGTCTCTGCTACGCTTCATCCGGATAGTGATATCGGTGAAGATGCGGTTGCAAATGATCCAGTAGATGTAGCTGTATTTCCTGCATTGTCTATTAAGCTTAAGCTGAATCCGTAAGTTGTAGATGGAAGCATTCATGCTAATGATGATAGTCCTGAATTAGGAGTTCAAGCAGTAAATGCGACATTGCTTGTTCATGCATTTGATAGAGATCATCATGTTCCATAGCTAACAGCTCAAGTTCAGGTTCAGATTGTAAAATTCGAATCTGTGAAGTTAAAGCTAATGTCTGCTAATTGGTGTGTTATATTAAGCGTCTGTAGGTTTGTCACTGTAGGAGCAAGAGAATCTCTTGTCACAGTAACTGAATTTGAACTTGCTGATATGTTTCAGGCAGCGTCCGTTAATTTTACGGTAAACGCATTAGATCATTCTGCAAGCGATACTCATGTTATTGTCAGAGCTCATGATCAGTCGACTGTTCAGTTTCATACGGCAACAGAAGATCTGAATACCGTTACGGCTATGTTTGCCTCTCATGTTCAAACGATAGTCGTTGTAGATGAGGAAGTCAGATTAGGAGTTGAAGATATGACTGCAGCATCCGGAGCATCTCTATCCACTACTACTGATACAGGTTGCGTAGAATTGTCCGATACATTTCAAGCAGCATCTGTTAATCTTGCTTGTATGCTGTTTAATCAAGCGACAACTGGGACTCCGCTAACTGAGAATGCTCATTGCGGATCAACACTTCAGCTAGCGATTATGCTTCAGGTTCAATCTAATATATCTACAGTTGCATTGGCTTCTCAAGTTCAAGTTATAGTAACTGTTGTTCATGAGGTTGTAAGATTGTCAGAAGTGATTGTCGGTGCTGCAGGTGCTGTAGTATCTAATGTAATCGAAGCTGATACTACGCTAGAGTTTCATGCCAGATCACTGAAGAGAACATCTAGGTTTTTCAATCAGTCTCAAATGGCTAACGTTACAGTTATTCAAGTGGACGAAACAATATCTCAAGTCAATGTTCAGACTACTCATGCTCATGATGCGCTGAAGCTTCATGTTTCTGAAATCGTAAGATTTACTTGTTCTGTTTGATTTTTAGTAACTGATCAAGCAGGAAATGTAACGGTTCAAGCAGGGGCGACTGAATCTAGAGTCACTGTAAGATTGCCTGATGGTCCGGATGTGTTTCATGCTAAATCTGTCGATGTTGCAGATAAAGTGTTAAGTCACTGTGCCAGAGGTACTCAAGCAACAGAGAATGCTCATGATCAATCAGCAGTTCATGTTGCTATGGTGAGTGATCATTTCTTTATGCTTACAGTTGAGTCAGCTTCTGCAGTTCAATTTACTGTAATTGTCGGAGTATTCACTAGAGTTCAAGATACATCTGTGATGACCGGTGCATCTGGAGCTACGGTATCCATTATTACGGTTAATGTGTTAGAAAGATCAGAAGGATTTCATGCTACATCTTTAATCGAAGCTTGAAAAACATTTGTTCATTCTGTCAGACTGACTCAAGCAAATGAGAATATTCAAGCGCCATTTACCGTTCAGCTTGCTATAACTGTACTTCAGCTGAATAATTCGATAGTTGAATTAGCAACTCATGTTCAGGAAATTGTCAATGCTGATCAAGATGTTGTAAGATTCTGAGTTGTTATCACTGGTGCAGGCGGCGGTGATACCGTCAGCTCAAAAGTTCATGAAGTTGAATTGCTTCAGTCCGTGATAGATATCGGGAGGCTGAAAGTTCATACTCTGTCAAGGGCAGCGATTTCTAGAAACCATGTTCAGGCAGTTGCAGTTCACGAATTCCTGACCAAAGTCTTCAGATCAGACTGGGGCAATACCTGTCATCTTACTTCTCAATTTGGGAATCATCATGTAGAGATGCTTATATATGTATTTCAATTTATAATATCTGCTTCGACATTTTGAGGGTATGTAAGTATTCATGACTTAGATGAAGTCAGCGGAAGAGAAGCAATGACAGCTCAATTTGCTCATGTCGCAGCAGGTCATCTCAGACTCGCCTCTGTCTGTACTCATGAGAGTCAGCTCGTGCTTATATCGTATGTAAGAGTGTTTGTGACTGTGTTTATTGTGAATGTTCATGATCAGGTAGCAGGGCTTGCAGAACTTGGGACAACCTGACTTCAGTTTATTGTTGTTTTAAGCGTATTTCCAAGAGATCATACATCCATAGTCACCTTTCTTACTCATAAGTCATCACTGGCATTTATAGTGAGTCATACATTTTCAGATAACACCTGTGCGCTCGCAGGGCTAGTAGCGCCGATTGCAGGAGGTGTTGAATCTATAGTGGCTATTCTTCAGGTAACCTCAAAGAGATCTGTTTCAATTGAGTTGATTCAAGGTCAACCTATGTTCGGACCATCAACCCTGAATATATTTCAGTTCGGGCCATTTTTAATGGGGCGCTCTTCTCAGGCAATACCGATATATCTTTTTCAAGTAATTCCATCTATCAGTAAAGGATCAGTGTCCAGAGGATTCAGTTCAAATGTTTCCCATGTTACGAATGGTCAGATTTCACCTGCTAGAACTGCATCATATTCTGCCACAGTGTCACATAGCGAAACGCCAGGTTGACTGAAGCATCATACATCTGTAGTGTCATTAATAATAAGGTCTTCTGGATCTGTAACATCATAAGTCCTCTCTCAATATGGATATGTCACAGTGTATTCTCATATATTAGGGACATCTATCCTTATGCGTATACGTGTAAAAGCCGATTGCAATCAATCTGTAGGATTAGGCTGAGGTGCAAATGATGCCTCTACTGCTTGTACTATTGAAGCATCTCATGCAGCGGTAGGCATAGTTGCATCTGCACTGAACCAGAATCATTCTCATCAGAATCCAATCTGTTCAGATAGTTCGTTTCATGCAACGACAGCAGCAGAAATACCTTTTCCATCTGCCGCCTCCATCAGCTCCAAAGGCAGACCTCATGCATCTTGAAACCAATTAGGGAATGTTGTAAACGGACTTACCGGTCAAGTTGTTGCCAATGCAGCATTGGCCGAAGGGATTAACCCTATTCAGGGTCAAAAAAAGGAAAATAACATAGCGACGACCGTCGTCACACTTGTTACTTTCCTTATATTATTCGCTTTCATAACTTTAAAATTAGGAATATATGTTTGCGTTGATTAACATTTAATGTGCTTACAAATAATTTATCAATTATCGTGTACCGAGATAATATCTTAATTGTTAAAAATAGCAAATGTATTTTTAACAATTAATTATTGACTTTAGAATTTTTTACTATATCATTGTAATGAATAATAGCGGTTATATGATGCCAATAAAATGTATACATAACAATTATAAAGATGGAAAAAGAATTATTTCTCAATAAAAAATATGAAAGCATATGGGAACTTCCGATCCCAGTTTTCTGCATAGATATAGTCATATTTACCTATTACAATTGAAAATTGTGCGTAGTTTTGAATCAAAAGGATATAGATTGAGAAATGAAATATATTCTTCCTTGATGAATAATGAGATCATGATTTACGCTTGATGATAATTTTCTCTCCATTTTGAATAGAAAAACCTGAATTGATAGTATTTTCTGTCAGCAGATTCATGTTTTTTGAGACCCATGATATGATCATCGTTGACATACGGTTTCTTTAAGTTATCTTTCTCTTATTGAATCAGAACTCCTCCTTAAATCTGCTGATTTCACAAAAATAAGACTTTTGGAATTCGATGAGCTCGTCAATATTCAAATCTGATACAACTTCAAACACAAGAGTATAATTGAGCATGCGAAATACCATCTTATAAAAAGATTGGAATATACCTGAATAGCCAAGCATCTTATCGGCCCCCATTTTACCTTCAATTCTCTGCATTTGCTTTACGAAGGTATTTATTGAAGTAAAATCGATATCAGGAATTTTAAGAAAAAAATGCTTTCCATGAAGATAATCAGTGAAACCTGAGAAACCGATAAGACGAATTCTAAGAAGCCCGCCATGCTTTATTCTTTCAACTAGGCAAAAAATAGATACTTAAATTTGCATTTTGGTCTCTTTCTGTAGAATACCAAGCAATTTAAACATACATTTATTATGAAAAAATTTGTTTCCATACTTCTTTTGCTTGTTATTTTTCCTTCCTCGACACTCGCTTTTCAGGATTATTTCCTCTTTTGACTTAGGCTTCAGGAAAATGAGTATGACATCATCAAGAAAGTGGAAGCCAATTATAATGTTAAAGTCCCTCTCATATCTGTAATTTATGATGATTTCAATAAATGAGAGATATATAAGCTTGCAACTACTTTCAAAGAATTATGAAAGGACAGAGTCTATCATGTCGACATAAATCCATTCTGATACAATCTCAAGGAACTTATCGCCGATCCCGCACATAAAGGCTGGGAAGCAAAATACAGAACGCTTTTCAAACTGATAAAGAAGTATGATGTGAAAGTGATTTTCAGATTCTTGCATGAGATGAACGGCTGATGGTATAGTTGGTCATCCGATCCTGTTAATTTCCCAATTTTCTGGAAGATGGTCTGGAAGTGGAGCAGGGAAGAGTGACTCGATAGATCGAATATACTCTTTGACTATTCGATAAATAGTCAAGACTTGCCAGTTGCTCCTGGATTTTTTGTGGATCAGCTGTCAGAGGTGGTTAACTGCAACCAAGAAAAGAAAAAAGAAATCGGTTGCCTTACATTCGAAGATTATTATCCGGGCGATGAATATGTTGATATCATGTGAGTGACCATTTATAATTGGTGAAAGTGAGCTAGGGCAGAGAAGTGGGCTTCATGGAGAACTCCGATGGAAGTGATAAACGAACCTTGATATTGGACTCTGGACAGGATGAAGACATTCAATAAGCCGATATTCATAGATGAAGCCTGAACAACAAGCATAAATATAGATTGAGAATTCGATAATGCCAGACTCATCGATATTTATAACAAAAATCATATATGACAACCTTGAGTTCCGGCAATCTGAATCAAGGATAAAGATAAATGGATTTCTCAGCTGATAGAGCTCTATACCGATCCGCAGATTATCTGAGGAGCTTACTTCAATGCTGACGTCACTTATTGATTCACTGACCGCAGCAAGATCTGAGAGCTTGATTGGACGGCTATTGATCCCGACAAGAATTTTGCCTATCCTGCAATAATCAAATTATTCAATGACCACAGACTCTTAAGAAATCCGACAACATATTTTGATCCGCCAAAAAAGGTAATCGATTCTTGAGATTGGATAACTGATATTGAACTAGCTGAAATTCATGCCTTCATCTCAAGATATATAGTTTTCCAATACTGAAATCTTGCAGTAAATCCTGAATTCTCTTGAACTCTGAAATACCCGAAATATCAATTGGCATTATCAAAATATATTTGAGATGACCCGGTACTATGTCCTTTCGTTTCTGCAAAATTCCCGAAAATCAAGTGTTTTGAGAATACTGACAAAACTAATCTTAAAGATAAACAAAAGGCGTTTTCGACGCTTGTAAAAAGGATAGATTCAAGTCCAGAATCGCTCTCGAACTGGTGAATCTGGGAACAGTCCGAAATCCTCAAATGATTTCTTGGAATCAATCTCGCAAGTGTTTCAGATAAATCAGCACATAAGAAATCACTTGAAAATATGATCGAATACTTGAATTCATATGAAAAGAAATACTTAGACTTAAGATAATTCAGAATCACTAAAACAATGAAAAATGGAGAAGAATTCTCCATTTTTCATTGTTTTCATATCATTTCGAATGAAGCGAGGCGCATGAGAAATCCTTTAATCGATCATGAATATCCATCATAGGATTTCTCCCTTACGCTCGAAATGACAAGGGGGAGGGTAGTGTGTCAGGAAAGGATTTCTCGCTGGGCGCTCGAAATGACAGAGAGGGGGGTGCCGGTTTAGAAATTATTGAAAGAGATAAAGAATCATTCTTTATGCAATCCTCGGTTTTTGTCATTTCGAATGAAGTGAAACGGAATGAGAAATCCTTTAATCGTTGCTCATTAAAGGATTTCTCGCTGGCGCTCGAAATGACAGGAGAGGGATAGGTGTGTTCGGAAAGGATTCTCGCAGCAGTTCTGAAATAAAGGAAAAAGGGGAAAAAGAGTTTGACTGAAAAGGGTTTAACAAAGCTTTTCCAAATCATTCATATTTTTTATCTCAGAAATGATTCATGTTCATTTCTTTCATTTGTAGACTCAGGCTGGAATTACTATTTTCTCGAATCACAACTTTATAGCTTCATCGACTCTTCTGTCGAGTTGAAAAACATTTTTGATCACTCATGTGAGTGAAACTTCTCATATGAAAACTATTTTTCACAGAGGCTTGTTCTTCTTTGAAGAGATTATTGCAGCAAGAACTGCTAAATCGATTCATGGTTCCTGGATGGTGAGTCATCTTGAGATATTAAGGTAGACATCGTGGCTCTCCAGTTTCGTATCGCTGAATTTGGTGAGCACCGCGATCATGAGGTCAAGTTTTCATGCATTTATTCATCTTGCTGATCTTTTAGGGTATCAGAATTTGGTATATGTGGTTAATGCTTCAATCTCTATGAGCATAGGACGATTTCATTCCATTGTCATGGCAAGTGCTGATCAGCTGAGTCACTGATCGTTTTTATTTATGAATTCCATTCAGGGATTCTTGAGATCAACAAGTCATTTTTCAGTCATCATGAATAATCCGACTTCATCAGTTGGTCAGAATCTGTTTTTGAGTGACCTGAGGATCCTATAATTCTCATACTTGCTTCACTCCAGATACAATACAGTGTCCACCAGATGCTCAAGCGCCTTTGGTCAAGATATAGTTCCGTCTTTTGTGACATGTCAGATCAGGATGATTGATTTCTGAGTTCTTTTCGCTATCTCCATGAGTCTTTCGGCGATGTATCTTATTTGTGATATGCTTCAGCTGGAACTTGTGACATCGGATGAATATATCACACTTATCGAATCTACAATAATGAGCTCGACTTTTGATTTTTCTATGGTTTCGGAAATATCTTCAAGATTGCTCGAGTTCAGGATATGAATATTCTGATTCGCTATATCGAGCCTATTTGCCCTTCATGAAAGCTGGAATATATTCTCTTCAGAGGAAATATACAGAACTTCATTATCTTTCTTGGCATACCAATCCGCAATCTGAAGCGACATTGTGGATTTTCAGATTCAAGGCTCTCATGATAATAATATCAGACTTCAGGGCACGATTCATCCTCCGAGAACATTATTGAGCTCATCGCTCGATAGCATATTCCTTACAACCTGTTCGGAACTGCCTAAGATTTTGAATGTATCTTTTTGCTTTCATACGCTTTTTTTGGATTGTTTCTTATTGTCATCTATCTCAACTAGAGAATTCCAGTTAGAGCAATTCGGGCATTTTCATACCCATTTTGGGCTTTCACTTCAGCATTCTGAACATCTGTACATATTTTTCCGGTTAAAATCTATTTTCTTTCCAAGTTTTGAATATTATAGATAATCCTCAGATTATTCAAGCCAATAATATTTTTAGAGAAAGTTCATTCATATATCATGAAATGATGATATCATAAACAAACAAGTTCAACGCCTGAACCAATCATCCGCTAACTTCTTTCATTTGCACTTTTTTATCTTGCTGCTTCCACAATTTTTCTATCATAATTGCTGTTTGTTAATCGCGATGACTCTAATTCTTATGCTTTTTTTGCCGAAATGAAATAAAATGAAATATTTTTTGACGTGGAAGCTTTTATTCATATAATCTAGCTCGTTAAATTCCACCGATACCTATTTATTGTATTACCTAAAAATTTAATATGTTTAAGTTCTTAAAAGAATCCATTAAGGAATTCGACCATGTTGTTTGGCCGACAAATAAAGAAACTAAGAAATATTTTACTACTGTCGTTTCATTGATTACAGCTTTGACACTATTCTTGTTCGTTGTTTGAACTGCCTTCAGCCTTGGATTATTCGGTCTCTGAGAATTGGTCAGGACTCCAAAAGCTGTTGAAACAAATACTCCGACTACAAATCAGGCTCCTCAATTTGCATCAGGTGCAGATTTGAAATTGAATCCAACTGATACTGCTGCACCAGCGCCTAAAACAAAATAATTTAAAAATTAATTCCCGAAAATTATGTTTTCTACATTGACTCAAAAAGACTGAGAATGGTATGTCATAAGAGTGATATCTTGAACTGAAGAAAATGTTAGGCAATCACTTCTGCAGAGAAGGGAAGCCTTCAATCTTGAGAATTATATCCTAGAAGTTTTCGTACCCACTCACGACAGCGTTTCTATTCGTGCAGGATGAGTGAAAGTCAGAAAAAAGAAGAACATCTTTCCTGGTTATATTCTAGTAAAGATGGTTGTTACCAATGAAAGCTGGTACATCGTCAGGAATACTCCGAATGTTACTTGATTCTTATGAGCATGAACTGTTCCGGTTCCTGTGAAGTGAGAAGAATTGGAGCAATTGAAATGAGTTCTCGAGCAAAAGAGCGAAGAATATAAGACTAGCTTCAAGATTGGTGATTATGTTGTAATCTCAACTTGACCATTTGATTGATCTGAATGAAAAGTCATAGAAATCAATGAAGAAAAAGGGCTTCTGAAAGTCAATGTCAACATCCTATGAAGAGATACTCCAGTTGAGCTTGATTTTTCAAATGTGAAGGCAAAAAAATAGTAATTTATAATTTTTTCTGATGAAATACGCCTCTTATATACTTTCCATCGTATGAGTAGTGCTGCTTTTTAATATTTTCATGTCTTATTCTTCTGACAGTTACAGAGCTTTTCTAAGGGATACTAAGACTAAAATGAGCTGAGTCTCGAGAGAGGATGCTTTAGAAAAAATGAATAAGGATCAAATCGAAGTGATAACCAAAATGCAGAACTCCATAGATAAGCTTGCTGATACTGTGGATACTTTGAATAAGAAAAACAGACAGATTGCAGAATCTGCCGAAGCTGAAGATTGAGAATTAACTTCTTCTTGAGTTTGATTATCCTCTACGTGAATAAGCCAGCCAGAAACCCCAAAACCTGTACTATTGGACATTCCGCAGACTCTGATTGATAAGCTCTGAGCTAACAGCGTTCCGAAAAAAATAGAGAATGCCTGAGTGTTTTCGATAAAGGATGATAAGCTTTTTGATGATATCGAGTATTCGACATATTTTATTTTCAATAAAAGACTGACTATATACGTCTTTGACAAAGATTATAAGACAATGTTGAGCAATCTCAAGATGGCAAACTCATACAAGGTCAAGGAATCGGATAATCTCTTCTGATTCACATTCTACCTTAATCCGCTCAAAACTGATAATAAGGTAAGATTCGTAACGCTTATTGAATGAATGGCAGTCTGAATTGAAATCGATAAACCATTCTATGAACCGCTAAAGAAGAGTTTGCTTAAATAATCAACAACAATAATTTATATTTATAAACATATAATCACATGAGCGCAAAAAAAGTTTTGCTTACTAAAGAATGATTAGCAGAAATACAGACTGAATTGACTTTCCTTAAAGAAGAGAAAAGACTTCACGTTGCAGAAAAGTTGAAAGAAGCCATTTCTTATTGAGATTTGAGCGAGAACTCAGAATATGAAGATGCGCGCAATGAACAGGCCCAAGTAGAGTTAAAGATAATAGAGCTTGAGGATATACTTAAGAACTATGAGATTGTAGAGAATAAAGATAACTGAAAAAAGGAAAAGAAAGTCAATATCGGTAGCACTGTAACAATAAAACATGTTTCCGATAGCCATAAATGAGATACTGAAGTTTATAAGATCGTAGGAACAACTGAATCTGATATCTATGATAACAAGATATCAAATGAATCTCCTATGTGAAAGGCTTTACTATGACATCTTGTTTGAGAATTAGTTTCTGTTAAGTCTCCTGCTTGAGTCTTCGAATATGAAATTTTAGAACTTAAATAATTTTTATAAATGACTCATTACTTCTACGATCATATTTTATTCATACCAATCCTAACTTGGATATTATCGGTAATCTTAAAATGAATTTTCCTCATAGCAGATAAAAGATTCACTCTTAATTGAGCCTTGGGCTCAGGTTGAATGCCGAGCGTTCACTCAGCACTTGTAACAAGCATAACAACAGCAATCTGAATAAAATATTGAATTTATAATGAGTTATTCTCCGCATGTCTTGTCTTCTCTATGATTATCATCTATGATGCGATAAACGTGAGATTTGAGGCCTGACTTCATGCAAAGACTCTAAATGAGCTAACTTGAAAGCAATATAATTTCAATGAATCGATCTGACACCTTCCAAATGAAGCATTTGTCTGAAGCATAATCTGAATCGTATTCGCATTCATTCTCATGAGCATCTAATTACAATACCAAAAAAAGGCTCCGGTAACGGAGCCTTTTTTAAACTAATTCTTGCTTTTTGGCAAGAGTTATTATAATCAGCTAAAGAACGTCTTAAACAAAGCAAACTAAATCCTTATCCTATCAATTCAGCACCAATTCAATGCATAATAAATTAAAATGCTTGGAGTTCGAAACTCCAGATGAACTCATTTCATACCTTGATTCATCAAAAAGCGATTTTCTCATCCAGCCGGCTTCATTTTGAGTTACCGATATATTAAACACAGTTTGAATAGTGGACTCGATCAGAAGTCATGTCGCTTCTATTACAAGCCAATTACAACCTGATGCCGATATAGTCTCTCTTCTTTCTTCACTCCATCAGAGGATAAGATTCCAATCTTTCTGAATAGATAAATTTTTCAATCCCCCTCCTAGGGAGCAATCTGATGGAATAAGAAGAGGCCCTGTATGTGTAATATTCGAGAAGGATTCTGACATCTCTTATATAAACAATGCATATGTAGAAGCAACATGACTTTGAGATTTCTCTTATGAAGAATGGTCTCAATATCTATCCTGAGATGAACTTAATATGTCTCTTGTCGATAAGATAAAACATCTTTCTTACTTAAAAGTAATACATAAGAATCCGGAAATCTGAGAAACATCTCTTCTGAATACGATAATATACTCAGAGCCTGAACTAGTAAGATTAATGAGTATAATCAAGAAAAAGGCAAATGATGATAATTGATCTAGCGGTATTTTTACGATGAAGCTGACCAATAAATCTTTCCTATGGAGAATTCATAGGAGCGATAAAATAAAGTGAAGTGCATTTTCTGCAGTCGAGGTGAATCCGAAACACCCATTGGAAAAAAGATTCAAAATGGAAGCTAAGAAAAAAGCAGAATGAACATATGAGGACGTAAAGAATTACCCTTATTGACTCTATGATACTGTTTTCTCTTATAAAACAGCTGTTGATCAGGTTATGAATTGAATGCTTAATTGAGAAATGAATAGGCTTTTCAATGAATTGAGAAAAAGAGCTGTAATATGATCATTATTCATAGATGAATCAGATTTCCTTGTCTGGTGATTCGATTGAAAGAATAAATATTTCAATCGCGAATTCTCGCTGAACACTAACCTTTCCCCACAGGAATTGAGAGAATCTCTTGATGAATGATGAGATTTTGTATCAAAAGTGTATTGAAAATGAGATAACACTGCATGGGTTAAAGAACATTTTGATTCCCTGAGAAGACAAGAACATCATTTTTCAGAATTATACCCTATTGTCGGCTCAAAGAAAAGAGTTGTTACATATGACACATTCAGGTATGATTACTGCTGAAATGATTGCAATATCGTCTTAGACCAAAACTGACATCTTCCTGAATGAAGCGTAATCAAAAAATTCTGAGTCTGATTAAGAGAGATATAAAACATAATTAAAAACAATCCTTTTCAAAGAAAGGATTGTTTTTAATTATGATCTGTCTTGGGCTAATGTGATATCGAAGACTGTGACATGATTATTTCATTTCTTTTTGCTTTCATACTTGGCTTTTATCGCTTGTCAGATAAGCTTGTCTACAATACTATCAACATCAATCTCAGATAATGTATTCTTGTCGAATTTGAAATCTGTTATTCACCAACTGGATGACATAGGAGGAAGAATGATTTTGTAATCTCACTTATCTCATGCTTTGTATTTTTTCAGAGAAAATTCATTCACAAAAACATTCGCATTTAGATATGCCTTGGCCGCTCAATTGCTTCAGTGTTTCAATTGCTTCACTTTGAACTCTCAATCTGAGAATTCAACAATTAACGTAATCCTTGAAAAGTGTTCTTTCATCATCTCGACTCTATGAACGATATTGTTCCTGTTGACGCAATTGCATATGAGTACGAATTCATCTCAGGCATTCCTATATATGTCATCATCCCTTCTTCTCAGTTCTCATTTTATGTATGAGATATATTCACTGAGGATTATATCTCAGAACAGCATGCCGAAATTATCATTAATTTTCCTGAATCAATCAAAATCTGAATAGAGTACAGATAGGATGCTGCTTTTTTCAGCTGTTTCATCTGGGTCTCATAACTGAGATATAAGTCATCAGAAATCTTCTTTCAGGGCTCTCAGGTTTGAGCAGTCAAAAGTAGGATCTTTCCTCAGAGATTTGTTGATTTCAGTCTGATCGATGCTTCCGAAGCTTATCCTTCATCCTCATGGTACTTTTTCAGTATGCCAGGCAACATCCACGATGTTTCAATCTTTCGTCTTCAGAGGGAAAACCTTATTCTTATATCAGAATCAGGTATTGTTAACTCAGGCCAGATGCTTCATCACATCCCTGAAAATCCTTTCATCGTATCAATATAGCAGACGCATTATCTCGTATTGTGTCATGCCTTTCACATCATCAAACACATATCAGCTAATCTGTTCCATTGCAGGGTTCCAGAAAAGAGGCTTTTCATTAGGGAATTCAGTTTCTTTGTTAGAGCAATCTCATTTGTAGATTACAACAGGATTCTTTTCTCAGACTACAAAACTAAGAAGAATCTTCTGTACGTCCAATTCATCTTTCTTACCTTTCAGTTTTCTGATTTCGATTTCATTGACAGCGACAGTCACCGCTCACATTATGCACGCAGAAAGGTATCCAAGCGATCATGGATCTAAGATTCAGTTCGATAATGCGAATCACCCGTTTAGTATCGAGAATCATGCGAATGAAAAAGTCGATACAGGATGATGGTCTAGTCTGATTTTCCTTATCGTCTTTGTATAGAGGTAGATGTAAATAAGTGCGAAAAGTGCGCTTATCCATCATGGTTTCGGCTTAGGCAATGTCTGATCCAGAAGTCATGATTTTTCGATTTCTATGAGAAGTCATCTGGATATCTTATCTGACTCTGCTTTGTCGATGGATAATTGCTCTAGCGCCTTATTTATTTCTATGTATATTACCTTTTTTGTCGCTTGAGATAGATTTTTAGGTTTTTTATCTATGATTTGCGCCACTTCCTCATTGATATTGAGATTTTGTCAATCTTGCTTATGGATATATCATCTGTAAGCCTGATTAGAGAATGCGAGGATTCACATTCACAAAGCTGTTATTGTAATGGGGCATGAAAGTATATCCCTGATCTCTTTTTTGAATCAGGTTTTTGCAGAATTTGCACTAAAAACTTTTGCCAGATCCGATTTTCATTTTCCACTGTTGTAATCAGGAATATCCTTATCATTATTTAAAGGCATCTTTCGCTTTATTTACAATAATACTAATTGTATTTTAATATATGAAATATAAGCTTTTGTCAACCTTTTTAATGCTTAAAATCTTCAAGTTTAGGGAATATCCTTTTTTTTCAGCACTCAACTATATTCTTTTTTTTCGAAAACAACCTCTCCGCATTGTTAATACATAGGTTTATCCGTGTTTTTTCTGTCAGAAGATCCAGAAATTTATCAAATCTGTTATTGATGAATCATATCTTATGGAATCAGTCTCATAATATGTCAGATCAAAGAAGAATCCTATCTGAAAATTTTTCAGTAAGATCGACCCACTCTGCAACAGATTCTTCACTTCTCATTATTATCTCATCGAAAACGACCCATGAATAATCGACATGCAATGCGGGATATTCATTCAAGAGACGTTCGATCATTTTTTTGTAGTATGGCGAATATACTCTTCTGGATGCACCACAATGCGCAAATATGATTCTGGCTTTAGGAAAATCTCTCAAGATGGCCTCCAATTCATATAAGAATTTCGGATGATCGGATACGCCTGGTGAAGTGATGTTGTTGTGGATTATCACTGGCAAATCATGTTCCACTGCGAACTCTAGAATCGGATACATCGCCTTATTGTTGAGTCTCGGCGGTTCTCATTGCGTCATGAAAGTGAGATCATCATGCCTGAGCAGGATTTCTCAAATTCAACAAAATACTCAGGGATAGAATTTGTACATGTTTTTGATATGGCTTATCGCATTCATATCCATAGGATTGAATCCGCATATTAGCGGATAGAATCTTTTTTGCTCATCCTTGGTCAATTTGATATATTCCTCAGCTACTATTCCATCAGTGAAAGAATCGTAATAGCATGCCGTATCATCATCCAAGTAGTATTCCGGGGAAATACGCTCATGCTCCGACCACATTTTCCTTAACGGCATTCAGAATATGACTCATTTTTTAACATTGGCCTTATCCATGTAATAAAGCAATTTCTTGAGTCATTCTGTCTCTTGCTTGAAATTCACGATATGAAGATGTGAATCTATCATCGGGTACTTGCTTCATTTCATCTTATCCAGATCTTTAACTTTTCACTTGAAAATTGTCTTCTTGTCTGTGTTCAAGATTTCTGAATCGATCCTATTATTTATGAGTCTTGCCTTTAGGTTCATGTTAGTTTTTGTTAATTCACATATACTCCAAGAATATCTCTTCCTTCCTGTCTGATAGCCTCATAAGGAAGATGGTGAATTCTTTGTCTGTCTTGAATAATTCCAAAATCATCCTTTTGGAATAAAGAGAGAGGAATGAGCTGATTTTGTTGTAGCTTATTCATTTCAGTATCAGGAGAAAGTCCTCCCAGTTCCTGATTTTTTTGCTGATCTCATAGAGTCAGATCATATCAATAAGATAATCCTTGTTTTCACTGTTCAGGTAGTGGAGGATATTATACACATCTTGAGGAGATACGAACAGTCATCTGATAGTCTCGGCTCATAAGATATCCAGGGTTTGACGCTCAGCGGATTCATAAACCCATTCTATGATATTCAGAAGATCTTGAGATGAGGTTATGAGCCGGGTAAGTCATCTGTTCCTCATCTGCTTAATGAGACGAAGCTTATTTCACTCTTCTCCAATCTTTGCTAGAATCTCTCATAGTTCGCGCGAATCAAGCACAATCTCAGAAAGTATGTCAGAAATTTTGAAAAGCAGCAGAAATGAATTTTTCTCATTGAGGGATTTCAGGCAATTTATAAGCCCTCTGTATGTTTTTATCAGGCTCATGAGCTCTTCATCGAGCTCCATTATGATGTTCCAATGCAGGATAGGGGAGACTTCAGGATCTCAGTTCATCATCTCAAAAATTAGTCAGAGTTCATTTTCGTCTCTAACTGTAAATTTTTCGTCTCATATTATGAATCAATGTTCTGTAGTTTTGTTTTGTTCTTCCTCCGTATGCATGGTATTTAATTTACACTTCAATTATAGCTTTAATTCTTTTAAAATGCAAGAAATTGCAATTTTTTCTTTGAATTTCACGATAAATCGATATATTTATTCCGTTTAATAATTTTAATGCAAACGCAATGGATTTCAAAAAAAGTTATTGTCCGAAGGAGTTCGAGAGCTCTATCTATCAAAAATGGCTTGAGGAAGGTAAATTCATTCCAAAAAAGTCTAAAACCGGTAAGACTTTTTATATCCCTATTCCGCCTCCGAATGTAACTTGAAATCTGCATCTATGACACGCACTGACTTTGACGCTTGAAGATATCATGGTCAGGTATCATAGAATGAAGTGAGACGACACGGTATGGATTCCCTGAACTGATCACGCCTGAATTGCAACCCAGAATGTTGTAGAGAATAAATTGGCTAAGCAATGATTGCAGAGAACTGAAATCTGAAGGGAAAAATTCTTGGAAGAAGTCTGGAATTGGAAAGATGAATACGCATCGAACATAAATTGACAGATAAAGCTTTTGTGAGCCTCTGTCGATTGGTCTAAAGAGAGATTTACTTTGGATGAATGACTCAATAAGACCGTAGAACATGTCTTCTGCGATCTTTATAACAAATGACTGATCTACAGATGAGAATATATGGTCAATTATTCTCCTGCTCTACAGACTGTAATCAGCGACATAGAAGTCGAATACAAAGAAGAAGATGCGAAAATGTACTATATCACATATTTTGTGAGCTGATCTGATAATGAGATAATTGTTGCGACAACAAGACCAGAGACTCTGCTTGCCGATCAGGCTGTTGCCGTCCATCCGAAAGACAAAAGATATAAGAAACTTATCTGAAGAAAGGTAATTCTTCCGATTCTCAATAAAGAGCTTCCTATAATCTGAGACGATACTGTAGATAAGGAATTCTGAACAGGAGCCCTTAAGATAACTCCAGCTCACGATCCGACAGATTTTCAAATAGCAAAAAAACACTGACTCAAACTTGATTACAGAGTGGTTGATAAATCTTGATTCATGACACGAGAAGCATGAATTTTTGCGGGTCAGGATGCAATAACTGCCAGAGAGAATATCGTAGAGCTGCTGAAAGCGAAATGAAATCTTGTAAGAATCGAGCCATATTCGCATAAAGTCGGATATTGCGAGAGATCAGGATGCAAAATCGAAACTGTAATATCTACTCAGTGGTTTGTAAAGGCAGATGAATTGGCAAAAAATGTAATTGCCGGATACAAGAAGAAGGATTTTACGATCATGCCAGATAAATTCAATAAAGTATTCGAAGACTGGATTTATAACCTTAGGGATTGGTGCATTTCCAGGCAATTATGGTGGTGACATCAGATTCCTGCTTATTACGATATCAATACTTGAGAGCTTCTGGCTGTCACTCAAGACGCAGAAAGCGTTTTTAAGAAATATTGAAAAGAAAATGTAAGACGTGACAATGATGTTCTGGATACTTGGTTCTCTTCCGCATTGTGGCCTTTCTCAATCCTGGATTGGGATCCTAAATCTCCGTGAGAGCTTTTTAAGAAGTATTATCCGTCACAAGTTCTGGAAACCGGGCATGATATCTTATTCTTTTGGGTCATCAGAATGCTCCTTATGGGCTATGAGTATACTTGAGAGACACCATTCAAGACTGTCTACTTGCATGGACTCGTGAAAGATGAACAATGAAGGAAAATGAGCAAGTCACTCTGAAATGGGATCGATCCTCTTGATATTGTAAATGAATATTCTGCAGACTCTCTCAGATTAGCGCTTGCAATAGGGAATACCCCTTGAAATAACATGAATTTCTCCATAAAGAATGTAGAGGCTAATTCAATGTTCCTGAACAAATTATGGAACATCACCAGGTTCGTGCATTCTGGAATCTGAGAAATAGGGAAGTCATATGACGAGCTAAGAAAATTCATCGAGAAGAATTATTCTGAATTTTCGATGCATGAGAAGTGGATTTGCCAGAAATTGGCTCAGATAACGGAAAAAATGACCGAATGAATGGAAAAATTCAATTTTTCTATGACAGGGGAGGACCTGATGGCCTTCACAAGGGATGATTTTGCCGATTTCTTCATAGAAGAATATAAGCTGACCAAGGCAGATTCAAAATATGCTGCGGATATCCTTGCTTATTCAGTTATGACAATCCTTAAATTATGGCATCCTTATGCGCCTTTTGTTACAGAAGAGCTTTATTCGAAGCTTCGACCCGAAGAATCTCTTATTGATAGCGCTTGGCCAGAACTAAAGCTCGAGAAAGATTCAAAAATCGAGAAAGATACTTGAATGATCTATGACGTAATAAGATCAATCAGGAACATCAGATGACTCAAATGAATCAAGCCGGGACTCCTTGTAAAAGTCATATTCAAAGCGACAAAAAGCAATCAAGACCTTCTTGAGGAAAATCAGGTCATACTGAAATGACTATGTAAAATCGAAGAATTTAAGGTTGTGGATAAATCAAAATCAATCAGTGAGGATGATTATGTCTATTGAGTCAGCAATAATATCGAGATATTCCTAGATCCTGGAGATACAATTGACCAAGAGGCTGAAAAACTGAGACTGAAAGAACAGATTGACGGAAAGAAAGATTATATCAGGAAACTAGATCAGAAACTCATGAATGCTGAATTCGTTAGAAATGCTCCTGAGCACGTCGTGCGAATCGAACAAGAAAAAAGAGTCCAAGCTCAGGACCAGCTTGAGAAGCTTCTTGAAAAATATAATAAGATTTAAAAGTAATTATAAAGCCTTGCCAGAACTCAAGCTGCTTATAGATATCGAACAAGATACTGATAACGCTAAATATTTCATAGCTAATTGAGAATTCCTAGAATGGTTCATTCCTAGGGATTTTCAATATATCCTGAGCGATGCATTCACACCTGAATCTAGAAATATAGTTATTGCAGAATACACAAAACATATCTATAAAATCAGAGAAAACAAGATAGCAAATTGACTGAATCTGACAATAGGCACTTGGGAAGGTATAAAGCTAAAATATTATGAGCTTACAGACAGGATTTTCAAGTGACATAAATGGCTGAGTTGAGATTATAGATGATATATTTCTGTCTATAATATGTATCCTCGGAATATTGATGAAAAATATTTCTATTTTCCTTATGAGTATTCATTCTGGAATCCTGTTTGAGTTATCGGCCATGAGATGCTGCATTTTATATTTTTCGATTATCTATCCAAAATATACTGAATTGAAGAAAAGACTAAATTCGAATGAAAGCCGAGTAATTTTGTCTGGCAGGTTTCTGAAACTTTCAATAATGTTATCGAGGACTGGAAACCATATACGGATCTGATAGATGAAAAAGAATCAAAAAGCACTTATCCGGGATGTGAAAAATTATATGAAGATATGACGAAGATCTGGAACGAAAATTATGATATAGATATTTTACTGAAATCAGTATTTGATATCAAATAATATTATGTGATGCATTTGATAATTCTGACAGAATTCCTGAAAAATATGCTCAGATACACGCAGTTATATATAATTCTAATTTAAAATGGCTTAAATAAGCCATTAATCACACAAAACCTCAAATTTCGCGAAATTTGAGGTTTTTTTAGTTTTCGGGTATTAACATAGCCTGGGCTATAGCAATTATAGAGGCAGATTTACAGAATTTCTGAAAATATATGAATTATGACTGATCTGGAATATTGATTTTCAAAAATAGATATTTCAAAAAATTCAAACTGCAAATTATCTTGGAACCGATAAATTATTTTAATCATAAATAAATTATAATTATTTTTTTTAAAATATATTTGCAAACAAGCATATTATCTATATTATGCTCAAAATGCATCACATAACTTACATTATGTGAAGTGTTTGATAAAAGCATATTGACTTCCCTTGTGTTGGAATGGCTTTAATTAGCGGTTATTTCTGAAAATGTCAAAAACTTCCGCAACATGTCATTCTGAGCATCAGCGGAAGAATTCAGAATAATTATGGGATAAATCACGAGCGCTGGATCCTTCGGTTCTTCAGGATGACATGATGAACACGTCATTCTGAGCGACAGCGTGGCAATCCAGGATGTATAATGAATAATGAATAAGGATTCTGGATCACCACGTCGTACCTCCTCGTGATGACAGTCACAAGCCTACGTCATTGCGAGCGACAGCGTGGCAATCCAGGATGTATAATGAATAATGGATTCTGGATCCTTCGGTTCCTCAGGATGACATTGCGAAACTGACCACCACTTCCCTCCTCCGAATTACATAAGTTTTACCACTAAAATCATAGAAAATGAACCTGATCGAGGCACTTACAAAGTTCGTTACTTGGCTTAGGATAAGCAGAAACGCCAGTCCGAAAACCATAGAGCAATATACTTTTCATATATGGAAGTTTGTTCAATATCTGGACTATGAATTGACAAAGAATTCTGACTTCAAGAAATTGTTCATAAATTCACCTCGAGAACCGCTTGAAATAAAGGAAAAATGTAGAATGCTCTTGGAATTGCGCCAGAATTTTGATTGGAAATTGGATGAAATCAATATTGAGGTGCTTAATAATTTCAGATTTGCATTATCAGAACAGGAATTGAACATAAAGACAGTAAACGCATATATGATTTCGCTCCGGACATTTTTCAAATATCTTAAGAAACAATGACTGGAAGTGCTGGATCCGGTAATGATAGATCTGATAAAGCATGATGAGAGAAAAGTCGAATTTTTGAATAAGGAAGAGATAGATAGGCTGTTCGCGGCTCTTGATCTTAATAATATACAATGAGTCAGGGATATGGCTATAATGGAATGCATCTATTCTACATGATTGCGTGTCTCTGAACTAGTCGCGCTTACGATAAGAGACATCAATCTGAATACCCAAGAATTTGCCGTAAGATGAAAATGATGAAAAGTAAGAGTCGTATATCTTACGGATGAGGCAAAAAAAAGGATTGAGGACTATCTTGGAATGAGGGACGATCATTTCAGCTCACTATTCTTGAGGCATAATTATGACAAAGGCAGAGAAAATGAGTTTACTGATTCCGATGTGAAATTATCAAGATTTTTCATTACGAATATGATAAAGGATCACGCGATAAAGGCTTGAATACTCAAGGATATTTCCGCTCATACACTACGGCACTCTTTTGCTACTACCCTGCTCGAGAATGGTGCAGACTTAAGAGCTATTCAAGAGCTACTTTGACATAAGAATATTACAACAACACAAGTCTACACCCATGTCACCAATCCTCAACTTAAAGAAATACATAAGAAATTCCATAAATAGCATATTAAATTTGTATATTTAAAACAAATAAATAAAATAGTCAAACTAAATTAAATTCGTTTTTATATGCCATTTATTTCTTTTGATCACACGCTTTTAACTTGAGAAGATTTTTTTGATGAAAACAATTCTTGACTTGTGGACAGTTTAAATGTGCTTGCAGAAAAATTCAGAAATAACAGTATCGAGCTTGTAAAATATCTGAAGGAATTCGAAGATTGCTACAAAAAGACGGCAAAAGACTGATTATGCTATATGAGCGGACTCGAATATTCCAATGACGCCTACATTGAACATTTGAATAAGATTCAAGTTAACCTTATTGAGTCTAATAACTTGAATATAATATGATGAAAAAGAAAATTCACTAAGGAATATCTGGAGCATTTAAGGGAAATGGTCTTTAATCTGATAGCCTGAGATAGATCTCGTGTAAAATTCTTACAGCAAAATATAAAATTACAGGTAAAATCGATCCTTTCTTAATGTTATACTTGAATTAAGCATAAAACCGATTATTATCAACTCAGTCATATAATCTGTGATTAACCTTTTAATCGCTTTTTATTTAGTTTATAAGAAATCAATCAATATGAGAATTACACTAGCCTTCTCAGGGCCGGCTTGAATATGAGTGAATACCAGCTGACTGATATTATCCGAGGTTTTGGCCTCGATATGATATGAGATTTATGCCGACAAAGAATATTCATCCGTTATCAAATGATGAAATAATGTTTTCATCATCTATATTTCCGACAACAAGGCTTTCATTTCAAAGAATATAGACTTCTATATACATTTCGACGATTATTCTTTGCAGAAAAACGAGGTTGTCTACACTATTTGAGAGAAGCTCAAACTAGACAGGAAAATAGCAAAACATGCAAATTCTTATGCAGTCTGATGTGCACTTAAATATCTTTGAGTCAAGTTAGATGCTGTAAATGATGTGCTGAAATCCAAATTCAAAGAAGAAATCGCTGAAGAGAATATGATTGATATAAGAGCTTGATATGAGAGTATTGCAGAACAGAAATATTCCCTTGAACCGATCTGAAAGCATAGAGATATCCTTTATGGGAATGAGCTGATCGCAAAATGAGCAATAGATAGCTGACTTGAGTATTACAGCGCATATCCCATGACTCCTGCAAGCTCGATAATTGATGCTATATTGCACCATTCACAGGATGTTGTATTCCATCAGGCTGAAGATGAGATTGCGGTGGCAATGTCTATGCTATGAGCCAAATTTGCTTGAAAAAGAGCTATGTGCTGAACAAGTTGAGGCTGATTCGCACTAATGTCCGAATCGATTTCATATTCTTGAATGGCAGAAATCTGATGAGTATACATCCTTTCGCAACGTGCAGGACCTTCGACCTGAACTCCGACTTTTACCGGACAATGAGATATCGATTTTGCGCTTTGCCCTACTTTTGGCGATATTTATCCTATTGTTATAGTGCCTAGTACATTTGAAGAAGCCTATAATATGATCTGAAAAGCTCTGAATTGGTCTGATATCTATCAGCATCCTGTTATAGTCCTTCTTGATAAGCAATTTTCTGAAAGTTATGCTACTGTCGACAAATCAAGACTGAAGCCAGAACCCATAAACAGATGAAGACTCCTTGAGAATCCCAACGAAGGCTATGCGAGATATGCATATGAAACCTTTTCTCAAGAAAGGATTTCGCCATATACAGTGCCTTGAACTGCAAATTGAGAATTCATTGCCACTTCTTATGAGCACGATATTTACGGTAAAGAGACCGAGGATCCAAAAATCAAATTCATGATGGAGGATAAGAGATTTAGGAAAATCGATATATTTGAAGATAATGAATACAATCCAGACTTCTATTGATTTGAAGTCATAAATCCTGAAGCTAGGAAATTTTTCATAACGTTTTCTTCAAACAGATGGGCTGCCGAATGAGCACTAGAAAAAAAGAAGGATTTCTGACTTATTATAATCACAATGTTTCATCCTATAGACTATAGGCTTCAGAAATTTTTTGATTCCAATGTCGATAAGCTGGTTTTTCTCGAGCAGAATCAGTCATGACAATTCCAGAACCTTGTCTGCTCTAAATTCAGCTTAAAAAAACAAATAATCCAATTTAAGAGGATATATAACCTTTACCCCATATTTGAAGAGCAGCTATGAGAAAAGATTTAAATAATATTCAATGGTGCCCTGGATGCTGAGATTATCTTATCCTCGGAGCAATCAGGAAATGACTTGAAGAACTGTGAATCGCAAGCAAAGATACGGTTATCGTAAGCGGTATCGGATGCAGCGGTAAGATTTCGCAATATATAAATGCGTATGCAGCTGAAACCTTACACTGACGTTCACTCCCCTTCTGAACTGGAGTTAAGCTCGCAAATCCGAATCTTAAGGTAATCTGCATCTGAGGAGATTGAGACTGATATTGAATCGGGCTCGGTCATTTTATGCATGCCTGCAGACGTAATATCGATATTACCTATTTGGTTCTCGATAATGAGAATTATGCCCTTACAACCGGGCAAACCTCACCCACGACTCCGCACGGAATCAAAACAAAATCTTCGAAACTCTGAAATCCCTCTAATCCATTCAATCCAGTAAAGCTTGCCGAATCTGCAGGATGCTCTTTTACACGTGAAATTGATTCAAAGAACATTGTGGCAATGAGAGAAGCTATAAAAGAAGCTATTATGCATGAATGATTTGCCCATCTTAATATTAAGCAAGCATGTCCTAGCTGGAAATTTTGGTAGATTAATGCAGAATCCTCCGTCACTCCATGCCACCTCCTTTGCTAAAAGGAGGTTTTTTGTGGTTGATGGTTAAGGGAGTAACCCATCCGCCTTTTAGGCACCTTCCCTAAATTAGGGGAGGAAGTATCTAATTAATGTTTTTTGAATACAGCTCATTTACGTCATCATGAGGAGGAACGACCTGCCTACCGGCAGGCAGGCGTGGTGATCCAGGATGATTAACCAATATGCAATCTGGATTGCCACACTACATTGCATTACGTTCGCAATGACGGTTCGCTTCGTCATCACGAGGAGGAACGACGTGGTGATCCAGGATGATTAATGTTTAATGAATAGCCTTAAAGGATTTCTCTCTGACGCTCGAAATGACAGACCAGGAGAATTGTCATTTCGAAAGAGCGATAGCGGATGAGAAATCCATTTTGGGATATTGACGAATACTTAATGATGAAGTGGATATCAAATCAATTTCAGCCTTCCTGCAGTGCAGAGAATGAAATAATAAGCCCACTTTAATTTGCTATCCTCGTAAAATAGGATATATTTTGTCGGTTAAAAAATTACAGAATAAATATGAAAAAAATACTCGTAACATGAGGTGCTGGATTTATCGGTTCTCATTTGTGCAGGAGGCTGTTGAATGAATGACATGAGGTAATATGTCTTGATAACCTGTTCACAGGGAATAAATCGAATATCTACGATCTTCTGGAAAAGCCAAAATTCACTTTTGTGCTTCATGATGTGACTCAGCCATTCTGGGCACAGGTAGATGAGATATATAATCTGGCATGTCCTGCATCCCCTGTCCATTATCAGAAGAATCCTGTGGAAACTGCAAAAACATCAATTCTAGGGGCAATAAATATGCTTGAATTGGCAATAAAAGTTAAGGCTCGTATCCTCCAGTCTTCAACATCAGAGGTATACGGAGATCCGCTTGTCCATCCTCAATATGAATCCTACTGGGGAAATGTCAATCCGATATGAACAAGAAGCTGTTATGACGAATGAAAGAGAATGGCAGAAACGCTTTTTCTCGATTATCATAGAGAATACAATGCAGACATCAGGATTATCAGGATTTTCAATACTTATTGACCGAATATGCATCCGAATGATGGCCGTGTGGTTTCAAATTTTATCATGCAAGCACTTCAAAACCAAGATATCACAATCTACTGAGAATGAAATCAGACTAGGAGCTTCCAATATGTTGATGATCTCATTGAATGAATGGTCAGGATGATGAATAATGAGATATGATTCATTTGACCCGTAAATATCTGAACCGAATATGAATTCACTATAAAAGAATTATCTCAGATTGTATTGGAGCTAATTCCAGAAAGCAAAAGCAAGCTTATATTTAAAGATCTTCCATCAGATGATCCAAAGCAAAGAAAAGCCGATAATTCGCTTGCAAAAGAAAAACTAGATTGGGAGCCTAAAGTTGAATTAAGAGAGTGATTAGTGAAAGCTATAGAATATTTCAGGAGGTTTGTGTAAGTCTATAAATAATTATCTAAAACAGATTAATTTCAATATTTTTCAATATAGGTAAAATCATTTGATATTTATCTTAAATTTATATACTTTATAGGCAATTTTACACAAATATAAAATAAAATATGAAAAAAGCATTAATCACGTGAATAACCTGACAAGATTGAGCATATTTGGCTCAATTGTTATTGGATAAATGATACGAGGTCCATGGTCTCAAGAGAAGGAATAGTCTACTTAACACTGATAGGATAGATCACCTGTATCAAGAGCCCCATAATCCAAATAGAAAATTCTTTTTACACTATGGTGATTTGACTGATTCTACAAACCTCATTAAATTGATCTGAGTCATTAAACCGGATGAAGTCTATAATTTGGCAGCACAATCGCACGTGCATGTGAGCTTTGAAATTCCGGAATATACTGCAAATGCTGACTGAATAGGTACACTGAGGATACTGGAAGCAATAAGGATCAATAACTTAGAAAAGCAAACTAAATTCTATCAGGCATCTACTTCTGAATTATTCGGATGACTTGATTACAACAGACCCGAAGCTTGATATACTGAAGAATCTCCGATGCATCCAAGAAGCCCATATTGAGTTGCGAAGCTTTATGCAATGTGGATAACGAGAAACTATAAAGAGAGTTATGATATGTTTGCTTGCAATTGAATCCTTTTCAACCATGAATCTCCATTAAGATGAGAAACTTTTGTCACCAGGAAAATCACTCGAGCCGTAGCACAAATTCATCTTTGAATGCAGGATAAATTATATCTTGGCAATCTAGATGCCAAAAGAGATTGGTGACATGCTAAGGATTTTGTTGAGGCAATGTGGATGATATTGCAGCAGGATAAGCCAGATGATTATGTAATTGCAACTTGAGTCGCAAATACTGTCAGACAGTTTGTTGAATGGTCTTTTGAAGAGGCATGAATTACGGTTGAGTGGAAATGAGAATGAATTGATGAGAAAGGTTATGACAAGGCAACTTGAAAATGCATAGTTGAAGTTGATCCGAAGTATTTTAGGCCTGCCGAAGTGGAATTCTTACTTTGAGACCCAACAAAAGCAAAAAAAGTCCTCTGATGGACTCCAAGCTATACCGTTAGGGACATGTGTAAAGAGATGGTAAAATGCGATGTTGATGCTTTTAGAAAAAAGAAAATATTGAAAGATCATTGATATGAAATATTGAATCAATATGAATAAAATGGATATCAATTCAAAAATTTACATTGCCGGGCATAGAGGCCTTGTATGATCAGCTATCAAAAGAAAACTGGAATCATTAGGCTACTCTAGCTTGATTTTGAGGACACATGAAGAACTGGATTTACTAGATTCAAATAAGGTCAAAGAATTTTTTGAGGCTGAAAAACCAGAATATATTTTTCTTGCTGCTGCAAAAGTGGGTTGAATAATGGCAAATAATGATTATCCTGCTGAATTCATATATTCGAATCTCCAGATTCAAAATAATATCATACATAATTCATATACGAATGGGGTTAAAAAACTCTTATTTCTATGATCCAGTTGCATATATCCAAAGCTTGCTCCTCAGCCAATGAAAGAGGAATATCTTCTGAGCTGACCTCTTGAACCCACAAATGAACCCTATGCAATTGCGAAAATTGCTGGAATTAAGATGTGCCAGAGCTATAACAGGCAGTATCGGACAGAATTCATTGCGTGCATGCCAACTAATCTCTATGGTCCGAATGATAACTTTGACCTGCAGAGTTCACATGTATTGCCTGCAATGATACGTAAGTTCCATGATGCGAAGAAGGCTTGAGCGGAATCAGTGACTCTATGGTGAGATTGAACTCCGATGAGAGAATTCCTTTATGTAGACGATATGGCAGACGCTTGTATCTTTCTGATGAACAGATTCTCGCCTACTCCAGAGCAGAATGAGAAGTGAGAGATATTCTTCAATATTTGAACATGACTTGATGTCACCATCAGAGAATTAGCAGAGATAATACAGAATCAAGTATGATTTAAGTGAGAGATAATCTGGGACACCTCAAAACCAAATTGAACGCCCAGAAAGCTCCAAGATGTAACCAGGATAAATAACCTATGATGGAATCATAAAATAGGATTAGAAGAAGGAATCTCCTTAAGCTATGCTTGGTATTTGAATAATATTCATCAGTAATGAAAAGGTTTATCAGCATATATAAGAATCTGTCAGAATGACCGAAAAAGGCCCTTCATAATATGAATTGGCTTTTTTTTGAGGCAGTATTTAAGGCTTTAGTAAGTTTTTTTATTTGAACTTGGTTAGCAAGATATTTCTGACCTTCAGATTTTTGAGCATTTAATTATGCTGTCGCATTTGTTTGAATTTTTTCATTCATCGCCAATTTATGACTTGATTCGATAACCATTAAAGAACTCGTTGAAAAACATGATGAAAGTGATAGTATTCTATGATCAGTTTTTTTCTTAAAATTATTCTGAAGCATTTTCGCAATCATTCTTATTAATTTATTGTCATTTTTCTTTTTCTATAAAGATTTAACCCAATCTCTCTTAATATTTATAATTTCATCATGATTCATATTCCAGACATTCAATGTTATAAATTTATATTTTCAATCAAGAGTAGATTGAAAATATAATGTCCTTGCAAGCTGAATCTGATTTACGGCTTCAAATCTATTTAAAATAATAATCATCATAAGCTGATTGTGAATAGTATATTTGGCGGTAGCTTATCTTATTGATTTTTTAATTTGCGCAATCTCATATATCTACATCTATTTCGTTAAAACAAAACAAAGTGCGTTGAATTGGAAAATTAACTGGCAATTTGCAAAAAAAATGTTTATCAGATGATTACCACTCGCCCTATCCAGCGTCGCTGCATATATTTTTTTGAGAATAGATCAGATAATGATCTGAAATATGATGAGCAGCAAGGAGGTTGGGTTGTATTCTGTTTCCGTAATACTGTCAGAATCAACCTTGAGTTTTTTATGAGTTATATGACCGTCCTTATTCCCCGCCCTTATATCTTCAAAAAAAATTGGCCCCGAAGTTTACGATAGAAGGCTTAAATTATATTATTGATTGTTCAGCTTAATTTCAATTTGTCTGATTTTGCCCATATTCTTTCTCGCCGACACAATTATATTGTTACTGTTCTGAAGCGGCTATTCTGATTCAATTATTGTACTTAAGATTTATATCTGGTCAATTATCCAGATGGCCATAACCATACCTTTATATCAGCATATGACTATTGAAGATGTTATTTCTTATTCTGTCTATTCTATTTCAGCTTGAGCAATTTTAACTGTCATAATGAACTATTTCCTAATTCCAAAATTCTGACTTATTTGAGCGGCATACTCTACGACTATCCCCTCTATCCTATCGTTATTCGTTTTCTTGTTTTTCAAAAAAACAAGAAATATATTTATTTTCTGAATAAAATCCTTTAATCCATATATTCTTTTCAGGCTAGCATATAGCGAATACTTCAAAAAGCATTAATCTGTTTTTAAACTTGCTTAATGAAGACATTTGATATAATTAATGAGTTAGATATCGTACAACATCTGGTTGTATTATTTCAAAATATTGTATTTATATTTTTAGATTTTTTATAATGACTACAGCGTTTATCACATGAGTCAATTGACAAGATTGAGCTTACCTGTCTAAATTTCTCATTTGAAAATGATATAGAGTTATTTGACTTCTGAAAAATACGAAATCTGATATCAGTAACTTATTGTATTTTGATATTCAAGATAAAATAGATTTTGTTTATTGAGATCTGTCAGATAAAAATGTCATCGAAGCAGTGATAGATGCCAACCGCCCTGATGAGATTTATAATTTATGATGAATGACTTCACCATGAGAGTCTTGGGATAAGTTAGACGAATATGTAAATGTGAATATCAGCAGCATAATAAATCTTATCGATTCGATTAAGAAATATTCACCTGAAACAAGATATTTTCAGGCCTCAACCAGTGAAATGTTCTGAAGCAGTCATAATGAATGACTTCAAACAGAAGAAACAGCATTTCATCCAACAAATCCATATGCTGTAACGAAATTATTCTGATATTGGATGACAAATATATTTAAAGAAAGCCACTCTCTATATATATCAAATTGAATTCTATTTAATCATGAATCTCCTATAAGAGATATTAAGTTTGTGACTAGGAAAATATCCGATTGAGTTGCTAGAATACATTTAGGCTTAGCAGATAGTATCACACTAGGAAACATCGATGCAAAAAGAGATTGGTGATTCGCTTGAGATTTTGTGGAGGCGATGTGGCTTGCTCTTCAGCAAGATAAGCCAGATAACTATATATTGTCTACTTGAGAAATCCATACTATAAGAGAATTTTTAGGAATTGCTTTCAATCATATCTGAATTGAAGATTGGGAACAATATATAAAGACGGATCCAAAATTCAATCGTCCGATTAACCTGCAAAACTTGTACTGAAAAAATGATAAAGCACAAAACATACTAGGATGGAAACCAAAAATGAAACTAGATGAATTGGTGAGAATGATGGTAGATGAAGATATAAAAAGGCTAAAAAAAAGCTTGCAGTAACTGCAAGCTTTTTTAAATTATTTTTTAAAAACATTATTGACGAATCTGAACATATAGCTTATATGTCATTTTAATTCATTTAAATCTTTGACTTCCCTTAATTTTTTCCAAATGAACTTAGGGCGGAAATAGAAATGATAGAATTTCTTTAGCTTATTTAAAGTGGAATATGTATTTTGCTTGCTCTGAGTCATAAATTCCATCTCATGTTTTTCGATATCAAAATCTGGATCCACAATTCATCTTTCTTTGAGTTTTTTATTTATATGAAGCTGTAGCTTATGGAACTTTGATCAGTGTACTATTTCTTTATACTTATTTGATGAGTTATGCCAGTGCCACGCAAATGCGTCTAGAAATAACCATTTATCATCTTTAACGGGCTTAGAGAAGCATTGTTCTCATATCATTTGCGATATATTCTTTTCATTATCATCATGGCTAATTGACCATTCCGTATCAAAGAACGCAGCTGGGAAAATTGTAAATTTTCTTCTTTTGTATACTTTTGCCAATAAATCCTTGTCAAGACAAGTTGTCATAGGCTCTACTTCGGTTTTGAGTATTTCTTCTAGGCATATTTTTGCATGCTCGCTTCATTTATGGATATTCATTATAGCTGCAATCGGTCAAAAATTTTCAAAATCTAGGTTTTGTCCCCATACATAAGCCCATTCCTGATCCAATATCGGTTTGAAGTCATTAAGCAAAATTGTGTCCATATCTATCCAAGCTCCACCATGCTTAAATGGAACTACAAATCTAAGAATTCAGCTATCCATCCAATGATGAAAATCATTCGCACTCAACCATCGGTCACATCATTCTAAAATTGTTCATTCTGCTTCTTTGACTCTGTCATAGACTCTCATATCAATATACTTTTTGTATGGTTCAAGAAGAGGATTATCAGTTACATCATAATCTGACCAGAGAATGAGTTTTGTGTGTTCAAGGTCTTGTGTTGCCAGATAAGACTTTATTACCATAAGTTCCTTATCTGACTTGATTTCAGAGTAAACATGAAAATTTGTCACATTTTCAGGAAAATCAAAAACCTCTTTCTTAATACTTCTAAGATATTCTAATGATTTAATATGATCGGTATATAATTCTAAATCATCGTCTTTATTTATATTTAACATGGGTTTAGGTTAGTTTTAAGTTTTCGGATTATATTCGTTTATTTGTTTTTAAAAATTATTTTTTCATAAAAACTCTTGTAAGCTTTTCGCAGATACCTGACAACTTTAAAATTATTGTATATCAATTCTATCAAATAATGCATAAAAATGTTTATTTTCAGCAATATGAATTGTTCATTGTAGAAATACTTCATATAGCTTTTTGAGAATCATTGCAAGTGCAGGGTGTTAAGCCTTATGAGCTGATCATTTCATGCGGACTTTCAATACATTAGTCAATTCTTGAATATAGTCTTTTTTGTATTTAAAAAAGGTTCAAATATTATTGGGGGATGCAAATAATCTGGAAATAAATCGGGGTATATTAATCAAAAATCAAATGAGTTGCAATTACAATTAAAATTTAAATCATACGTGCTTTGATTGCTTATCTCTGCAATATCAAGGATGCCTTCTCAATACTTCTTATATAGTCAAAATATGAACATATCAGATACTCATCAGGTTGCGTTTGTTTTTGAATACTCTTTATAGAACTTCCTCATATATTCGATCTTATCTTCAGATGAATAATTCACTATGATAAAATTACAAAAAGCATTTATTGATTCTTGTGAGGTGAAATAGCATGTGTGTCAACTTGTTCATACATAGGCAATTTGAAACGACGATAAATCAGAAAGTCTTTTGAATTCTTCATTTACATTTGCATAAAGAAGTATATCTGAATCAATATACACTATTTTTTCTAGATTGAATCTCTCGGCTATTTCTTTTAAAATAAACCATCTCTGAAAACAAAATAATTCGTAATGATAGGAATTACCGCTTAAATGAACATATGCCTTTTCAAAATCTTTACCAGATTTCAAACAAGAATCTATATCAATGTGATTTATCCCCAATTTTTTTCATAAAAAACTGTTGGCGTCATCCCCTATAAGATATATGTCTGATTCTGGATTGAATTTCTTTGCCTGCAGTATTGAATATTCAAGATATCACTGATATCATTTATGTATTAAAACTATAGATGCTGGTTTCATTAAATTTCTTTGTAAATATCAATTAAATTTTTTTCAAAAGCGTCTGAAGAAAAATTATTCTTTACTCTATCGAGTCATTTCAATGAATATTCCTTATATTTATCAGAATCGGATACTACTATCCCTATCTTTTTAACCAAGTCAGTAACATTACCCTCTTCAAATACTAATCCGGCGTCTCAAATTACTTCTGGTATGGCTCAGCTAGATGATCCGATTACAGGAACTCAACATGCCATCGATTCAGGAATTACCCTTCAAAATTGCTCTTTCCAATCTTTTTTTGTTCTAGATGGCAAGATAAATAAATCAGATAAATTAAAATAATTTTTTATATTTTCATGTGAGACTTTTCAAATAAACTCAACTCTATCCTGAACTCATAATTCTTCGGCTAATTGCATAAAGAATTCCTTATCGATTCAATCTCATATAACATATAAACTAAATCAATCTCATAAAATCTTTAAAGCCTCAATTATATCTTGAAGTCATTTATCTTTTAATAGTCTTCAGATGAATAATAGCTTGAAATGCTTCTTTCACTCTATTGAATGCTCAAAATATGGAAAATCCGTCAAATCAGTTCACCAATACATCTTTCTAGTTTTAATATTCGGGACTCAGAATCTTTCTACTTGTCAGATTGCTTCATCATTGGCGCACAATACCTTGTTTATGTGTTTTGCATTATATTTTCAAAAGATACTGTATGGAAACTTATTAAAGTCAAGATTTTCCCATGAATAATTAATGAGTTTTGTCTGAGGTAGATGTTTATTTCTAATATATATAGCTTGTGTTAGGCTAGGTGAGAAAATCTCAGAGTATATATGTATTATATCTGGTTTATATTCAATAATTTTCTTAACTGCATCCCCACTGAACAAGTTTCTAAAAAATGGTAAAAACGAGTTTAGCATATTGAAACCTTCGAAATCTAACTTATTGAGAATTTCTTTTGGAACTTTAATTTCATTAAAATTGAATCATTTTCACATATCCAATTTATTGGCACATATGACTTTGATTTCAAATTCATCATTTAGGTCGATATATTCTTTTGCAAATAAGGGATCGACAAATAATGGATGGTAGATTACTAGAATTTTTTTCATTTATGCAAAATATATTTTTAATGTTAAATCTGCGGTTTTCGACCAATCAAACTTAGAAGCTTGTTGAGTTCATTTTTCAATGTAGTATCAATTCGTATTATCTTCATTTGTATAAATTTTCCAAATTGCATCTCATAATTCATTTACATCCTCTCATCAAACATATTTGCAAGCATCTCATCAAACTTCTTCTAGTGATCATCTTTTGGTAGTTATGACATTCATTCAAGATGCAAATGCTTCTAAAATCGGTAATCAAAATCATTCATAGAGACTGGGGAAGATTAATAGATCTGATTCCCTGAAAACATTTCATACTTCTTCATTTGTCATTCAAATCTTTTCAACCACTTCGATACCAGAAAGACTATTTTCAATAAAGCTTCTTTCTTCCACTGTAAATTCCTGGATTTTTAAAATCCTAAAGTTAGTATTCGAATATTTATTTTTAAAGATTGAGATTCATTTGAGGGCAAACATTATATTTTTATAAAAATTTGATCAAATTAATAATATTGTGAATTTTTTGCCTTTAGTTTCATGATTCTTTGCAAAAAAAACAGATCTGTCATAAGCCAAAGGAATCATTGTTATTTTGGAAGCATTTATTTTAAGTATTCATATAAGATCTTTTCTTGTACTTTCCGAGTCAGTTATTATATGTCAAAATAGCCCCAGACATTTTATGTTCAGGTAGAATAACATATGGGCTATTTTTCAAACATTCTTCGGAAACTTGAGAGGCATTAAATCATGGCATGTTACAATTAATGTTTCCTTGTAAATTATTGACATTCATAGATAGGCATAACTATGATCAATTATGTGAAAAACCCCCTTTTCTTTGAGACAAACAAAAAATAAAAATAAAGGGTAATAAACGTACCTTGTAAAGACATCACTTAATCTGACATTAAATAAGTCGATTTTTTTACAAGATATAACATTTACTGCGTATCATTTTTTTATGTATTCATTTTTTATATTATTTCAATAAGTGAACATGCTATAGGATCGGGATCACTTATATGGAAATATAAGATTTATTTTAATTTTATTATTCATTAGTGACTTTGCTAATAACACAAATCAGAAGCGGAGTATAAGTGACTTTAATTTCACCCGACAACGTTCAGTAAATTCTTTGATTAAAGTATGCACTGAAAGCGGAAAGCATCTCTATGGAATACCTTATTGCATCTTTAATGGTTGAAATTGCTCAATCAATTTTAATTTTTCTAATATAATTGAATGAATCAATTGATAATTTAGAATTAGAATTCCAATAAAAAGCATCGAATAAACTTTTTGAGGTAAATCAAGTTTGATGCGAATAATCTGAATAGAACATTGGAATCCCTATTTTAAAATTTAATAGGTTGGGTGTCTCTATGAATATCTTTCCTCAACTTTTCAATGAATTTAAAATCGGGTTTACTAAACTGGAAATGTAATCTTTATCCATATGCTCTATAATGTTTCTCATTATTATAAGATCATATTTTTGTTCATTACTGTTTAGAAAGTCCAAAGCCTCAGTTAAATGATTATTAAAGCCCATTGTTAAATCATTGGTATTCAATTTTTCTAAAACTGATTTAGATTTATCAATTAAATCAAAATTCTTTTTATCAATTCAATAATATTTTGAAATAAAAAATGAAAAGCTTCAGTCTCATGGTCAGATTTCAAGAATCTTCGAGCTTTCCTTTAGATTTGGCAGAAACTTTATAAGATCACCATATAAAAGTCAAACTTTGCCAAATTCAGTGCTATATATATTGTATTGAGAATATTTATCTATATTCATAATCTATTTAGAAATCTAATAAGTTTCATAAAAATAGGCTTAGGGTGTCATATAAAAAAAGGATTATATTTAGGATAGCTATAATGATATTTATAATTATCATTAAAAATATTTGAAAAACAATCCTTAACGATGTCTGATCTAACAAAAAAGGCATTAAGTCATTGGGAATCACATGAAACGAGGCTATATCATTTTTTAGCTCAAAGCTCAACATATGATCTTAGGCTAGCTCAAAAATAATTACTTCAATCCCAAGAATGCATTTCGTCATAAGGCATAACCCAAGATTTATTGGGTCAAAATGATCAATTATACTCCATACAGACAACTCTGGGCTTAAAATCAGTAATCTCATTCCATATCCAATAATCGTTTCAATCTATATCTATTACAAGCAAATCTAGATTTTCTGGCACTCAGGCTTGATTAAATAAGTCATTGATATTATCTTTGGTAATAAATTCATTCAGTAGACTTATTTTAAAGTCTTTAAATTTATTTTTAGCATAATCATAACTGCTCTTATCTGCCTCAATCCAAAGTCATTCCCATCAGTTTTCTAGAAGATTTCTTGTGCAGCATTCAGTTCAGTCTTGTATTCAGAACTCTACAAAATATTTACTTTCAGTTCAAATTCTATTAAAAATCTCTGCAATTATTCAGTCCTCTCAGTTTTGTGAATATATTTTTCCCTCAAATTTTTGTAATAATTTTTCATCCTGTAATAATCTCAGCTTTTCTTTTTTTTCGAAATAACTGGCTTTGCAAAGTTTCGATAAATTTAAGTATTTAAACAATTCTTTCATTTACTTTATGTTTTAAATATTAATATAATCATAAAATAGCGTCCTTCACCTCTTTGGCCTTTATTGCACTCATGCATGAATTATCAGGATATTTGCATTTTCGCTGCTCGCAGGGTTGACATTCATATCCATGGAAGATTGTTTGTATTTTTTTGCTTGAAGGTTGGAATAGCCGCCTATCTCAAGGTCAGAAGAGTATTATTCAGCTATGATCAAGCAAATCACACAAATGAGCAGTGGAGGTATCATGACCGATAAATAATACGGAATTATTTATTAAGTCAATTGTAGATTTCCAACTTTGAGTTTTTATTATTTCAACCCTATCTGTTAAAACGAGTTTTGTGAAAATATTCTTGCAAATCAGCTCTTCGAAATTGTCTGCACAAAGCAACTTAATAAGAATATCATCATCATCTATCAATATATCACTTATTAGCTCAATATATCTTTTTTGTGGCCATCTCCTGTAGTCCCATCTTCCCCCACCGGGTTGAATGCAGATATATTTTTCTTTAACATTTTTTTCAATGATTCAGTCTTCTATTATAGAATCCAGATTGACTTTTATGTTATCAGATGCAGATTTTGAAAATTTATCTATAACGTAATCGACAAGCTCAATATCGTGTGCTTTCTCATTTTTATCATGAGAATATTTAACTTTATCCGTAATATAAAATAGTCCTCATCATATCGGATAAGAAACGATAGATTTTGAGTTGATATCATTTAAGAGCTTAAGGCTGAATAAGTCTCATCTAAGATCTATTCATATATCAATCTTCCCCTTGAGTTGCATTATAGAATGAATATCATCTCATTCTTCACTTTTTTTCTGCAGATATTGTGCTCTGGATCTTATAATTTTCGGAGCCCAAAAATTGGGATCAATAAAGAAATGTCACTCGAAAAAATCCTTTCTGATTATACTGAATAATGATCTTACTCATTTAGTTCCTACAAAATATATCTTTGATTTCGGGAAAGCTAATTTCAGCTTAGATAAAGCGAAAAATGAAATTATAAAATCTCATAGCATATCTCTTCGTATCACTAGAATAGTAGGATTATCAGAGATTACCCGATTATCTATTTTCAAAAATAACTTCTTTAAAGCATATTCAACATAATAGAACATCTCAAATAATTGGAATATAAGCCTTATTTTAACATCTTTGTATTTTATGAATTTTGTTCTCAGCATAAAGTTCTTTGATAAAATTATCTTATATTATTAATTTTCACTCAAAATCAAGGTATATTTACGATTTTTCTAGATGAATTTTTTCAATTCTTGAATACTATTTGCCCATTCGAATCTTTTAACCTGAGAAGAATCGAATTGGGAATCGGATTTCGCTATATTCCTTAAAATATTTAGTGCCTCCTCCTTGTTATAGTACCTGAATTCATCTGGAACAGTCTCTCTGAGTCATCAGCTATCGTTTCATACGACATATGTTCAACATGCCATAGCCTCAACCGGCACTATTCAGAATGGCTCATTTTCTGAGGCGAACATGATTATCTTTGCTTTTTGGTAGAACCTTGGCAATTCTTCATCTGGAATATTCAAAAATCCTATTTTTGATTCGAGTCATAATTCCTTTGCTTGATTTATGAGATTTTGTTTTTCCTCTCATTCTCATCAGATCCTGAGTGAATATTCAGGAAATTCCTTAACGAATTCTGCAAACAGATCAATCACAAATCCTACATTCTTGAATTTCGTTAGCCTGCTCAAGACTCAGATGTATTTTTCCTTCTGAACAGTTATGTCTATGTGAAATCTGTTTGAATCGAATCCAGGATAAATTACTCAATTTGCCCAACCATATATTTCTGTTACTTTTTCTTTTGTGTAGATACTATTTACTAAAATAATATCTGACTTCTGAGTCAGATAAATATCTATATTCTTAAATATCGGATTTAATATTTTTGCTATTAACCTCTTGGGCGTACTATTAATTGATTCTATCCATTTTTTACTATGTATAAATGCACTTGGCTCATGGCACATGAATACCAGCTTTACATTTTTAGTAAAAAGCCTATAGATGAACCCGAACCAGTTCATTGGAAATACCTGGGGAAACAATATGAATTCTCAATCAAGAGTCCTGCGCAGTTCGCCTATTTTCCTTAGCACTTTGAATAGCCAGACAGGATATAGCACCCAGAATGCGAATGTTGAAGTCAGGGGCATTTTAACTTCTATGAATCTGATATTGTCTTTTCTGTAATCCTTGATGAGTTCTTCTTTTTGAGTTCATGATATGATATAGATAGTCAAATCCTTATCTTCTGATAGATATTTAGCAGTTTGGAGTGCAAAATTCCCTGCTCATCATGGCAAGGTAAAATGTGGATGAAGATAAATTATATTTTTTTTCATTATATCTTCAATAAGCTAAGTAATTTATATACGAAAACTATCTTATAATAATTGAACTTGTGCAGCAGTAGGCTGAATCTGTACTTCCCTGCTGCATATTTTGTGGCAATCCTGAGCTCATCTGAGAATTGCTTGTCAAACCTGCTTCAGCTCTTGCTGGTCTGGTAGAATCTGAAATTCGCGATATAGTGCGGGATATAGACGGGATCTCACAACTTTCACAATCTCAGCCAATATTCATAATCCATGCATAGGTGCTCGTCCACATTGAATAATCCGGCCGCATCTATGACTCTTTTTTTCCAGAATACTGTCATCTGGCTGATGAAGTTCTCACTAAGAAGCTTTGCGTATGAGTATTTCGCTCAGGTAACATTCTTATAAAGAGTTATCCACTCCCTGATTTCAGCATCATCCTTGTCTATGATCTTGCATTTCCCATAGCACCAGTCGGATATGGAATTTCCTAGATATCCAGCCACCTTTTCCAGCGCTCAAGGCTCATAAGTATCGTCACTGTTCAAGTATGTCAATATATCTCAAGTCGCCAGCCTCAGACCCTTATTTATGGCATCCGATTGTCATTTATCTTTTTCGCTTTTCCAGATGAATTCGACTTTCTTGCACTTGATTAGGAATTCCCTGCCGCTTATCATCTCTTCATATTTTTTGATTATACCGACGCTTCAATCTGTCGATCATCAATCCATGATGATATACTCAAGCTCAAAATCTCAAGATTGTGAAATTACCGAAAGGATTGTCCTTTCTATGAATTCCTCCTGATTAAAAGAAGGTGTTACGACTGTTATTTTCATTATTTATAGAAAAATTTCTTATATATTAATTCGATGAGTATCTTTAATGCGTTGGAGTTCTTCTGTCATTTTCAGAGGCTATATTCTGTGTAGACAATATTCACAGGAACTTCTTTGAACTTCATATGATTCTGCTGGATTCCATCTAATATTTCCGATGCATAGGTCATATTATCAGAATCTATCTTCAGTTTTTTCAGTGCTTCTAGCTTGATTACCCTATATCAATTATGAGGATCAGTGACCCAGAGCGAATTAAAGAAAAAAGTAACAAACCTTGATCAAGCTAGTATCATTTTCCTGATTTTTGTGATATTAGAAGCGCTTCATCAATCGATGAACCTGGAGCCGAGAAACACGTCAATCTCCGGATTATCATCGACTTCCTTCATGAACAAGTCCATATCATCGATATTCATCTGTCAATCAGCATCAAATGTGACAACATATTCAGCCTCCAGACTCTCTCAATATCTTTTCAGGAATTCGAACCCAGTCTTATTCGCAGATCATCATCATCTGTTTATAAGGTGTGAAAGCAGAATTATATTCTTGTCCGGATACTGCTTCTTCTTATCGAGTATCGTCTTTACCGTATTGTCCACAGAACCGTCATTTACTATTACGACCTTAGAGAATCATTTATTGAAAATCCCATCTATAACACCAGGAAGTGCGCTTCATTCATTGTAGCTCCTGATGAGGAATATGTATTTATCGAGTTTTCACTTATTCAGGTGCACAGTCTTAAGCTCATCATGAGACAAAGCTTTCTGTATGGATTGTTCTGTGATTATCCTCGTTGTATACAGGGCTTGTTTTGTGATCTTATTAAGGATTTCAAAATAGAAATAAGCAAGAAGTATTATGGATATATATACTAGCAGATCGGCTCCCCTGCTCACTCAGAAGAAGCTTCAGAATCTATTGAGCAATCATACGTCAAGTGAAAAAAGTATGATCAGAAGCGTTCCGCCGAAAAATACAATAAAGTGCAGAGCATTGAATCTCTTCCTCTCAAACGAGTCAATCGCAAAAAAGAAAAAAATCACTCAAGTGATAATAAGTATGAACTGAAGAGGATTCATAATTTGTAGCGTTAGTGTACTTGTTTGATATTAAAGTTTATTCCCAAAAAATCAAGTTTTTGAATCAAATAAGCCAAAATTATTCGCTATCGCTCCTCTTGATGATGATACTCACCATCATTGCGAACGAAGTGTGGCAACCTGCCTGCCGGCAGGCAGGTCCAGATTGCATATTGATAAAGCAAATATCTCATTTAACAATCGACAATATCCCAAAAAGGATTTCTCATTCGCTATCGCTCTTTCGAAATGACAATTATTCTATCCGTCATTTAGAGCGAAGAGAGAAATCCTTTAATGATTATTCATGAATCCCTTCATTTCCCCCTTTGTAGAAAGGGGGTTGATAAAGATTAAACATCAATCCTATTAACTCTCTTTTGACAAAGAGGGTGACTCTTCATTAATGATTATTTATCCTGGATCACCACGTCACTATCGCTCCTCGTGATGACGATACGCCTCGTCATTGCGAGCGGAGCGTGGCAATCCAGGTTAATTTATCATTATCCATCCATCATCTCAATCAATATTCATTAATGATATCGTCATCCATACTTTTTTATGCAAAAAAGTAGCAAAAACCATTGGGGACCGGCAGAGACTCACTCCGCTACGCTCCGTATTGGCTCCGGCTCCGCCTCCGCTGACAGACTGCTCGTCCCCAAACCCCTAGTTGCAAGGAGGACTAATTTATCCTTCCCTAATTTAGGGAAGGTGGCTGAAAGCCGGATGGGTTACAAAAAACCTCCTTTCTACAAAGGAGGTGGCGCGAAGCGACGGAGGATTCAGCATTAATAACTATGCATCATTCCTCCCCTAATATTGATTAAGGTGCCTGGGGCTGATGATTTACAGTTTCTCGAGTGGGGCGATCTCGATATTCATCTTCTTGATTCCGTATCAAGAAAAAGCGATATCAGCCATGTTTCAGGATATGGAAACCATTGTTCAGACTCAGAATTTGATGTGCTTGACCTTGTCTCAGAGTGAGAATTTTGAAGGGTCATTATTTATTATTGTTCTTTTTGTCGCAACTGTCGGTTCTGACGGAGTATTGGTGAAAGTAATCCCTGATCATCAGAAATTCATTCCAAATCCTCAGAAACTCGTAGCTTTTGCGAGTGTCTTGACTTCTATGGCTTCTGGCGGTATTTCGCGTAGGAATCGGGACCTGGGGTTGGCAGAATATGAGCCGAAAAAGAATCTCTCATTTGCTCTGGATATGAATAGATGTTTCTTGGCACGAGTCATCGCAACGTACATGAGACGTCTTTCTTCCTCTAATTCTTTCGGTTCCTGAAGGCTTCTTGAATGCGGGAAGATTCACTCTTCGGCTCACATGATGAACACATTTTCGAATTCCAATCATTTTGATGAATGTATGGTCATAAGGGACACTTTTGAGGTCTTTGGGTCTTCTGCCTTGTCAGCATCAGTGATAAGCGCTATCTCTTCTAGAAACATCCTGAGAGATTCTTCGATAGCCATTCCTGAATATCTGAAAGCCATATTCCTGAATTCCTTCAGGTTATCCATTTTTCCTTCATATTCCTCGCTTCAGTATTCTTCCAGCAGATACGCTTCATAATCTGTCCTTCCTACTATATACCACAATAGCTCATCTAGTGAGTGATCCTGAGAATACTCCATTACATCATCCATAATCTGCTTGAATGAATTTACTCATTTCCTAGCCTGCGGCGTAAGTTCGCTTATCTCATCGGAATTTGATATTATCTCAATCGGAGATATGGAATAATTATTACAATATTTCATTAAAGTTTCCACGGATTTAGCTCATATTTTCCTTGCCGGAACATTTATTATCCTTTTGAATGCGAGCATATCATTCTGATTCGACACCAGTCTGAGATATGCCAGAATATCCTTGATTTCCTTTCTGTCATAGAATTTCACTCATCCGAAAACCCTATACGGGATTCATTTTGAAAGTAGGGCTTCTTCTATAAGACGGGATTGGCCGTTGGTCCTATATAGTATGGCAATATTCTCTTCTTCCCTCTCATCCCTGATTTTTTCAATCTCATCTGAAACGGCCTGAGATTCGTGTTTTTCATCCTGAGTTTCAAGCAGTGTTATCTTGCTTCACTCAATATTATCAGTCCAAAGTGTCTTGTCCATTATTCATTGGTTGTGCTTGATGACAGTATTTGCCGCATTCACTATTGTTTTTGTTGATCTGTAATTCTGTTCTAGCTTCACCACTGTGGAATTCTTGTAATCTTTCTGGAAATTGAAGATATTCTGGATATTGGCTCATCTCCAGCTATAAATTCCTTGCCAGTCATCTCCTACTACACAGATATTCTTAGACAGATGGGCCAACTTATTTATTATCCTATATTGTATCTCATTCGTATCCTGATACTCATCCACTAGAAAATACTTGAATCTGTTATGGAAATAATTCAGGATTTCGGCATTCTCAAGAAGCTCATTTGTCTTCAGAAGTATGTCATCAAAATCAAGTGCGCTCATTGACTTCATCCTTTTCTCATATACGTCGAAAACCTCCGAAACTTTCTCTTCAAAGTAGCTTTTTGTATTGAATGAGAACATCTTGGCGTTGTGTCAATTGTTCTTTGCATTGCTTATGGTATATGCGATAGGACGTGCCCCGAATTCTTTGCTATCGATTCATTTTTCCTCTAGAATCTCTTTTATCAGTTTCAGCTTATCATCCTCATCTATGATTGTGAAATTCTTATCATATCAGATCTTATCGATGAATAATCTAAGGAAATACACTCAAATCGAGTGGAATGTACCGATTGCAGGAAAATCATGGCTCCTATAAAGGCTGATGTTTTCACCTTTAACGCCAAGCACTGATCATATTCTCTCTTTCATCTCTTTAGCAGCCTTGTTCGTAAAAGTTACACAAAGGATGGAACTTGGAGCTATTCATAAGTCCTTAACCATATATCCGACCCTTTCCGTCAGCGTATGCGTCTTTCCCGCTCATGCTCCTGCTACTATCAGCAATGGTCATTCAGTGCATTCAACTGCTATTTTCTGTGATGGATTCAGCATTCTTTCTAGTTTGTTATTTAATATTGTCTTTCAAGTGTAGTGAAAAGTGATTCATGATTAATCATTCCTATTCACATAATTCAGAATTACCTAAGGTATTGTCATTTCGACCGCAGGGAGAAATCCTTTAATGTCTGATCAGGATAATCAATCGACTATATCCTTTAATGGATTTCTCATTCGCTATCGCTCTTTCGAAATGACAATTCCGGTCTGTCATTTCGACCGTAGGGAGAAATCCTTTAATCATTAATCCGAAATCCCCCTTTTGTTCCCCCTTTGTAAAAAAGGGGGTTGCGTAAGATCAATCATTATAGATTCTCAACCTCCTTTCTGCAAAGGAGGTGCCCGAAGGGCGGAGGATTCTCCATTAATGAATTCTTAACCCGTACAATTTATAAAACTTTCATTAAGAGTCAAAAGAAAAATTATTTTCCAGGAGCCTTATGAATTCATCTTTTTTGAGGTGATTATTCTGCTCGAAGAAATCCTTGAATTGCCCTTTGGTAAGCGCTTCATATTTATTTATCCTGAATTTCATCTGTTCGAATTCTTGGAATGTGAATCTGTAGTTTTCTTTGATGTAATCAGTATTTTGAGGCTTTATCCGATTATTCGTGAATTTGATGATTTCTGAAATAAGTTTCATATAATCGATATTTCATAATTCTTCGCATTTTGTCTTGAGGAGATCCTTGTCGAATGCATTTCAGATTTTATCTGCGGGGAGCTTGAGGATGATTCTGGGAATCTGGTATTTTGAAGAGATGAATTCCACTCAGAATGATTCCATATCCGCATAATCTTCTCATTTCAGATCATCAGGATTCCTGGCCATAGCATCAAGGCAGATAATCGAACTTAATGGTGCAAATTCAAACGGAACTGGCACAATTAGCTCCTTCCCCACGGAATTGACGACTCTTCATATCTGCAGAAGTTCTGTAGAATCATTTATCTTTCAGCAAATTCATATATTCACAAGAAAATCAATCTCATTTTTTTCAAGATACTTGGTCAAACTGAAAACCGTTTCAGGAATTCAGATTCATAAGTGTAAGAATTCGAGCCTTATGTCTTTAAAATCTCTTATATCTGACACGGATCTGATGGATTTGAGCTCATTCGGGTGTGCGGCACAGAAAAGTATCTTCATGATTTTTGAAATTAATTTTCCAGCATTATATCGAATTAAACCATTAATCAATATAACTTGCCTAATTGACAAAATTAAGTTTGATTTTTTATTATAATTTATATACTCGCATTTAAGTCCTTAAGTTAGAAATCCATGAAAAAATCTGCCGAAATCCAACATGCTGTAGAATGATCGAATTCACCAGAATCAAGGACAAATGCCAAGGTTAAAAAAGTTAAGGAGTTTGTAATCTTATATGTAGGAGCTTCTTTTGAGAATGATAATAATGTGCTTATAGGCGATGAGGAATTCTATTTGGAACTGCTGGATATAAAAAGGAATAATCTGAAATGAGAAACATTTGATATTGATTTGTGATCATGAATGAAGGAATATCCTGCTGACATGATGCTCCTTATGTGTTAGACAAAGTACGGTTTAATTCAATCATCTAAAAAAATATGAAAAGTTATGCAAATGCACCAGAAATGAATAATCAACCAGAACAAGACTGCGCCCAGACAGCACAAGCGGTCGATAAAGTAAAGAAGAATATTATTTTCTATTGCGAGGGAGTTATATTTGAAACTGGAAATGTAACTCTGAGTATTCCAAAGGAATCATATAAGGAAGTCATTGAAATGAAACGTACAAGGATTAAATGAATCGGATTTGAGATGGATATATGACAATGACTTCGGCATTACCCTTCAGAAAAACTATTTCTGATGAACTAATCTAAAATAAGGAAGCAAAAACTTAAGTAGAAGTAAATCTTAAGCATAATATAAAATGAGTATTTCTTTTCAGATTTAAATGAAAAATACAATATCAGAATTGGATTCGGCGCTTAATCCAGAAGAATGAGTTCAGACCAAAACAGATGAGCTGAAAAATGAAGTTAAGGCATATGTGCTTTATATCGCATGAAAAGAATTCGATGATGAAGATATGTCAGTCACTTTTGATGAGGTTTATTTCAGGGCGTTTTTAGCCCTTAGGAAAGCCGGAAATCATTGAGTCGGCATACCCGTGGATTTCTGAAAATGACTGGTGAAATATGCTTGCAAGAGTTTTCATTTTGTGAATTAACATTTGGAAAAAGAGATGATTTTGATAATATGGCCGATATAGATTAACCAGAAGATATGCTCACACTAAAATGACAGAAAATCAAAGTTTTAAAAGATTCTTATGAGTTGCTTGAAGATGTCTTGCTTGCAAACAGGAATATAAATCCTGATTCGAAAGAGTCTTTTTTTTCACCGAAAATATGAGATTTGCATGATCCATTCTTATTTGAGGAAATGGATGCCTGTGTTGATAGGATAATCAAGGCCAGAGACGATAAGGAGCGTGTTGTAGTCTTCTGAGACTATGATGTAGATTGAGTCAGCTCTACCGCAATGCTGGTCAAATTCTTCCATGAGATATGAATCCAGGTTTCATATAGGCTTCCGCACAGGGTAACCGATGGATATTGACTGAAAAGCTACTTTTTTGATGATCTAAAGGAAAATAAGGTTTCACTAGTTGTCACCGTAGATTGCTGAACCAGGGATATCGAAGCATTGAATCACGCTAATTCGCTATGAATAGATGTCATAATCACAGACCATCACACAGTTCCTGAAATCATCCCCCAAAATATCATCTGACTCATAAACCCGAAAAATCCTAAATCCAAATACCCGAACAAGTGACTTTCCTGATCTTGAGTCGCATTCAAGCTTCTTCATGCACTTTCATTGAGAATATTCGGCAAGGCTGAAGTTGAGGGAATGATCAAGAAATACATTGATTTTGCCATGCTCTGAACTATCGCTGATTGCATGGAACTGAAATGAGAAAACAGGGTTATCGCATATCTATGATTAAAGCAACTGAAACATACGAACTCGCATTGACTCAAAAAACTCCTAGAATGATCTGATCTCAATAATCTAGATGCGGATGTCGTCTGATTCAAAGTCTGACCGAGGCTTAATGCCGCCGGGCGCATGGATACACCTTATAAAGCACTTAAAGTCTTGCTTGCCTGAGAGCAGAATCTCGATGAGGCTCTTGCCGAAATCGAAAACCTCAATCTCAAGAGAAAAGAGTCAGTCGAAAAATTCATCCGCATAGCAAAAGACAAAGTCGATACATCCAAAAATGTCATTTTCTATGATTCAAAGGATATCGAGCATGGAATAATCTGATTGATTGCCTGAAGATTATGCGAAGCGCACAACAAAATCTCTATAGTGCTCAAAGATGAATGAGAGAAGCTTGTATGATCGGTCAGATGACCCTCTTTTTTGAGCCTCATTCCCCTGCTGGACAGCTGCAAAGATTTGTTTGAAGTCTACGGTTGACATGACCAGGCTGCCTGATTCACAATCCCCAAGAAGAATTTTGTAGAATTCGCTAAGAAAATAGAGCACTGAGTAAAGAAATATATCATCAATGTTGATAGCACAAAAACTCTCATCATAGACACTGTTGTGAGCATCAAGGATGTTGACTCCAAGATGCTCTTGCTGCTGAACAGGATGATGCCATACTGAATCGGCAATCAAAAGCCTCTATTCCTGCTAAAAAATATAAAATTCGACCAGATATCATATCTCTGAAAAGATCAGAAGCATCTGAAATTTGCAATAAATTGAAGCAAACTTGAATTCAAGGCTTTTTGAATGTGAGAACACTACTCAAAACTTGTCAGATGCGGTGAGATTGCAATTGTTTTTGAGCTTGAAAAGAACATCTGGAACTGACGTGAATCGCTTAGCCTGAATATAAAAGATATAATAATTTAGAAAAAAATAAAAAAATTTTGACAAGTGAAAAAGTTTTTATAAAATACCCCCACGTTTAGATATTGCTAACACAAATTCTAGGCTTAAGAATAACTATTGGAGCTCCTGGAAAAGTTCATCATACAATAATTATTCCAAAGATAAATATGCGGGTGTAGCTCAATGGCTAGAGTCCCTGCCTTCCAAGCAGATTGTTGTGAGTTCGAGTCTCATCACCCGCTCCATTTAGATTTTCGCTAGTTCGAAAATTTATTTGTAAATAAGTTCATTAAATTAAAATCAGATCAATATATTTATGGGTGTGTAGCTCAGTTGGTTAGAGTACGTCTCTGATAAGGACGGGGTCGGTGGTTCAAATCCACCCACACCCACCATAATAAGTGATAAGAGTTGAGAATTTAGAGCTGAGAGGCTGTATGTTCAAAAACAATTAAAATCAAATTCCTTAGTTCTCAGATCTCAGATCTCAGTTCTAACAAATCGGGGACTAGCGCAATTGGCTAGCGCACACGCTTTGGGAGCGTGGGGTTGTGAGT
>CAZKLD010000007.1:0-84254 GCA_964553745.1 uncultured Candidatus Peribacteria bacterium | reverse complement strand
TAGAATCTCGAGCAGAACCTGATTGTGAAGAGAAAGACAGGAATGCAATTGTTGCGAGAATTGCCAATATGACGATGACTACAATAAGTTCGACTAGTGTGAAAGCGTTAATTTGCTTTTTTGTTTTGATCATGATTTGTTAGTTTAAGAATATAATTGATAAATAGTCATCCCGTCGGCTTTTAGCGGCAGAATATAAATTGTTGTCAAATTGTAAACTTAATTAATTTATAGTCAAATATCTGATTATCACAATTCAAGAACCTCAATTTCATCATTTTCAATCAGTGATAGGAGAAGAAACATAAGCTCACCCTCATCATCCCCCTCATGTATTAGGCGCTCAATTGGCACCATTAATTGAAGATAATTCTCAAGCTCAACCAGTTCAGCCTCATCAATTTCATCCTGATCATCAGAATATAGTTGTTGCACGATTATCTCACCCTCATCATCCCCCTCATGCATAGAAAGTGTTTGTTCAGTTTATAGAACTATTAAATCATAATCCTCAGTCACCTCACTTTGAATTATCCGCAGATACTCATGTGCTACCGGCTCATCCCCCTCAACCGCCCCCTGCATAAAGGGTTCCTACAACTTTACCTATACCTCAATTATTTCATTGACCAGCAACTCCTGCACCTCAGTTAGCATTAGTGTTTCATGCAGAACCTCATCCTCAGGAACCGCCATCAGATCATATTGAATTTGCAGGATAATTTTCTGTTCATCCTCAACCTCAACCAATTGCTGTTACTGTTGAAAAAATAGAATTACCTCAATTTGTTCATTTAATTCATCTTGCTGTTGATCAAACTCAACCTGCACCAACCGTTACCATGTAAGATTGTGCGGACACATTTAAAGAACTAACATATCTGAGTCATCAAGCTCATCCACCTCAACCCTGAATTCATCCGCCTCAACCCCCTCATGCAACAACCAAAACATCAACAGTTCAGCTTCAAGTCATATCAAAAGTTCAACCAGTCAGAAAAGTATGTATTGTATATCCTCAATAATATGAAATAATTCAACCAGAACCTAAATTCTGAATTGGATCTGAATTTTCCGAAGAAGAAAGATTAATTCCGCCTCACAAGCTATTCTTGACCAGCCCCTCTCAGATATTTATGAGTTCTGCTCAGCTTGCAGCTACTATGGCTTGCACTGCAGGAGTCGTGACGTTTCAAGTCAGATAAGCGGATTGTATTGTCACCATAAGGGCAGTGACTTCGGTCGTCGACAATCAGGTCGATGATGTGCTTGCATACACTTTAGAAGAATCGAATACAGCTACATTGTTCACTCAAGGAAGCAAGTCCTTTCAGCTTCAGAATGTATTGTCATAGACGACGTTTCAAGTTCAGCTATTGAGTCAGAACAATGTCGGAGTAGGCACGAAATAATATGTGCTTCAAGTGAATACCTTGAGCATGACTCAGTTGTAGTTTCATGAGATGTAGACATTGGCTCCGGTTCATCCTAGGGCTGAGAGCTTAGGGCTGAGAGACGAGGAATCGAAAGGATTGTAATTTCTTTCTAATGAAGTCGGATTCTCAAAGTTTCAGGCTACCTGGTATTCTCTCTTGTTTGAAGCTAGGGAATAATCGTATTCAGATCATTTGAGAGGATCAGTGACTTTCTTGGAGAGATTCTTCTGGAGAAACTTGTAGGCTGAGTCTCAGATGGTTCATTGGTTCCAGATAACTCATCCGGAGTAGGTGTATGAGTAAGGATTGTCGGGAGTCGGATAAGTTCAAGCATTTACGTTGTACATCTCTACTGATTTCTTGATGGATGAGATATCTGATAAGCGAGTGGAATCACGGGCAGAGCCTGACTGGGATGAGAAAGAGAGGAATGCAATTGTTGCGAGAATTGCCAATATGACGATGACTACAATAAGTTCGACGAGTGTGAAGGCACTATTGTTTTTGGTTTTTTGTGTGGACATGGTATGAAGTAAGAAATAATAACTTAGATATTCTAATGCAATTTAAACCTTTAGTCAATATTATTGAATGATTAATTTCACTAATGCCTGCATAGCAGCTAATTGACATCGTATGTTCATAGTCTGCCGAGAATGATATTAAATATTTTTTCTTGATTTAAAAGGTTATTTTATATACTGGAACAGTTAATATTTTAAATGGTTTAATGTTACAATACTTAATTTCTCTCGATGTCAGCGCACTCAATCTGATAATGCAATCAGTTGATCAATCAAATACAATCCTAGTCAATCTGATAACATTCTTTTCTGATTTCGGTGTTTTTTTCGTTGCATTGACCCTTGTCGGCCTATGGCTCTTTTGAACATATACAAAGAATGGAGAATATAAGCGTATCTCTTTATCAGTTTTCTATACCATCGCTTATAGCTTCATTTTCTATATCATAATCAACAAATGATTTCCAGTGCGCCCTAGGCCGGAAACTGTTTCTTCTATCAGACCGCTCATAGACCACCTTCCTGACAACAGCTTTCCATCTTGACATGCGATTTTTGCCGGCGCTGCAATTATCTGATTCGCACTGTTCTGGCCAAACACAATCTATCTGATCATATTGTCGTTCTTGTCCGTATTGATGTTTTATTCCAGAATCGCTTCCTGAGTGCATTATCCATGAGACATCCTAATGGGAGCATTATTCGGAATCTTGTTCGGCCTTTGTTTCTACAGGCTGCAAAAATTGCATAAGATCAAGGATCTTTTAGAAAAAGCGAATAACAAAATAATAAAATTAGCCTCTTATATTTGATTATAAATGATAAACGATTTCATAAACTACACGCTTAATCTCTTTTGAGGATTGGATTATGCATCGATAACTTTCCTTATGGCTCTTGAGTCAAGCATTTTCCCCATTCCTTCTGAAGCCGTAATGATTCCTGCCTGATACCTTGTGACTCAAGGAAAACTAGATTTATTCGCAGTCATTTTTTTCTGAACCCTATGAAGTGTCATCTGAGCGGTAGCGAATTACTATATATTATGACAGCTCATCTGAAAGCCTTTCCTTCTCAAATACTGAAAATATATCCTAATTAAGGAAGAGGATTACCATAGGACGGAGCAATTGTTCATCAAAAATGATAAGCTCTATACTTTCCTCGGAAGATTGATACCTGTTGTAAGACATCTGATATCAATTCCTGCTTGAATATTCAAAATGCATTTAGGATATTTTATACTCATTACAGCACTTTGAGCATGACTGTGGTGTGCTATCTTGGCGTTATTCTGATACTATTTTGGTGAAACCATCATAGCTACGGTTGAGGAGTACTCTCATATAGCATGATATCTTTGAGTTATCTTGGTATGTTTTCTCATATATTGGAAACTCATAAGGAAAAAGGCAAAAAAATCATAATATTTGACAAAATAAAATATTTCATTATTTATATGATAATGCTTCTTAATTATCATTAATGGCTTGAACATTTCCCATCAAATCTATCAATGATTCCTATAAGCGCATCAAACAGATTCAAAGTGATGATCCGGTATGAACTTTGGTTTTTTGTGCACACAACGAAGAAGATTATCTTCCTGCGACAATAGATAGCATTTCAAAAATATCTACATCATTGCCGATAGAGATAATCGCAATAAACAATGCAAGCACTGATAGGACAAGGGAAATCCTTGCATTGTCATGAATTAAGGTTTTTGATGAAGAAGAGAAAGGAATTTCTTATGCTAGGGATATGTCTTTGAAAGTCGCAAAGGGTGATATAATCTTTCAGACTGATGCTGACACCCTGATTCCCCCTACTTGGATTGATGCGCACTACAGGCATTATTCTGATTCCAGGATTGTATGAGTTTCCGGATGAATATCATTTGATAGGGTGCATAAACTGTACCATCTCTCCAGGATTGTATGAGTTTCCGGATGAATATCATTTGATAGGGTGCATAAACTGTACCATCTCTATAGGATTTGAGCTATCACCCTCTATAAATTCCTAGAATTATTCTGAAGGGAGAATTTCAATTGATGAGCGAATCTGTCATATAGAAAAGATATTGCCACAATATCCTGATGATTCCTGAAGTGAGCCAATAATTGAGAAGACAGATTGCTGCAGCTTAATCTTGTAAAACATTGAATCATCAAGCAAGTAAGGGATGATTCTATCAATGTGATAACCAGCTGACGCAGGATGAATGATTCAAAACGAATAAGATCTTTCATTATAACTCGCCTGAATACTTTGTTCAAGACTGCATTAAACAGATGAAAAGTCCTTTGCGATGAGGATTTTGAGAATATTAGATAGCCTTATCTCAGGAACATGGCATCTCAGAAACTGAAGAACCTATAATCGGATGATTGAGCATATTCATATAGCCCGATCATTTTTTTTCTGTCATAAAAGGCACTCACGAGCATGAGCAGGCTGGATTGCGGCAAGTGGAAATTTGTTATCATGGAATCCACAAACCTGAATTTATATCATGGATATATGAAGATATTAGTGTCTTTTCCTCATGAATGCAATTCTAGATCTTCTCAGGTCATTGATTCAAGTGTTCTGACGACAGTAGTTCAGACTGCGATTATATTTTTTCCTGATTTCTTATAGCGATTGAGATTCTCTGCAGTTTCTTCGCTGATTTCAATATATTCATGATGGATCTCATGATCTTCAACATTCTCTGATGTTATGGTCTTAAAAGTTCATAGTCATATATGCAAGAGGATTTTCTCCACCTTCACTCATTTCGCAATGAGTTTATCTAAGAGTTCTTGGGTAAAATGAAGTCATGCGGTCGGAGCTGCGGCGCTTCATTCATATTTTGCAAGAACAGTATTATATTGCTCTGGCGTCTGATTGGAGCTTTCTATATATGGTGGAAGGGGAATGCTTCATATCTTATCAATCTCACTCAAGAAATCAGCTCATAAGATATTGAATTCTATGATCCTTCAAGAATAAGTTATTTCTTTAATAGTTCATTCCAATTTAGAATCCGTATCTTCAAAATCGAACTTCACAACTTTGCCAGGCTTCAATCTCTCTCCAGGAAATACTGCGCATTCCCATGAATTCAGGCTTTTCTGTGACAGAAGGAATATCTCAACTTCTTTTTTCCTTCAGTCCTTAAGAATGGTGTATCACTTGAGTCGGGCTTTTATAACTTTGGTCTCATTGAATACGAGCACGTCATCGCTTCATAATAAATCAAGGATTTGAAAAAATTTCAAATCCTTTTTTTCGTCTGTTTTCCTTTCGATATACAGTAGTTTTGAATGATCTCTGGGACTGAAAGGGAATTGTGCAATCTTTGACGAATCAAGATCGTAATTAAAATCTGAGGTTTTCATTTAGCGGTTATTTATCTGTTCTGGTCATCTTATCGATTATATATGCTATCGAGTTCTTCTTTTTGACTCTTGCGAAGTTCGGCAAGAATCTCTTGAAGTCGAGGAATTTCAGCGCGAATATTATCTTTTCGTGGCTTGGCTCATAGAATCATAGCGACTCCTTCTCGAGAAGCTTGATATTTCATTCTTCTTGGCCTGGGATGAAACTCGGAATTATCATAGGCACATCTTGAGCGATACATTCGCACATTATGGCTCATCCTGGTTTTGCTATCAGAATATCGATCTTTTTAAGCTCATCTTTGATATTCAGATAATCTACAAATTCGAATCGGGAATCTTTTATCTTCGTTTTGACCTTATTATAAACATTGTCATTCCTTCATTTTATAATTTTGATCTTATCGTAGAATGTCTCTTCTTTTAGTTTCTGGAGCAGGGATGTGATAAAGTCGAGCTTAAGGCCTGTGAGCAATATCATTATATGCTTATTCTGTATCGTCTCCTTGTCAATGAAATATTTTTCCTCGATAGGGAAGAATGATACATTCACATTATTCTTCTTATGCTTGAATTTCTTTTTGAATATGCTCTTGGTATTCTTATCCAGTACAAAGAAATTATCTATTATATCTGAACTGAAATACCAGGGCATTCAAATTTCAATCGCATCAGTTATTATTTCAGCAGTCTTGAAATATTTTTTTCTGGTAAGAAGATAGTTATTTATGAAAATCGGCCAATTCGGGAAAGTGCATATTATATAGTCTGGGAGATAATTATCCACGAATTTATTGAATTTCTTCTGATATATGCTTTTGAATATCATATTGAGGATCTCATTTGTGAATTGCTGGTCTAGGAGCGTGAAAGTCGCGTCCCAAATGAATGGGATTTTTTCTGAAAGCGAATAGAATTTCTTAGAGTTATCTCATCACTTCAACAGAAGCTCTGTCATATCCAAGATTTCGACTTCGTCTCATTTCTGAATCAGGTGCTTTTTTATCGATCATGCTGCTGCATTGTGTCAGGTTCAGTATGATGCTGTTAAGATGAGGTATTTTTTCATGGGGTTTTTTTATTTGCCATAATATAAATGATTTTTGAATTTTATCAAGTTTTGCAGAGCTTTTCACTCATTATCAGAAAATTTTACCAAAACTTGATTTTTGGAGAATTCGCGTATCATAATCAACTTATTTATTACAAGTTAAAGAATCGAATATGCCTAACAAATTAGCAGCATCAAATGAAATAGGTGCAGAAGCATCAGTAATTAACCTATCTGAAACTGGCAAGGCTGGTGAGATATGCGTAGGGCCGTTTGTAAATTCAATCCTGGATATCCGGCACAATCCATCAGTCACGAATATCTCATGATCAAAGGAATCACGACATGATGAAGAAGATAATCATCCTGCTGTCAGAAAATTATCTGCGCTAGAAGAGAGGTTCTCCAGCTATTCGCTTGAAATGAAAAAACTTCGTGAGATAAAAGTCATTAAGTGATGATATCTAAAAGTATGATGATATGAAATCAAGATGCACATAGAAACTGCAGAAGAATATCCAGATATCTGAAGATTCGGCTACAGATGATTCAGTGTTTTCGATGCTAGATGAGTTGAAGCATATTCCCAAAACCATAGGATCCCGACTACTGAGGAATTGGCCATCATAATCGATGCATTTCCATGAAAAGAGCTTTTCGAACAATGAAAAGTGGCAATTAGCCTTCTCAATCTTCCCAAGATCTGATTAAGGAATCCGAATCCATTAAAAAGGATTTTCACTTGAAAAAGCGAAACCGCATTCCTCAGGACTGCAAATGCTGATGATGCTTTCGTGTTCACCGATAGGGGAGTCTGCATCGAGCAGATCTGAGCAAAATTCGCTTGTCCGATAATCCTGATAAAGAGTTAATTGCAATAATCAACAATGCTATTGACAAAATGCCAATAGAATTTATATTAGATCAACAAACTAATAAAGGTTTGCAAAGGAGGATTCCATGTCCAAAGTCCTGATAGCAATTTGCCTCGTTTCCCTCATTCCGCTTTTCCACTTCATCTTGAGGCCGATCTGGAGGAAGCGCCGCATCATAAAACATCCCGAGCTTTGCTTGAGATGGATTTACGGAGGCTGTCTCAACCAACATCGTAAGCTGCTGATTTCGCTTCATCAGGAAGAAGATGCCGAGTTGTCAATCGGGTTCAGCCAGTTCGGGGGTTACCTGTTATACGGTAATTTCAAGACAGTCAATGGCGAGGCTGTGATAGAGACATATCTCGGAGTCAAAGGGTGCACGTTCGTCGTCGTATCCGATAAGCCTATCAAAGGCGAGATCAAGCTCTTGAACGAGACCGACAAGCGTCCTGCGACCGCTACGTACAAAGGACATTGGTGGCAGTAATCCGCTCTGTGATTATGCCCCGCAACCGAAAAATGCCCCTCTTCTGAGGGGCATTTTCCTGATTTACTTGTTATCAAGCAAGAAGAATACGATCATAATATTGAAAAGGAGCAGAAATCAGAAGAAATAGAAAGGCAGGTGTAAAGACTCGGAATAAAGCACTCAGCTCACGAAGGGCCCTGCGATATCCGCTACGCTTCAGAATGCTGTGTTGATTCACATATTCTTTCAGAAGTCTTTTTTATGTGAATTCTTGCTTATGAGCGCATAGATGGATGAATTGACGCTAGACAATCAGATAGCCAACAAAGCCAAAATAACGTAAAGAAGGCCCAGACTCTCTGTTCTTCATAATATTAGGAATCAGGTTCATAAGAGCATCAATCCTAAAAGTATGAGTTTTTTTTCATTCAATATCCTATTCAATCTTCCGATTATGAATCATTGGTATAATATTGTGACGACTCAAAGAAATCAGAAAGAATATGCAACTTGTTTCGGTCAGAATTTGAATATCTCATTAAGGTAAAGCGCAAAAATAGTCTGTATTCATGCAAATGCTGCAGTAATTGCAAAGAAGCTCAGGAATAAAATCATGAGATTGCTGGGTGTACCCTTGAGGCTAAGTTCATCAGAATGCTTAATTTTGTGCTCTGACAGATTCTTGTAGGAAATCATAAGACCGATGAATAGGATGAATGCAGAGAAGAATCCCAGATTCCTCAGTCAGAAATCTTCCAGCAATGATCATAGTAACGGTCAGATTGTGAATCAGAGTCATATAGTCGCTCACACTAGTCACATGTTCGCCACCCTGTTCTTATCATTTGATATATCTCATATATATGCCTGGATAACGCTGATTCATCATCCTCATAATCAGCATATGAATCTGGATAATATGAAAATCTCGATATTCTTGGATAATCAGAAAATAATATATCAAATCATATTCAGTCCTATACTCGTAAGAATCATTTTCTTCCTTCAATATCTGTCTGATAATCTTCAGAAGAACATGCCTCCCAGAAACATTCACAGAGCTGCGGAGGATACAACAATTCATACAGTAAATGCATTTCATGAAAATTCCTTCACGATAAAGGGGAGTACAGGAAGTATGAAGCTGAATCCGAGTATGTCTAAGAAACTTAATGTCAATAAAGTATACAGAATTTTTTTCATACACACTTTTTACAATTTTTATTTGATTTTCAAAACTTTTTTTATAAAATGCACCCACTTGCATTAGTTAAACTTATTATTAATTTGTCTAAAATATGGAAAAATTGGCATTAAATTCAGTAAAGAGGACTGGAGAAGAAAAATTGAAAGATCTTAGAGCTAACAAACAAATCCCAGCAGTAATTTACGGTCACAACTACGCTCCTGTATCTGTGGCACTTGACTACTCAGAATTCTTAAAGACTTATAGAGTGGCTGGTCAGACTCATATCATCAAATTATCAATTGACGGTAAAAACCAAGATGTTATCGTTCATGAGGTTCAATACCATCCAGTAACAGGTGACTTTCAACACATTGATTTCATGTCAGTAAACGCAAAAGAAAAGCTTCATGCTAATATTCCTCTTAAGCTTATCGGTTCATCTCCTGCTCTCCGCGATTGAGGAATGGTAGATCAATTGATTGATGTAATCGAGGTTAAATGTTTCCCTGCAGATCTTGTTGATCATTTTGAATTTGATATATCTGTTCTTACAGAAATCGGACAAGTTGCCCACTTATCAGATCTTAAAATCGATTCAAAGAAACTTGAAGTACATTTGAGTCCTGAAACTCCAATCGTATCAATACTAGAAGTTAAGGGTGCTGCTGCTGCTTCCGAAGAAACTCCTGCTGCTCCTGCTCCTGCTACACCTGCTGCTGAAGCTCCTGCTGCTGAATAATTATAATTTTTACATATGAAAATCACAATTTTTGGAAATTCTCCTGAAGCTCAAAAATTATTCGATGTAACAAAACAATCGCTCGATGATATAGGTCTGAGCGATTTTGTTTCTCTCGGACAATCTGAGTCTCCTGAATTTAAGAAAGAACTTAATATATCAAAAGACCCCGCTTTCTGTGTCGAAGAGGAAATGATAGAATTCAAAGATACTATATTTGAATGAAATGTTCCCTCAAAGGAAGAGATGGATTCACTCCTTGTTTCACTCATCTGATGAGAATCATGAAGCGCATGTGCTGACTGATGCTCCTGATGCAGCGGTTCTTGTTGAATTTAAATCTGATTTACGGAAAAACAACCTCACGAGGTTGTTTTTTAATTTGAAAATTCATCACAAATTAATATAATACCGCCGGTTTTAAATTTTAATTTAACAAAAATGAATTCCAATATTGTTACATGAGTATTAAGCGCATTATCTTCTCTTCAAAATGAAGCGGTAGTTTCACCGTTCGAATTTAAGGGTGATAAAGAAAATGAATTCCTTATCTTCTTCAAGCCAGAGGTATTTTTCAGTGCAGATGAGGCTTTGATAGGGGAAAGCATAAACATGACATTGGATAAATTGACTCAGAATGATATTGAGGTTAATTGAGCAATCCTTTTCACAGGAAGCCGTTTGGCTGAACTTGAAATAATGGATCGCCATTATGGATTCATCAACAAAGTCTCAAAAAACATTTCTAAAATCGCAACAGCTGAAGAAAAGGAAAAAATGTATGATGTACTCGAAATCAGCAACCCCGAGGAATATGAAATCCTCGGAGGACATGAATTCTTAGCTGCTAATCCTGATTTTGATGAAGAATCGCTAGATGCACTTTGGCAGACAAAGAAATCTGCAAGAGTAAGAAGCGGATTTTATGCTCAGAAATTTGACATAAACTGAAAGAACGTTATACTTGTAAATGCTTTCCACCCAGTCCAGCTTAAGCATTACACCAACCCAACACACAAGACTGTCGTACTTCTTTGCTCTTCAGATAGAGCTTGGAACGAACTGAAGGATAAGGTTGCTTGAGACACTTTCCCAGAAAAATCAGTTCCTGAATCTGTAAGGGGTGAATTCTTTGCAAATAAGGAAAAATACGGACTGAAAGAAGTTTCAATCTCTTTCAACTGCGTACATATGTCAGCCGGAGCATTTGAAGCCGGATTTGAAATCGACAATTTCTTAAAGAACGTATCTGCTTCTGCTTACGCTCCTACAAAGACCAATCTTTACAACAAGATTCTTGCTGCAGGATTGACTGATGAAGATAAGATTATGAATTTCCTGACTAACCCAAAGAATTCAGAAGGCCAAAGTCTTTTTGATGTTACTGAAAATATAAATACTATACCTGCCGTAAATGTTTTCGTTTCTGATTTCAATTAATTATCCCTTTAAAATTTTCAAACTATGAGTTACGATCCTCAAAAAGCCCACTATCTAGTAGTTACATGAATCATTGTTAAAGATTGAAAATATCTCATAGCGAAAAGGTCTTCTGATGAAAAAGCTTTTCCCAACCTTTGGACTGTTCCAGGAGGAAAGCTTGAAATGGATGAGTATGCAACAAGACCGAAAGACACAGGAGATCATTGGTATAACATATTTGAAAATGTACTGAGAAGGGAAGTGTTGGAAGAGACTTCGCTTGAAGTGAAGAATATCTGATATGTTACTAGCATTGCTTATATGCGTCCTGATAACATCCCGACTATCATAATTAGCCTATACGCCGATTATGCTTGATGAGAAGTATCACTATGTCCTGCTCTGACGGACTATGCATGGGTAACTCTTGAAGAATCCAAAAATTATGAGCTTATCGAGTGAATCTATGAAGAGATAGAGATGCTTGATAAGAAACTGAAATGAGAAGAACTGTGAGTCTGGAAGAAAATTTAAATTTTTTATTTATGCATACTAGTTTCTGCGCGCTGCTGCATCCAAAAGAACAAAGAAGAGTCGATATGTTCATATCGACTCTTTTCAGGGACAAGACTCGCAGCTATATGCAGAAGCTCATCGAAAAATGATGCGTAAAGATAAATGACAAGCTTGCTTCAAAATGAGACAAAGTAAAGCCAAAAGATAAGATCGAGATTGTTTTTGAGACTGAAAAATCCGAGCTTATCGCTGAAAATATCCCACTCGACATAGTTTTCCAGAACAATGAGTTCGCAATCATCAACAAAGATCCTTATTTGAATGTCCATGAAGTCCCAGGCTTTTGATGAAAATCATGAACGCTCGTCAATGCTCTTCTATATCATATGAAATGACTTTCTGTCATCGGTTGAGTAGAACGACCATGAATTGTCCACAGACTTGATAAAGATACTTCCGGACTGATCATAATTGCAAAGAGCGACAGGGCTATGCATGAAATTCAAATCAGGATGAATAAACGTCAGGTAAAAAAGACCTATCTTGCGCTTGTAATATGAGTCATCAAAGAAAAGGAATGATACATCGAATCCTATATCTGACGTGATCAGAATGATAGAAAGATAATAACTGTCACAAATCCTGTTAATCCAAAACTGGCAAAGACCCAATTTAAAGTATTAGGTTATCTTGAGAATAAATTTACGCTTGTAGAAGTTGACCTGCTCACATGAAGAACGCATCAGATAAGAGTTCATTTTGCTTCGATAGGCCATCCTCTCGTATGAGACAAGACCTACTGACGAGATGCTGTCAATAAGGAATTCCATGACATATATTGATTGAGAAGGCAATATTTGCACGCTTGGAAGCTATCTTTTGAATTATCATCAGTAAAATATTCTTTCCTTTGAGAGCTTAAGGATGATCTGAAAGAAATATATTCTTTGATCAAATTCATATAATTATAAAAATCAGATGCCCCAGCATCTGATTTTTTTATTTGCAATCTTGTTGCTTGTAATTTAGATTATTTATGATAACATCTGATAAATTTCTTTTATCAATAATTTCATATTATGGATGAAATCAATATCGGCAACACATGAGTGTCTGTCATAATCACTTATATCGATAATATAATCGATGAAGAGTGATTCATAAGGAGCCGCAATAAATATGAAAATTGAACTATCAGCCCCTCCCATTGACTGGTTAATAGGGTATCTGATCTTATGAATAATAATGATCTTTTTCTGGAGTATGCGAATTCTTTCTGAACTGACAGCATATTGGCAAAAAACTCAATTCAGTATGTAACTCTTTGACTTATCAAGAATGATGAAATCATCAATCCAGAAAATGAAAACGTTACAATAGAACTGGTGAATTGACAAAAGTTCCAGTGAGAGATCGATATGTGAGGCGTTATTAAAATCAAGCATCTATTTGAGAATAAGAGTTTCATCCCCTTGATTCAGCCGAACATCAACAGAATACTTCTTGTGAACAGGAATAATATCAAAAAAATAGAAATCCAGAAGAAGTTGGATTAAAGAATCAAAAAAACCTCATCCTGTGGGATGAGGTTTTTTTTATTCTTGTTTTAATTTAAATATCCTCTCTCCAATTAGTCAGAATTGTCTGAAGATTGATAACATTCACTCAAGAACTAGCATTATCAACCCATTTGACGATGCTGTTGACTTTCATCCTTTTGGTTGATATGCTTCCATCCGGATAACTTACTGTAATCTGCCTAGTAAAGATTGTTCTGCAGTTCTTGCTTAAGGATGCTGAGCAGGGTGTGGTAATCATAGAATCCTGACTGATCAGTCAATTCGCATCTATATTGACATAAAAGTCGTTTCTATAGGCTGTATTGAAAGGCAATGCTCATGATGTAGACTGAATTGGGTGCCATAATCATCCTGTAAAGCTCAAAGTGTACGATTGGGCAGCTATTCAATTGGTATTATCTGTTCATATGCATGATGAATTGTACGCTCTCACATTCCAGCAATGCGTATAGTCGCTTGAAAATTTAATCCAATTCGAATCTCTTATGTTCTGCATTATTTCGATTCATTCTCTTGCGATATTGGTTCACTTGATCCTGTTTTCAGTTGAGATAGAGAGTTTCTGCCCGCTATTAAGGACACTGTATGCTCACACCAATCAAAAAGTAAGGATAGTTATGATTATAATTACCTCTGCAATCGAATTTCATCTCCTTTTTACCATAAATTTATCCATTAGTTGAACTTCATGAAGAAGAGCTTCATGAGCTAGTGCTAGAATCGCTATCGCTTCAAGATGGCTCTTTGACTATTGTGAATAGGCTTGTATATAAGAGCTCATCTTCTTTTCAGTAATATTTTATCGTATATAGATTGATTCAATCATTCATCGTTCCATAATCCTTATTTGCGAAGTAGTACCAATTAGTGGAATATTGAGGGAATTTCGTCAATCTGAAATCATTTATCGTGATGAATTTTACTGCTCACTTATTGATAGATCATGCGATTTTCACCAGATTATCGGTTGTCTTGTATGGGTTCTCGGCTGGCAAGAATATCCTGAAATCCTTGCTTGACAGAGGATATGTAGTTACTGTCGGTTTTTCTTGGTCGGCTTTTGCCTTATCTTTTGAGGTAGTATAGACTGTTAAGACTCATTTTGTTATCATGTTACCGTCCTTATCATAAGCTTTATATACGATATTGTTTATGGTGTCTGTCAATGTGAAATCTTTTGCAACAAAAGTCTTCTCTTCTTTGTTTAAGCTCGCTTCTTTGTCATTAAGGGTGATCTTCTCGACATTTGACGAAGATATCTTTCCTTCTATATTTAAAGTATTTCACTCCACAGTCGCCTCATCTTCAGGGTAAGTTATAATTATGTTCTTACCTCACTTCACTAGAGATCATCCACTTCAAGAGCTCACGTCTGTTCAAGTTCAAGTTTCTGCACCAGATCATGCGTTCAGATAACTCATTCAATTATGCTTTGTGAAGAAATCAGATTCTTTGAATATATCATCAATCGGTTCGATTTTTTCATCTACTTTAAAATTCTCTGCATTAAGATCTGTGTTCAGGATTGTCAGCTTTTGTCATACTCAGATATTAGATGGAAGAACGTCGGTCTTGTCTGTTATGGGTGTAATGCTGACTTCTCATTTTAAGACATAAATGGATGATGCCATAAGATTTTGGCTGAAAGAGAATACTCAGGCTCAATTGCTTGTCACAGAAAAGTTTCTAGTGATGAATTTAGATGGCGCATTGTCAGTCTCGATCCAAATATCTCAATTGTTCACTGTAAAATTCTCTCAACTTGCGTTCTTTCAATCATACTTCAGCTCTCAGAGCTTATTGACATATATCTTTGCATTGCTTCATTCTAGAGTAATCTTAGCTTCTCAGCTCTTAACTTCCATTTTTGAATCGGTCGGATACATTTTTGTACTTCCGTCAATCTGTTTGCTCGAGTCTCATGACATGTAGATGAATATCTCTGATTTTTCCTGATTAGGCGTTACATTAACAAATCATTCATTTATATGTTTGTTCGCATCCGTCCCAGATCCTCAAAAAAAAGCTCTGATAATCAGGATTATTACGATCAGGGCGATAAGAAGAGGCAAAAACATTCCAGAAAGGTTGCTTGGTTTTTCATTGGTTCTTAATCTTGTCATTGTGCTTGAAAAATTTTATAAATATTGTGCTTTTCACTATATGCAAAACTTGGATATAATCAAGGTTTTTTACCGGATTATCATTCTTATTCTGACCTTGCTTCCAGAATGCATAATATAACAGAAATCAATTGGCATTATCATATGTAGAATGCATTCTTCCGATAATTCTCCAAGACTTTTACGCTTGGCGGGAATACATTTTCCGGCAAATCATTCAAGCCGAACCATTTCCACTCTGTTATCTCATCGGGCTCCATCACTTTCGGAACTCATTCGAAATCATCAGAGAACATTCATATGGTTACAAAATGAGCTGTCTCTATTCTGTCATTATTTACGCAAATCACTTTGACGCTCTTAAGGTCAATTCAAGTTTCTTCTTTCACTTCCCTTATTCACCCCTCCTCAAAGCTTTCTCCGAATTCCAATTTCCCGCCTGGCATAGTCCAGGTTCAGGCTCAATTCATTTCGCTAGATGCTTTCTCAGGATCGACATGACGTCTTCACAATAAGATTTTTCCTTCACTGAAGAGCATGACTCAGAATCCTGCTCCTACTTTTTTCTTTACTTCTTCCATATTATATAGGTTAATTTTAATTATGCCTTAATCATTCCATTATTTTTCAATCGGGTCAGAATTTGAATGTGTATTCGAATTGTTCTCCAGAGATTAACACCGGGAGCCATATCCTATCATCTTCCCACATCTCATCATAGGGTATCTCATCTAGCTTATACCATCTAGGGAGCATTTCTTCAGTCTCGCAGAATCCTCAATCGTATCAATGATGGCAGAAAATATTAACATCCTGATCCCAATCAGGTTTTTCATGATGGAAAAAATGCAATACTCACCTGTATTCTAGTTTTTCAGGAGCAATATCTATTCATGTTTCTTCTGATAATTCACGGCTCGCTCATTCTGTCATACTTTCTCATATACCAACTTTTCATCATGGTCAATTCCATTTTCAGACTCAGAAACCCCTTTTTTTCATGCAGAGAAGTATATTCTCTCATGACTTATCAAAAACAAAAACCAAGTTAGCTTGAATCATCGGAAGTCTTTTTTTGATCTAAACGGAGCTATTATATGGAATATGTTTTTTTATCAAATTAATTCCCTTTCTGAATCGCTTGCAGAGCTAAGGATTTGATTGTTTTGCAGATTTCCTTCGTTCATTTGAAATCAATAGGACAATGTTCGCATATCATCTGGATGCCTTTTTCATGATCTATGCATCCGCTATTGTCTTTATTGGGAATTGTCATAATAAGTGGATTAATGTATAAATAAAAAAATCTCCTCGGGTGCCGAGGAGATTTTTGATTGTCTTTTAATGCATTACAAAAATATCCTCATTGAGTTATCAAGGAGCACTAGTAGTAGTGAAGTTGTATTTTTTAATGCTTTTCTCTGCATATGCCTATAATAAAATATCTGATGCGTCCATAAAATACGCTTCTTTGTCCATTTGTCAATTCTAATTTGAGCATTTTATCTGACGCTGCTATTCGGGATTTTCAATTCCGGGTGTCTTATCTCTCATCCCAAATATCATACATAGGATACTCCGATAGTCATTAAAAATGAAAAAATAAGGATGTATATTACCATGAAATCCTTTTTCGATCTCAGTCTCAGATATAATCAAACGCCAGATATCAGTCAGAGCAGGATGATTCATGGGGTCACAAGTTGTGCAGCCTCATAATGAAGCCTTAATGCTGACCTATTCGTTCATTCCAAGTCAATAACCACATTAGCTGCAAGTCCTCAAGTCAAAAAAGCTACGATAGCAGAAAGGGCTGAAAGTATGAAAAAAACATATGAGGCAGCTATAAGGCTCTTATTCTTTGCAAATATTCAAAATGCCAGTAGTCATAATCAGAATATCAAACCCATTATTGGGAAGTGATTGATCAGAAGATGCAGGTGTGCTCCGTTCGGTAATGTAAACATATACGCAAATTTACGAATTAATCACACTTATGAATTCTTTATAGTTCTCTAATATTATCTTGTTATTGAGCTCAGGATTCAATTGTCAGATATCTCAATGATTTCCTTCATTCAATTCGCTTTCTGAGTGATAATCGCTTCAGAAAGTGAGAATGGCTCAATGTGCTTTATTCGCATTTATGATTTCATGTTCCCATGTCTTATGCGCACAAGAGCTTATCTCTAATCCATTTATACCTAAATCCAAGTAAAGTCAAATCCTCCTTCTGAATTCTTGAGTGTTTTTGAATAACAGATGCGGGTGAGCCAGACTGATTACGGTACACCTTGAGTCCACATTTCTGGTGATATCTTGGAGTCGAGGAAGTTCTTGTCAATGGAAGCGAGAATCGCATTCAGGATTTTCATCATAATCTTCTAAGAATTGCTCTCAGAAATCCTCTGCGCTTATTTCTCTTCATAATATCTCAAATACCTTGTTCCTGTGCTTTGCAATTGAAAAAATATATCTGGCTAAATCATATCTGCCAAATCTGTAGCTTTCTCATGATTTTGCTCTCACTGAACTGAAAAAACACTCTTCATCTATTTCAAAAAAACTTTCATTAAGACTTTGCATTTTTCTTCTGAGGATCATTTTCCTATATTCGATATTTCCATCCAATATATCTAATATTCATTTTCAGAATCGTTTTTTTGTATATAGGAGCAAATGAATTTCACTTCCCTCAGGTCAGAGAACGGGCATTTCCACTCAATAGCAGCCTCATATTCAGTTTTGCTGTATTTTTTGCTGCAGTCCTTCATTTATGCTGTCTAAATCAGTGATTACTGCAAAATCAAGCCTTTGAGCCTTTATCTTTTCAATAATAATATCGTCTCAATCAACACTCGAATGAATATGTTGATCTAATTTAATCGGCTTCATATTTATAGTGCGTTAAATGTTTTCATATTTATAACAAAAATATACTTAAATGCAAATGCAAAAATTGTCAATTGCAAACATGGCTAATTGCTATTGACACATCGCAATACTTTAATACTATTCCAGATGACAGAAATCCCAATAATGGATTTTCTCAATTAATTTCAACAATAAAATAAAAAAGAAATGGAATCATTTAAATGAAACAGGATTCTGGTAGTTGACGATATTAAACAGAACAGAGAACTTCTCCTCAATTTATTCTCTTGAATGTGAATTGAATCAGCCGAAGCGTCAAATGGTGCAGAGGCCGTGACAAAAGCGACCAGATATAGATTCAATGTTATAATAATGGATATTGAGATGCCCATCAAAGACTGAATAAAAGCAACTAGAGAATTGCGCGAATCGGGTAATGACTGTATCATCGTCTGATTCAGCGGGAATGTTCATCCTAAGCTAGAGGAAGAATGCAAAGGAAGTTGAATGAATCATATTTTCGCAAAACCTCAATGACTGATGGCTATGCTTAATTACGTAAAAGAACAGGTACAACTTCAGACACAATAATTAAAAAAAATGCTTCTTAAGAAGCATTTTTTTAATCTATAATTATTATCAATGTGATCAATATGCGTTCATGCCTAATGCATAAATACGTCCAAAATCAATATTAACCTTAATTATTTTCAGAAATTCCTATTTGACCTATTGTATTTAAGAAGAGCTTTTTGGAATTCGATCTTGTCAAAATCCGGCCACAGAGTCGAAGTGAAATAATATTCAGAGTACTCTGACTGAAATAAGAAATATCAGCTAGTCCTGACATCTCATCATGTCCTTACTATAAGATCCGGCGGCGGATATTTTCAAGTATCAAGATATTCTCAAAATTTCTTTTCATTAAGCTTATTTACAATTTCCTCAAATCATCAATTCATGATCGCTTCAAGGTTGTCCTTTATATAGTTTTTAACTCACCTTACAATCTCATCCTGTCATCCGTATCATACAGCAAGTATAAATACTATCTTTGATTCATTGGCTGTCTTTTTTTCAGCGTCTTCGAGGATTCGATTGATGTCATCGGGAAGCAGATCCTTATTTCAGATAGTCTCAAATCTCACTCCATTTTTCAGGAATTTCGGCAACATTTCTGGAATCCTCCTCCTGATTAGCGAGAATAGATGCTCCAATTCCTCTTGACTCCTTTCTTCAAGATTCTTTTTTGCAATCACCCACATGCTGACGTATTCTATTCATTCGTCCAAGCACATCTTAAGGACATTCTCAACATTATCAGATCATTTTGAGTGCCCGAGAAGTTTTATCATCTTATGTGAAGTTGCCCAACGGCGATTGCCGTCCATAACAAATCAGATATGCATCTTACTTAAATTAATTTTTATAAATTATTACCTATTGCCTATTCTTTTGCTTAATTCAAGCTGTCCAGGTATGATTGGAGGATTATGCTTGCTGCGACATCATCAAGGTTATTAGGGTCGAATTTCTTCACTCATGCCAGTTCCATGCTTTTTGCAGCTTCAAAACTGGTGAATCTCTCATCATGCAGTATTACGCTTACGCCAACAGGCAATCTCTTCGCGAGAATCGTAGAAAAGGCGCGTATTTTTTTTGAAATTTCAGATATCCTTCAGTCTGGATGGTCAGCGACTCAAAGCACGATAGTTTCGATACTTCTTTCTGGAATCAATTTCATGATTTCATTTATGAGGGCATCTGTCGATACTATTGAATGAGGCATCGCAATATCCGAGAAATTAACAGCCAATCAAGATTTTTTCGTTCCGTAATCTATTCCTAAACAATTCATTTATTTATTTTTCCATTATTTTTAAATCCAAGACTATCTTCGCATACACATCGCTTCACAGGTTCAATTTTATATCATATTTTCAGGCTTTCTTAATGTGGTGCTTATCCGGCATTATTATATTTTTCTTTTCCAATTTGCAGCCGAATTCCTTATTCAGCTTATCAGCGATATCCTGTTCTTGGATTCATCAGAAAATCTTCTCTCAGCTTCATTTAGCTTCGAATACAACCTCTTTGCCATGAAGCGCCTCAGCAATCTTATGCCTGTTGAATATATTTTCTCTTGTATTTTTCAGTTGAGTTTCCTTTTTATTTTCCAATTTCTCGACTTCTTGCGCTGTGACCAGCTTCGCATATCATTTCGGGATAAGATAATTTTTGGCTTGTGAATAGCTTACATCGATTATCTCTCATTGTTTTCCTACTCATGCCAATCTCTGCAGCATCAAAACCTTCAATTTGTCTGTAGCCATTTTTTTAACGGTTAATTTTATATTAATATTTGTGCCCAAAGGCAGACTTATAGTACTCCAAAAATCATTGAATTCAAATAATTAATAAAAACCAGATTTCCTGAGAAATCTGGTTTTTAAAATTTATCTCTCTATTATCTTAAACTTCATCATTAGAAACTAGGCTGATCTTGTAGCCAGTAAGCTCAACAGCAAGGTTGATATTCGCTCCTCCCTTACCGATTGCCTTAACCTTCTCTTCTCATAGCACATAGCAAGTAGCCTCATGATTTGCCATGTCTATCTTTACATCGCTTATCTGTGCAGGACTAAGCGCTTTCTTGATAAGCTCTTTCATGTCATCGGTATAATTGATGATATCGATTTTCTCGCCGAAAAGCTCATCCACTACAGCTTTAACACGGATACCCTTAGGTCCGATCAGAGAACCGGCTGGATCCACTTCCTCATATTCAGATCCGACTATGATTTTTGTCTTGAATCCTGGATTACGCGCGATTCTGATAATCTCAACAGTTCCGTCTTCAAGTTCGGGAACATTCATTTCAAATAATTTTGCAACGAGATTCTTATCTTTTCTCGTAAGAGTGACTCTAGGACCCGTTATCGAATCTTCTTCGACTTTTCATACATAAACATAAATTCTCTGTCCTGGTGCATATTTATCCTTTGCGACTTGTTCAGATTTCGGCAATACTATTGAGTTTCCGTTGTAATCAAGCAAGACTTTATTCTTCTCAACGAGCTCTATCTTAAGATTTACGATTTCACCTTCTTTATTCTTGAATAGGTTGTATATCTTCTCTTTTTCTGATTCTTGGATTTTCTGTATTATAACTTGTCTTGCAGCTTGAGAAGCTATACGTCCGAATCATTCCTCATTCCCCATGACCTCGTCGGATACATCGATTTCTACAGTATCTCCATATTCAAACGAATCAGCATCATCTCACAAATCAGATTTTGCAATCTGCGTATATGGATTCTCTACAGTCTCCACTATCTCTTTCTCTACACCGATCTCTATCGTTCAAGTTTCTACATCTATGGCAACATTCACATTTGTGTCCTTGCTTCAGTAGTCTTTTTTGTATGCCGTCTTGATTGCGTGTTCGATTATTTCAATCAGTTTCTGTCTGTCTATTTTCTTCTCTGCGGAAATCTGATTTATCGCAGCTTCGATTTTCTTTATATCTAGCATAATTATTTTGATTAAAATGATTAAATTATCCCTTAGTCCTATAAAAAAAGAATCTGACCAGGCCAAATTCTTCGTTTCAGGATTATGCCCCCATTTTACATATATTTTCCATAATGCAAATTTAATTTTTGATTTCCACAACCTCACTATTTATATATTCTGGCTTTCTTTCTGATAATTTAGCTGCATTATCAAAATAAAAAACAAAATACAAACATTGTCAATATCATTATCTTTGCTTTTTTCAATACAGATATGGTAAAATCAAAGCATATTTGCATTAAAAGCTATTTGTTTTAATCGGACTACTATGAAAAAATTTTTAAAGATGCTTCCTGTGCTACCGTTCATATTCAATTCCTGGAGTTATTTATTCGCAGATAATCAAGATGTCTGAGAACTTAAGAAGTTCTACGTAACTGCATATTACTCTCCGCTTCCTGACCAGCAATTCTACCTTAGATGAAATTTTGCCGATGAGGTAAAGCTTAATTGAGAAGGGAAGAACTGAGCAAGCTGAAAAGCGGTTCATCCATGAATGTTAGCCGCACCTAAGTCGTACGCCTTTTGAACCAAAATATTTCTTGAGTGAGTGTGAATCTGAACTGTAGAAGACAGATGATGAGCAATCGTCTGATCATGAAGCAGGGGATATGATGCCGATAGGATAGATGTGTGGATGGGGTATGGGGATGAGTGATTGAAAAGAGCTCTTACTTGGTGAAAAAGGGCTGTTTACGGAAGAGTGATAGCAAAAAGCCAAGAAGAATCCCTGCCTTCGATTGCAATCGAGAATTTCAAGATCTGAGCAATTGATTATGAAAGCCTCAAGAATGCAGCTCTTGTCTGAAAGAATTCTTCTGTCACAACCCCAAAAACAGTCAGCATTTCAAATATCGTCCCTCAAACCATAACAAAGACAAGCCAAAAGGATATCATAATCCAGGCACAGAAAATCCTGACGGAATTATGATATTTCTCCTGAGACATAAACTGAGTATTCTCTACCAATATGACTGTTGCGATTCTCAGCTTCCAGATAGACAATAACGTAGTGAAGGATGTTAAATCAAAATGAGCCTGAAACTATTGACCGGCAACAAAGAAGGCATTATCAGACAGATATCTGTCATTCCTCAATGAAGAGAAGATAAGGCTAGCAAAAGAAAAGGCCAGACTTCAAGAAGTTGCAATGATAGAATCAAAAGTCACAACTATCACAAATAGCATGTGATTGCCCAAGGAAAATGAAGTTTGAAGCCATGTAAGGAAACTCCAGAAAACTCTCAAAGTACTCGGTTATTTCAAAGAGAAAGACACTGCGATTTACTGACTTAAGACAAAAGAAAGCATTCTCAAGTACCAAATTTCAAAATGACTGGTAACAGCTTCGACAGACCAATGAGCAGGGAAGATATGAGAGAAGACCTTGTCTAAATTAAGAGAAGACCTAAAGAATCTCGCACTCACGAATCACGACATAATAAAAAGCCTAGAATCCTAGGCTTTTTTTCTGTATGTATTATATATGATTCTTTGCTTGTCCAACATTTCCTCGATTCTGTCATAGTCTTCCTTATCTTTCTCGGTAAATTTGAATTCATCGAAAACCTCATCAGGAACATCATCTCTCTTGTATGATATAAGCTTCTCATAAATCCTCTTCTTTTCGTTCAATTGTTCAAGGCTTGTCTCAAAATCGGAAATTTTGCTTACGATTGCTTTCTTATCTGATTCCTGTATCTGAATCCTTATTTTTTCGTATTCTTCCTTATTGCCGACTAATTTTATGATTATCTCAGGATCGAAATAAATAGTTGCATCGGGTTCAGGAATATATATCTTTCAATTGATTTTTATTGCACATGGATTGCCCATGTCCTTCTCACTTCACTTTTTCCACATTCCTTCAATTATCTCAAATCAATCTCCGACCCTTTTGAGTCAAGCGCATCCTATGAGCTCCTTGTCAATGTCCATTAGGATATCCTCTATCGACCAACCGGCTCTTTTGTCGTAAATACGACGAGACGCTATCGCATCTATTATATCTCAGATGATAATGACCCTCGCTGCAAAAGGGATATTTCTTCATTGAAGCCTTGTGAAATCATGCACATCGATTTCTTCTCAATTCTTGATAGAGGTCACCAGATGTACAAACCTTAAGCTCGGGTCTCCATTGTTTGAATAGAACTTTGAATGATGTGGCATTCATTCCAGGTATTTTATATTGAGTCAGAGACCGATTCACAGCATTACTCAGTCTCATGAGTGTTTGGCCATTGTCACTATTTCTTCTTGGCATAATTTTCATGGATTTTTCAGAATCTCATCAGGCACAAGGTATTTTCAATAGTCATGATAAAATGCCTGCAATTTCAGATCCAACAATCTGTCGGGGCTCAATCATAGCGTTCCTCAGATTATCAGGCTTAATTTTTCAACCCTTGTAACGTGCCCTTTGGTATATTCGTCTTTTCTTTCAAATACCATTCATGCCAGCTGGGTCAACGCCCCTAAATTCTGTGAATTGTTGGCAAAGCTCTCGTAGAGATCCAGAAGCTGGAGTATTCATCATTTTATGTTGTCTTTTTCGCTTTCGAAAATCTTATTGAAAGTATAATCATATATCTCGTCATAGACAAACACTATATCAAAATAATCACTGTCAATTATCGCATGCTTCTTGAGTTTTCATGGTTTTATGACCTTGCCCTTAGGTTCGATTGTTATCTTGCACAAGTTATGGTAAACGGATGTCTCTATCAATTTGCATATTTCTTTCTGTATAAGCTCGATGTCTTCATATTTTGTAATATTCGCGACATTTTTCTGAAGTCTACCGATAATCTTCATTATTCATTTCATCAAATTTTCTCTTTCCTCAAGCAAAAAATTCTTTTTCTGCCTTTCATAAAGCCTTTTTCACTTGCTTACAAAATGCGCTTTTTCAGTTATTCAACTAAGGCGCTCAGTGTGCTCTGTCTCAAAAATCGCAATATTCGAGTATACTCTTTCAATCAGGCTCGTCAGTTCTATCGGGAGATTATTTCAGTATTTCTCCAGGAATATATGGAGCAGCTTCTGAGATTTCTCTATAGTCTCATCGCTTTTTGCAAGTGAATAATTCAATGCCAGGGATAAATATAGCTTTCAATAATTATAAATCAGATTCTCCTTATTGGATTGATTTATGTAACCCTCTATCAATCAAAAAGTAGTCATACATTCATCTTTCTTGTATATCTCATTGTCCTGTGAGAAATTCAGGAGTATCTGTTCGATTGTCTTTATCTTGAATTTTTCAAAGAAAGTGCTTCTTGATTTAACATTATTTATCAAGTGCTTTATGAGCTTTGTAAGTACTTCTGGTTTGAATTTGCAGAATAGTATCAGCTTATAGATTATTATAATCTGATTGTAGCTGGGCTTGTTCTCTCAGATGAAATGTTCCATTACCTCATCTTCATTCTGAAATCTCATACCAGAAAAACCTTGCATTCAGTTATAGATGGCGATGAGATCATCGATGCAGTTGAATTTCAACATTGTATTCTGCCTATCCTCGACTCAAATCTGTTCTAGTTTCTTGATTTTGATGAGTTTCGAAAAAGCAACATTACCATCTCTTACGAGTTCTGCTCATAGTCTTGCTTCCTCATGTTCAGCTCATTGTTTATCTCAGAAATCTGAAGTTTCCCTGATAGAGAATCAGTACATTATTTTCTTAAGGATATTTCAGATCCTTCAGTCTATATCTTCCTGTGAGGCATTATCCGTTGTGATGTATTCTAGCGTGGCTGCATAATTGCAAAGATATTTTCAGAGAATGTTCTGTAATTTTTTCACTCACGATAAGTCTTCTCATTTCATAGAATCACCTACTCATTTGACATAATCTACACCGCTTTGAATTTGTATACCAGTCTTAAGGACAACTCCTTTTGATGCTATGTATCTCTCTATGGCTTCTTTTGTTTTTCAGTGCAGGATTTTGTTGAAAAAGCAAAGTCACTTGATTTTGTCTTCAGCATTGATGCTTAGGATATTAGTTATCTGATTTGCTATATCCATTATTGCACAGAATTCATCGATTTCGAATTGTGTAGGGTTATTCTCCAATATTTTGATCTTGCTTTCAAGGAATCGGCCGATTCCTTCGAAGTCATGAGTGTACATATCATCGATGATATTGTATTCATATGGCATTCATAGCGTGCAGAGCAGGTATGATAATTCTCAGAAAGGCTCTACTTTATTCTTGTATAGATTGCTGATCTGTTTTTTTTGGTAAGCATAAATGAATGGCTTCAATTTTGGGTTCTCAAAGACTTTATTGAGAAGTCATGCGTTTATCTTTGTATTTTTATAATAAAATTCCTTTTTGATATAATCAAGCAGGATCATAGTCAACTTTGTACAATATTTACAGTCTTCTCAATTCTCAGAAATTCATGCTATCGCATATTCGAACAATTGATCAATATCTTTTTCACTTAAATCATTCGATGAAAAATGGGTCTGCAATAAAGCAGAAATTTTTGAGGTTTCATTCGTTATGGACTTGGTGGTATTTGCATGACCTATCTGTCCCTCTCTCTCTTTTTTTTCAAGAGCGCCCAAAAGGACTTTTCCAACTCGGTTCAAATTATTGCCAAATATTATTTATATCTGACGCATGGTAACATATATTTGGCTTACCGTCAATTATTTGAGCTTAAATTCTTTTCGAATTGACAATCATATTAATTTATGCTTTAATACATCCCGTATCTTGTGGTACTATTGTATTTCTTAATTCCAGGATAACATTTATGTTTATAGAGAGTTAGATACATACAAAAACAATAAGTTTTCACTAGGGCATGTACGGATTATTCTCCGAGGAAGCCCTAGTTTTTTTATTGTCTGGAATTATTTTGATAGTAGTTCAAAGTCCAGGAATCACATGCTCTTGTCAGCCTTTGCCACTTTTATTCTTGTGTAATCTCATAGTCAGAGCGCCTTTTTGGTCTTTGAATTGAAGAATGCGTTTTTAGTTTCATCAAAAGCGAAATGCAAATCCAGATTCTTGCCTAGAACAAATCATTCCACTCAGCTATCAAGTTCTATGTAGAGTCAATTGGCATTAATTCAAGATACTCTGCCTTCAAATTCAGTTCAGACGTAACTTTCCATGTATTCAATTGTTTTCAGGTGTGTGATTTTCCTTTCCACTTCTTCAGCCTTTTGCTCGTTTGTTGACGACATATTGGCAACTTTTCAAAGCATTTTCTGATATCGGAGAACCTCAGTCTTGGACATGTTTCATTTTATGAACTCCTTGATTATCCTATGAATCTGGAGATCGGGATATCTTCTGATCGGGGATGTGAAGTGGGAGTAGTATTTCAGAGACAATCCGAAGTGTCAGAGCGGCAGATCTAGATATTTTGCCTTGCTCATAGAAGTCAATATCTGTTTCGATAATACATATTCTTCTTTCCTTCACTTGAGTGCATCGATTATATGGCTTATGGACAGGGGAGTGAGGTTCTTTGCATCCATCGGTATCCCATATTCGCTAAGGATCTTCTGTAAGGCGAATACTCATTCTTCTGATGGTTTCTCATGGACTCTGTATAGGAATGGGATTTTCTTCTCAGAAAAATATTTTGATACCTCCTCATTTGCCAGAATCATGAATTCCTCGATAAGCCTATGAGCATCGTTTCTTTGTCTTTTTGTTATGCTTATTGGCTTTCCGTTAGTATCCACTTCTACTTTTACTTCCGGGAAATCAAATTCTATCTTTCATTCCTTTTTCCTTCTTGAGTACACGATTTTGAACAGATCATAGGAATGCTCGAGCATCTGCCTTATATGGGCGGATGGGATTATTTTCTCATTTTTTGTGCTCAGATATTCCCAAACCTCATTATACGTGAGTCTGGCTTTTGAGTGGATTAGAGTTTCTTTGATTTTCTTGGACAATACTTTTCCATTGCTGGCATCGATTACCATCAATATGCTGAGGGTGGCTTTCGGTGTCTTCGGGTTCAGCGAGCAAAGATCATCTGATATATCTTTCGGCAACATAGGAATAACTCTTCATGGCAAGTAGATGCTGGTTCATCTTTTTTTGGCTTCAGTATCAAGATGGCTCGAATTTTTCACATACTCTGCCACATCGGCTATATGCACCCCAAGCTCATAGTTTCAATCGGAATTTCTCTTCACGCTGATTGCATCATCGAGATCTTTGGCATCTTCTCAATCAATTGTCACTATTATCTCTCTCGTCAGGTCTTCCCTGAATTTTCATCATATCACTCATACTAGATTTTTGGCTTCTTGTATGACTTTCTCATTGAAATTTGTTCTTATGGCATATTGCTGGAGAAGGATTTTCTCTTGCATATCCTTGTCCGTCTGCTTACCCATGATGCTTGTCACGATTCAAACAGGCTTATCTATTCATTTTTTTATCTTGATAAGCACTATGTCACCATCTTTCGCTCATTGCACGTCTTCCGAATAGATATAAATATCTTTTCATCAGAAAGTGTTGTATACGCGGGCAAATCAATAATCCTGTCATTTTTTCTGCATAAAGACGCAGACAAGCTCCTCTTGTCATCTTTGCAGGATTTTGCTGATTTCAGCTTCTGCTTTTTTTCATGAATTCTCTAGTTTCTTGATTTTGATCTCTACGGTATCTCAGGAGAAAGCATTATTCCGGTCTCTTTTGAAAATGAAGTAATCTATTCATTCGCTATCGGTAACTATTCAGTAATTGATATGCACTTGTTTATAAAGCCCGCTTGTAGTGTAATATGTTTTTTGCATGATATTTTTATTCTTCTAAATTTGAATTTAATTCCATTATATGGTACAATCGAATAAATCAAAATATATTAATCAAATAAAGGGGTATGTCAAATTTTGTTTCCGTAGAAAGCTGACTGGATGAGACTAGAAGAAATAATTTTTTTTGGTACTGAGCTTTGTCTTCTTTTGTATGGATGTGTTTTCATTTCACACTAGTTTTCTTCTTTTTGCTGCAGCTATGAAGTCCGCTTTTAGTCTGAATATTCTTAGGATTGGCGAATTTTGTGTCATTCTTGGTGGATAGCCCAGTCTGAGTGCTGCAGAAATATTTCAATGCGAAGAAGCTATTTGTGACTTCAGCGATCATGATGCTTGTGGTGTCGGTTATCTTCCTGTATTTCATCTATTCTGCGTGAAGTATTGATTTCAAAGTCGCGCCGGAAGAGCTCTTTAAGCTATCAAGCGATGCGTATTCAAAGATTTTCTGATCATTTTTAAATGTCTTACTCCTGATAATATCGGTTGTATTTTACTGAATCATAAAAGAATTCTCTGATGTTACCTCTCTGTCCTACATCATGAACAATGCCGACCCTTCCGAATATGCCGAACTCCTTTCAAAAAATAACATCTTCTCCTGATTGGGCGCATTGTGCTGACTGTTGGCATCTTGAGTCATACTGGCATTCAATCCTTTCTTTGCAGTCTCTATTCTAGTCTGAATAGTCGTTATCTTCATTTTATTCATACTTAAATACTTCGATAATGCGAAAGAGATATTCAAGATCAATGTAAATGTCGCAGACATTAAGAAGCTTAAGCTCATTTCTCCAAAAGAAACCCTTGAGTCAGTTAAGGAATATACTGTATCTCAAGTTCAGAAAGCCGATTTTGCTCAGGTTGCAAGCAATATGAAGTTCGTTTTTCTAAAACCGATGGAAATAAAAAAATCTGTCAATTGGTGAGAAATAATCGACACTGCCATAATAGATATCAAATCCTTCATGATGATATTATTCCAGCCGCCTTATAGCCACAGACTATTGGTAGTTTGAACGGTGTTGACCTTTTTCTGACTATGGGATACCTTTGTCACTTCATTCCTTATAGACTTCCTTACTGAGGTCATAAATAATAATCAAGATAATTTCTTGGCAAAGATCATGAGTGCTTATGCATTTATCGCAGTCTTGGCAATTCCAGCTTATTGAGCTCAGATTCCGCTCATATGATTATCAAAGAAAATCTGAGTATTTCCTGTCATAATGACCTGAGTTCTAGTGTCTTGAATATCAATCCTTCTTTTCTGAGCTTTTTCGACTTTTTGAATGATTCTGGTCCTTTGAGTTGTTAATAGCTTCTGATACGCTGCCGCAATGCCGCTTTCCCAATGAGAATTCTCTGACGAATATAATAGTGTCTATGCAGAAAAGAAAAACCTTACAGAAATTGATTCAAATGCTTCTTCCGCTCCGCTTAAGATGCTTCTTAACCTTGCGAATGTAGTGTGATTGATAATCTGATGATTGCTTGTATTTGTCGTATGATATCCTTGAACATTCTTCGTATTCTGAATCTTCCTTCTGACTTTATTCGTTTTGAGCTTGGTAAAAAGGAAAGAATGGAAATTGTAGCAAAGCTGAGAAGTTAAAAATTGTATTAGAAAAAAAATCTTACAGGGTCTGTAAGATTTTTTCATTATTTCCATTCGAGCTCTATTTCTCTGTTCCTTATTATCTCACCAGATGCTATCTGAAGGAACTCTTCCAGATTCTCTCACCTGAGGATAATTTTCTGTCTGAACTCTCATGCTCTTTTTGTGAATGATTTGCTGTCATAATTTATGAAAACCTTATTATCCTCATTTGAGATTTCCAGTTTATTTACGAGCTTTACTGCCATATCTGTGACTCTGTCCTTATTCTTGGACTTTATCCAGATATATGCCAATTTTCAGTAGGGAGGATATTTGAAAGCTTTTCTTTCTTCGAGAGTGTGCATGAGGAAATCCTTATAATTTCACTCTGTTATTATCTTGAGGAGCTCATGTCCTGGGATGTAGGTCTGGATAATCGCATCTGCTCACCTTTTTAGATTATAGGAGATATTTATGTATATCCTCTCCTCGATATCATATTCAGGAATGACCATCTCAAGCTCAAAAAGCGGAACCACCACAAGTCAGAGATTGTCTATGGTTACGGCATTTATCGATTCTGTTGCGATTATGATGTCAGCATTTCAAATATCTTCAAGATGGATTCACTCTTTTGTTATCTTGTCGGAATCAAGCCTCGCTATTTTTGATGATTTGAAGATCATGCTTAGAGTCTCTTCCATCCTCTGCGTTCAGGTTCAGACTGAAACGAGATTGCTTCAGGAGCATTTTGGACATCTGACAATGATTGGTTCTTGCCTGTTGCAGTGGTGGCAGATTAATTTCGGAGCGGGGAATTTATGGACATTCATCGATATATCACACTCAGGGCATTTTGCCTGAAATGAGCAATCTCTGCATATTAGTGCGTTTGCCTCTCAGCGCCTATTGATGAAGAAAAGGATTTTTTTGCCAGATGATAATACCTTTGCTACGTTATCAAGAAGCTCTTGACTTAGCAGGGGATAGGGGTTTTGTGAATAATTAAGGTCTATTACTGTTATCATTAGTGATTAGTTATTAGTTTTTAGAACTTAGAACTTGGACTTTTGAAATTTATCAAATACTAGTGATAAGATATATCTATTCAACCAGATTTGACTGCCTTAAATCAAAATTCTGCAGAATCATCATAATGGATTAATATATGGGAATCATCTGACCATATAACTTCAGCTTCTGGAACGTCTCTTTTGAATACTCGAAAAATTATTCAATCTTTCAGTACGTCTTCTTTTTTTTCATCTGCATTTGCATCTATCAATGAAACTGTGGTATCCTCGATATGAGTCGTTGCTCAACAGTCACGTCTATAAGTGATAGTTTTATATCGTTTAGATGGGCTCAATTTTATATTATCAATAATATTTCAACACAAGGGGGGTAACTCGAATGTATTGAAAAAATATATTTCAAATAATATAAAAACACTTAATAATAATCAGAATACATAGGCTATTATCAATAATGTCTTTTTATATTTCTTTAGCATTATATTGAGCTAAGTACTAACAACTAACAACTAACAACTAACCTACACAAATTCCTCTTTAATGAACTTGATGAAATCAGTCGTGTGCTCAAAATTATGATAGATAGAAGCGAACCTGATATAAGCGACATCATCGATATCCTTAAGCTTATTAAGAACATCTTTTCAGACTCTTTTGGATGTGATTCATTTCTTGTTTGAAGCCCATTCATTTTCCAGTTCATTAAGCATCTTCTCGATCTTATCGAAGTCGATATTCCTTTTATGAAGGGCTTTCATTATACTCCTTTGGAGTTTTGTCCTGTCATACATTTCGGCTTCTCAGTTTTTCTTGGTCACTAAAAAATTAATAAATTCCATTCTCTCGAATGTAGTGAATCTGGCATTGCATTTTTCACATTCTCGCCTTCTTCTTATGGAAGTGGAATCTTCAGCGATTCTTGAATCAATTACTTTGGTATCATAATTTTTACATTTAGGACAACGCATTTGATGAATTTTAAGTTATAAGTTACAAATTATAGTTTAAGTTTGTTTTGAATTTAGTATGCAGTCTTTTCGACTGTAACTCATTTCAAGAAATATTTTATTATGTCATCATACTTCATTCCCTCGAATTCTGCTAGATATTTTGCTCATGCTCAGCTAATTCACACTCAATGTCATTTATATCATCAGTCGATTATTCACGCAGGATCATATGCGCCTGCAAGATAAGGGATTTCTTCACATTTCATTGAAATCGGATAACTTCAGTTTATTTTCCTTTCTTCACAATATTCCAAATAAGATTTCGTCTTACCATTGCTTTGATTGAAATACCATGGTTTTATCAATTTTCAAGAGTATTTTATCACCATTTCATTTGTATCAGCTACGTATTGTCAGATATTATTGCCTCTCATTTCAAAAGAGTAACCCAGATATTTCTGGAATTCATCTGGATTGTCTGATCAATCATAAGGTTTTCAAGGGAATTTACGATTTGCAGGATCAGTATACCATAGAGCATAACTTCTGGCTGCCACGAGAATGGTTTTTGCCTTTTCAGGGTTTTCATCATTAGATATCTCGGCAAGTCATTTAAGATAATCTTCTAGGGGCAATTCATTTATAAGCACAATATTTCAATTATCATTCCTTATTGTGATGCTTCATCTGAATTTATTGTCATTGACTAATCACGTCTTATCCCAAGATGGTTTTCTATTCCAACTATTGACTTCTAGGATAGTAGATGAAAGTGTGAGATAGGGGACTCGAGCGGTCTTGTTTCAGACAACCAGCGCGAGCTGGTCATTTCACCTTTTTTCAAAACGGAAATTCTTAAGATTGGCATATCAGCTTCTGTTTCATAACGTAATCTTTACTTTTTCCGGCGTATAAGAATTAATATCAACCGTAGATCATGTGTAGGATAATCTTATCTTTATCATGGGTCATCTTTTTAGGTTCGTTCAATCTGATTCGATTTTTGTGTTATCTATATATGTCAGTCCAGAGCTATATGATTTTCAGTATTCCCTATAATCTCCGAGCAGGGCATAAAGATTCTTTCATGGGCAACTCGTTGATCAGGCATCCTTGTGTCATACGAGATTGTTTGTTTGATAATCTTTGAGAAGGCATGGTTCAGATTCTCCACATTCCTTATGGGCTACTGATTTATTGTTAAGGTCTATTCCGAATCTCTTAGACAATAATCAGATGGCTTTATCCGCGCCATTCTTCTGATCATTGCTTATTTTATTATCCTCAAAATTTCACATGACTGATATTCCGACAGTGCTTTTGTTGTTCCATAGATTATGGGCTGCAACTGCATAATCTCATCAGGCTCTTCATTCATAAATCTTCCCGTCTCTTCAGACGATATAATTGTATCAGATGTCTCACCATCTCTTTGAAATTGAATGATAACGGTAAATTCATCTTATAATTTCAGCATCATCCCTTTGGCTTAATTCTATTGCCTCCGCCGTATGATGCACGACTATCTTCTCGACTCTTTTAGTTTTTTCTATAGGCCAAACTAATTTATGTCAATTTTCACTTCTGATGGTACTCACCACATTGTCCTCGAATGGGAAATTTAGAGATAGATGTTTTCTGATGAATTTAATTTTTAAATTCGGGTATTGACTATAGAAATATTTTTCCTGAAACGTTAATTCTTTTTTATCTTGAATTTTTTTATTGATAATATTATATTCTTGTTTAATTTTTACAAATATATTTGTGGGCGAACCTTTGTCTGATGAATCTATGCTACTATATAATTTTTCAAACCTATTGTCTATTTCTTTCTGCCAATCAGCTTTTGGAATATTTGCGCTTGCTTCCTGTTGCTTTATGAATTTAACCCATGCCGGATTATCCTCATATTTTAAGGTTTCATCCGCTCACCAGTCTGCTCTGCTTATGATCTCATCATCTGATGCAGAAACAGTCTCAATTCAAAAAGTCAGTTTTTCCGAAAAATCACTTGTATTAACTCAGATTACCGAAGATGATGCTGTCAAGGCAGTTTGGGTTTCTGCTTGTATTTCATAATCAAGTGACATTGCTCTGTCGGAAAAGATGGGTGATGTATAGATTTCGTCTTCAAGAATCATCCTTTCATCTCAATCGTCATCGATGGAGACTTTTTTCTTCAGTCAGTCTTGGTTCACGAATATACTCAGATCACTGTCTCATATATCTTGCTTACCAAACTTGAAAAATATCATATCTTTTGCTTTTGAGAATCTGATGGTTCAGGCCTTCTTGTATCAGATGATTTTTTTCGGAAGACCATAAAGGCTTGCCTGTGGTGAATAGATGGGTTCAATCTTTCAATCCACATTTTGGATTTCTTGCTCGAAACCGTATACCTTCTTCCATTTCAGGAGGCTCCCGATCGGTGAAATTAGGTTAAAAATCATCGCGAAGACAAGTAATGTGGCGTTTAATTTTTTTTGTGTGTTCATATTTGAATTTATACTATTATTTTGCAAAATTATAAAAAAAATGTAAGATATTCCAAATGTTTATTATTTCTTTCTTCTTTTTATGGTATTGAAAACCGAAATAAAAGAATTTGTAAAAAAAGTGATGCTTCTGTGAATCCTCCTTTCTCTTTTTATCAATCTTTTGGTGACCTGGGCAACTGCTTCTGTGGATACGAATGTAGCTAGCGCCGCAACAAATGATGTCAAATTCAAAAAGTTGAATGCATGATTCCTCTGAACGACATGAGTTGCAGTTTCTCTCAATATCTGAACTAAGCAAAAAGAAGCGCTCGGCACTCCCGTTACCTTAACGTCAGATGTATTGCCCATCTCGTTCATACTTGCCAATAAGACTTTATCGAGAGATAAGATCATCACATCGAACATGGTCTGACTTAATGAATATCTGAACGTACTTAAGACAAATGTAAATTCTCTCCTTGATCAGTCTAGAGACAGAGAATCCATGCTAGAAAGCTATCTGGATCAGCTCAGAAGCAGATATAAATGAACAATCGATCAAGTGACGGTATTGAAAGAGCAAGCTCGTCAGCTTCAGTCTACAGCAACCCTCAGCGATCAGAAAATCGAAAGGCTCAAATGAGATCTGACTAATGCCTATAGGACTCTGGATTATGATAAGACTCAAAGCACCCTCGATGAATACTTAAGCGAAAAAGACAAGAACACCTACTCTAAGACTTATCTTGTCTTCCTATGAAAATTCATAGATTCATATACGATTCTGAATGATTATAATAAAGTCCTTCTTGATACTCTGATAAACAACAAAGAGGCACTCATTAAAAATGTCACAGTAGTCGTGCCAGATAGCTGAACAAATCTCATGCAGAGATTCAATCTCATAAAGACAGAAGCTGAATTCAAAAGCTCAATGAAAAATTAATAAAAACCCAGAAGAAATTCTGGGTTTTTTTATTTGTCGTTATTTTATGAACATATTGATTATATCTAAATGATTCTACAATTACGGTCAATGAAAAATGAATAATGGTTAATGAAGAATCACCCGTCAATGCGTGCCACTCTCTTTGCAAAAAGAGGGTTAATTTCAGATTAATGTTCAATCTTGCTCAACCCCCTTTCAATAATGGGGAAGTGAGGGGGGATTCATGATTTATCATTAAAGATTTCTCTCATGCGCTCGAAATGACAAATAGTGTATGGAACATGATACCTCAGATGACGATAATGAAAATCATTCCACGATAATGATAAAACTCTGGATCGCCACCTCGCTATCGTTCCTCGTGATGATGGGAAAATATCATCATTAATATTTATCATCTACAACTTAAAGAAACTAGATTAATTTTGGAAAAATCCTCATTTGAAATTACAGTGAACATACAATATTCATCCAGCATAAGTTTTTTAGGCAATATTCTCTTGCATTTATTTACTTTTTTAATATATTCTTTCTGTTAAAAAAAACGCTTTTTATAATTTTTTGAAAAATTCATCTATGGTACAAAGGAAAAAATATGCAAATGCAATCAACTTTTATGTAACTGAAAGCCAAAAGAAGAAGATGGAATACATATTAGAGCTAAAATGACAAAATTTGACAGATTTCCTTAGGAACCATATCCAGACGACAATTGAAAAATACGAAGACAAGAACGGTGCGATAAATATATACCAGACATATATTTCATAGTCAGACTTTAAAAAATCCCGAGATAATTCTCGGGATTTTTTTAATTGCTGATAATGTTTTCATGTTTCAAGTCATCCGCCCTCACTCACCAGACATTCATTAGCTTTGTGTAGAGTGAAAATTCCTGATCAGAAAAAACTTTATCTGCGAACATTATTTCAGATACATATAAAAGTATGGATAAGAGCTCTTCTTTTTCGGAGGTCATCTTTAGTGCAACAGCATTATTCATGAAATTCTCTTCATCAGCTGCGAGATGCTTTATCTGATCCTCTAGGGATATCGTATCTTTGTCTAGAATTGAAAAATTTCCCATTATATATTCAATGATTTTCTCTTCTTCATCAGGATTCAAATTTCAATCCACAATAATGAATCCTAGGAGTATCTGGTAGATAGCCAGAGCCTTTCTTTTTACGATTTCTGTCTCTTGTTCCATTATAGTTTCAGATAATTTGTTAAACTTTCCAATCATGAGATTTCTCATTTTGCGTCTTCATTGATAAAATTCATCAGATAAGCCCTTACGTCTGCTGAATTTGGTGCATTTTCCAGCGGAATATCCATGCTTTTGAATCATTTTGCCCTAAGCCTCAATCTTATGCTTACTGCCTTGTTCTTGGAATACATGATTGAAAATGCATCGATTTTCGGATAATCATAGAATTCATCTCAGATCATAATGCCATTCTCACTTATCTCCACCATTAGTATATCGGGGGAATTATTCTCGACAAGTATGTAGACTCAGATGACAAGAAGTATTACTATGCTCATTGCGTATAAGCCTGTTACATATCACCAGATTATCAGTGCTACTGACACAACAAGAGCTATCATGTACCATGAAGCTCATTTTTCTTTTTTTGTGGTTATCTGCCAACTGAACATTTTAAAGATTTGCTACTATTAAATTAACTATGTACCATGATCAAACCGAAACGATAAATCACATTATTCAGTATTTTATCGTATCTGTCGCCTTTTGCTTATTAGGCGAATTTCATTCGACTGAGCCAAGAGAATACTTGAGCGCTCAAACTATTATCATTATCATTGCAATTGTCGCTGCGAATCATAAGATGAATTCCGTTGCATATTTTATTGCTTTGGGAATATCTGAAAAAGAGATATCTCAATTCCTGAGTTTTTCTTCAGATAATCCTGTAATGTTCTCTCCTGCGGCGAATGCGGTTGTGGCAAGGGATGTCAGAAGCGGAATTGCGGCATAAAACAGTTTCTTCATTTAATGATTATTAGATTCTATGTTTGCATTATAATACATAAGTCCTAAGTTTCAAAATATTTCTTCTTTTTTTTGTTTTTCTTGTTTTTTTCATATAATAAACCACGTTTTGGCTCTTTGTGTGCCACTCTCTGACCTATAACTGATAATTTACCGAATAATTATGAAAACACCTCTAAATTGGATTTCACTTTTTACTGATATAAATGGCCTTCTGAAATCCGAATGAACATCCAAGCTCGCTCATCTATACTCCATACATACTGCTGAAATCGATGCAATCGAGAAATATTGACAAGAGAATAAGGTCATCGTATGAAAAGTTATCGATGCAAAGCCGCACCCTGACTCCGATCATTTGAATGTCGTTCAAGTCAGTCTCTGAACTATTTGAGACGTTCAGATTGTTTGCTGAGCCAACAACGTCGTATGAGCTAAATATGTTCCTGTGGCAACAGTAGGCGCTGTGCTTAAATGAGATTTTGAAATAAAGGCTGCTAGACTGAGATGACAAGAGAGCAATTGAATGATTTGCAGCGAAGATGAGCTAGATTTCCAAGAAGCAAGGGCACCTTGAATCATGCGATTGGAAGAATATTTTGATGTTGAACTGCTCGAGGCCAATATCTGAAAACCATTCTTTGATATCAAGATCCAAATCCTAGGATTCGATTCTCAGCCTTACGAGTCTGCATTAAGGGATGTCGTTTTTGAAATCGATAATAAATTCATAACAAATAGGCCAGATCTATTCAGTGTCGAATGAAATGCTAGGGAATTCTCTGCTATTTTCGATTTGCCATTCACACCATACAAAAATTCTTACACTTTCAAGAACCGTACGCTCAATGTGAATATTCTTACAGAAAAGGTTCTTTCTTATCATCTGATCAAGATGAATGATGTGCATGCTGCAGAATCTCCCTTTCCGATAAAGTATGCATTGTATAAATCTTGAATAAATCCGAAATTCGACTTAGTCGATATGACCAATTATGTCATGACTGAACTCGGCCAGCCGATGCACGCATTCGATGCTGACAAGATAGTTGGCGATGTAACAGTAAGGGCCGCCAAGAAATGAGAGCGAGTTCTGGCACTGAATTGAGAAACTTATGAATTGGACGAAAGAGATACTGTTATCGCTGATGATGTGAAGATACTTGCAATCTGATGAATAATGTGAGGGCAGGATTCTGCTATTTCAGAGACAACAAAGAACGTCCTGATTGAATCTGCATGTTTTGATGCATCATCCATACGTTTGAGTTCACAGAGATTATGAGTCAGGACTGATTCTTCTGCAAGATACGAGAAATCGCTTGATCCGCTCTTGACTTATAGAGCTCTTGAACGAGCCTTGGAATTCTTAAGATTCTTATGAAAATCCTGAGAGCTGATCAGTGACTTCGAATACTTGAACAAAGATTCCTTAAAAGACGCTAATCTTATTCTCGACCCGAAATTCATTGCAAAAAAAATAGGGATTGTTATTCCTGAAGCAGATATAGAAAGAATCCTTGTTGCGCTCTGATTTGATTTTTCAAAACAAAATTCTGACTATTCTGTAAGGGTTCCTAGTTGGAGAGTAACAAAGGATATTTCCATCAAAGAGGATTTAGCGGAAGAGATTTGAAGGATTTATTGATATGAAAGAGTCCCGGAAATACCGTTAGTCGGAGAGCAGGTAGTTTATAGCGAAAATCGCTCTGTTGCATTTCGTCAGGGAATCCAAAACTATTTTGCAGGAAAATGATGGTTCGAAGCATATAATTATTCATTCTCCAATGAATCATCAGACTCAAAAATCGGCTTGATATCAATTGAAAATGCGATAAAGGTAGTAAATGCCTACAGCAATGAATTCACACTGATGAGAAGAAAAATGATCGGTAATCTGCTCAGCAATGTTACTGATAATAAAAAAATAGAAGACAGCTTTTCTTTCTTTGAGATATCCAAAGTCGAATGCAAACAAGATTGAGAATTCAAAGAAGAATCAAAAATAGCATGAATCTCATATTCTGTTTCTTTTGAATCTTTTAAATCTGATGTGATCTGACTCATCGATTCGGTTATGTCTGGTCTAGATTTTTCCATCCGGCAAGGTGTTAAGTTGGAAGATTACCCCTATCTGCACCCTAATAAATCTTGAGAATTCGTCACAGCTGACTGAAAAGTAATCTGACATTTCTGATTCGTAAATCCCCAAGTTGCAACAAACTTTGATCTGGATGATTCTAAGCTGTGCTATTTTGAACTTGATTTCGCTACATTGCTTAATCTTTCAGAGAAATCTGATTTCAGGTTCAGAGAAATTTCAAAATATCCTTGAACGACTAGAGAATTCAATTTTGTAATGAGAGAAAAAACTCCAGTAGGCGATATCGTGTCGCTGATAAAGAGAGTCAATCCGCTAGTAAGAAGCGTTAAGATCGCTGATATCTACAGAAACGAAGAGAAGTTGTGACATGATATGAAATCTGTAACATTTGCTGCATATCTCCAGGATTATGAAAAAACAATCACCGATGAGGATTCTATGAATGCGCAGAATTCGATAATAAACGAACTCTCAAAAATCTGAATCGAATTAAGGAAATAACTGGTATCCAGAAAAAACTCCTCCCGGAACCGGGAGGAGTTTTTTCTGAGATTCAGTTTTATATTTTGTGGTTTTTTTGCATATTTATCATTTATATGATTTAATGTAATTAACTATATTAATAACATAATATGACAGTTAAAAAACAAGAAAACCCATCATGAGAAAGTCGTGATAAGATAAAGGATTCTGAAATCTGAAATACGTTAATTTTTCTGAAGGATGCTACCAAGTCTGTACAGAGCGAAGTTGAGAAAAACAAATGAAAGCAGAAATTGAGCAGAGGGCCGATGGTCGTCGAGCATATCAAGGATTGACTATTCTCATTTGAAAGCCATTGATTCAAGACTGAATTCTTATATCTGCCAAAGTGAAAAACTGATAATGCGCATGCCATAACAAACGATAAGACTAACCCGCTTACGAACACCTTCAGCTTTCAGTTGGTTTCTCCAGAGTGAATTACCAAAAAACCACTTTTGGCGCACGGTGAAAAAGATATTATAGTATTAGCCAATTTCATCAATTTCACTAAAAAATTCATTTTAGAGAATAAAGAAAGATTGCAGACAAGACAAATAAATTGAATGAATGTAGGGCCATTTTTTGAAGAGGAAGACGGACCTGGCCATAAAGGTGTTAAATATTATTCAAAGGACATGTTCGGAAAACATACTCTGCTTTCATGAAAGAACAACTTTTTCGATTGAGGGTGAAATACGAGTTATAATTTCAATCTTTTAGATTACTCTGACTTCAAAATAGCTGATCCGATAATCAGGATACATGAGCTCAATTCTATCATCCCTTTCTTGAATCATGTTTATGAGACTCAAAAAAAGCTTCAGTTGTCGAAACTTGAGATATGGAGAATGACGCAGGCAAATTTGTCTGAGCTCAAGTCCGATATCGAAATCAGAGTTTAGCAAAGACACTCGAAAAACCCTCCAGATTTTCTGGAGGGTTTTTGCTATAAGTGAATCATATCTTCTATGTTGTCGTCGAAATAATCTACTCAGAATTTCAAAAGATAATTTATCGAAGGGAAGGGAAGTGTATGAAGATATCTTTTTATGTTGTTGAAGGTCTTGATATATTCGTCGCTTTTCTCCATTCTAGCTTCAAATAGCGCAGAGAAGATGTCAGCCAGTTTCACGAGTTTTCCTTCATCTCAGGCAAAAGGGTCTAGCATATAGTCTTTGAATTCGTTGTAGAATTTGTATTTATTTATATATACAAGCAAGTATTCCTCTAGCATGTCTTTTTCGACATCTGCAAGAAGCTGCTCGAATCATTTAACGGCTTTTTTGGTAGGGGATACTATGTCGCCTGTTATGGCTTCTGGAATGTCATGGAATAAGGCCTTCTTCATGAGGACGATTGTTTCCTTCTCAGTCTTTCATTCGAGTTTTCAGATGAGGTATGCCAAGAAAAATGACACGTACAGGTGCGACATTACAGATATGGGATACATTCTCTTCATTCTATTCCACCTGTAGTTGAATTGCAGCCTTCTTACGTTCAGAAGGTATTTCTCCAGTTCAGAATCTTTCTTGTCAATATCAATATATTTCAAGAAAATGGCGTATTCCTTTGATTTGATCCTCGTGGAAATGTTGTTCATTATAGGTTCATAGATCTCATCGTAGATTTTACCGTTGAAATGCGCTTCGTAATATGCAACCCAAAGCTTAGAGAAATGATACAGCCTGTCTTCTAGCTCGAATTTCGGGTTATTCTTGTTGTCATGTATGAATTTGATATCCTCGAGAATGCTATCCGGCAGATTGAGATTATATATGAAGCCGTAGACTTTTTCTTGCAAAAGCTTGAAAATAGCGGAATTCTTTTCTTTAACGCGGTATTGGACATCGGAATTTATATCAGAGAGGATATAAGTGTCAAAAGACTCGAAAAGTATTTTTTTGAATATATATCATAAATCGACTTTTTTTCATTCTTTCTCTTCAAGTATAGAACTCAAAAGGATTATCGTGTGAAGTACGAAAGCCAGATTATCATTTGTGGAGATATTTTCGATTCTGGGAAAGTTGTTCCATCTGTAAATCGATATTCATCTGAATATCAGTCAAATTTGGTAGCCTATCATAGTTTGTTTGGTTATCAGGTAATATTACTGATTTCCTGGCTTAAAAACTCCGACAGCAGCTATAGGTTCTTTTTCCGGAGCTCAAAGTATGGTATTTATCTCATGTACAGTTTCTGTCGGGTGAGAAATGTAGTACAGATGCATTTCTCACATATTTGCTTCATCTCATTCTGTCATGACCACAATCTCTCAAAAGTTGAATATCGAACCTATGAAGTTTCCAAAGCTGCTCGTTATTGTCTTGATTTTCTCTGAATTGATTGTCTGGACATTTCTGAGCAGTCAGCTCTGATTATAGAATATTATCTTTCACGGCATAACTAGGCTGAAATCCATTTCTAGGTTCACCATCCTATTCTTGAATACCGCAGATAAGAATACCTGCAAGAAGAGAAGGGCGATATTTATCAATCAGTACATTCATACATTCTCAAATCCTTGATTTCAAAATATCAGATCATACACAATGAATACCGTGATTCATATCAGAATGAAATAATTGAAAATTGTGCGGTTGAAAAATTTTGTAAACACGATGTCTCAGTTTATCAATTCTTCTTTAAGACTCTTGGTATCAGTGATTCTAGGTCTATCTCAATAAATATTTTTGAATTTCCTAAAGTAGATGATTACTGAAATTATCCAAAAAAGAATATTGAAAACAAGCAGTCAGATAAGTATTGTGGCTGTTACCTTATTTTCAAAATTATAGCTGATGAGTATGCTGTTTGATACCATTATTATCATTACGAGCAGGAATATCCATGAATTGAATATTGCAAAAACCCATGAGCGCTTGATTATTATGAGCTTTTCAACTCATTCTTTTTCAAATCCTTCAACAAGCTTTGTATCTGCAGCCACATCGAATGAGCTGAAGATTTTTTCATAAAGCGATCTGAAGTTTAATATTGTCATAATGTCAGAATTTTAAGAATAAGCTTTTTTGGTAGGTTTATCTAAAAATCACTATACTGATCAGACTCTATTGAATAAAGATAATAATCTTCTTCTTTTACGGTCGCCGGATCGATATCAGCTTTTCTGCAAACAAGCTCAAATAAGTCTCTTGGAGTCGATACGAGATTTGCTATATTCGGCAATATGACTCATGCCTTTCAGAGAGTTTGGCTCAGGATTATCGCTCAGTTTTTTGTTATGTCGAATTCGTCTATCGAATTTAAGATTTTCCTTTGCGAATCGGAAATTATATCAACCCTGAATTTAACATTCCTGATTTCCAGAGGATTTTTGACAGCTTCCACAAATCTGGGATCTTTCAGGCAGAAAAGTGCATTCTCAATTAGCTCTGCTATTGTGTTTCATTTTTTTGCATTGATCCTTCAGCTCGATGCTATTATCTTACCATCTTTATATAGGGTAACGAAGGATAATTTCTTTGTCTGCGCTTCAGGATGAGATGAAACTCATAATTCCTCCATTGTAGGAATCTTTTGTTCATTCAGGTACATTTCTATGACTTTTCTTGCTATTGCGTGCATAAATAGTTTGTTATGATTTATTGTCTGTTTCTCAAATATATTTAAATCTTGGAATTATCTTCCCATCTTTTTCAACAGTCTCCGTAAACATTGTAAGCGGCCTTATCCAAAGAGAATTATCTCAGAAAGAATGCCTGTATACAACGAATTCCTCTAATGTTTCCGAGTGCCTAGAGATTCAGATGACTTCATATTCTTTTCATTTGAAGTGCCTGTAAGCTCAGATTTTTATTTCCGCATCCATGACTTTATTGTTAATCGAATTTTTCAAGTTTCTTTTTGGCTTTCTCAACCAATTCTCTCTCTTCTTGCTCGATCTGATAATAGATATCTCACAGTTGATCCATTCAAGTTTTTGAATAGTACAAGTAATAGACGAATTCAAATAATGCCCTGACTGAATTAGTGGCCAGATTTATGAGTATCAGAAGCCCGATCAGAATGTAGAGATTCTTGCTCGATTCTTGGAATGTCAGAAAAACTACAGTTGAGAGCAGGATTGATATCAGTCATCAGATGAAGCTTCAGTAGATTCATAATAGCACATACCTGTAGCTTGAGAGAATTTCTGAGAATATGGAAGTCGACAAGATGCTCATTATGACATGAAGGCTGAATATATACACAAGAGCTTCTTGCTTCATGCTTGTGGCGAAAATGTAAGTCGGAAGGAAGAATATGAACAGGAATATCGAGAACAGGAAGACTTGGACGAAAGTGATGGATCATCTTTTATATTTCTCAGGACTTATGGTTTTATTCATGAAGATATTGAGCCCAGAAGTGAAAAGTGTTGCAAAAAAAGCAGTTATCGCATAGATATAAGGATAAACTCATAGGAAGTTCTTTGCATTCTGCAGGAAAAAATATATGGAAACCACGACAACTATCGAACCGACGAATCAGGAGATAATGCTTCAGACTGAGATAAGTCAAACTTGCACAAAATCGATTTTCGGCGGACCTAGCAATTCTTCGCTTGCCGTTACTTTTTGGTCGTCCATGTTTTGTTTATATATAGGGTTAAAAGTATGATTACTCATACGTTTATAAATATATCACCAAAATTGAAAATTGCAAAATATTTTATTTTAATGAAATCAGTGACTTCTGAATATAAGATCCGCTCTATTGCGTTACCTATGGCGCCTCAGATGATAAATCAGAAAGCAGAGTCAAGATATCTTGATTTTTTCGGCTGTTCATTTCTGATGTAATATGCAAAAATACCCGTAATCAGCAATATGGTAATAGATTTGAGGACTATTCCATATACAGGAATCGAGAATGCTATTCAGCTGTTATGGGCGAGCTTAAGTGTGAGATTATCTCAGATTATTGATATTTCCCTGACTAGATAATGATTCGCGGAATATTTTGAAATGGTATCCGTTAGAATCGAGAATATTGCTGTCAGATAGAAATACATTATTTTTTATAGAAACTAGGATAAATTTTTCATAGGTTTACAAAGCATGGCACCCTCTCTTTGCATACATAAATCTTTCAGAGGATTCTCACATCTATATATGTTACGTCTCCGCTTCATATGACATCCTTATTATTGTCGTTGTAATATTTAAGCATCGCAACTTGCTTATCTATGTTATTTCAAAGTTCTATTATGATTTTGGTCCCGGACTCCAGGAAGATGTGAATCTCATTCTCTAGTTTGAAATAGACCAGTTTCGCAATATTCTTGTTTGTGAAGACATCCTTGAACAAGTCGCGAGCATATATTATTTTTTTCATGGCATTCTCATTTACTCACTCCTTGTAATCAAAGAATCAGGCTTCAATAAGATTCATATCCACTATTTCAAGATTATAGAGCATCTTATCAACATTTTTCTCATAAATAAGCACTCAATTTGAAGTCACTATATATTTTTTATCAATTCATGCAAACTGAGTGAAGAATTGTGGTTTATATGATTCGATGATTATCTTGAGTCAATTCGGATAAAGCCTTGTGACGTTGACTTTCTTGATATTTTTCTGGTATGTCATGAGTGAATTCCTGATATCTTCCTTGTCAATTAGGAATATGGATTCTCAGTATATCTTCTCTATTGCCTTGTATGCGATATTTACGTCAGTTATCGTATCCAATCTTTCTATTATCAGTTTAGATGGCGAAATCCTGAAATATGGCGAAATCATGACTATATAAAGACTCATTGAGATGAGAAAAATTCATACTCAGAAATAAGCATATTTATAAGAGTTTAAATTCAGTCAGGCTGATGTGATGTAATTTGAGAATTTTTTCTTGCTCTTGTAGATATCGAATAGCTCAAGCTTTGTTTTCTGCGGGGCAGTCTTAAAAAGGTATTTTTTTGCCTTCTCGGCTTTTACCTGTTTTTTGTATTTCTTGTTCTTGAAATACTTTTTTATCTTGTATGTCGTGACTCTGATTTTCCTAATTAAGTCCATATTTCGTAGAGATTTCATTTATCAGAGAAAGGAGGTCTCATGTATCATTTACATTTTTTGCAACCTTGAATCTGATAGTGGGCGATTTGCGCGCTCACAATTCTCTTCAAATCATAGAGCGAAGTTCTCATGCGTATTTTGCTAAATATTTTGGAAGATCCTCCGTATTCATTGTGCTCGATACGTAGAAATCAGCATATCAATAGTCTTTTGAAACCTTTACATCTACAACGCTGACAATTCAGAATTCATCGGCTTTTTCGTTTGCATATTCCAATATGAATGGCGCTAGAGTGTCCCTTAGTATAAATCAAGTCTTATCTGTTTTATCTGACATATTTTTTTATTGTTTTAAAGTCACTTCATTATATGAAATGAGCGAATAAATCAAATGAAAATAGTCGAATGTCTGAGCAAGTTCAGATATTGATCAGCTAGGCGTCCATTATCTTGTTGATATTGTCGGATAGAATTAATTTCTCACATTTATGACTCTTCATCAATTCCTTCAGAATACTTCAGTATTATAGAATTCACTGATTTTTGATGGCTGGAGATTGAAAGCTCATTTATGGGTGACCCTTATGATATAATTGAATTCGTAAATTCCCGGCTGCATGCTGTTTGCGAATCAGAAGAATCTATCATCCCTGAATTCTGATCTAGTGAAGAAGTTTTCGAATTTCAAGCTCTTGTTCTCTGTATCGAGATTTGTGTTTATGAGTTCTGAGCCTGATGGGATATATCATTCGAACGCTACCTGATCGCGTGCTTCCGGAGTTGCGATCTTGTTGTAGGCGATAAGCAATTGTCATACTTTGATGTCGCTTACTGGACTTAAATATTCTATTACATTTTTAGGATACTTGAGATCCTTGTAATCAATTGTTCAGCTCAGGTATTTTGCATATTCTTCTTTTTTCAATGCTTCGATTTTCCTATATCAGTTATAATCGAAATATGATTGCTCGAGATAGAATCATTCATCTCTCGGTTTTACCGATGCGCTTGGAAGGTAGTAGCTTAAGGCCAAATCATAATAAACATTTCAATTTCAAGTCTTATTTATCGAGAAATTATTCTGTTCTTTGAGCTTATCTCATTTAATCACTTTTTCAAAAACTTCAAGCTTATTCTTCTCGTCTATTTGGGTTGAGGCTATCTTTTCTCCATTCAAGTTAAGCATTATATTCTCATTGACTCAATTCAGCTCTTTGCCTGCAACAATGTATTTTGCAGCATTCCTGATTACAGCATTGGTGTCATCCGTTGATCAGAATTTTCACTCCTTTTTCTGGCTTATGATCCACTTGTTCATATTGTCTGTTATCTGACTTGCATCCTTGAATTTCTCAAGTCAGAAATCGCTTATTGCTCATATGAACTCCGAAGTGTTCTTGATCCTGGAATATTCTTCATCCTTTCATAGGAATGCTCATCTCGGATTATATACCAGATAATCGGTTAAAATCGCATTTCATCACTTGATTCAGATGCTTTCAAGCTCTTTCTTTTCATTATCTCAGATATTCTTGTTTTTGAGTAGTTTTGAGATAACGGCAATTTTTTCTATTTGAGTGCTCAGGGTTTCTGACTTGAAGTCGAGAAGCTTCCACATCTGATATGCCTCATAATTATTAGGGTCGATGCTCAATATCGAATCGATTGCCTCAAGCCTCTGTGTTTCTGGATATCTGCATTTATCATTGAGTTCAGTAGGGAAGCATCATTCTATCTGATTCGCATAGAACCTGGTTTTTATGTATCCGATAGCATTCTTTACTGAATTTTCATTAAGGGTGTATCAGATGGATTTGATTTCTGCGAATCATTTTAGGATTGTGCTCGTAAGGTGGAAGTCCGGATATCTGAAGGCATCATCGCTCCAGTATGAGAATCCTCAAGAAAGCTTTTGGAAATTCGGAGATTCGGCAATGTAATTCTTTATAAGCTCATCTTCGCTCACTTCCTTATTTCATGTATCAGCATCAACGAATGTCTTGACCATTTTCTTAGTCAAGTCGAATGGAAGTCAGATGCTAGAGTAAAGCTTCTTCATATAAACATTCGGCAATATTGCTGATTGCTTCTGCTCTATGCATCAATATGGGAATTGGCTTAAGAATTCCATTCAGCTAGTTATGTTCGACAATAGGGAAGGAGCATATCTGATAATGAGTTTTGCTGAAGAAAGCGCAATACCGGACAAATCTATCTTTTCAAGGAAGCTTACTGCATCAGTCTTTCAAACAGTAGCAACAGTCTCAAGGACGGAAGTCGGGATTATTGGCAGGAACTGTTCTACCGTGTCCTCATCTTGAGTATCTGCAGACACTGCTTTTATCGTTATCCTTGCCAGAGAAGAATCCGACACAGTCCCGAGATCTGCTACTTTTGCGGTCAACTCAACAGTCTTCTCTTCTCAATTGTTAATCTTGATTTCCTGATTAGGATTAGATATTTTGAGATTCTCTGCAGTAACTGAAATCTTAAAGGTAGAGTTCTTTCAAGTTTTATTGAATACAACAGGGGAGAATGTTATAGTATCATTCGATCATAGGAATCTTGGTGTATTCTCATTTATCATCACTTTCTTAGATGTAACGATTGTGGCTTCTCAGATTCAAATTTTCGAATCGTCAGAAGTCGAGGCAACACTTTCTATGACCCAAGTCGTAAGATTGTCCGGCAAAGCATCTGTCGTCAGATTCGCTATTCAATTCTTGTCTGTGGTGAAATCGGCTTGCCAGAAAGCGGTATCCTTAAAGACTCATCTTTTCTTTTTCGCATTTCATCATTTCTGTCATTCTCATGCTCATCATTTCTCTCAGTCCTTTATATCTTTCACATCCAATTTCTCAACCAGATTGAAAAGCGATACGTAAGTTTCTATTCAGAGATACCTCTTCATGTCATAGAAAAATGCAAATGGATTTTTTTTCGGATTTCATTTTAGCGCTAGCAGGCTTTCGTCTACTAGGCTGATGCTTCAATTCGCATTCGGCACGATATTCCCGGCCTCATCTTGAGTCTTGATATTCAGCTTCACCTTATCTCATGGTAGATAATGATTCTTTTCAGGAGTTATCTTGACTTTGATATTCTTGTAGTCTGTGACGATCTTTATTACGCTTAGAGCTCTTTTGTATACCGGCAATGGATCGGCTCAGTTTTTTCATATCAGGAATGCTTTCACATAGAAATTCGGATAATATGAATCCTTAACAGGAACACTGATCCTAGGTGCGCTGGATGTGATGTCCTGAACAAAGTAATCAAGAATTCAATCGTCTTTTTCGACTGTTACAAATACTTTTCCGCTTGAGATAGGAGATTTCAGAGTAAAATTTGCCGTATCTCATATTTTCAAGATTGATTTGTCTGCAGTCAGATCGGTTGTCGTATTGTTTCATTCATTCCAATAAGTCACTTCATTTCCTGCGACATAGGCATAACTTGAGCTTACAAATGGTTTTCAGTTGCTTCATGTATATGTTGCCCTGACTTCATATTCTCAATTTGATTTCGGCTTCAATGTTTCGCTTATTTCTCAATTGCTGCCAGAAGTCAAGCTTACAGTTCATTCTTTAGTCTCTTCTATCGAATAATCGTTGTAGAAAACTCAGTCGACTCATTGTTTCTTGACCTGTTTCCATTCTCTCTTTATGAGCTCTACTGTAACTTTTTTAGAGCCTAGAGCCTGTGCGGAATGATTCAACACTATTCATGAGAATTTGATTCAGTCTTGTTGCTTGGAATAATACGGCACTCTAACTCAGACATATGCATCAGTGTTATGGAGAATTGTCTCGTAGCTATTTGTAATCTGTTTTTTTGTGTCAGGATCTTCTATAGTTACATTGAAGCTATAGATCTTTTCTCAGTTCGGATTCTTGTTTGCGTCTTGCACTTCGGCCGGGAATTTATAATTCCAAGTTTCATCTGCTCCTGGCTTGATATCTCATTCTCATTCGTTTGTCATATTATCATTGTAGTTGCAATACCCCCAATACAAGCAATCGAATCATTCATAGCTTGTTCAGAATTGATAATCTGAATAATCCTTGGCATCAAAGAAATAATTCTGCGTAAGTATTCATTTGTAGTAGTGTCAGCTAGTGAGCTTTCATCAGAAATAATACTCTCAATTGAATTTGAGATTCAAGGAATCTCAAAGCACCACATCCTTCTTGTCTCAATTGATATTCACCTTGAAAACTGGCTTCTTGTATTCTTCCACATAGAATATTCATTCTCCGGCGGTTATCTCGTCCTGCCTTCACTCGGGCAAGAATGATATCATGTATTTTCAGAGTTTCATATCTTTGGGAAGCTCGAATTTTCAAGAAAAATTCGAATTCTTATCTATAGTGATATCGAAATCCTTGAAGAAGACATAGTTTTCGTCCACAATCTTCATCTTTCATTTCCTGATGTCAGATCTCTTATATCATTCAAAGTTGAATGACCTCAGGATTCACTTGTAGAATACTGTATCTCCAGGCTTATAGAGAGGCCTCTCGGTATAGACATACAAGAGATCCTTTAAGCTGGAATCTTGACCTGAGATGTATTTGAAATCATAGTTCGATGTCTGATCTATGGATGTGTTCACAGAACCATAGTACTTGTCGTTCTTGAGAGTGATGACGGTATATTTTCATCAATTGATCTCAAATGCTTTCTTGGCATTATTCCATTTTATCTTGATTCATTTATCTTCGGTGACCTTTTTAGTGGCATTGTCATACTTGTATGCTGCAACATTGAGATTGCTGGGGATTTCTTTTCAGTCAAGAGTCGATACGAATAGCAACTGTTTGTTCGCCGCATCTTCATACACTATAGAAAGATTCGTCCTCATTATAAGATGCTCAAATCATCTCGATTCTGTAGTTTCTGAGTAAGTGGGAACCTTTGAGCTTATAAGATAGATCGGAGAAGCTATCGGACCTCAGAATATATTTTTCTCGATATCGAATTTATTGTTGGACAGATACCAATTCTTATTCATCAGGTTCACGGTTTTAACTGTTTTCTTCGTACAGATAGGTGTGAAGTTCTGTTCATACCTCCTATTCGTATAATCTGCATATCATGAATCGTTCATCTCGCATATCTCCACATCTGCCTTATCCATATTGATGCTCTGTATATTTATTACATTCGGAGCATCTTTCGGGAAAGTATTATATGGCTTGATGAATGATGAATAAAGATACTTATCCTCTTCTTTAAGGTTTCATGATTTAACCTTAAACGAATAATCCTTGTCCAGATTATCTCAATATGCATCTCTGACTGCCTTAGGGATCTTGACTTCATAGTCTTTATTCGGATCTAGCCTTATATTAAGCCAGTATGCCCTTTGTCATTCTTTAACCGGACAAGTGAATTTGTTTGTTGTCGGGTCTGCTCTATCCCTCGAGAATCCTCTGATTATGGATGCAGGAGAAGTTGTTACTGCTGTAAGGTTGATATCCTTCTTCAGTCAGCTCAGGTAATCATAATAAGAGCTATCCTGGCTTTCGGATTGTCATAAGAGATCATTGGTAAAATACACGCAAGCGAGAGTATTGTTCTGATATTCGAAAGAAGTGAGTTTGAATTCTGGAACTGTGCTGAAATCGGTAACTTCATCTTTCGGAAGATTCGGATTTGCTTTTTTAAGGATGGTGAGAGAATATTTCGTGTTGTGCAGAAGCGTATCCTTAAGTGTTAGGACAAGCAGTTTCTTGCTCTCTTTCTTGACTTCTGTTCATGTTGACCAATCAGTCTCGGATCCATACTTGATGTCGAACGCAAAAGTGTTTCATTTTGAATTCGTTATATTGAATTGGCTTTTATCAAGCGTCACTTCATCATCGAATTCGAGCATGAAAAACAGATTCTTATTTGCGACCTTGTTTTTGTCATAGAATTTAGGCGTATCGATTATAACTCAAGTATCTGATAGCTCATTCATGTATATATCGATATTTTTCAGAAAAGCCGAGCTCTGAATCGAACTTAAGACAGGAGACTTTGTCGGCAGATTTCAATATTTCGGAGAAATTCATGCTGGGACAGAGAGAGTGTAATTCTTTCAGTATAAGAAATTTCAGCTCACAGGCTGTAGCTTGTATCTGGTTTCACTTGATTCTTCTGCTATAAGCTTTACTGGAATCTTCGTATTTCCATCTCTCAGGTCAATATTTTTTTCTACGGATGAGGAGTCGATAGGGAAGTTTGATCGGAATGATATTCAATTTTTCGGAGAGAACATATTATCTGTCGACATAGTCAGATCTGGAGTTTTGAATGTTATCTCTTTTTTCTCTTTCAGAGGGTAAAGGAGTCAATCTGTCGCATTTACAGTGAGCTTATACTGCGTTGCTCATTGCCATGCATCTTTCGGGACAAATTCTATTATATTTCATCATGTCCATTTGCATTTTCAGTCTATTTTCGGAGAGATATCCACAGGACAAGGCAGTTTTTCTTTATTATCAAGGCTTGTTAGCGGAATCATCGGTATATTGAAGAATATGACTGCATTTTTTGAGATGTCGTTTAAGGAATTTTCAGGAAGGATTTTTGTCACTTTCGCTCAAGAAATGGCTTCAAAGATAATCGTATAATCCTCTCAAAACTTCCTTCAATATGATGACTCGATATCTTTGCTCACTGTAAGCGCGTACTCTTGTCCTATTTCCAGATTTTTGCTGAGTTCATATGATATCGAATTTTTTGATTTGAGAATAGCCTTTCACTCGACAAATGGACTGAGGGTGATGCTTTTCGGAGATATGGATTCTTTTTTGAGATCAGTAGAGAAACTTATGTCCAGGCTCTTAGTGTCAAAGGGCACTTTTCTGTATTCAAGAGAAAAATTAGCTCAGCTTACGGTCGGACGCGCGAGTCTTTTTGCTACAAACTGATAAGTGCCCCTTCATCAGAAGTAGACAATAGCGATAATGATTAAGATAAGGGGCAAAAAAACCCTTTTGTCCTTCAGTCTTTCTTTTATGACTGGAGCGGCACCAAGGGCTATGGATTTAATATCGCTTAAAATTTGTTTGAGATTTTGCATGAAGATAGAATTAATTTTTAAATGCCACTATTATATCTAATTTAAGGCATTTGCAATAGTGATTTTTCATAAATGCACTAGTAAAAATCCCCTCAAATACTTTGAGGGGATTTTTATGAAGTTTTCTAATAAGGTGATGAAGGAACTGCAAAGTTTCATGACCATCTGGCGATTCATTTTGAAATACGTATTTCGTCCAGATAACCTGTTAATCTATTATAGTAATTATTTCAAGGCATTGAGCCTATGCTTAACTGATCTGTTTTGTTTGGAATCGTCCACGACATATTCAATGCAGTTCAGGTTTCCGTTCAATCAATATACATCCTGAAATAATTTCCATTCCTCACGATTGCTATATGATGCCAGAAACCATCATTTATCGACTGAGTGGAGATTATGTTGTTGTGACTTGGATATTGCGTATAATTGGGAGAATAAGTTATTTTTCAAGTTGTGTTTATCATTAAGATATTTGATACTGTAGTGCTTATTCAATCTTTATCTCATTGGTATATCAAAACAGCTTGTCATGCCTGCGTAGTTTTTACCCAAAAATCAATAGTAAAATCTCAAGTTCAGAAATCCCAATCATCATTATCTGCCAAACTCAACATTGTGCTGGATGTTCAATCTAAATATATAGAACTGCTTCAGAATCTGGATTGTGCTCAAGTCTGAGTTGCATTTCAGCTTTTGATTATTGTCTTGCCAGCAGAATCAATGAAGGTTCATGGATTTGCCAGATTATCTCAATGCATAAGCAGCTTTGTGTACGAATCGATTATTGAAACATTTCCTCAACCGATTATTGTATTGCCTGTTCAGGTGTATCAATTGAATATTATGCTGCCTGCTCCTGGCAGTGATGTATATGAATTATCGATTACTGCTACTTTTCAGGCTGTCTGTGCAACAGTAGTGATATCAAAACCCGATCAGGCAGGAATAGTATCTTGCAAAGGAGTGAATGTGGGGCTAGATGCAGCTCACGTCTGAATCAATGACTCATAGACTATCTCATTTTTCATAAGGAAATCTTGCCGTATAATCTGTTGCAAAAGATTGGCTCAAAGTTCCCATTGGATTGTACGATAATGAAGGTTGATTCTCCAGAAATCATAAAATCTGCATTTTTGACCTGGAATTATTTGTATTGTAAGTGTAGTAAGTTCAGTTTTGAGGATCTTTTCATGCATTAGCTGAAAATTTTATGATGCTGAGAGTTTTTGCTCAGACTTCTCATTGATATCATATCTGTATCGCTCAAGACATTATATTGACTGATTTTTCTGGCATAGGATAAGTTCATCATATCGTAGAGAATACTCACAGTCATTTGATTATATTGCTCATATCTGCCATTCTTGTTGAATCTCTTGCGGTGGAAGATTGAGAAGAGAATGATAGAAATCAAATTGTTGCTAAAATTGATAGTATCACTATAACCACTATTAGTTCAACAAGCGTAAATGCTTTTTTGTTTTTTGGTGTCAACATGCTTATTTGGTGTTAATTTTAAAATATGCGAAAAGATTAACATATCATATTTTATTGTCAAAAAAAAATCTCCTCAAATTTCTTTGGGGAGATGATTCTTAAAATATGCTAATTATTTTACCTCTTTAAGCCTTGCAGCCTTTCCGCTTAATTTCTTGATGAATGCAATATTTGATCTTCTTACCTTGAATTGTCTTAGGATAGTTATCTTACCGACACCAGGTGAGTGGATAGGGAAGATTTTTTCGATTGCAAAACCATCAGTCGTCTTTCTAACTGTGATACATTTTTCCAAAGGAGTCTTACCTGCAGTCTTTATTACAAGACCCTTGAATTTCTGAGTTCTCTCTTTTGATCATTCTTTGATGATTGTCTCGACTTCAACTTCCATACCTGTCCTAATTACAGGAGCATCAGCTTTCAAAAATTCCTTTTGAATTTCATTTATCAATTCAGTATTCATATTTCTTGATTAATAATAACTTTTGGTTTTAAGTGGAGAAAATATATGCAAAAAATATTATAAATCAAATTTATTTTCAAAAAAAGTTTTGCTGAAGCAAGAATCATCATTTTCAAGGTCAAATGCAAGATGCGATTATGAATTAATCGATCTCGTACCTATTAATCAACTTCTTCCGACTTCAAAAATAGCGGTTATTTTTGAGATTGATTTCTTCATCGAAAACACACTTAAAAACCATAGAAATATCACTGCAGAAATGGCTCTGTATAATTGCAAAGCTTGGTATTTTAGCTATAATATAGTCAATTTTTAATTTCTAATAATATAAAAATTATGGAGAGCATATTTCTAAAAAAGGCAACTAGCGTCCTAGGCATTCTGACGCTCCTTGCATTTAATTTCAGTCCATGGCAAGTATTTGCTGTGGTTGATAGCGCATGAAATTCCATAAACGCAGGTTTTGTAAACAGTACAAATTCTTGAAGTTATGGATTCAATCTTATATTCAGCTGAACTCTAGATGCATGAGATTCGGTCAATGTCGATATTCTTGATTCATCAGGATCAGCAATTGCCTTAAGCTGATCAAATGCATGAGGCTCTTGAATTTCATTCAGTTGAGTGAATCTTTCTTCATTCTTGGAATGAAACATCAATTTCAGCTGATCGGTAGTTAATTCCTGACAAGCAGTTGTGGCATCATGAATCGCTGCAGTTGCGGTGAAAGATACTATTGCACCGACTATTACGCTTTCATCGGCATCATCAACTTGAAGCCTGGTTTCCACGGGCACAGTAATTTCAGTAACATGAACTCTTAGCGAGCCTAGTACATCTTTCAATTCAGGTTCCCTTACTGTGAGCGGATGAACTGTGAGTAATTTCTCTTGAACCTGAAGCCTATATTCTTTTGATGTGACTCCTTCTTCCAGCTCTTGATTCTCGGTATCGGTTTGATCATGAGCATTCACTGATGTTGCATGAAACCAGAATATCGCATCAAATTTGCTGTCATTCTGACCCGAAAGCGTTCCCCCAGTAATATTCTGAAAATCTGTCACTAGCATAACCCAATCTTGAGCTGTAATAAGATTTAATTTTACAGAACCTAATTTCTCTAATTGAAGCTGATATGTGATAGCATATACAGGCTGAAACATAGCAAATTTTGCCTGAACATGAAATACTACGCTTTCTTCTTCCGGATCTTCATGAAGCTGAACCTCAATATTCAGCGCTCTAACTTGATCTACTAATTACAATTATCTGATTCACCTGACTGATAATTTCTGAAATCCCGCAGAAAGCACATGATCTTTTACGACTCTATGAGCTCCTGTAACTCTCTCATGAGCTATAACAAACACATGAGCAATAGTTCTGACATGAAATACTGTGCCAGTATGATCGGCTCTTAATCTTAGCGGAGTGAGTTTGAATATCCTATCGGATCCTAATGATTCCGGTTTCATAAGCGGTACTCTCTCTATTTCCTGAGTAAATATTGTAGTGAGCTGATCTACCGCTTGGAATTGAGTATTGATTCCTCCTACTCTTGTTGAAAGCTGAGCTAATCTTGCAGCTATCTGAAGTGCGATCTGAACCTGAATCAGTGTCTTACAGACCGTAAGGGCCTGAGCTGAATGAGCTTCACTCGTGTCGTCCTGATGATTCTTCAATGTTTCATTCGCCGTCCCAGGTTCTTCGTCTTGAACATCAGTCGCCTTGTACAGATCTACAGACTGAGTAATTTGGACTAGAGTAACTCCCGACGGAAGCTGTACTCTGAATTCTAATCTGATTTGCTCTTTCAGGACCGATCATCTTTCACTTTTTGCAGTCGCAACTGTGGCCCTTCCTTTCAGTTTCACAAACGTTACGAATGCTGAATTAAACACAGTATACACTGCATCGGTTACTGTTTCCTGAGTCAGCTCCTGATCAGTAATAAGCATATCTTGATGATGATGACAATATCAGATTTGAACTTGAGCTTTCACATCTGCTACCTGAACAGTTTCAAATTGAGATGTTGTAACTGTGAGACTGACTTCTCCGAATGCATTTTCAACTACCGCTTCCACAACTTTGACGATATGATGAGCTAGTACGACTTTTAGCGTAACCACAAAAGCACCTCCTTCATGAGGCGGCTGAGGCGGTGGTTGAGGCTGATGATGAGGTAGCTTGCTATTTCCAGACTATTGTCCAGGCTGAGATACATCTTCTAGCTATTACGACAAATTATGTGCGCCATGAGTTCCTGCAACTCCTGGACCAGGAACAATTCCAACCTGAACCTGAACAACCTGAACCTGAACAACCTGAACTTGAGTGATTACTTTCAGTGATATAGCTAGTTCATTTGCACGCGAAGACATACTCGATTTCGCAAGAAGATGAATTTTGAGATGATATCCTGATTGAACATTCAGACCTAATAATCCTATCACTAGAGCAGAATTCTTATGAGTTTCAATGAAAACCCTTTGAATCAGTACAGATGTTAACGCAACTGTCAGCTTTGTTGACATCCCTTCAGAGTGATCCTGGATGATTCCGTACATTGCAAAAGCATGAGAACTCGGAATAGCATATGGGCAGATCATAGATTGACAGAGGAAATTCAGGCCAAACGACCCTGTCACAAGGGCTGAAGCCCTAACAATGCTGCTTAATGCAGCAAAAATATCTGTTTCAGAAGGTGTTTCGACAAACTTTGTAGACATCCCGACAGAAACTAGCTGGGCAATAAAATATATTTCAAAAGCACAAGAGCTTTGAATTATCAGCTGACAGATATCAGTTTCTTGAGATCCGATATTCAGACCGAATGACGCCATCACAAGAGCCGAAGCTGTAAGGATAATCAAGAATGCTCTTGCAGAAAGCTGACTTTAACCTTTAATTTTGACTAACGAAAGAATTGAAAAAAAGGAATCCCGCTTTGCGGGATTCCTTTTTTGTTGATAATGAATATGTATTAAGGATTATTCCTGGATTCAATATTTTTTGTATGTAAGCGCTTTTGTCAGGATTCTTGAGGACTCCGCTCTTGTTATGGGATCATTCGGTCTGAATCTCAGTTCTCATGAGATTACCTGTCATCCTGCAAATCAAAGTTCCTTGGCTTTTACCGTATACTTTATCATCCATGATGAATCTTTCGGTAAATCGGCGAATTCTGAGACGGTGGCATTACCGGATGATATCCCTGAGATATTGAATAGGATTGCTATAGCTTCCGCTCTTGTTATCGGATCATTCGGCCTGAATACCGGTTTTCAATTTATAACTTGTCAATTTATTCAATACTCCTTTGCCTTTTCGATGTATTTTATCATCCATTCTCATCAAGATGGTATATCGCTGAATTTTGTGTCTGTTAGGTTGTCGGTTACTGCAATTCAAAAAGATTTCATGACTATTCACAGATACTCTGCACGAGTTATGCTTTTATCCGGCATAAAAAGATTTCCGGAATATCATTTAACAATTCACTTCAAAGCCAGATATATGGCATCATTCTTCGCAAAGCTTGAATCTATGTCGGTAAACCAGGCTTTTATGATTTTAGATTCCACTTCAACAATCGCTGCTCAGTTTTTCATTTCTCAGATTAAGCCTAGCAACTCAGATTTTTTCTCGAGAGAAAGCCCGCTAGTGGCAAATTCGTCCGCTAGAATGAAATAAAGCACGTATTGGTTTATGATTTTATTGTAAGCTCTTGCGAAGTCTGTATCATAAGTCAGATAATATCATATTCAATCGAATCTGATTGTTTTTTCAGTTGCATCGACACTTGCCAGAACTTTTGAATCTTTCAGCCTACCTTTGAGATATGCAGTCGCATCGCTTAAGTTCCTGAAATAAGTCTTTTCTAGAGTGCTTCAGCTCATCGAAGAAATAGGGCTTAGGCCCTGATATGCTATAGAATAATCTTCTCATACATATGGAGGAATCACAGTGTTTCCGCTTCATATAGAACCTGTCTGTCATGTTCAAGATGTAGGTGATGCTCAGCATATTCCATCGAACTGATTCGGAGAAAAATCTCACTGCGGACAATTGTCGAGTGTCATTCAGCCTCAACCTCCGCCTCCACCCCCTCATGAGCTCGGTTGCGCTACCACATTAGCCGCACAGCTACCTCATGACAGATGATATCAGACGTTGCATATCGTTACACAGGCAGGATATGCCGAAAGAGTCGCATTAGAAGGAGCTTGATTCGGACAGACAAAATTGTATGAATAATTTTTTATCGCTTCATTGAATAGCCTATCGATTGTCTTCACACTCAATGTTGTATTGGAATTTATCGTTAAGGGAGAAGAATACGGAAGAAACGATCAGGTCAATGCATAGTAAATGTTTCAGGCTTCGTCCATGGATATGGAAATGGTCTGTGATCAGGTGAAAGTTCATCCAGAATTCGACAAAGAAGGAAAGGGTGCAGTCTTGTCTTGTGCAGAAACAGATCAGTCTATTGTCTGCTGTCAGAAATTTCAAGAAAGCGAAGGCACATAATCTGTTCATATGACTCATGGAAATCATAATTCCCATGCTGTACCGCTTGTTCAGACTGCAGTGATGCTAGTGGGCGGATTTCAGTCGATTAAAATTCATGAGAAGCTATTGATACTGGAAGAGGATGATGTTGTTATAAGAACAGAGTCGATTATTCAATTATTGAATTTGCTCAGTGACGATGCATTGACTATCGCAGGACCTCAGATAGCATTAACGGATAGGGTGGATAAAAGAGTTGTCGTACCCGGTCAAGTCGCTAGAAGCTGTATATTATGATTTCAGAGAGCCGCAGCATTATATTTCGTGTAGATTTCTATTATGCAATCAGCATCAGGCATTCCAAAGCTGAAAAGGCTATCTAACGATTGTATTCATGTCGGGCTGCAGGTTGCGACATTTCATCTGGCGATATTATATGAATAGGGTCAAGCTTTCAGGAATCAGTTTCAGAAATTAGCCGAATACGTATAAGCTCAGCTTCAAGAATTGGTCTGGATTATCGTTTCAAAATCAAGGCGTTTTCAGACTTGTACCGATAGTGGCGAATCGGTGAAACTTGTTCATGTTTCATATGAGGTTCCGTCAGAAACCCTCATATTGAAATTCTCTATATTCGCATTAGCATGAGAATATAATGCTGCGCTTATTGCTAGAGCAATGGATAATATTTTCTTCCTGTTCATCTTTTAAGAAGTTATCGGATAGTTAATGTTTTTGTAGAGTCTTCATATATTCAGCTTACATCCATAAGATTGAAATGGTATGTTCCTGGATTTATTTCTTTTGGAATCTTAACGGCTAATACATTGTCGTTTATGGCTTGGTATTGGGTATTTTTCAAGATGATATTGTTACTAAGCTGCAGGGAGATAAGCTTATTGAATCAATTTCATTGGATTATAACATATTTTTCAGAATTATTATCGAGAACATTGGGGGTTATATTTCAGATATTCATCTTTCATGAACTATAATCAAAATGAATCCTTGAGTTTGCTGCTATTATCTTTCAGTCAGCAGATTGAAGCAAGACAAAATAATCTCAATTCTGAAAAGTATTCTTGTCTATTTTCACAAAAAGCTTTCAAGTGTCATATATCGGTTTGAATGCCTTCTCTCAAATCATGACGAAAGATATGGAATTTAAGTTTTCTCAATTGATTTCAACAAGATTATTCAGATTAGAATGGAAGCTGCTAGCTTTCAGGCTTATATTTTTTGCGATTCCGATTTTTGGATTTACCATGTCTTTCTCTTTTTCTTGTGTAGGCTTTGTGATTTTGCTGATAATTTGCGCATCTGCTTTCAGCCGTCATCAATCATTTCATTTTTTTGCTTTCCCTTCAATCTTCAGTATGCCGGGAGTATCTGATGAAATCATTATGGATCATAGGTCGCCTTGGCTGATGCGGGTTCAGTTCCAGCTTATAGAAGATATATCCATGGATTTAAGGATATCTTGAATATCTATATGTGCCAAGAAATCTCATCACCTATATATTCACAAGAATTCCAGATCATCTCATTTCTTATACGGCACATCTCTCTTCATTCAGGTTTCCCAAGAGAGATTTTTCATATAAGTGTCAGAAGTGATTCTTCATAAATCATTTCTGCCATAAAAAAACCCGACTCAAGCAGCCAGCATTATGATGATTATCGCAGTATATTTCAATTTGCCTTTTGGAAGCCTAATAGACATAGTTGTTCAGATCTTTTGAGATAACGTTCGTTCCGCTTCAATCATTTATCGTGAGGGTAATCCTAGAAAGATTTCATGCCGGAACAGAAGATGGGCTTGCATAGGTGAAGCTGATGTATGCCCCGCTTGCTGAATCGAATGTTGAGACGATTCAATCAGTCGGATAGACATATCAATCCGGGCTTGTTATGGTGAATGTGATTTCATCTTTCTCATCATCCTTGAAATATGCAGAATATTGCTGAACTCTGTTTGTTTTAAGAAGCCTCGGATCATCGCTCGGATTGATTCTGAGAATCACAGGAGGGTGATTGGCATTTCCGACTGTTGCAGTTACTACGACACGAGAATCAGCCACAGCAAAATATATTCAGATGACTGATAATATTAGAGAGATGATTATATTAGACGTCTTCATGATTGTTTTCTTTAGAGTGGTATTAGCTTTAGTTTTTTCTCAATTCTTCCAATAATTGAGCCTTTAGTTTTTCTTTTGATTTAGGTGCAATAACAAGGGAATAGTATCAGATAGCAGACAGCAGCAACACTCATACTAGTATCATCCAATTATTGATTCAGACGTATTGCTCAGTGAAGGAAACTACGATATTCTTTGTCTGATGAAAATCCTTATTCTCTTTATTCGTTCAAACATATGACAGATCTAACGCGGCAGTCAAAGTCTTCTTCACTTTCTTCGTCTTTACTGTTTCCCAGAAATTCAGATAAGTCTGCTTAGATGCTCTGCTGTCTGAATAATATGAATCGAGATCTTTGAATTTGGCAAGTTTCGTACCATTTTCTTGGAGTTCCTGATATCAGAATCCTTCCCACAATGACTCAAATTTTCTAGAGCTTTGCGGAAGTACGTTTCATAGGCTGTCGTTGACAGGAATGTAGTTTACTAGCTTTTCTCAGATAAATGCTCAATTAGGGCTGATTATAGCCTCTTTTCAGATGTTTTTAAGCTGCTCTCAATTCTCATCTGTAATTGTTATCTTTCAGGCAGGTTTGATGTGTACATTTCAAACATTCTGAAACTTGATATCGAATACGATAGGGAAGTTATCAAAGTCGTTCTTCTCTGTAAATGCCTTATCGACAAGCGTTCCGATCTTAAATTCAGAAAGATTACCTCAGACTTTGACATCTCAGGATACATTTATGAGCAGAAGAACTCATAATCTCTGTACGACAGTAATCTGTGCTCATCCAGGGGCTCCAGGCGAGAAGAATATCGCTCAGTAATGTCATCCAGGTTCTCAATCTTTCGGAACGTTTATGGTGACTTTTATTTCTCTTGTCTCATTTTTCGCAAGAGTTATATTGCCATTTTCCAGTTGAATCCAATTCGAGAGGCTGAATGCATCATTAGCCTTATCTTTTGATTTTACGAATGTGGGCGTACCAGAGTCATCTCAGGCGATGAAATCCTCTTTAGAAGTGTAAAGTGTCACGGGATTCGCCGAGTCGTTTGTGACCTTGATCACCTCTTGCTTCGTATCTCCCGGATTCGCATCGATTTCGTACTTTAGCGGTGAGATCGAAAGGTTTGCATGCACCAGTCAGATTTGTATACAAAAAAGGCCTAGAAAGGTCAAGATTTTTCTTAAATTCATATGAAATTTTTAAATATATTTTTTGCGTATCAAATATAACTATTTATTCGAAAAAGACAAATTAATTCTTCGTTACAAAAAACAAAAAACTCCGAAAAATTTCGGAGTTTTTTGTTTTCGGATTTTATGAGGAATTAGAAGTTACCTGTAACAGTGAATGTCAGAGTATCTCCGTAGCTTCCAGCTTCAGTTAGGTTGTCAGCAGTAGCTGATAGCTTAACAGTGGTTACTGCATTTGATTTTGCAACATTGTCAGTTGTAAGAACTGTTTGGCTGGCTGCAACATCATCAAGGGCATATGGAGTTCCGCTTGCATCTGTGCTAGATTCTACTTGGTAAGTACCAGATCCAGTCGCTGCATCTGTTCCTCACTTAACTAGAGCTCAGATTGATTTTGTAGAAGAAGCAAGACCTTGAGCTGCCATATCTACAGTGATTCCACCCTCAGCATTAGTTGCTGTAGTCAATACTACTGATCCTGAGCTGGTAACCCCTGGAGCTAATGTTCCTAGTGCGATACCATTAGTATCAAGCCCCATAGAAAGAGTAGGCGCTACAGTTGCGCTCACATCAACTTGAGTTGATCCTGAAAACGTAGTGTCAGTCGGTTGTACAGTAGTACCGGTTCCTCAAGAGATAGTACCGATTTGTGCTGCAAATGCAGTGCTCATTGCAAGTAGGGCGAATGCGCTAGTTCATGCGATGATTTTCTTCATATTTTTCATGTTTTTGAAAAATTAATAAATAAAAAAAGGCTTTTCCGATAATCTTATTTTAGACAGGTATCGGTTAATCAGTCAAGTACTTTAAATATATCCATTTCCGAGAAAAGTCAATAGTAAAATTTAATTTTCTAAATTCATTCAACTTGGCTTAAAGAAGACAAGATAGATGCTATTGACAAATAGAATATTACTTGAAGGATATATTAAAATGCAACAGGATTCCCTCCTGCATCAAAATACTTTCTGTGTGTTAGCAGATTCATATGATTAATATAAAAAATTAATGACGATTTTTGGGGTTGCATGATACGTTCATGCTGCTTGAACATTATTTATCTTTGTTCAGTATCTTATCGTATATGTGTAGGTTTTCAGGTTTCAGTCAGTATCTGGCGATATTGATTGGCTTCATACAGATGCTCAATCATTTGCAATCAATCCTCAGTCGAATACTCTCTGTATAGAGTCATAATCATATCAGAATCAATAATTTCAATCAAAGCTTCACATTCATCATCCTGGTCATGTCATAACATTATCTCCTCATGATTTCAGGTCAAATCCTGCTCAGACTGTTTGCAATGTTATTACCATATCCTCTCAGAAATATGCCGTAGAATCCGATTTCACATTTTGTATGCTAGCTGAATTCCTGGAAATGCTCATTGTCATCTGGTCAACATAGAATATTACATCTTGATTTTTTTTGTTTCATCCTACATCGGAAATTGAGAAAGCAGCCTTATATTTTCAGTATGCAAGATTATCAGTCGTATAGCTTGCATGAGAACCGTTTATTTCTCAAGAGCTGAAGTTTGTATTTGCAATGTAGCTTGTTCAATTCCATTTGTATAATGACAATTCTGCAGTGTTCGGATCTATTCATGTTCATCATGCATCATCTTCATAATTGAAATCAAGCGCCACATTTCCTGTTGGTTTTATCGTATCATTGATCGGTGTGAATGAGCTTATCGTAGGGATTGCAACATCAATCAGATTCGCTTTTCATGGAGTTCAGCGAAAAGCGGCATCAGCAAAGTTACTATTATCCTGTCAATCATAGAAGCAGTTTGCATCCAGTCAATCATCGCAACTATCCTTCCTTTCCATCGAAATATTCCCGCTTCAGTTTCATTTTGGCCAAGGGGATGATTTCACTATATCTATAACTGCCGATCCATTGCTGAGGGTGATATCATTCTGCGATACAGGATCCATCTGTATCTCTGTGCTCTGGTGATTTGCTGTGACTCAAGAGAATGATGAATCTCCATATGCGATTAAATATAGTCAATCTGCATCTAATGTCGAAGAAGCCGGAATCGTGATATCTGTTCAGTTTCATCCTCAATTTCAGATTTTCCATCCTGATATGTCTATGCTTGATGATGTAAGATTCCTGAGCTCTACATACTGGTTTGCTCTTGTTGCCGAAAACATCACTTCATTTATTACCACAGACCCGACGACCTTGAAAAACGAAGTCAGGGGATCTTTATTTCATATTGAATCCGCTGCAGAATCTGGAGCAAGACTCATCTCGCTTGTTCAGAAATTTATTCCGTCTCAATCCAGCGTCACATCTCAAGTTTTTTGTCCTGGAGTAAAATTCACGCTTGTGATGCTTGAAGTGGCTCAAGACAGGATGAATGATGCAGGCGTCATTGCAGTTGAAATATTTTCAGAGAATGTCAGATATATCTTATTTCAAGTCGGATTGAATCTTGCTCATACTATCACAGGTCATACTTTATCTATTGCGTTCGCGTATGAGTTTTCCGTTGCTATGAAATTTCAAGCCTGATCGGTCAAAGATGAATTCGACATTATTCTAACATACGGTGTGGCGCCAGAATCGACGGAGCTTCTCTCGTCTAGATTCATATATGCGATATTCCCGCTGAATGAGTATGAATTTATATTATATCCAGAAGCGCTTCATATGAATGATGATATGTTTCATGCAAGATCTTCACTGAAAACAAATCCGATCGCATCTATCTTACCGTCTCAATCATTATCTGCTGTCTCCCTGCTCAGAATCTTCGGTGCCAGCTTGTCGGCAACATAATAATCCGTTATGGCAGAAACAGTATTTCATGTTTCATCTTTCAGGCTCGATCAGGAATAATTCAACCTTGGCTTTATTCAGGTGTCATTGTCTGCGCTTGTTTCACTAATTGTGAAGTCAAGTTCATTTCAAGATGCAGTCAATTGTGCCGCATTGCTTCATACTGCCAGATTATCAATGCCGAATGTTGCTAGGCTTGCTCAAGTGAGGCTCTCTGAGAATTGCAATTTGAATGCATCGATTTTATGATTGGAGTTCGCATCAACAGTCATGCTCGAAATTATCACAGGCGACGCAGCATCTGTCAAAGTCATAGTTGGAGATGATGCGAGGTTTCAGTCAGAGTCTTTCCAGCTTCAATCATTATTGAATCCCACGGTCATTCCTCATGTTGATGTATCAAAAGAAGATGATTCATTCAGATTAAGATTTCATAAGCTTCAAGAAGTTGTTGCCGAAGAAATTGAAAGTCAAGGGAGAGCATTGTTTATCTGGTAGCTTAATATGTCACTTGTGGAAAGGATATTCTCGCTGAATGCCACCTTTAGTGCGTCAATTTTTCAATTCTCATCATTGTCCATCGCTTCGATTTTCTTTATTATAGGAGAAGCTTTGTCTGCGGATTGGATGCTGTTTGATGTTGCAAGCAGATTATCCGCGCGGTCTTTGATATCTCTGTTTCCGGATGTATAATCTATAGTCGGCACAGATGATGTATCTCAGACGGAAAATGCAAAATTGAGCTTAACTGAAGTTCAAGTTGAAGTATTGACCGGCAAATCCATGCTCGAAATCGTTCATAGGGAGCTTGTGAAGTTATTGTAAGCATCTGTCGGCATTGTCGTCAATTCTGAGAATCTGACAATCAATCAATTAATCTGTCATGCCGTATCTCAGACTGTATCGATTCAGATTATGCTAGGAGGAATGGAATCGATAGTGAAAGTCGGTGAGACTATTCAGTTAGAGTTTCATATATTATCGTAAGCGGTTAATCTGATTGAAGAATCAACATCCAGTAGCGGCAATGTAAACGAATGGCTTCAATCGTTTGTAAAATTTCAAGCGATTCTCTGATATTGGCTTCAATCCCAATATTCCAATCAGATATATGAGATTCAGCTGAGATTATCGGTAATCTTAGTGCTATCCCAAGCTATAGTATAGCTTGATCATCCTGAGACTATTTCTCATGTTGAGCTTGATGGGTGAATCCAGAATCAAGTTCCGGAAATTGCAGGTCATCCTTTATCCAATATCACAGTAATGCTTTCTGTAGAGCTATTATTTGTTTTGAATGTCTGATCGTGGCTTATGACGTTCACAAGATAGTTCTCTCAATCATCATCTCAGAAAGGTGCTGCAAATGAGTAGTTCCAGTTGGCAGCGGATCCTGATGTTACAAGCATAAGGCTTCATGTATTGATCCAATTATTTCCATTCCACCATTCTCAAGTTGAGACCTTTTTTATCTGAATGTCTGTTGTTGAAAGTCATGCTCAGCTATCGGCAGAGCTTCATGAAATAGTAATGCTTCAGCTGAAATATGTTCCGCTCGCAGTTGCTATGCTTATGTCTGGAGGTGTAGTATCTCAGATATAATCAACCGGATTATATGATTTCTCGTTTCATGCTTCATCAGTCGATTTTACTATAAGCCTGTATCAGGCCTGATCGATTATTCATGCAGGAAGCACTGATTGATTTATCTGATCGCATGAATTATCTGTTCATAATATATTTCAATCGGTGCAGATCAGATTCCAGCTAGGAGTTCAGATCCATCCGTTTCCTGATTGATTCCAATAAGTTGTGTCAGAAAGATTCTGGAGCGAATAATAAGCCTTATCCATATGTGCATCAGACGATTCAGCTGAAATATCAATTCATGAATCATTTATGTATTTCCCGTTTTGAGGAGTCGTTCATCAATTTCATGCAAAAGTCACACTTATAGCTGGCAAAGTATTATCTATGAAATATGTTCATGATCATATGACGCTTCATGTATTTCCAGCAAGATCAGTTGCGCTTAGCTTGATTTTCACCGATTCGGAATTTATGGCTCAAGGGATAGTCCAGTTCGCGCTTCAGCTATTCGAATTGCCTGTCGAGATGCTTGACCAGTTGCTTCAGCTATCGGTTGAATATTCAAGGCTTATAGGTAAGCTTCATAGATTGGTATCTGAGATATTCGCACTATTCCAGCTTATTGCCGCAGACTGCAGTCAGGCATATATATCTTTATCCAAGACAAGATTTATACTTCAGATTGTAGGAGTTGTCTTATCGATTATGAATGTCTGAGAGGTAGTGGAATTAGAATTTCAGACATTATCATAGGCTGTGATTTTAACTTTATAATTCGATCAATCGCTCAAGGCTCACATGTTCCATGCATATGGAGAAGAGTTTGTTCATGTTCATATCAGATTCCATGTCGATCCTCAATCGCTCGAGTAACTGAAACTAAGATGTGTCAATCAAATGTCATCGGTAATGGATGATGTAGTCCATACGATGTTTTTTGTCGTTCATCAGAAAATGAATGCTGTAACAGGAGAAGCAATCGGTGATCAGCTGATGGCCGGAGCCGCATTATCGAGTGTTATTGATGAAAGTACGCTTCCTGTGTTTATTCATGCTGTATTGGTAGCTGTCAGCCTTACTTGCTTCACTCAGCTTCAAATTCATACTCAGAAACCGCTCGAGAATACGAATTTTGCAATTCCTGCAGAGTACGTACATGTAACTCATGATATTGGAGCGGAGCAAGAGATATTCGCATAAGAACCATCTTTCAGGCTTGATGCATCAATCCAGATGTGGCTGGAATCGGTGTTGGCGATATTCGCTGAAATCTCTACATTATTTCATCATTTTGCATATTGGGTCGAATTTACCACTGTATCTTTTACCGATTGGCTAGAGAAGCTCGGAACAGTCGTATTTATTGTGAAGGAATCACAGGCTGAAGCAGATGATTGATTTCACAGATTGTCATATGCGCTTATATTCCAAGCGTAATTATTCATATCAGCTAAAAGAGCCTGATATTGCAGTGTCAATGGATTGCTGATATCTTGTACAGAATAGCTTCAAGTGCAAGTCGTACCTGTGTATGTCCTTAGATAATATCATTTCACTCAAGATCAATTCCCTAGATCATCTGTCGTAGTCGCCCAATTGAGCATAGGATTTGTGATTCATATGATTCAAACTGGACTTAGAGTCATAATAGCAGGTCCTGCATTATCGAACTTGATATTGCTGATGATGGCCGAATTTCATATGTTAGAGCTAAGGTCTGATCATATGAATTGAGCGCTGTAATATGTTCAGCTATTCAATCCGAGCGCATTTAAATCTACGCTTATCGTATGGGCTCCTGCCGTTAATTTTGTCGGGTCTGTGATATTGAATATCTTATCAGAACCGGGATTTCATCACGACCTGCTGAATCGGATATAGCTTGATCAGGCTGCTTTGAGATTTTCTCATAGCGTATATGACAATGCTATTGATCATGTATAGAAATTTGAGTATGCAGATGCTGTCTGGTTTGTAAAATTTGTGATAGTAGGATTTTGTCAATCTGTTATAAGGAGCGCTCAAGAAGAGAAATAATTATTGAATCATCCTGAAAATGAATGAATAGATCAAGTATCTGCTATCAGATTCGATCAGCTTGCTGAAAGATCATTGAGATCCTGTATTGTGAAATTTATAATTTTTCAATTGATTGAAGATATGCTAGATCAGGTGTATGTTGTTCAGCCTACCGTGAAGCTAACAAGGCTTCAGCTATGACTGGATAAGTCCGTATCCAAAGTTGCATCTGTCGTGACTTCTAAGATATTTCCTGAACTGAACCTAGCGGAAAGGATGGCTGCATGTTGCACTGTGTCGAATTTCAATAGTGTTCCATTGCTGCATCCGGCTTCTCATAATTCAGCGTTTGTTCATTGAATTGCTATGCACATTTTATATGAACCTCAATTTACAAGTGAAGTATTCGTCGAATCTTTTGTCAGAGTGGAATCTCAGATCCAGCTTCCGGCCGTTTTGTCCGCAATAAGCTTTACATAAGTCTGGCTTCCTGGAGTGAATGCAACATTTGAAGGCAGAAGATAAAGCCTGTATGATTCAAAATACGCATATCATGATCAAGTCGAGTTGTGCCATCTGAAGTCCAGATCATATCAGTCAAGTCAATCAAAATCTATATCATTATCAGAAAATCATACGATAGATCAGCTCATCGTAGGCGGAGCTGTCGATTTTATGATATTTACCGATGAGCTTCCTTTATTTGTAGCATTGTCGCTACAGTTGATATTGATCTGATTTGTTCATTCTACAAGAAATGAATTAGTTACAGCTACATTATTCATCGCTCATCATGTAGTTCAGCTTGATGTATAGAATCCTCAAACGCTTACCTCATAAGTTCAGTTTTCGCTACATTGGAAAGATGCAATCGGATCATTCGTCACAACCGATCAATTATCTACCGATACGGCAGAAATATTCGGAGGTGTCGTATCTTTTGTGACGGTAACAGCTGTAGATCATACTGTCAGTGTTGTATTCCTCACGCATCAATAAACGGTATATGATCAGTCAGATCATGTAAGCTGTGAAGCTGATATGGTGATTGAGGCGGTTGAACCTGCTGCATAAGATCAGCTTCAAGACCAATCTTGAATTATTGTTCCGCCATTACAGCTTCAGTCGCTTCATATGGTGACTTTGGTTTCTCAACTTTGATTTCATGAAAACCTGAAATTCGTAGAATCTTGCAATGGTCATCATATGGTGCTATAAGATAGGGAAGTGGTAGTCACCTGGGGCGCATCTGCCGCCACTACTGTCAAAGGCAGATCATCTCAAGCTTTCTTATCTTCAGAACTGAAATTCGTATTAGGGTCAGTTAAGGTATTCTGATTTCAATTCTCGTCTGTAGCAGAAAAATCCGAAGCATTGAAATTGTAGGTTGCTAGAGATGCCATAGTTGAAATTCAAGACTTCTTGAAATAAGCCGTCTTTCAGTCCGAGTCGCAGCTGTCGTAAGTAAGGGTTTCAGAGTTGCTAAGTCAAATTTGCGATAAATCAGCCCTTACTGCTCATCCGTCAATATTTGTGCAGCCGTTATAGTCTTTTACCTTAAGGAAAAAATCTATATTCTGGGCACCTCATCATTGAATCTGATTCGTCTTTGTTCAGCTATTCTCAAAATAATAATCAATTATATGCGGCCTTACATTGATATAGATTATCCTTTTCAATTTATCGGATATTACGTTTGTCGCTCAGTCCATTCAAGTGAAATATGCGTCCATATCGTTCTGATATCTGCTAGATCCGATATCTGCCGTAAATGATCAGTACGCCAAAAATGGCCAATCTCATGGCATCAAGGGGCCATCTCATCATTGTGTTATAAGTCAGGCTAATCATGAAACACTACTATAGCTCGATAATGGAATCGGATTCTCGGCATTTATTCATCATTTGAAATTTTCATCATATGAGAATTGTGAATTATCATAAAAGCTTATGATTCCATAAACGTCAGTTAGCGACACAGATCAATTATTTTTTCAATCCATATATAGGCCGAAAGACGCTCCCGGATTCAATGAGACGTTTCAGCTTTGGTCACCATTCAGTGAAATGCTATTCATCTGCAATGATGAAGCGGCATATATCTGACCGACTGGCAAGGAAAGACTGTAAATGCTATATACAGCCAAAAGAAGGTAACTTATTGCTTTTTTCTTCTGGGCGTTGTAGTTATTCATTATTTTTTATCTTAAAATTTTACCTATTTTATATTAATTTTACCTATTCTCAAAATAATTCCTTATCATTTTAATTTAGCGGATTTGTGGTTACACTCAGGTTAGAGCTGTTTCCTGCAAAATCCCTTATATTGCTTATCGTAATGGTATCTTTTCTTTGTGTCGGCACTCACGACAATCAAGTTGGTGCTGAATAAGTCATGGTTATCTGATTTCAGGAAACTCAGGTGATTGTGTAACTTCATCATTTGCTTGTGGTTCAGCTTTGTCATATCAGGCTGCTTTGCACATTCTTGCTTAGTGTCAATGCCAATGAGGCGTAAGTTGTTCATTGGGTGCTTGGTGCGGCTCAATTCCATGCTAGGGCACTAGGAACGACAGTGTCGAGTACAATTGACGAAGATTTTGCCAAGGAAACATTCCCATGAGAATCTTTTGCCCAGGCGTAGACTGTCTTTGTTCCATCTCATGAGCTAAGGGTGAATGTTGAAGGTTGCGGGTTGCTTACTGATGCTGCAGATGGTGTAGAAGATGATTCATTTATCAGCCATGCAACGATGCCAGATATATCGCTTCCTGAAACTGATACGTTTATGTCTGGAGTATTCGTATATCATGATTGTGCTCATGGATTTCAACTCAAGTCAAATGAGTTTATCGTAGGGCCGATTTTATCTATAGTGAATGTTCAGGTATTCACTGAGGTCTTTCAGTTCAATGTCTTGGTCGCGGTAACTGTCAAAGTATGAGCTCAATCCGTGGTGACAGGAGTTCATAGGGCATAAGGAGATCAATCCAAAGTCGCAGAATAAACCACTCATGCAACAGGAGTAGCATCAGGGGTCACATCTCCTCAATATGTAGTATTATTTGTGAATCATATCAGAGAAGGTGCAGAAGGAGAAGCCTTATCGATCGAGAATGTTCAAGTGCTCACTGAAGTCTTTCAGTTCAATGTCTTAGTCGCAGTGACTGTCAATGTGTGCGCTCAATCCGTAGTCACTGGAGATCCTAAGTTAAACGGAGCTCAGTCAAGGGTTGCGGAATATACCACTCATGCAACTGAAGTAGCATCAGGAGTGACATCTCATCAGTATATCGTGTTGTTTGTGAATCAGGTCAGTGAAGGCGATGCGGGCGCAGCTTTATCGATCGAGAAATCTATGGTCGTAACCGAAGTCTTTCAATTTAGCGTCTTCGTGGCAGTGACCACAGCTTGATGATTTCAGTCTGTTGTGACCGGAGTTCAGAGCGCATATGGAGCTCAGTCCATGGTTGCCGAAAATACGACTCATGCAACAGGATTCGCGCTTATCGCAATGTCTCATCCGTAAGTTCATCTGTTTACCGCTCATGATAATGCAGGGGCATTAGGAGCCGCTTTATCGATCGAGAATGTTCAAGTGCTCACTGAAGTCTTTCAGTTCAATGTCTTAGTTGCGGTAATTGTCAATGTATGCGCTCAATCTGTGGTGACAGGAGTTCATAGGGCATAAGGAGATCAATCCAAAGTCGCAGAATAAACCACTCATGCAACAGGAGTAGCATCAGGGGTCACATCTCCTCAATATGTAGTATTATTTGTGAATCATATCAGAGAAGGTGCAGAAGGAGAAGCCTTATCGATCGAGAATGTTCAAGTGCTGACTGTAGTTTTTCAGTTCAGAGTCTTTGTAGCCGTTACGGTCAATGTATGTTGTCAGTCTGCTGTAACCGGTGAGCCAAGATTATATTGTGCTCAGTCAAGGGTTGCAGAATAAACCACTCATGCAACAGGAGTAGCATTAGGAGTGACATCTCCTCAATATGTAGTATTATTTGTGAATCAGGTCAGAGAAGGAGCAGAAGGCGATGATTTATCTATAGTGAAATTTCATGTGTTCACTGAAGTCTTACCATTAATCGTCTTTGTAGCGATAATGGATAATGTATGAGTTCAATCGGTGGTGATCGGTGTTCATAGCACATATGGAGATCCATCCAAAGTCGCTGAATATGTGACTCAATCGACTGGAGCAGCATTCGGAATGACATCGCTTCAATATATGGAATTATTTATGAATCAGATGAATGCTGGTGTTGCTGGAGCAACTGTATCCAAGACTGTTATTTTAAACTTCTTAATTGCCGGCTCTCATTGTCCATCAGCTGCTTGATATGTGATTTCATAAGTTCAGAAATTTGTCGGTGTTCAAGAAATTGTTCTGGTATTCGCATCAAAAAGCAATCATCATGTATTTTCAAGTCATAAAGCGGTATATGTTACCTTGTCTTTATCCAAGTCAGTTGCTTCTGGAAGAGTAACAGGTGTCATAGCAACTCAACCTCAAGTTGAGATATCTTGTATTTCTACAGAAATGGTCGGAACATGATTTATGTGTTTGATCGTGATTTTTGCTATTGATGTGACTGTCGCTTTTCAATCGGTGATGGCATATGTAAAAGTATCGTTTCAGGAAAACAGCTTATTCGGAGTATATGTATAATTTCAATCAGGTGTAATTGTGGCTGTTCAATGCAGGGGAGCGGTAAGAAGGGAATATGTAAGTGCGTCCTTATCTGAATCGATTGCAGAAAGTTTTCAGGCAAAAGATCAGTCTTCATTGACAGAGATATCTGCATTGACTGGAACAGGGACATTATTGATTGCTATATTCTGTGCTTGCTGTCATGAGATTGTTCAATTTTTCATCGCAGCTATCTGTTCAGAAGAGAAAACATTATTCTTGACTGCATTGATAACAGAAGCAGAGAGAGTGCCATCAAGATATTTTCATTTTAGGATTCAATCAGAAAATAGTCAATTATTCTGGAACATATCATTTGCAGCGTCTATCTGCAATGCTTTTGAAAATAAATCATCGCTCATCTTCTGCTCCAATTTTCTTGTAACTATTGCGTTAGATAGTCCTGCAGGCAAATCTCATAGTGATTTGTTTGCTTTTAGATATACGGATCACTTAGTAATATTCTGGTCGAGGATGAAAACATTGTTATCATTTTGTGCGAATCAGATCATTACTGGGGTTGTTCAGAATTTTGCATTATATTCAGCTGCTTTTTTCCCATAGAAGACTATATTTCAAGTTTTTTCTACATAGAAATATTTTTCTGCTCATGAAGGGTTTCATATGATTCATGTAACATCTGTCTTGAGTTTTCAATTTCATTGGATAATAGCATCTATGCTTCAGTCAAGATTTTTCCTTGTTGATGATAAGCCTCAGTTATCTACTTCAAAAGTTGATACATCGTTTGTCCATGCTCTTCAATTAAGCACATCAGAAGCCACTCAATCGACTGGTTTCAGGTCTCATAGTCATAAATTCATCCTTTCTCAAACTGTTGGATTCGCATTTCAATAATCTTTTGTCTTTCATCAGAATTCAACTGTAAGTCAAAGCATTGCAGTGACAGAATCTTTCATTCACCTCATCATCGTATGCATTTTCTCGACCATTCATGTGGCTTTCACTCAGGGTGCGATATAGTATCAGGTTTCTGCACGATATTTTGTGGAGGTATTTGGAATATGATGAACATTAAGGTCTATATTTCATCTGTTTCAATCTATTCTTTGGGTTAGAGTAAGGTCTCAATATCAGGTTGTAATTGAATTATCCTTAGTTACAACATTTTCTCACATAACATCTTTTCATAGCGAATTGAAATCCTGCTTATGAACTCAAAAAGCTGTTTTAAGTTTTGCTGAAGCCCAGAGCTTGAATGATCATGTTACTCATGCTTCCACAACTCTTGATCACTGAAAGTAACCATATCTTTCCATTTGTTTTGTCGTGCTTCAATTATCTTCTGCGTAGGTTTTCAGCAGTCAGAAATCTTTGTTATCTGTCTGAGAGTAAACTACAGACGCTCAAAGCTCTCTTATGAAATCATCTGAAAGGAAGCTGTATTCTCCTCATACGCTGAATTTGTGTCATGTAAAGCTTTTATCGGCTCAGTCAAGGCTTATCTTCTCAAATTTCTTCAAGTCTGCTGCAGACAGGTTTAATAGAGACCTGCTTCAGATTGTCGTTATGAATCATCACATTATCTTCTGATATTTCTCTCATGTCACAGAATCTTTGAATTCCAAGTAGACTCATGAACTCTGGTCTGCAATCTGGAAAAGCTTGCTCGCATAAAGCTTAAGGATTCCAAAATTCTTATTCTGATAATTCATCGCTTCGAATCATAATCCGGTTTTAAAGGTTTTTCAAGAATATTCTGCCGAAAGACCTGGCATAAGAGATGCATTCCCGCTAGTTGAGGCAGTGGATTCCTGTCAGACCGTAACGGGAGTTCCAAGATTTCATGCTTTGAAGCTAGTATGCAAGGTTCAATCAGATACAGGAGTTTCCATACTTAAGCTTCAGTCAGCTCACATGTTCATCCCTGTTTCAGGATTATTTCAATTTGTTTCAGCATTGATGCTGGCAATTCTTTGTTCAGGTATAATTATCGGATCGTAAATTGCTGTTGGCGGAACTGTTATTTCGCTTGCCTTCAATGGGGCATTGAGTATCACATCTGCGACTGGCATTTCTTTGACAGGCTCGATTGCGGGTTCTTTCACCTCAGCAACAACTGGAGCAGCAATTTCTTTATCCTTATCAGTTCTAGCTTCAGTATTCGATATTCAGTTCGCTGCGATCACAGAGTTTTGAAATTCCTTGAGAATCTCTCCAACTGTCTGTTTCTTTGTGTTTTTGAGGTCGTCGTTTATATATCTTATAAGACATTTGATGGTAAATGAATTATGTATTGCATTCCTTTTATTATATGTTCAATGTGCCTCTTTTCATCAAAATGCATTATAAAGAGAGTGTTTCACTGTATCTGAAGGCTGAATTCAGCACTTCAATAAACAATCATCAATGGATGTCTTGGATAATTTCGATGCATCGATTTTGTTCTTTTTGACATTCTTTAGGATAATGCCAAGAAATTTATTTGAAGATTTAAGTTTCAGATTCGAAGTAGACGATATAATCTGTTTTTTCGAAAATTGAGATTCGCTTGCTGAAACTTGAGAAGGGTAGGCTGCTGTGACTGCTCAGGTGGCCAGAATTCACAATGCGATTCATCTGAAATGCTCTGTGTATCCGCTCAGAAGCTCGCTAAAAATGCCTTTTTTCTCTAAAGCTTGGTTTTCTGCTAATTCCAGACGCTGTACCTGCTCATCGGTAAGCTTTATTTTCCTTACGAATTCTTCAGGCGATGCAGATCAGTTTTCTATGGGCATAATCTTTTTATGACATTCATTAAATTATTTGATTTGAACATAATTTATGTTTCTAGTATAATACCTTATTCGGTTTTTTTTGTCAAAAATCGGAGAATTGTTATCTTCCTTCTTAGGAACATTCTCTATTGACAAATCAAGTTCATATGTGATTATCCAATATTATCTATTAACTTGACGGTCCATAAATTAATTGGAATCAGGTGAAAGTCAACGGTAAATTAATACATTGACATTTGTCGATTCAATGGGGAAATGCATAAGAATACCCTTTATATAATGGCTTAATATAGACCTGATACGATATATTGCATTTAACTTAAAAATTTTTACTCATCTACGTTTCATATCCGCTTCTGTTTGTTATTGTGAAGTTATTTTCATGCTGATTAATTTATCCGATCAGATCCAATTGAAAAACTCTCTCCAGAAGCCATTTAATTTTTTCATAAATTTGATGAAGATAGAATTTTCACAAAAAAATTCACATTATTTTAATGTGAATACATGTTTTGCTTAACTTTTATTGTTCTCTGAATGATTTTTTATTTAGCTTTTTCTTCCAAGAGTTTTAAAAGGGGCATAAAATTCCTGCTGTCAGGCAAGGGGAATAGCTTTCCGCTTAATGTCATTTCAAGAAGATTATTCCATTCTTCTCTTGATCCTTCTGATTTTCTCAATTTTCCCAAGCATAGTCTGAAAATTGAAATATCTTTCACATTTTCACTGCAAGAATCATCGTCGTACGGCAATTTGTTCGCAATGATAGCCAATAATACCCAATTTTCTAAGGTTTTTGCTGTGTTCGCCATCATATTAAGCGCATCATGCTGTTTTTTAGCTCTGTCGGTTCATTTGCCCGGATGTTTGTATGTGCTGAAAGCAGTCCTGAACTCAAGGCATCTTTTGGCTTCTTTGTTTAGAGCGGGGAGCTTCTTCTTGTAAGGCCTGATATCTATTCACTGCACTTCTGCTTTCTTGAGGGTATTGCAAAATACTGTAAATCTAGCGTTTGTTGAGGAGCTAGTTTCTTTTATGCAAAGTTCAACATTTAATAACGCTTCTTTTATCGTAACTTCTGTGACCAATTTTTCTACATCAGGCAATAGGGGTTTGATTGCTGATATATCAATGCCAAGGCTATTTGACATTTTCATGGCTTTTTTTAAAAGCTCGAAAGATGTTTCTGCGAATCAGAAGCTTATTCAATTGCATAATTCCCAACCGATATGTTTTTTTGGCTGAATTTGCTTGTAATCTCCAATGCTACTCATTACGAATCCTAATATTATATCAACGACTTCTGAAGTAAGAAATTTTGGGTTGGCAACAATCAGCTCAAGTCTTTTCAGCTCAAGCAATTTTTCAGCTTCATATGAATCTCTTGCGGCATGATTCGCTACAAGTTCTTCAACACTCGGTAATTCTTGACTTAACTTTGGAGTATTGATGATATTATCTGCTATTCCCTTGATCTTTTTTATTTGGTTTGCGGTTTCTGACCTTACTGTTGCAGATGTCTCTGGAAGATGGCGCGGATTGTGCCGATTCTGTTTCATATTTTTTTCATATAGCTTAAATGCATCCTTTTGAGTTTGCTTGCCAAGTTTATCTTTTTAGTTATGATAATCAAATCTTTTTATACACATCATGGCACTTTCATGGAAGATGATTCCTAATTGGCTTCATGGGTTTCTAATTAGTGAGTAAGTCAATTAAATGGCTTAATGATAGGAAAAACTAACACCTCCATTATTTGATAATTGTTAAAATTTAAGTATAATATCAACATTATCTTTTAACTTCAATCATATGGAAAAAGATGCAATAAATGCCTTAGCGCTTCTTGAAGAAGATCATCGCAGGGTGAGGAAAGCATTCAGGGATTATGAATGACTTTGAGACAAGTCCTTCTCTAAGAAAAAGGAACTGGCTGATGAAATATGTTCTGAACTTACGATACATACGAAAATAGAAGAAAAACTATTCTATCCGACTGTTCGCGAGTCGATTAAAGAGGCAAGTGAGCTGCTTGATCAGGCAAATGTCGAACACAAAAGCGCAAAAGATCTTATTTCAGATATCAAATCCATGTCAGTCGATGACCCGCTTTTTGATTCATCTGTTAAAGTCTTGTCCGAGCAAATCGAACATCATCTAATGGAAGAAGAATGAGAATTGTTTCCAATGGTAAGGAAATCAAACATCGACATCGTTTCTCTGTGACGTCAGATGTTGGAGATGAAACAGAAAGAAGAATGAAGTTTCCTCAAGAAGATAATGTGATAATGATGCTGCCTTGAATCATATAATTATTCATTAAGGCAGATTATGAAAAATCCCGCATAAATGCGGGATTTTTTCATCTGAAGTTTAAATATGCATAACAGGCTTAGCACAATATTATCTTATGCTATCTTTTTAAAATACATTTTGACTATATAAAACACATACAGCAACAAACAAATGATCAAAGTTATTATTATGCTTGGGTATTTTCAATCAAAACCTGCACCGGAAACGTGTTTTATCAGAATTCCGATATATGCCCAGATGAGCACCATGCCATAAGCGATATTCTTATCTTTGTGCATTCTCAGGATTCCGATCATTGTTCATGCAAGCAATATCACGATTGTCCAAATGTAGTCCTGTATTCAAAATCCATTCCACCCTATGCTCACAAGATATACTGTGATATTTGCGATGGCAGCAACAGTGATCCATCAGAAATATATGCTGAAAGGTGTGGAAATGAATAGTTTTTCTTGTGTTGTAATTTTCAGTGATCGGATCTGATCTGTGATATTGATCAGCAGGGCCAGTAATATTATCATTATGATTACCGAGAGTCAGATGAAATCATAATGCCAAGCGAATATCCATGAGATATTAGCTATTGAAGATGCTGTAAATAGGATATTTATCTTATTTTGAATATCCTCCAGCATTTTGGGTCTTTTTTTCTTCAAACATATGAATTGATAAATCAGATATGCTAAAAGCATAAGGTAAATCAATCCCCAAATAGAGAATGTGTATCATGCCGGAGTAAAAAGATTGGGATAGGAATTTGATATCGCTCATGTATTGCGATTGTTGATCGGAAGGGCATTGGCTAAATAATTTATAAAAACCATTGATATATAGCTGATGCCTGAAATAATTATGATAACCAGATTTTTCATTTTATTGATTGATGAAATTATAATGGCTTTATAATGGGGGGGAGACATTTAGATTATATCCTTTGTTTAATATATACAAATCAAATTTATGCATTCAAAAAATTCGCTTATTAAAGCGAATTTTTTGTTTTGTTTCTTATGGCTCCCCCGGTTGGATTCGAACCAACGACCAAATGGTTAACAGCCACCTACTCTACCACTGAGCTACGGAGGAATATAATTATGTGCGACCTCAAACGGATTTGAAGTGCGCACATATTATAAAAAAAAATATTCTTGTCAAAATTTTTTTTAACTTTTTATTTCTTAGCTACAACAACATCCATGGCGTTATCTATAAATTGAGCCATGTTGTTCCATCCATTGCTGGCTTCTAGTGAACCAATGCTGATTAAGTACCTGATTTTACCTGTTACTCTCTTCCTTAATTTTATAAGGTGCTGAGCATCTCATTTCTCAATGGCTTTGTTTATTTTAGTCGGAAAATCAGTAGTATTTTTCATTTTATAATCACTCTCTCTTCCCATAGACATTTATTAAAAAGTACACCTAATTTATATAATCCTTTTGAAGCAAAAATCAAGTTTTATTTTGATTTTTTGAACTTTTGCATATATTGACGTTTTTAAATAATTCAAAATTAGGATGAAAAAATTAGAGTTTCTTATGCCAGCTTGAAATCTGGAAAAGATGAAATATGCGATAGCATATTGAGCTGATGCAGTATATGCTTGAGTTCCAATGTTTTCGCTTCGTGCAAGGGAAAATCAATTCAGTTGGGAAGATCTGGCGACGGCTGTCGAATATTGCCACGAACGATGAGTAAAGATTTATTTCACTGCGAACATCTATGCGCATAATGTCAAAATCAAGCCTTTCATAGAGGCCTTTAAGAAAATGTATGCTCTTAATCCTGACGCATATATAATGTCTGATCCGGGACTTATCTGAATCATCAGGAAAGAATTTCCAGATGCCGAGCTTCACTTATCTGTCCAGGCAAATAATACAAATTGGGCACAAGCGAAGTTCTGGTATGATATCTGAATCAAGAGGATAATCCTTAGTCGCGAGATATCTCTTCGTGAAATCAAAGAAATCCATGAGAATTGCCCTGAAATGGAGCTAGAATTTTTCGTCCATTGAGCAATTTGCATGGCTTATTCATGAAGATGCCTGCTCTCTAACTATATGGCCCATAGAGATCCGAATCAATGAACTTGCGCACATTCTTGCCGCTGGGAATACAAAGTATATAAGAATGAGGTTTCAAATGAAGATTTATATGATTCTACCTGAAGGCCGACGAACTACATTCCTCTAGAATGAGAATTCTACCTTGAGGAAAGGGAGAGGAAATGAGAATTGTTGCCTATAGATGAGGATGAGTTCTGAACATATATCATGAATTCCAGAGATATGTGTCTTATCGATTATATAGAGGAGCTGAAAGATGCTTGAATCATAAGCTTTAAGGTCGAATGAAGAAGTAAGACTATCAATTACCTAGCAGGAGTCTGAAGAGGTTACAGAAAAGCTATAACGGCAGTGGAAAATTGAGAGAAGTACGATGCAGTTGAGCTTTCCAAAGAACTGTTTGCGATTTCTAATAGGGGATACATACCTGGTTTCGTGGTCTGAGATTTATGAGATAAGAGTATTTATTTCGAGAAGAATGCTGAATTGAAAGAGGAAGAATTTGTCTGAATCGTCAGATGATATGACAACAATGATAAATTGGCGGAAATTGAAGTGAAAAACAGATTCGACATCTGAGATTCACTTAGGGTAATTTCTCCTGATAGTCAGTTTGAAATGATAGTAAAATCTATCAAGGATCCGAAATGAGAAAGCAAAGAAGCTGCCCATGGCGGCAGCTTCAGAGTATTTGTAAATATGGATGAGAATCCAGGAGAATGGGCTCTTCTTAGGAAGAAGGCTATTCAGTAGTTCAGCTTATTATAATCTTAGTCAAGATTTCACATTTTTGTACAGTTCTTCCTGGTAGAATCCCGGAACCCTGATGCATCAATGTGATTTTTTTTAATGCAGGAAAAGCGAATACCCCGAAGAATGACTGACAATTCAGAGGATTTATGGTGCGGCAAATGTTCAGATTGTGATTATCCTGCTATAATCCATACTTGTTTTTATCAATAAGCTTCCTGCTTCTTAAATTCGTTTCTAAATAAAAATATCAGCATCAGAATATTGCTCAAGCCAAATGTCAGATCAGGCTAATATTGCTTCCAAATCAAATCAGGACGTTCAAAACAAGAAAAATTCATGCTCACTTATAATCAGGATGTTTTATTTTTCTCAGATGCATGAATACATAACCCATAATCGCCATTGCAAATCAGCTGATTCATACTGTGTTCGCACTAGAAAGGAATAATATGGCGAATCAAGTGAAAATAGCATTAAGGAGAAAAAATTGAAGATATCTTTTTTTTCACATCAGGATCTCTACCTGATTTCAAAAAATATATATGAATAATGAATTAGACAAAATATGCAGCATTCATCAATGCAAGAATTGATAAAGTCAGAATTGAACTAGGATCGATGGTATATCATGTGTCACATATAGATAGTATTTATTCATTCAGTACCGGAATAACTCTGGAAAGGGAATTGTTAATGCTGTGATTATTATACTCAGTATTATGAGCAGATTTGATATGCTCTTATCTAATCTTCACATGAGCCTTTTTTTATGGATAATATTAGAATGATTCATTAATCAATTTTAGCTATTTTTCTATTTTATCAAATATATTAATGCTATTTCCTATAAATTAGCCAAAATCAAACAATGACCATCGGCACGCTCAGAATCTGACCCATTGTTGCCCATCACCAAATATATCACAACTGAACATCGGGAACTCTAAAAAATTCAATTCAGAACCTGAAAACTCAATAGAAGAATAAAAAAGCTCATCAAGTCTTTCATGGTTTTTTTGAGTGTCTGAAGAAATATGAAAGTATAAAATATAGGATAAGTCATTCGAAAAGAGCCTCTAGAAGCGGAGTGGGGAAGTAATATTTTCAATTTTTTTCGACTGCTAGGAATCAATCATACTCCTGTCATAGCAATTCCTTATTCAGATAATTTCATATCCTTCATAAACCTAATCAGATTGGCAATACGCCGACTACATTGTCGGAAAGGGATAGAAAATGTTTCTTGAATTCATCGAATTTTTTTATCGGGTTTGCTTTATGATTTACGATTGTAAATAATATCATGGCTACTACAACTCAAATTACTCACCCATGAAAGCTCATTCATCATTTCCAGGTAGCCATTATATCAAGCGGATTCTTGAGATAATATCCCAAATCATAAAAAAGAACATATCATAGCCTTCATCATAAAATAACTCACAGGAATATGTAGAAAATAAGAGAGTCAAGGCCTTTTTCACTCAGGATTTTTCTTTTCCTCAAAATCAGATATCCTCAGACGAATCAAAGTGCGTACATGAGTCAATAATAAGTTGGAGCCAAATGTATTCAGAATAATGTTATATCGAATATTTTCATATTTTTATTGCATTAATTGTTATAATGTTTTACCTATAAAAGTTTTTTTTCAAAAACATTTTATTTTTTTGAAAAAATCGTTTACACTGTAAAGGTTTAAATTTAACTTAATATTATGCTTCACAAAAAACGCAATTCAGCCTTCACCCTAGTAGAGCTTATAGTAGTAATAGTAATCCTAGCGATCCTTGCGACGATAGCATTCCTTTCCTTCTCTTCCCAGTCAGGCTCTGCTAGGGATTCAACTCGCTTGTCAGACATCTCTTCCATCAAGAAATCAGTAGAGATGTACAATGTCAATGCCTGAACCTATCCGACTCCCGACTATGCCTATTCATACACCTATTCCTGAGGAATAATCTGGAACCAATGAACTATCTGAGATTCCGCTTACAAGATGCTCCAGAAGAACCTTTCCAAGAAAGTCGTGGATCCTCTCAAATGATCAGAATACGATTATTCCCTTGCTTCAAACAAGAGAGAATACCAAGTAGCCTGAAACTTCGAGAATCCTACAAGCT
>CAZKLD010000006.1:87685-111869 GCA_964553745.1 uncultured Candidatus Peribacteria bacterium | reverse complement strand
AGCGGCAACTTGAAATGCGCTCACTGATCTTTGAGTATGACTTGTGAAGAATAGTTTGGGATGAACCATTACTAGTGCAAACTGAGGCATTACCACCACAGACTGAACATCAAATAACTCTGCTTGAACAAGTTGTAATGCGATAAAAACAGCTTATCCTAGCTCTGCAGATTGAGATTATTGGATTAATCCTGATTGAGCTTGAGCATTTCAAGTTTATTGTGACATGAACACAGACTGAGGAGGCTGGACTCTTGTGATGACAAATCTGAATAAAACTTTCGTTAATGGTATTGCATCAGTGAAGCCTGATATTGCTACCGAGTGAATGCATCCACAAAGATCAAGATTATTGGCTTGAAATAATCAGGTCAGAATCATGTGAGGTTATTCAACAACCATTGTAAATTTTAATACGACCAGTGCCATATTAAACGATCGTGTCATACACTGAACAGCATCAGGTGCTGACATCTGAACTATTGCTTGGACTCCATGAACTTGAAATAACTGTAACCCAGCATGAGTAACTGGAAATATAAATGAATTTTATGACCAATGGAATTACTATCTGTTCAAACACACATCTGGTGTTATGTGAGCTTGATATATCTGAGTAGCTTGAACTTATATGCTAGTCTGCAATGCTCAATTTACAACTTGATGATGGCATAGGATTTATGTAAGATAGTTACATAGCCCCGATATTGACTTTTTTCTTTCAATAAAACTTATTCACCGCCTCTATGGCGTGCATAAGTTTTTTGTTTTTTTCAAATGTGACGTTGTCGAAATCCTGAAGAGATAGCTGCTTGGGTACGAATTCCTTGAAATCTGAAAATATGACGCCTGTCGAGCGGTATTCAAGCGAGAAAGGAACTTTTGAATTGAAAATTTCCCTAAGTTTCATAAGCAGATCGGTTCTTATATTCGTATGGATCTCAAAATTGAAGTCATAAGCATATCTGCAGAAGTCCTTATCCCGCAAATATATTGCGATATTCTTAAGTTCAAGATTGTATTTTGTCAGGATGAAATAAGCCTGGTTGAAATGATCCACGATTTGAGACCAGAGGAAATCCTTGTCATTTGTAATCTTTTTATTGAATGAAGAAGTCCTGGAGATCGATTTCGGAATCGGGTTCCCGCTAAAATCCATGATATCGACTCAATTGAGCTCCAGCCATAAATCAGTTCAGTTCTTTCCGAGCATTTCATCTATTGACCAAAAAGACAGTTTACGGAAATCTTCTATAGTCTTGCATATGTACTGGAGCTTTTCTCAAGTTTTCTTGCCAATGAATGGCGTTTCTGTTACTTTCAATTTAGATAAGATGCCTGAAACCGGATCATCCTCAAATGCGACACATTCTCAGAAGGGCTTATTGATATCGGAGAATATCTTAGCCTTTATCTTCGTATTTGCAATTCAGACAGAAACTGGAATTCAAATACATCTTCTGATTTCTTTTTTAAGGAAAATGGCAAACTCCAGATAATCAATCTTACGGTATTCTGCCATTCATGTTATATCCATGAATGCCTCATCTATTGAGAATATTTGTATCGAGTTGGAATAATCTCCGAGAAATGTCGTGAATCTTTTTGAGATTTGCTTATAAAAATTCAGGTCTGGATGAATCAGTATGAATTCTTTGCCCAGCATCCTCCTTGCCTCCCAAACCGGAGTTCAGGTCTTGACTCAATATCTTTTGGCCTCGTAGCTGGCAGCCACTATTATCTCTCAGCCGACACACACGCACTTTCCTTTTAAAGAAGGATTTCTATACATTTCACAGGAAGCGAAGAAGCTATTGCAATCGACATGCGCATAAACCTTATTGGAAGAATTGAATTTCATAGTAAAAACTTGTAAGAATCATAAATTATCAGGCAATCTTAAGGCTCCAATAATTATTCCTATTATCAGTTTTTGTTATTTCCCAACCTTTTTTTCTGAAATAATCATTTAAAGTCGAGTCAGGAAAACAGCTCGCCTCAAATAAGGAGAATCAAGTGAATCGAAGCATCTGAAGCAAGAGTCATCTGGAACGGAAATTCTCATCAATTGCAAATTGGTAGAGTGAAACTATGCTATCCCTTTTCCTAGGGTAAAATCTGAGTCATCCTATCATCTTATCTCAACAGGTCATCATAACCACCTGGCCGCGCGATATCGCAGCCAAAGCACCAAAAGGACAAAGGAATTCAAAGTTAACGGAACTATGATCCTCTAAGATATTCTTCTTGAAAAAATCAAGGACTTTTGTCTTGTCCTCATTTTCTGCAAATTTGATTTTTATCAGCATGGATTCAGATTAAAATTCTTGCCTTATCTTCTCTGATCTACAAAGCCTCAGATATATTTTGCCTTGTATTTCTCGATTCAACCGATTTTGATGATTTCTTCACCGAAGAAATCATCAATTTCTCAAGTGAAATTATTTATATATATTGCATTTTTGGTCTCATGTGATCTTGGTCATCTATAAGGGTTATCGGCAGGAATAAGTCGGAGAGCCTCTTGCAGAATGGAATAAACTTGTCCGAAATCTTTACAATTTTCGACCACATTTCAATAGTATACCATCAAGTAAACAGGTTGTCATTTATAGGAAACAACTTCCCTTCATCCATATGGTTCTCCTCAGAAATAATTGTCATGATATTTCCAATCTCAATCTTCAAAAACTATGGTCGTCGACTTGTCCTCATTTATAACCTTCATCCCAGAATCGCCGGACGCGTAAGTTGATTTTTTGGCAACTGCCAGAAATCTGCAGAGATCATTTTTATCAAACATATGAGAATCGTTAATATTAAAATTTAACAGACATATTTCCTTATCACACCGACGACAACTGGAGTAGATGGACAGGTCTTCATTACCTTGGAGGGGTTGTCATTTCGAGCGTCAGTCGAGAAATCCTTTAAACATATTTCCTTATCACACCGACGACAACTCAATAGATGGACAAGTCTTCATTCGGATATATATCTCAGTATTCTTTATTGGCGGCCTTCAGGAAAGGCCTTCATTTATTATCCTTTTGCAGGAATTTAATAGTATAGACTCAATCCAGAATCGCAATCACAAGATTTCAGCTGAAAGGTATTTTTGCTGTATCGACTATTGCAATATCTCAGGGCAAAATTCCTGCTCAAATCATGCTTTCTCACTTGATTCGTACGCTAATCGTAGTGCTAGGGCGCTCGATGAGGTATTGTTCAAGAGATATCTTATATGAGTCATCCTCGCCGACAAAAGACGAGAATCAAGCGCTAACTCATTCCTCAAAAAGCGTGATTGCTGTCATATTGCCTATTAATCAGTTAAGAAATCCAGTTGTTCCAAAGGAATATCTATAGATAATCAGAAATCTATAGCATCTTTCCAGGAATCCTTATTATCAGAATCAAGTTTGAACACTTTATTGGGAAAAACTACAAACATGTCATCTCGGGACCAGAAATGCGCATAATACTTGGCCGGTTTCAGATATTCCGCCAGCTTAAATATGTTTTCTTCCGTCATCATAACAGTATGGATGTGCCATACATCTTCTGGATCTATATCTGGAGTTATTTCGGTTTCTAATACTTGGATATCACTCAAGATATCCTTATCCGTAAGACTTTCTTCAATTATGGCTCATTTATACATAAGGTTTGGTGTTATAGATGACTTTAAAATGGGAACGAAGGGTTTGTGCACCAGGTGACTCGTAACAATTTTAAGTAAAAACGAAGAGATTTGTGCGATAACTGCGCACCACAGTGAGTCGTAACGGAAGTTACGGTGAACGAGGAGCGTAAAGTTAGAACGCAAAGCTTGATGTTTTTACTTAAAATTGAAGACGTCGACAACTTTTCAGTTTATCTCGACAGTATCATCCTGCGAGAGAACTATAGGCGTGTGCTCAACATCATTGGATTGGGGCAGCAGATATGTATCCTCTCACTCTTTTTTGATTTTTTTGACAGTCGCAAATCAGTTAACAATGCAGACATATGCTCAGCTAGAATCATCTTGCCATCCGAAATCCTTATTCACAAGAACATAACAGCCGTCTGAAAGCACTTTTCAATTTATTACAAAATTATTCATTGAAGTTCATTCTAGCTTAAGGCAGAAATATTTTCAAGAATCTCATTTTATTATGGATTTTGAGATGAGAAGCGAACCAAGGTCATTCTCCTCTCAATATTTAAGAGGCCTTCATGCATTAGCGAAGCCCAATATAGGAATAGGAATTGCCAATTGGGAACCCACTATCCTGTCTCATAATCTGATAGATCGATAACCTCATCATCTATGGATGAATCATTTCTCTTCAAGATATTCAAGAAATTGTACAACTCATCTCTTGCTCTTTATAGAAAGGGCATTCTGCAACTCCTCCAGAGTCGGAGATTCTCAGTGTCTCTCGATGAATGCAACTATAGCGTCCAATACCTTCTGCTGTTTATCCGTTAACATAAGCATTTAAAATTAAGATTTAAGCATTGATAGCTCGCTCAGCCAGTGGCTCGCCAACTCTCATATACACAAAGTATATATAAGTGTATATAAAATGCAAATTAATTTTAAAAAAATATTTCATGAATGATTGCAGCAATCAATTTCAATATTAAGAATTTAAGATTCAATTTATAAAAGAAGGATTTTATCTGATAATGAGCTTATATGATCCATTAACTCAAAAGGCAGAAGTCCGAACAACTTAAAAACCCCTCAGTCTGAGGGGTTTATTGATGAAGAGAATTTATTTAAGAAGGTAGCTTACCAGCACTCAAATGCTTGATAATATCATTCCCACTAGCCAGAATCTCATGACAACACTCTCCTCTTTCCAGCCGATTGCCTCTAGGTGATGATGGAATGGGGCGATTTTGAAGACCTTCTTCCCTTTCCTCAGTTTCTTTGAAGTAAGCTGGATTATGACAGACACTATCTCTATAATGTATATTCATGAAATTATCACCAGCACAATGAGGGTGTTCGTCATCATTGCGATGATTCAGAGATTGGCTCACAGAGCAAGGGCTCACACGTCTCACATATAGAATTTTGCCGGCTTGATATTGAACCATAAGAAAGCTATGAGGGTTCAGACCACTATCATGCAAAGTGCTGATAAGATAAAGAGATGCTGATTATATGTGATTATCGAGTATACGAAGTAATTGAACATCAAAAGCCCTCAAGCGAGTCAGTCAAGTCAGTCGGTGATATTTACGGCATTGGCCATTGATATTATTATGAAAATGAAGATCGGGATATATAGAAGTCAAAGATCCAGATTGCCGAAAAAAGGAAGGTTGAAGCTCGTGTGTCAGAGCTTGAAATAGAACCAATAAGCTCAAACGGCTCAGAAAGTTATAAGCCAAAGCATTTTGAATTTTGCAGATATTCATTTCGTTCTTCATATTCACCTGACGTTCATGTAGTCATCGACAAGTCAGAGCATTCAAACTGTAAAAAGGGTGAACAGCGGCAAATAGGTTTCATTCCTATTCCATAGTGAGTATTTTATCTTATATCAGATGAACTGCTCCAGATCGGCTCAAAAATAATTGAAGAGTATCGAAAGTGCGACTAAGACTCAAATGACTCAGAGTATCATTCAGCCTCACATGGTAGGTGTTCATGTTTTTGCGGCATGCAGCTTAGCGAATTCTGTCGCCTTTCAGATCAAGCCCTCTTCCCTTATCTGCTTTCAGAGTTTTAACTTGTAAAGCATCTTGATATATATTGGCGTTATAGCAAAAGCGAGCATAAACGCCAGCACTAGGTATCAAAGCAAGAATACGATATTTCACATAAATTATAAGTTTTTGATTTAAACGCGCGTAATTATAAAAATTAAATCATAAAAATCAAAAAAGAACAAAAACTCCTAGAATAAGTGCCCTTGATATACGTTTGCAATCGTGCCGGAATTAATATAATGCAATTAAAGGGAATTTATCAATTGATCAATATTTTTATGAAAAAATCAATAATTGCAATCATGCTCTTAATAGCATTGGCAAGCTGCTCAAATCCAAGAACCGACACAAATACGCCGAATCTCGAAAAACAGATTACGGATTTGCAGCAAGCAAATTCATGACTTCTGACTGAAAACGAATCCCTAAAGGCACAAATTCAAGAACAATGACAGAAAATATTATGCAGAGATGCCCCGGAATGAACCCCTATAATAACTTCCTTATCAACTGACTCAGGTTCTGTAAATTCTACGATTATAATAAATTGATGCAATTTTGCCTGATTTGAGGGAGATAAACTGGCATGGATAGAGAATGAGGCATGAGTGAAGTGAATATTGTACTCAGAATCTTGATCCACAGACAAACAGCTAAAAGTTATTCTTAAGCCGGATCTGTGCCAGCTAGATAACTCATATAGCGGAGAAGTATGCAAAGCTTACCTGAATCTGAAACCGTGAAAATACAAGATTTTTGTCAATCCATGGTGAAAAGAGAGTAATCTGATCGAATTTACAATCAATGACAATAAGCCGAATTTGCCTTAATAAAATCTTTTTCGCTTTGAGTACAAGAGAGAGAACCTTTAATGGCTATATTGTTAAGTCATCCTGTGGAATCGAAGGATCTATTTCATTAATGTGTTTCATCATCCATTTTGTCATTCCGGCTTGATCGGGAATCTTCATCTTAATCAATATTCATTAATGATATCAGCATCCATACTTTTTTATGCAAAAAAGTATGCAAAAAGCATTGGGGTCGGAAACGCCATCTTACAGGATGTCACAGATAAGGAGGTTTCGCGGACGATTCCGCCCCCAAACCCCTCTCGGAACAGTTCTTGGGTGTTTCATCTTCGCTCCCTGTCCTCCGGACGTTCCGCTGAGTGAATGGATATGTGATGATTAATGATTTTGTGATTCCAAACTATTCCTTCCCTAATTTAGGGAAGGTGCCCGGAGGGGCGGATGGGTTACTGCATTAATCATGGACCCGTGCGTAGCGGAAGGGCAATCATTTGCTTCTGATCAGAATGAATGTACCAAGGGGTCTTAGAGGTTAGAATGAGTCTTAGCATCGAAGGCGGGAGTTTTGGGATTTGAAGGATTAATGAGATGGATCCTGAAATTAATTCAGGATGATGTAAAAAGAAACACCTTAATATTTGACAAAGTCGATAAAATCAATATATTCTAAAAGTATACTTTTTCATACTTATTATACATTTTATATATAATCATACAGTAAAATGACAAACATCAATTCACCTGAATGCGATGCTCTCAGAGAAAAATGAGGAATAAAAATGCATTCCACGGTAACCGTAGGAACAAAATGACAAGTCGTAATCCCATCAGAAGTGAGGGAATTGCTCGGAATCAAGCCATGAGACTCCTTAATGGTAGTCACAAAACACTGAAAAGCCGTGGCGATGGTAAAGATGGATGACATAAATGAGCTTATGGAGTACATCAAGAAAGAACATATTCAAAATTAAAAAAGGAGATTATTTTAATATTACCAGTAAACCATTATGAAAAAAGTTGTAACAATTGTGCTGTTGAGTGCGATTGCACTATCCTCATGCGGAGCCCCAGTTAAACCTGAAGAGACAAAGCCTGTTGCAAAATCGGTAAAGACAGAAGTTGTCAAGAAAGATAATTTCAGCGAGCAATTGAAGCTTATATGAAAAGCATCCCCATGAATGGAATCCCCTGTTGCACCGTTAGTTGGCGGGGTCATTAAAAAAATCAATGTGCAAGTAGGGCAAAAAGTAAAAGCCTGAGAAGTTTTAGCCAGCTTAGACTTGAGCTCTTCGACTTTTTGAGCGAGTTATGACAATGCCAATACGGCTTATAACAATTCGCTTAATTCATTTGCATTTACTCAAGAATCTACACAAAAAGATCTTGAGGCGGCAAAAATTCAATTAGACAACGCGATAAGCGCAAAGGAAAATACGTATTCAACAACTGAAAAGCAATTATCGATAGCTCAAACTCAGCTTGATAATATCAAAAAGGCGCGCTCCAATACAATAAACACAACAGATGAGAGCCTTAAGAATGCGAATCTTCTTCTGACAAATGCAAATACGAATCTATCAAATTTCAAGAAAAATTCCGAGGAGAACCTGAACGGTTTATATGAGAGCCTCAAGGTTTCTCTTTCAAGCTCGCTGGTATCTATCGATTCATGAATGAATCAAGCTGATATCATTTTGTGAGCTACACAGAAAAACAATTATATAAATAAGGCTTATGAGATTTACTTATGAGCAATGAACAGGCAAACCAAGAAGGATGCAGAAAGCGCTTTTTATGCCGCTTATTCAGCTTATAATGACTTCCAGGCTAAAGAATTCTCTTGAGACAGGGCATGAATAGAGCAAAAAACAAGTGCAGTCCTTGATTTGCTGAATAAAGAAAATGACCTATATGATAAGATGGTTAGCATGATGAATAATACTATTCCTGCTTCATCTCTTCCACAAAGTCAAATCGATTGATTCAACTTGAATATTGCAAGGATACAATGAAGCATATTACAGGCACAATCAGGTTTGACAACACTGAAAAACACCCTTAACTCGACAAAAACATCAATAGATACGAATCTTGCTTCGCTTCAGAATGCTGTTACGATTTCCGAAACTCAGCTATCGAATATCAAAGCCTGAAATAATTCCCAACTGGATACTGTTTCCGGTAATCAAACATTGACACAAACGCAATATGAAAATACGATTGTGAGCGTGAAATCAAGCAGAGATGCAGTAGATAATGCACTTAAGATAGCACAAGCGAATTACGCATCGATCCAAGCAAAACTCGAATCACAGAAAGTTGCTGCCAAATCTCAATTGGATGCAGCAAAATGAGGAAAAGATATCGCATCCATACAGCTTAGAAATACATCAATAGTAGCACTTTTCGACTGAGTGATAACAGCAAAGAATGTCGAAGTCTGAACTGCTGCATCCCCTGGAGTTCCGGCATTCATGATCGGTTCCGATGATCAGATTTTGGTGAAACTGGATGTATCTAGCGATAATATCTGAGAGCTTAAATTGGGGCAAGAAGTGAAAACAGACAAACAAGGAGCATCATACACTTGAGTCATTACTCTCCTATCCCCTGCTGCAGACCCTATAACCAAGATGTTCAAGGCAGAAGTCAGCTTCAATAAGAAGCCTGATACTTTCAAGCTTTGAGACTATATAGATGCATATGTCTCAAAGGAAAACAGCAAAGACAAAGTCATACTCGTGCCTCTATCAGCGGTTATTAGCCTTGGACAATGAGACTACAGCGTATTCACCGTAACAAAAGATTCAAAAACCCAATCAAAATCAGTCAAGCTCTGAAATCAGAATAGCACAGAAGTAGAAGTCACTTCTGGACTAAACGAATGAGACAAGATTGTAATATCATGAGCGCTTAATCTTCAGGATTGAGATCTTGTTGAGGAAATAAAATAATATATTGTATCATTTTAATGTAATCGGATGAAAAAAATCTTAATCATAGAAGATGATTGCAGGCATCAGGAAGAATACAGGTCCTATCTTTGAGATAAAGTTGAATTGTTTCAAGCCTACACCGCGCAGGAAGCTATGAAAATCCTAGATTTGCATGGTGAAGATATTGATTATGTTTGAATGGATTTCTATCTTGATGAGAAAGATCATACTAAGAATACTATAGAATTGACACTTCATATAAAACAAAAGTTTAAAAAGATAAAGATCATAGCGGCATCTTGACACAAAGAGAGCAGAGAAGTGCAAATGTGAATGCTGCGCTGTGATATGGAGTCAGAGAAAGATAATCTGGCAGTATTGATAGAAGCTTTAATTAATGATAAAAAATAAATTATGTCAGAAAATAAAGGGATGAAGTCAAAATACCTTGACCAGCTCGAATATGATAAGAAACTCGATGAATCATGGTTTTCATTTTTCCTTGAAAGGAAAAGATTCCTGTTTCTTCTTATAGGAATAATATTTATCGCATGATTCATAAGCCTTAGGTCATTGCCGCTCGAATCAAGTCCCGAAGTCCAGATCTGAATTTGAACCGTAGTGACAATCCTTCCTTGAGCGAGTCCTGAAATAATGGAAGATCTAGTGTCAAAAAAGCTTGAGCAGCAAATCTCAAAGATCAAATGAATCGATACGATGACTTCAACCTCGAGGAATAGCACCTCAGTGATAACTGTGCAATTCAAATCAAATGTCGATATCCCTGTCGCTATGAGAGAACTGAAGGATAAGACTGATTTAGCTCAGAAAGATCTCCCAGAGGATGCCACAGATTCGATTGTCTCAGAGATTTCACTCGATGATTCGCCCATCTGGATATTTGCTATCGCATGAAAATATACCTGATTCGAATTATATGAATATTCAAAAAAGATTAAGGACGAGCTGGAATGAAACACTCTGATTTCGGAAGTGCAGATTTCCGGCTGAGATCAATCTGAATATAGGATTGAGTACGATCCTAAGAAATTAGAGGCTTTTTGATTAAGCGCAGATTGAATAAATAGGACAGTCGGTGCCCTTAACTTCACAATACCTTTGGGAGAAATCGGAGTAGATAAATATACTCACACCGTGACTGTGGATGAGAGATATTTCGATATCCAGAAACTCAGCAATCTGATAATTTCCAAAACCTGAAATACCTGAATAATCTATCTCAAGGATGTCGCTAAAGTATTTGAGGCTCCCGTGAAAAGAACGAGGCTATCCAGATTATCTTCACACTGAAGCGTGCCTGAAAATGCTGCAACATTATGAGTCGTTAAAAAAAGATGATGATCTATTGTTGATCTTGTGTCCCAATGAGAAGCGTCATTGGAAAAGCTCAAATCAAGCGGCATACTGCCGAAAGACATAAAGATAACTACCATACTCGATCAATCGGAAAGGATAAAGCTTGATCAGCATTCCCTTATCAGAGACTGAAGCATCACCATATTCCTCGTTTTCATGACACTGTTCCTGATAATCTGAATAAAGGAGGCGCTTGTGGCTTGAATATCAGCACCTCTTGTATTTCTGGTGACATTCTGAGTTATGGCATATGCCGGACAGACTCTTAATTTCCTATCTATGTTCGCGCTCATCCTGTCTTTGTGACTGCTGGTCGATGATGCGATTGTAGTAATATCAGCGATAAACCAATACAAGAATACGGGTAAATTCACAACCAGAGAATCCGCCCTGCTCGTACTCAGAGATTATAGGAATGTGCTTGTCTCTACGACATTGACGGTTGTCTGGATATTCTCGGCAATGCTGTTCATGACATGAATAATGGGAAAATTCATTTTCTCCATACCCTTCATCATTACTGTAACTCTGATATCTTCCCTGCTCATTGCCTTAACTATAAACCCGGCGCTTGCAGTTACGTTTGATAGCTCGTGAAATAAAAAGAAAAAATCAAAGTATGCGAAATATTTTGAGAAATGATTCATTAAGCTTGATAGGATTGAGATATTTTATGAGAAGACACTAGAGAAAGTGCTTAAATCCAGAAAAAGCGGTATCAGATTCCTGTTTGTGATATTTATGGTATTCATATTATCATTAGCGCTTCCAGTAACCTGAATCCTTAAGAATGATTTCTTCCCCAAGACTGATCAGGACCTATTTTTCGTTAATATCGAAGCCGAACCCGGGGTGAGGCTAGATGTGACTTCAGAGCTCGTAAAACCCATGGAAGAGCGGCTCAGGAAAGAAAAAGAAGTTGAGAGCTTTTCTACGACTATCTGAGCACTCTCTTCTGTGTGATCGATAGGATGAGGAGGGTCTATAGGATGAAACACCGCCTCCATGACAATAAATCTTGTAAAAAAAGAATATTGAAGGAAGGAATCGTCAATAAGCATTGCAGATAGGCTGAGAAGTGAATTCTCGAAAATAAAAGAGGTCAAAGTTACTGTTGTGGAACTTGCATGAGGACCGCCAGCATGATCAGATTTTCAGATTCAAATTGCCTGAGACAGCTTTGAGGTGATGGATAAAATAGCTAATGATTACAAGAAAATATTATCGAGTATTCCATGAGCCATTAACATCGATACATCTAGAAAGCCAGTCCCCCTCGAATTCAGATTCAGCTTCAATTCAGAAAGGCTTGCGTTATATGACCTTACCTTGCCGCAAGTATGATTGTTCTTGAGGAATGTACTAGATTGAACTAAAGTGACAGATGTGTACAAATGAACAGAAGATATCGCAGTAAGATCAATATATGACAAAAACAGTTCAGATACGCTCGATAAGATCAAAGATCTCAAAATCATGAATAACAGGTGACAGTATGTATTCATAAGGGATATAATAGATAATGAACTGGACTCATCTACAAGCACGATAACCAGGATAGACCAGAAGAGAATCGTATCAGTAACCGCATCCGCATCAAAACAGACAAATTGAGCACAAATCCTAGCTGAGTTCAATAAGAAGACTGCAAATTATAAGCTGCCAAGCTGATATGAGCTTCTGCTCGGTTGAGCTAACGAGGAAAACCAAAAATCAGTCCAGAGCCTATTGATTGCGCTTGTATTCTGAATGTTCTTCATCATCGCTACCCTTGTAATATTATTCGATTCATATAAGCAATCCATATTGGTACTATCGACAATCCCGCTCTCGCTTATCGGAGTATTCGCATGACTTGTAATATTCGGTCAGCCGCTCTCATTTCCAGGGCTTATATGACTTGTGGCGTTATTCTGAATAGTCGTCAGGAATTGAATCATCCTTTTCGATAAGATCAATGCCAATATAAAAGAATGAATCGAATTCAAAGAGAGCATAATCGATGCCGTAAAGACTCGTCTCGAGCCAGTATTCCTTACTTCGATATGCACAGTACTCTGAATGATTCCGTTGACAGTTTCAAATCCTACTTGGACTTCGCTTTGATTATCGATAATATTCTGACTAACCGTTTCTACGTTTTTTACGCTCATTGTTCTTCCGACATTGTACTTCATCTTCATAAAACCAAAAGTTAAAACAATCGAAACATATGGACAAGAATAAATTTATCATAATACTCGTTTGATTCCTTGATATAATCTCACTCTGAATAGTAATACCGACACTGCCTGCATTAGTGAGCTATTATCATGTTTCTGAACACATGATAACATATTGAATAACGCTATATGCCTTATGCGCATTCATAGCGACCCCCATACTGTGACAATTATCAGATATATATTGAAGGAAGAGGATTCTTCTCCTTTGCGTGATATGATCTTTGCTATCATCCATTATAATCCCGATATATACGACATATTCCGTTTTTCTTGTAGCAAGGATGATCAATTGATTCACATGATGAAATATCTGAATCCTGCAATCCATAATCACTGACATCTCAAAATCAAAAGAGGAAAGAATGAAAAATATGTGAATCATCTGAGCGATGTTTGCATGATGATTCATATTTTGACCATTCATATGAGCTGTGCTTCTGCATTTCTGAACAATGATGCCTTATTGGTTCATGGCAATTTTCAGCCTTATTGAAATCTTGGTCATTGCTTATCTGTTCGAAGAATCAAACAAGCATATGCAAAAGAGGAAGATTAAATTCAACCTCTTCAAACAGATTGTGTGACACTTAAAGGTGCCAAGATTGAATATTTTCATGATTTCTTTTTTCCTAATTGTCACCGCATTCAATCTATATCAGTCGATAATCCCGCTATACCTGAGTAAGAATTATTGAGTTTCATGATCTTTTGCATGATATGTCATGGCGGCATCCTGATTGATCCTTGCTCTTAATCAGTTATTTCTGATGGGTAAGTTCTGGCTAAAGAAATTCACATCGAACCAACTGATATTCATCATAAATTTCGGACTTCTTGTTTTTTTTATGCTGCTTGCAATAATCAAGCCGTTGTATCTGTTCGTATGAGTACTAATATTCCTTTTGCCTTTCAGGGCGCTCCTCAATCCGGTTTATCAATCGGAAATCATAGAATACACTGAAGTCCATGAAAGATGAGAAATAATGTGAGTCCTGACATCCCTGCAATCGCTCGGAATGTTTTTGTGACCGCTTCTCGGCTGAGTGCTTCTTGATAAGGATATCTCGATTTTCTGATTTTCTGCGCTATTCATATTTATGAGCATAATTCTTGTGATGAAAATAATAAGCATGCCTCCTCCTATAACAGAAACCCCAAATTAAGAAATAAAGAAAATGAAATGGAAATAACTCCTGAGAAGTGATAAACGCATGATCTATGGAACATGCAGTTGATATGCTGCTTCATTGACAGAGGAAATCATAATCGAACAATAATTAAAAACAATCCCCGAATCGGGGATTGTTTTTTCATTTTAGATTTTGGCTATCTTGTATAGACTTGCCAATTGATATTATTATCTTTCCAGTTAACGTCTGATCTGCAATTTTCCTGGTAAGCTTGTATTCCGGGAAATATTCAAATTCAAGCGGAGGGAGAGTCTGTCATTGTCAAAACCATTGCTGTCGATCAATCGCACCAAGATCAATGATTTGCAGTTCAAATCAATGAATAAGGAATGTGCGATGCAAGCCAGACACTGCTAGATGTTCCCCATGGAGGGCTGCTAATCACGAGATTCCTATCAAGAATAGCTCAGCTGGCATTTATATATCTTAGTCCTGAACTATATGTGAATAATGGAAGAGTTGTTGAGTTATTAATTTTCACCAATCTGCTTGCGCCAGTTCATGATTGTACTGCGTTGCAGAATTCCATATTCTTATCGATTGTAGTTCTGATGGCTCATGTGAATACTGCACTGACTTCATTCGCATTCGCACAGAGCGTCCATCATCCTCATTGCGATGACATGTCGCAATATGCTTGTACGGGCTGAGCTTGCGTAGGATTAATCCAATAAACTCAATCAGCAGAGCTTGGAAATGAATTCTTAATTGTATTGCAGTTCATTCATGCATAAGCAGGAGTCGTTCAATTGCCAAGCAAAGATGCAGGAGTTCAGCTACCGGAACCTGATGAAGATAAGACTATCACACCAGCACTTTTTGCCAAACCGGTTCAGAGATCAGTAAGTGCTGCTCAGGTCGCTGCGACTATAGCTTGCACAGCAGGAGTGGTGACATTTCAAGTAAGGTAAGCTGCTTGGATTGTGACCATCAGATTGTTCACATCATCTGTTGTCATTCATGAAGTGGAGTTGGTAGCATATACTTTTGTCGAATCGAATACAGCTGCATTGTTGACTCAAGGAAGCAGGTCCTTTCAGCTTCAGAAAGTATTGTCATAGACTGTGCTTCAGATTCATATTCAGAAAAGAGTAGGAGTAGGGATAAAGTAGTAAGTGCTTCAAGTGAATACTTTGAGCATGACTCAGTTGTAGTTTCAAGAGATGTAGACGTTAGCGCCAGTTCATCAGAGAGCTGAGAGCTGAGGGCTGAGATTTGAGGAATCGAAAGGATTGTAATTTCTTTCTAATGAAGTCGGATTCTCGAAGTTTCAGGCTACTTGATACTCTCTCTTGTTGGAAGCGAGGGAATAATCATATTCTGATCATTTGAGAGGATCGGTGACTTTCTTGGAAAGATTCTTCTGGAGCATCTTGTAGGCAGAATCTCATATGGTTCATTGGTTCCAGATTATTCCTCAGGAATACGTATATGAATATGCATAGTCGGGAGTCGGATAGGTTCAAGCGTTGACATTGTACATCTCTACGGATTTCTTGATGGAAGAGATATCGGAAAGGCGTGTGGAATCTCTTGCGCTTCATGATTGCGAAGAGAAAGAGAGGAATGCGATCGTCGCGAGGATGGCTAATATGACGATTACGACTATGAGCTCTACTAGGGTGAAAGCTTGAGTATTGGTGTATTGATTGTTTTTGCGTTGAAGGTTGTTTTTTGTGTGGGTCATGAATAAGATTAAAGTTAATATTGTAAAGATTAAGGCAGTTTAGCAAAATGATTCTAATATATGTTTTTACTAAAATCAAATTTATTAATTTATAAAAAACTTAAAATAAAACCATCAATTTCTTGATGGTTTATTAACTAATTTTGGAAATCAAATACTTATTGATGCTTAATTTTCTTCAATTAATTTACCTTTCAAAAATATAATAATTATTTTAGATATTAATAGTACTTTAGAAAATTAATCCTTTATGCAGCGAACAGAATAATACACTGATTTCATTGCAACTTCCAAAAGATCAGATCATGCAACGTAACTCATAGCCCTTCAATAAGCTGTTGTAGTATTTAATGGATTTACTGAACTCGACCAATAGCGGCCCTCGTTGCCTCGCGTATGACACGTACCAAGATAGCAATCACCAGCTAGAGTAAGTCAAAGTTTATTTTTGAGGGAATTAGGGTTAGAGGATTTCCATCATATTCAGTTCGTGAAATCTGTAAAACTCAATTGACACTGATATCAATTTGGAGTTCATTTAAATTTTTGAGATTCATCACATCAGAGATTCGTCTCAAGAGTTTCCCACTCCTGTTCCGTAGGCACATGATATCATCAGCTACAAGGGCATGAGGAGCTGGTAATTCAAGTTCAAAAGCAATTGTCCGCACTCATATCATCCCATGAGTAAAGTGCTCAATATATATTATTTGAGATTCATGTTCCTGTATAACCATATGCTGAAGAAGATATTCAACTCCAATTTTCCTGAGTAGCAACTCAATAACAATTAGTTCATCATGTTAATCAATTATAGTTATAGCATAGTCATGAGTTATAATTCTTTGCTTTTGTTCACAATACAGAATTACAGCCTGCCCAGGTCTGATTTCATACTGTGATATCCGGTTTATTGCAGATTGTCAATGAATTATCTTTCCATTGAGGCGGCGGTGCCGGAACTGTTAATGTCTTAGCGCCAGAATCAGCGCAATTTCATCAGATTTGAGTAATATACGTAGTTCATGCTGATAATGCAGTTATCGTATTTCATACTATAGTTGCGACAGCTGTGTCTGAACTTGAATAACTTGTCGGATGGACTTCACAATTATCCGTTATGTTTGTGGTGTTTCAAATCTGCAATGAATTTTGCATCAAGCTGAATGTTGCCAATGGAGTGAAGCCATTTACGGTTCATCATATAGCATTAATAAAAACTCTTCACAAATCAATAAGGTCATCTCAGTTTGCGGCAAGGAATTGCTGCACTGCAGGAGATGATATATTAGATCAAGAATAGCTATTTTTCACTGCCTGAACCAGATTTGAAATATCAGAATCGGAGAAATCAGTTCATGATTTAGAATAAATCTGATTAGTATCGAATATTGCGAATTCATTAGTTCAAGGCAAAATTATAGTCCCAGATGAAAAAGAATTGTCATATGCCAAAATCGGATTATCTGTCGGATTTATTCAGAATAAAGTTGGAGTAGGGACAAAATAATAAGTTGAACCTGTGAATACTTTCAACAGAACTCAGTTGTAGTTTCAAGAGATATAGACGTTAGTTCAAGTTCATCAGAGGGCTGAGAGTTTAGGGCTGAGAATTGAGGAATCGAAAGGGTTGTAGTTCCTTTCGAGGCTTGTAGGATTCTCGAAATTTCAGGCTACTTGGTATTCCCTTTTGTTGGATGCTAATGAATAATCGTATTCAGATCATTTGAGGGGATCTGTGACTTTTTTTGAGAGATTCTTCTGTAGTATCTTGTAGGCTGAATCTCAAATAGATCATTGATTCCAGATTATTCATCCAGAATACGTACAAGAGAAAGGATGGTCAGGTTTAGGGTAATCTCCAGAATACACATTGTACATCTCTATCGATTTCCTGATAGAGGATATGTCTGCAAGACGAGTAGAATCTCTGGCAGAGCCTGATTGGGAAGAGAATGAAAGGAATGCTATCGTAGCAAGAATGGCCAATATGACAATGACGACTATGAGTTCTACTAGTGTGAAGGCATAAGTTTTCTGTTTATTTATATATTTGCCCATGTTCTAACAAAGTTAGTAATAAAGGTTAACAATATGATAACGTATATTTTACTCTAGGTCAAATGAAATTATATGTATACTAAATATCTGAAATTCATAAAATTACAAATAATAAGAGAGCGGCTTTGAAAAAAGCCGCTCTCGGGGGTTGCGAGGCAAATCAATGCCTCATTTCTGAACTCATGACACCGATACTGACGAGATGCTCATAGCTTCTATGCTCTAACTGGGGAGCGAAGAGTATTGAGGCCTGCTCGAGCATAAGCTCGGCGTATTCATCTATTGTCGTTACTTTCAGTACAGCGTCATGCGGGACGAAACCAATCTTCTTTGTTGCACTTATACATTCTACCACCATTTGAAACACCTCCCTGAAACAAAAATAGCAAATTATCTTGATGCGAATCCAGATTATATCTATTTCTTAGAAATGTCAAGACAAAGCCATTCCCGGGTTAATATTTGAGGCTATCAGCAATCACATCCACAACCCGCTTGTCCAGAGGATCGGGAATGATCATATCCTCGGTCGGATTTTTGACATAATCAGCAAGCGCTTGCGCTGCATTTAGCTTCATATCGTCAGTAATCTGAGGAATGCCGTACATTAGGGCTCACTTGAATATTCAAGGGAAAACCAAGACATTATTCAGCTGATTCGGAAAATCAGATCTTCCTGTTGCAACAATCCTTGCTCCTCACTCTTTCGCAAGATCGGGCAATATTTCAGGTGCCGGGTTTGCCATAGCAAAAATCATAGAATCAATATTCATCTTCATCACATCCTCCTTAGAAAGAGCTCATGCCACGCTTACTCAGATGAATATATCTGCTCTCACTATCGCATCGCTTAAAGTTCAATCTTCATTATCATTATTCACGATGTCCAATATCTTTATCTTTTCAGCATTCAGATCTTCCCTATTTCTAGATACTATTCACCTGCTGTCGCAAGCAATGACATTTCATACTCAATATAGTTTAAGCAATTTGAGTATTGCTGTTCATGCTGCTCATAATCAATTAATCACCACTTTCAGATTCTCCTTCTTCTTTCCTGTAATCTTAAGTCAATTTATGATTCAGGCGAGGCATACTATGGCGGTTCAATGCTGATCATCGTGGAATACGGGAATATCAAGCTCAGATTTCAGCCTCTCTTCTATCTCAAAGCATCTTGGTGCAGAAATATCTTCCAGATTTATCCCTCAGAATGTGGGAGCGATATTCTTGATGGTCTTAATTATCTCTTCAGTATCCTGAGTATCGAGCATGATAGGAAAAGCATTGACTCATGCGAATTCTTTAAGCAGTATGCATTTCCCTTCCATGACAGGCAAACCTGCTTCAGGTCCGATATTTCCGAGTCACAGCACCGCACTTCAATCAGAAATGACTGCAATCGTGTTTGATTTTATGGTATATTTATAGGCATCTTTCTTGTTTTCGGCTATTTTAAGGCATGGGGCCGCAACACCTGGAGTATATGCAAGACTGAGATCCAATCGTGTTAATATCGGCATTTTTGATATGACTTCGAGCTTTCAATGCAACTTCTCATGGAGTTCAAGACTTTCTTCAAAATAATTCATATATGGAAAATTAAAAATATACTCTGCACTTTAGGACATAAATTTTAAAAAACAAGCACATTAAGTGAAGAAAAAGAAAAGAAGCCGGATTTTAATCCGGCTTATCTTTTAAATTTTATTATTTATTTTATAGTCATTTGAGAAGGTTCTCGATTTCCGCATCTGCAGAGTCTTCTTCAGTAGGCTCTGGGATTGTTTCAACAGCTGGCGCAGGGGCAGCCTGAGTCACAGTGTCTTGTGGAGCATCAGGAATCGGCGCAGATTTCATAACTTCTTGATTTTGTTCAGGATCACCTGCTAGAGTGCCGACATCTTCAGTATAGCTATTTATAGCTTGATATCATTCTATTGGAGTCACAAGTCTTTTTGCAATATATCATACTCTATCATTATACCTAGGATGTAGGGCATTTGCGACTCTTACTTGAATCCATTTGTTAAGATATACTTTTTCACTCGTAACTTCTAAGACATCTCAATTGTTAAGAACGGCAACTTTTCTGTTCAGATCAAAACCTCTCAAGAATGCAGTTCATGATTTGACTGTGTATCTAGTAGAATCCACTTTTTCAAAATATGGTTCTTGGCTTACAAGGTATCCCCCGTTTACAAAACCGACTTCTCCATTCTCAAGCAACACTTTTTTCCATTTACCTGCTTCCTCAAGCACTGTGACTTTGTATCAGCTATCAACAGTTGCAATGATTTTTGCCTTAACGGATCCTGCAGCCCTGACATTGAGATGGGCAGCTTTAACGTACATGAAATCATCAGCTAAGGTTGTTGCGGTTGCAATAGCAGATAAAGCGAACATACCTAGAACGATTTTTGAGATTCTTTTTGTATTTCTCATAAAAAAGTTTTATTAATAAATAAATACTTGTTTATTAAAACATATTTAAGGATTATTGTCAAATTTTAGGGCTATTTTATTGCGAAATTTAAAAAATGAATATAATATAACAAATGAATAATGTTCAATGCGCCAAACTAATAAATATTAAAAGGAGTATCCTTAGTGAATGATATTTTATAAGCTTAAAAATCAATTCCCAAGAAGGAGGCGCATTTGTTTATGATTCCTGCAGTATTTGATCATTTAACAATACGTCATGAAAAAATATCCCCTATTCATCATATCATGATGCTCCTGAGTCGGAAAGAACACTATCTGGGAAGAAATCAGCAAAATCCTCTGAAATAAGCTCAAAAGGATAAAAACTTTAACTTCAAGAGAATCAAAGCCAGCGGAAAATCATCCTTGAGAATATAGATTCATATCAAGAAAAGAATTCGAGGATAAAATAGATAAATGAGAAATGTTCGAATGGACTGTGACCGACTGAAATCTGTATTGATCGACAAATCATGATTTAGAAGAAATTGTAAAGAAATGACTTGTGCCTGTTTATCTGATAGACGTGAAGTGACATAGTTATCTTAAATCTGAGATGACGGACAAATTCGATATAATATCGATTTTCATGCTTCCATCTTCATTTGAAGAGCTCGAAGAAAGACTGGAAGCAAGATGAACTGAAACAGAAGATCGTATACTCCTGCGGCTTCAGAAGGCAAAAGATGAGATCGAGCACATAGCGGAATTTGATTATCTTATCATAAACAATGATTTAGAGCAGTGTGCAAAAGAAATAACATACTTAATCGAAAGTAAAATCAAAAATTATGGAAGCCCAGATATCCCTATGATTCAACGATAGGATTATCCCTGATGCTGAAATGTCAGAGAGCAATGTCCTAAATGACCGATGATCAAAATACGGTTACGCATTCAGGCAAGCGAATTGAAAAGAGGATCTGAAAACATTCTTGAATAAAATCAGATTCACAAAACCTTTTGATTCCGCCGACCATTGCAGCTATGCTTTCAGGATCCGCAGTCCAGAGTGAGTTCTACTGGAATGAAAATGAGATGACTGAGAGACTTGAGCGGGATTATGCATATTACGCGAGCTCAAGAGGAAAAATGTTGAACAGGCAATTCTCTTGATCAGCCGACATTTTGGCGGAACTTACCTGCAAGCCGACAGATATAAGAATGTTGTCGATGTAAGCAGAATGGCAATTGATAATATGAAATCATAATGTACGAAAAACCGTTTTACATAAAGGATCCGGTATGAAATAATGCATTCGGGCAGCCTTCAAGGACTTGAAGGCATTTGTTTGTCCCGGGACTGTTAAAAGGAGGTTTCATTGACTTGAAAATCTGAGGAGAGATAGTTTTTGAAGAAATCATAGATGATGAGATAAAGGGGTTCCGTGGATTGGAGAACTTCTTAGAAACAGAATATAAAGGAATTCCGACATATATATCAGATAATCATAATCATGCTTTTTATTTCTGGAGCCTTGCCATGAAAATGTGACTCATATGAAGTTGAGCGACTCTCATACATATAGATGAGCATTCCGACATGAGAGAGCCCGAAACTTACTTGGATCAGAAAGATTTTTCGGATATGGGAAAAGTCTTCGGATATACGAATAATGTGCTCAATGTCTGAAATTATATAAAACCTGCAATCAGAGCATGAATCTTGAATAATCTTTACAATATCCAGAGCGAATGAGGACTCGATAACATGTGAGCCGAATTTGACTTAATAAACTGAGATATAATATTGAACCTTGATTTGGATTTTTTTTCGGAAGAGATGGAATACATAGACTACTGAAAAAAGAAGGATTTGATAAGGAGGATTGCCGAAAAATCAAAACTTATAACAATATCTACAAGCCCATTCTTTATAGACCAGGAAAGGGCGATAAGGGTATGTATGGATATTTTTGCCCCATAGTTGCATTTGACTTGTTGCTCATTTTTATTATAAGACACAGTACAGAAATAAAAATGCTCTGTAATATATTTAACGGATTCTAGGAGGATTCATGACAGACGTGGCGGAATTGGAACTGATTAAGGAAGCTATCGGGAAATGTGAGGCGAAGATTAAAAATGCAGAAGAAGGGTTAGGTAGCCTTGATGTAGAAATAAAAATATGCATCGTGGCAGCAATGATTTCCTTTCTTTTGGGAGCGCTTCTGACGAAATTCCTATTCGCGATTACCGTTATTGCGGCAGGAAATGCAGTCTGCAAGTTCCTTTTCTTCAGAAAGGCATTCAAAGAAATCATCGTCAAAGAAAGCTTATTTATAGAAAGATACAATAAGCTTAAAGCAGAACTCGAGCCACAAGAGCAGATTCCAGAAGAAAATGCTGAATAGTCAGTATGCTGATTCCTCTTCGTAGAATTCACGATCAAACAAAAATGCTACTTAACATAACCTGAATTCTAAGGAGGGATTCATGCCAGACATCAAAAGGCTGAATTCAGCCATGATGAGAATCAAGAATGCTGAGGAAGGACTGAAGAAGCTCATGCCTGAAATCTATGCATGCATAGTCGTTACAATCGTAGCTATCGGGCTTGGGATCTGCTTAAGTCCAATCCTTTACTGGATAGCGGCAATAGCAGCTGGGAATGCAGCAGGAAAGATCATATTCCTCAGGAAGGGCTTCCATAGGATAATCTCGCACGAGAGTCTTGTGATTGCCCAATATAAAGAATCCGCGCCTGATCCTGAGCGATCAGATAAGAAAACCCAGGAGGAAGAACGATGAAATCATCACGGTGTAAACTCACTGTACTGCTAACCGCTCTCATTTTCGCGGTATCCTTATCCTTCGGGTGCAAGATGGAGAGCCCCGCCGCAGAGCTGCCGAAAGTTGCCAGCCAAGAGAAGGTCAAGCAAAAACACCTTTACAAGTACGCACAGTCAAACGCCTATAACCTCGGGGAAAGCAAAATAAAGTCCAAAGCAAAATTCAAGGGGGAAGATCCCATTCCTTCCCTGCAGGCTTTTGCAAGACTGTACAACGGCTTCGATATCATCGGGATACAAGAAATCAGCACCGGACCTTTTGGGGCTAAGGCTCTCGGAATGCTCAGGGACAACCTTAGCAGAAAAGGTGAAGATTGGGGAATGCTCTACAGCGATCCAACGAACGGACCTGGATTGGAACGCTTTGGCGTACTCTTCAGGAAAAGCAAGTTCGTAGAGCTTTCTTCACCTTATTCCGGGCTGGTGAAAGAACTTGATGATGACATCGACCGAGAACCGTATCATGCGGTCCTCAAGGAAAAATCGACAGGCAAACTGCTCCATATCTACATTTTCCATCTGCTGCCTGTTGACAAGGACCCGGGACGAGAAGCAGAGGCTGTCGGCAGACATGCCGACTTGTTCGAGAAGCAAAACGTCATCATCTCAGGTGATTTCAACCTTCCGCACACAAAGCTTGACGGAGTGTTCGAAGGAGCGCTCGGACTGAGGCACTGGATAGAAGAGAAAACAAGCCTCAGGAAAAAGCTCAAAAAAGGCGAGTACCTAGCATTCGAGTATGACAACATCTACACCGGGAGCGGCATCAATGTAACGAAAAGCGGAGTCCTAGACTTTGTTCCGATGTTCGACAGTCTGAAGGCGGCGCACAAAATAAGCGACCACCTTATCCCCTTCATAGAATTCACGATCAACTGAAAAAAGGAGAAAATTTCAGGATCCCC
>CAZKLD010000006.1:0-87675 GCA_964553745.1 uncultured Candidatus Peribacteria bacterium | reverse complement strand
TGCAACGGCGGGGGATTTCTCATTTTCTGGCTCAATTATTTCAAAGTTTCGGCTTAATGTTTCAATGTTCCCTTCTTAAGCCTTTTCCAGGTGTGAAAAATTTCAATTTCGGCTTTACTTTTATTCTAAAATCATTATATTGATTAGTAGAATTTAGAGCCAAAAAAGTGAGTTTTTCATCTTAAAAACTTCCAAAAAGCGCTAAACGACAAGAATTGCCTTATTTAAGGGCAAATTTTGATATTGCAAATCCGATATTCACCCCCCGTACAGATGCGATTAATCGCATCTCAACGAAATTTTTAAATTTTATAACTATCTACTATGGCTCCAGCTAAAAAAGAAGATTCATACGATGCCTCGAACATCCAGATTCTAGAATGATTAGAACCAGTACGAAAAAGACCATGAATGTACATCGGTTCGACTGATGAGAGAGGACTTCACCACCTGATTTGGGAAATAGTCGACAATTCCATAGATGAAGCCATGGCTTGATATGGTAAGAATATCGATCTGAAAATAGGTAAGGACGGTTCTATGGAAGTCTCTGATGAAGGTAGATGAATCCCTGTCGATGTCCACCCTAAGACTTGAAAATCAACACTTGAAACTGTACTTACTGTACTGCATGCAGGTTGAAAATTCTGATGAGAAGAAAGCGGGTACAAGGTTTCAGGATGACTTCACTGAGTTTGAGCGTCAGTCGTGAATGCACTATCTTCTAAGCTGGAAGCATACGTCCATAAAGACGGAAAAATATTTTATCAGCAATATGTAAGATGAGTTCCTGTAGATGAAATCAAACCGATAGGAAAATCAAACAGAACCGGTACTACTATAAAATTCTATCCCGATGCAGAAATGTTCACGGCACTTGATTTTGATTACAAGACGGTACTACTAAGGCTTAGGCAGCAGGCTTACCTTACAAAGTGAATCCAGATGACTCTAACTGATGAGAGATCAGACGATAAATACAGGTTCTATTTCGAGTGATGAGTAAAATCTTATGTCCACTTTCTGAATAGGAAATTTGAGGAGCTCGGAGATATCTTCTATGTTGAAAGGAATGTCGATAACATCAATGTAGAAATCGCAGTTCAATACAAGAAAGACGATTACTCTGAGAAAATTGTAACTTTTGTCAACAATATCAATACTCCAGAATGAGGAACTCACCTCGTATGATTCAGGACTGCACTTACTAGGACAATCAACAAATATGCAAGAGCAAACGATATCCTTAAGGAAAAAGATGTAAACCTTACAAATGAGGATGTGGTCGAATGAATAACTGCAGTAATAAGCGTAAAAGTCCCAGAACCACAATTTGAATGACAGACTAAGGCAAAGCTCGGTAACTCTGAAGTAAGATGAATCGTAGATAAGCTAGTCGGAGAAAAGCTGAATGAATTCTTTGAAGAGAATCCTAAATCGGCAAAACTGATAATCGAGAAATCACTTCTTGCATCACGCGCTAGAATGGCAGCCAGAAACGCCAGAGATACTATCATCCGTAAATGAGCATTAGAATGAATGACACTTCCGGGTAAATTGGCAGACTGCTCTTCAAGAGATCCTTCAAAATCAGAGCTATATATAGTAGAGTGAGATTCTGCGGGAGGATCTGCAAAACAATGAAGAGACAGAGAATTCCAAGCAATCTTGCCGCTCAGAGGTAAAATCCTTAATACTGAGCAGGCTCGTCTTGACAGAATCTTCGGTAATCAAGAAATCAAGAACCTGATAATCGCAATCGGTACTTCAATCTGAGATACGTTTGACTTATCAAGGCTCAGATACCACAGGATCATAATAATGACGGATGCGGATGTCGACGGAGCACATATCCGTACGCTGCTTCTGACTTTCTTCTATAGATACCTAAAAGACCTGATCATCAATGGTAATATCTTCATCGCGATGCCTCCGCTATACAAGCTTGCGAAAGGTAAACAAAGTTGGTATGTATTCTCCGATGAAGAGAAGCAGAAAATAATAGATGAATTCGGAGTTACAACAGAATGAATCCAACGTTATAAAGGTCTCTGAGAGATGAATCCAGAACAACTCTGGGAAACCACAATGGACCCATCAGTACGTAAGATGTCGAAAGTAAAAATCGTCGATGCAGAAAAAGCTGACGAAGTATTCAAGACTCTTATGTGAGAAGATGTTCCGCCAAGGAGAAGATTCATCCAATCCCGCGCAAAACACGTTACGAATCTAGATATATAGCAAAAACTAACACCGATAGAGATTATCGGTGTTTTTTAGAAGTTAACACATACGTAGATAAACCGCATATACCCCCCACCCGCTTTATCATGTACCTTCCTTATATTAGAGAAGGATAAAAAGAAAAGGCAAATCAGCAGTTATTGTCATTCCTGGCTCCGACCAGGAATCCGATAATGAGAAAAAGTCCAAAAAAAGGTATTGTTCCATTTGATAGATTCTGAATCAAGTTCAGAATGACATCCTATGATGAACTGGATTTATAAAAAACATTAACCGTTGTCATTCCTGGCTCCGACCAGGAATCTATTAAAACAGAAAAAGTCCAAATAAAAAAGGAATTGCTCCCAGGTTAACAGATTCCGATCAAGTCCGGAATGACATGGTAAATATATATTATTCAATAACTTACAAATTTATGGAACTCTGAATAAACTACCTACAAGCCCAATCGCTTGTGGACAAATACATTACAGAACCTTACACAAGGCTTCATCTGAGAGAAAGCGAAGTAATCATGAGATGACTGGCAAGGCATTTCTGAGAAAATGAAGAGCAGTGGTGAATCATAGGATTTTTGCATGATTTGGATTGGGATATCACAAAGGGCAGCGATCAGACGAATCATTGCGTGCTCGTACAATCTTTGCTGAGAGATGCGGGAGGTACCGATTTTTTGATTGACACTATTGCCTCACATTGATATGACAATGAATCCATTCCTGAACTACGGGATAAAAAAAGGACGACAAGAATTGAATATTCCTTAGCTGCTGCCGAAACACTCACTTGACTCATTTTCGCAACCGCACTTATGCAGCCTGAGAAAAAGCTTGAAAATGTGAAATTCGAATCCCTTAAGAGCAAATTCAAGAATAAATGATTTGCCTCAAGATGCGACAGGAATATAATACTCGAGTGTGAGAAAGCAGGAATCGGTATAGATGAATTCCTTCAAATCTGACTTTCTTCGATGAAGGAAATCGCATGAGAACTTTGATTATAAAATAAAGCACAATGGACAAAGAACAGGAAGAGATGGATAAATTCATCGAACAAGAACTCCCGGAAGAGCTTGAATTTTACAATAAATTCATAAAGAAAGAAAAGCCATACCCACATACGGTAAGGAATTTCATAATACTTTTCTTTTTTCCGATTTGAGTTTACTTATTTTTACAGTTGCTCATAAAGATTTGAATATTGCAATAATCAATAATTACATGAAAACACCAGATAAAGAAGAGCTCGAAGAAGATATCTTGCAAATCGAAGAAATAGAACAAAGCAGACTTATGGAAGGACTGAATTCAAAAGTGAATATATCAAAAGTCATGTTCGCTTATCTTATATTGATACTCGTTGTTTTCGCGGGAATCTGGTATTATATCGGTTACTGATTTTTGGATAAGATATAAAACCAGGCATAACTACTTTTTAAAATAAAACAATGACACTTTTTCTGGCAACAGAACCTGATCTATCCCAGGATGATAATCATTATCTTAATTTAAGCGACAGATTAGTTGCCTTAAGAGAGCAAGCAAACTCAAAGATCAATGCGATAATGCTTTCTGATTCTTCCAATCTGGAAATCGACCAGATATTTTGAGATAAATTAAGCAGATTGAATAAGATGCTTAAGTCGGATATGGAAGAGATGGATTGCCACGATGCGGCCTATATACTCATGTGATGAAAGAAAAGGGCTAAAACATGACCTTTTGATCATAGGGAAATCTCTAGACTTTGATACTCTTTTGTCTGATATGCAAGGATTGAGGCGGGAGAAGAGTGAATATTCGGATGCATGGACAGGATTTTCAACAGAGACAAGCTCATAAAAGACTGAAAAATTAAGATAAAGTTTGAAGTCGACGGTCAAGTCGCATCAGAATTCGATTTCAAGATCTGAGACATGCTGACTTTCTCAATGATCATGAACTGATGACACTCTATGACTTGTATCTGAAAAAGTGGCTGAGAATACCAATTCATCAGCAAGTTAGGCGACTGACAATTATCCATCCACGATCTATCTGGGATTTACGGATACTATTGACTTTCAGAAGCCTTGATTTTCAGAGGAAACTAGTTTAAATATGCCTTAAATAATATATCAATAATATTGACATTTCTTTGATTTTAGGTATACATTAAAAGCTTTTATCGATCGTTAAAATTCCTGAGAAAAACATCATGATCCCCAAGGGGACTTTATCACTCTTTCCTTTTCCATTTTCAGTTACTCTAAACCAGCACAAAAGAGGAGAATCGCCATGAAGAATCTACTGAAGATCAAAGACTGGTCCATCATCTGGAAGATTATCGGACTGTCGATCGTGTCGCTGTGCATTACCGGCATCGGCATCAATGCCTACTTCTTCCCTTCCATCATCAAACAGGTCAATGAGGAACGCAAAAGCCTCCTCGTCCACAACTTGGATGCAATGCTTTCGCTTTGCGCCACGTTCGACAAGGATGTGAAGGATGGTAGGCTCACGCTGAGCCAAGCACAAGCCATGGTGAAGGAGAGGATCTCTGCGATCCGCTACGGCGACGGAGACTATTACTGGATCCAAGACAACCAGATACCGTCGACCATGATCATGCATCCGACCAGCCCTGCCCTAAATGGCACAAAGCTCACATCCGAGAAGTACAACCGCGCAAGCAAAGTGCAGTACGGCAAGATCGGGACAGTAGAGGATATACCCGGTAAGAATAGAAACCTCTTCGACATGTTCGTCGAGATTGCCAAAAAATCCGGCGACGGCTTCGTCTGGTACGACTGGACAAAGCCGAAGAAGGACGGCACCGTCTCTACCGAACTCTACCCGAAGGCCTCTTACGTCAAGATTTATGAACCTTGGGGCTGGATATTCGGTACTGGCATGTACGTCGACGACATCAACTCTGTAATCTTCAGGCTGTACATCGTCGGAGGACTGACTACCCTCTTGGTATTCCTCGTCACCATTGCACTGGCATGGTATGTGGGCAAGAAGATAGTAAACCCCATCAACGCCAGCGGCAAAAAACTGGAGTACCTTGCAAGCGGCAAGGGTGACCTTACCGAAAGGCTTCCCGTAGAGTCGCAAGACGAAATCGGGAGGATGTCTGAAAACTTCAACCTGTTCATCGGGAAGCTCCACACGGACATATCTAGTCTGGCCTCTTTGGCAGAGCAGGTCAACAATTACTCCGTCAAGGTCCATGGGACATCCGATGTGATAGAGCAAGAAACCCGCGCGGCTGCAAGCCAGATCACCTCGGTTGCAACAGCGTCGGAAGAAATGTCGGCAACCTCTCTTGAGGTCGCAAACAGCTGCACTCATGTGGCAGACAGTACGCAGATTGCCAGCAAAAAGGTTCAAGAGGGGCAGCGCGTGGCAGATGAGACTCTTGATGGAATGTCCCGGGTCGCCGCTACGGTTATCGACTCCGCAAAAAAGATCGGCCAGCTTGGGGAGCGTTCCGGAGAAATCGGGGAAATCGTCTCCACAATCGATGAAATCGCCGATCAGACGAATCTGCTCGCACTCAATGCCGCCATCGAGGCAGCAAGGGCAGGAGAGCAAGGCAGAGGTTTTGCCGTAGTCGCCGACGAAGTGAAGAAACTCGCGGAAAGGACTGCGAAAGCGACAAAGGAAATCTCAGCCATGATCCGCTCGATCCAAAACGAAACCTCAGAGGCAGTCAGTTCAATGGAAAGGGGTGTCAACGAGGTTGAGGTGGGCATGCAGGGCGCGAGGAAATCCAGAGAAGCTCTCCAGGAAATCCTGAACCAGGTCAATATCGTTTCGGTCCAAGCAAACCAGATCGCTACGGCGGCTGAGGAGCAGACCGCGACGACAACCTCCATTTCATGCAACATCCTCGAGATTACCCAGATTGTCGGCCAAGCCGCTTCTGGCTCGATGGAGAACGTGAGGAGCGCTCAGGAACTTCAGGTCATGGTTAATCGTCTCAGGGAAATAACCGGCCAATTCAAGCTATAAACAAAAACATGTAAAGGAGGAAATACCAAAAATCCCCGTCCGAGTTCGGACGGGGATTTTTCCGTTTTAAATCCGAATTCACCATAACATCACCATTTTATCACTGCTCGTGTATTTACTTTATAGGAAAAAAGATATTATATTAAGATAAGGCCTGATAAGCCTTACTTACAAGGAGCAAACTTTATCATTTAACAAAACAGATTATGAACGCTTGAACTTTCTATACCATATCATTCGTATTAGTATTAATATGAGCAGTGAACTGGTTATTGGTTTGAATATTCGGTTTAGATTTAGTTGCGTATATTTTCTGACCGATGTCAGTAATATCAAGGATAATATACATTCTGGTATGAGCATGATGAATATATCTTATCTTCTTCCCAAAAAGACCGGTTATCAAGAACATGTTATAATCTGATAATCCGATCTTATATCATATTTTTAACAAATGATCATGAATGCCATTATCATATATTATTCGCTTGATTGAAATACCAAGATGATTTCTGAAGTCATCTGAAGCGAACTTAAGGCAGAAATGGAAGCAATTGAAACAGCACAGCAACTAGATAAGCCTGAGAGTTTCATGCAATATGTATCATGGATAAGGATGATTCTCTTAAACAAACTTCCTGAAATAAAACCGCTGAAAAGCAATTTGAATGAATACGGATTAATAATAATTTGAACTCCTATATGGGCCTGAAAAGCATGTGCACCGGTATTATCACTTCTTACAAAATTTCCATTGAAAAACAGGAAGATGGCAATATTCTGCTGCCATTGATCTCCTAGTATAAGTAAGGCTCTATATAAGATGAGGGAGGAACTAGCCTGAAATGAGATTATCTGAGAAACCGATTTCAGGGAACCGATGAAGATCGACACAGAAATCCAAATTGAAAAAGCTAAAGCATGGGCAAAATGAATCCTTAATAATTTGACTTAATATGAATTTTCATTATAAATAATTGACAAATTCAAACAAAGACAAACAAAGGGAGATACTGTCATGAAAAGATTTCTGAAAATAGCACTTTTCACCCTGATCTCCGCCATCATATTGAGGCTTTCACTGGACACTGCGATAGCCGCCATCGAACTCAACATTCAGGATGTGAAGATCCAGGAACTTCTGTTGAGAGAAGATATCCGTGTCAACAAACAGGCCCCCGTTACATTGGAGAGGCTGCAAGAAAAGATGGAGCTCGTACTTCTGGTTCGGGAATATATTGAAACCAGGAGGAGAAACCCTTTTGTCTCAAGACTCGTGACGATAGGATCGACTGAAGTCCTGGTAGAAGTGACGAAATACATGATGTATGAGGCACTCGGCCATGACCCCAGAAAAGTTGTCGTTCTCATGAAAGAAGGACCAGGACAATCCTTTGACCTCCAAGATGAGTGATGCGCCACAGTTGTCCTCATCAGGAAAAAAGAAAACCGTAGCCCCTTGGGCTGCGGTTTTTCATATTTATCTCAGATAAAGATTGACATTCCTTGTATGATCCTGAAGTGTTACTCAGTAATGGATTCATCAAGAATTATCATGAAGATAATAATAGTAAGGTGATCATTCAGGTGTGAATGCCGCTTTAAAAGTATCCTCTGATAAATTTGATATAGGAGTTGGCGGAAGTCATATCTTATTTCTAGTATTATATTTTGATTTAATATAAATTTTCTCAGAGATGAATTCTGGAGTACACTCCTTAAATGTCTTCTCATATGCATAGCACACGGTTGCATCTGCTCATAAAGCAATCCCCTGCTCTAGCCTTTTTGACAATATTCATGCTACTATCGGCTTGTTCTTAGGGTTCCTTTCCTCTCTTTCTACTATCGAAGCCATAATCATGGTATCATAGAAATCCACTCATACAAGTCTTGCATTCAAAAAATCCTTATAAACCCTGCTCTCAAAAGTATCTAGCGCGATTCATACCACATCCTCCAACTTGGCATCCAAAGCAATCCTATATGTCTCAGGGTAGATGAATCATTCGAGCGAAACAGCATTCTTCAGGAACGGGTATCTTGTCCTCATGCTATTCGGGAATTCATTTGAATAAGAGATAAGCTCTCATGTTTTGATAATTCATTTTTCAGCAAGCATTTCATCGATATCAAAAATATTCCATCAAGGCAAGATCATAATTTCCCTATCTAGTGCAACGGGTTTTTTGAGCCCTACACTCAGGACATCTGATAATGTAGAATCATCTTTTATCTCATAAGTTCAAGCCAGAAGCTTTATATCTGGCGCACGTATCTTGAGCCAGATTTTATATAAAGTAGGGTTAACTTCAATATTCAACCGCTGAGGTAACTGCGTTAAGGTGTCATTTTTCTCTATAGTATATTTCCCTTTCGTCACGGTTGTATCTCAAACATTGATGATTGAATAATATCCAAGAGCTCCGATTAGCAGAATTATCAGCAATAACTTCTTCATAATAATTAATTTGGTTAATTCATATTTCTATTCGCATCCAGAATCACACTCCTGAATCATACGATAGATTCTACGAAGCTGGATTTTGAGATGAAAGTCAGGATTCTGGAAGCATCTCTATGCGGGAATTGCTCAGAGAATATTTTTAGGAGTTTTTCTCTTGTGCGTTCAAGTTCTTCATAAGAAACTCATTTGAACATAAGGTGTGAAAATGAATTGGTAACTTCTCAGAAATCCCTATGCTCATATCACTTCGGAACGAATCCGCCGAAATCCTCAGGCTCATTGGACAATACATAATAATGAAAATATACAAAGAATTCAAAGAACAAGTCAAAGAAAGCTAATTTATCAATCTTAAATTCCTTGGAGATTTTCTCTGCAAGCTCATCTATCTGAATCCTGACTTCATCTTCTGCCTCTTGGATGCTTGTTATCGTCAGGTATACGGGCACGGTCGAATCGATCTCTCAGTCCAATAATTGTTCAGGAAAGGTTTTCTGGTCGATCTTCACTTTTGTCAGCTTGCTTTTCTTAAGGGCATTCGAGATGCTGGTCCTAGTTGTTTCAAATATCGTTCTCAGCTTTTCGCTTAGTTTCAGTGCAGGTTTCTGTTTTCCGATTTCTTCTTCAAATATCCTTTTCTCATCTTCCTGAAGCTTGTCATAGATTACTCTGGCTTTTAGAAAATCTTTTGAAGGTACGTGTTCTGTTGTGTTCGGCGTATCCATTTTGGTGAGATTTTAAAAAATAAGTTTTTGTATTTTAGCACAATTTCACCATATTGCAAATTTTGTAGATTTACCCTTGAAAGACTGCATATTCAAGCCTTGGCAACAATATCCGCCACAAAGAAGAAAGCAAGCCTCAAAAGAGGCTTGCTGCTATAATATCATAATAATTGGCACCTATTCGTTTGATGCCCCAGAATCAGAGCTTCAAGACATTGTAGTCAAAGTGCTTATATCTTCTTTAAGCTTGCTTGTAGAGTCAATGACTTTCTTTGTGGAATCGATGACTTTATTGGTCTGGTCTATTTTCTCTTCGATTGTCTCTTGAGTTTTCTTGATTGAATCGTTTGTATCTTTGATAGTCTTGCGCGTATTATCGATCAATTCCTGGGATTGTTTTATCTGAAGCATGCTATCGGTTATATCGCTTGCACCGCTTCAGAAATTATCGGCATTCTTCTTCAGATCCAATATCGATTCGTTCAACTCGTATGTTCAAAACTTCACGCCGTATTCGTCAACCAGTGTTTTAGGCAAAAGGAAAACTCAGAGCAGGTATAATGTAATGATTATGATCAAGCTGGATACGAATTTTATGAGGAATTTCATCATAGTCTTTTAAAGTTTAAATAAATCTTCCACTGAAGAGCATTTTTTGAGATTTTCTCTTATATTCATGATATCCGAATCTTTTATAGATTCTACATTAAGCTGCTCTCATCATTCCCTTATATTCTGCATTGTATTTTTCAGATTGTTCAGAACTTCAGGAGTTCAATTCTGGTTCATGAAACCGATTTCAGCTTTCACGATTCACTGTGTCTTGCAATTCGGACAATTAACTTCCATATTTATGCTATTTCAAGCCATTCCCAACATATTTATATTCCCGTCCGCTATAGTCGAAGAACATTCTTTGCATCTGAAATTCATGACTGTCGCTTCTATTATGCTTTTTAATATCAGGTAATTCATAGGTGTGGATTATATTTTACAGTTTCAAGTATACACTAATTATTTAAGACTTACAAGTAATTTGCTTATTCTTTCTCTTGACTTTTCTATTCAAAGTATTGCAATTAATTCAAATGCACCAGGGGAGAATTGTTCACCCGAGAGTGCTACGCGAACCGGCCAAAGAACTTGTCCGTTTTTTAGTCATTTTGTTTTGATGGCATCCAGGAAAGCTGCCTTAACAGATTCCGGATCTCCGGAAACTAGGTTTCCTAGTATCTCGTCTGCCAATTCGAGCGAATCCTTGCTGATTTCAAGAGATGTCAATCACATCTTTTCATTTATGAGCAAATCATGATTGAGCTTAGCTTCTCAGTAGAAGAAAGTCGTCAATTCCATGAATTCATCGAATTTCTTGAGCCTGGTCTGTAGTTCTTTTATGATTTTGAGATTGTATTCTTTCGGAAATTTCAGAAATACTTCATTCAGGAAGGCATTCTCATATTCAGACATCCATTCTGTCAGCAATCCATAGATTTCTTCTGGAGTTTTCTTTATTATGTATTGGGAATTCATCCAATTCAGCTTCTCAACATCAAATACAGCTCAAGCCTTATGAACATCCTTAATGTCGAATTTTTCAATCAGCTCTTCGAGAGTGAAGATTTCTTCGGTTGTTTTAGGATTCCATCCAAGAAATGCAAGGTAATTTATCATCGCATCTACAAGGTATCATTTCCTGAAATAATTCTCCACTGCTACATCTCAGGTTCTTTTTGATAATTTTTTACGGTCCATTCATAATATATTCGGCATGTGCGCATACTCTGGAAGCTCGATTCCAAGCGCTCTTGCGGTCAGAATTTGCTTTGGCATCGATGGAAGCCATTCCTCTCATCTGAATGCATGCGTTACTTTCATCTCATAATCGTCTATGACAACCGCTCAATGGTAAGTCGGGAATCAGTCTGATTTCATAAGCACGAAATCATCAGTTTCAGATGTATTGAATTCTATCTTTCATTTTACCAGATCATTGAAAATGAGCTTTTCTCATTTCGGGACTTTGAGCCTTATGACATATGCTTCTCAATCCTCTACTCTCTTTTTTGATTCCTCTAAAGGCAAATTCCTGCAATGCTCATCATACTTTGTGGGCAATTTCAGCTCTTCCTGCTCTTTTCTCACTTGAGCAAGCCTATCTTGCGTACAGAAGCAATAGTAAGCTGTACCATCTTCTACCAGCTTATCTATGTACTTTTTATAGATATCCAATCTTTGCGATTGATAATATGGTCAATTTCACATATCCTTGAACGGCGCAGGTCCTTCGTCAGGCATTATTCATGTCTTCTGAAAAGTCTTGATAAGCGCATCGATGCTTCCCTCAACAAGACGGCCCTGATCGGTATCCTCAACCCTCACCAAAAAAATTCAATCGTATTTCTTTGCGAAGAGATAATCATACAACAAAGTACGTAGATTTCATAAGTGTACGAATCAAGTCGGTGATGGAGCGGCTCTTGTTTTTACGATCATTGCATTTAATAAAAATTATAATGCCGGCATTGTATTTAAAAAATCTGATTTAGCAAGTAAAAATGGCATAAAAAAGAGCCTCACGGCTTTTCGGAAATATTTTTTGCATTGGTTTAAAATTCATATTTTTATGATTTAAGAGGCATTTCATTATGCTTTTTTTGAATGTTTATCCGCCTTTTTGATTTTTTGTCAAATCCGCTAAATAATTTGCAGTTTTTAAATTTTCGGATACGCTGAGCGGGTTAAATTTTTTACAATATAATATGCTGAAAGTTTCCGGATGACAGAAATTGTCATGAACAGTATCCATAAGCTGATCCAAAAATGCTAGTCTGCCTATAATCGCGGCATGATTGCTCCTTAATAAGGTGACTATCTCAAATGTGCCGAGAATAGGCGATGTTATGACTTTTCTCGATATAATCAAGACCCTTTGAGTCGAAATCGATTTTCAGTGAAATACCCTCAAGATGGATAGCACGAATATGAATCTTGATAATTTCAACAGAGAGCTCATCAATAAGATCAGGGTTTGAATATTCCTTCTTCCTCCTATCCTGCAAAGATTCTGAGAGATAAACATACCCTTCCCCGGTTGATGCAATATATGAAAAAGACCGATAGACGAACATACCAAATGACTTGTATCCCTTGGATATGAGAATCTGAGCATGGCTGAAAATGTGCATATCGCATGAAAAATGGAAGATTGAGAAAAGGAAATCATCATCGATTGGTTTTCGGTAACAGCAACAGAAAATCTTATAATCGCAAGCGTACTTCGTCCGTGAAGGACAATCTTGAGATTATGCGCAATTGAGCCGCATGTCATAAATCTCATAAAATTCTTCAATTCAGTCTGAGCTAAAATCACCCTGGATTATGACCATACAATAATCATCGATTGAGTGGAGAAGCTAGATGATTGAGCAGAGTTTTGCGTCTGCAGCGACTACATCGAAGCTTGAACTTTTATGGTACTCTGAGCTTTGACAAGCAAGGAATATATCGATATAGAGAATGCTTGCATCCTTGATCTTAAGAGCTTCTTGAGCAAGCTCAAAGAAGCTTGAGTCAGATTCGAGCAGACAGGAGATGATAAATTGAGGGTCTACAATTCCATAGACAATCTTAAGGCAGTAAGATTCCAGACCAAAGTATTCCCATGATTGCCTACGGATCTCCAGTCCCCATTATGCGTGCTTCTGACCCAGGCCGAATGAATAAGCAAAGTTGAAGAAGTGATATATGAGTGAAGGCTTAATTTCCTTGTGGAAATTGAGAAGATGAAATGACATCCCGCAATACTAAATCCTCATGAAGCTCTCATTTTCTGAAAGACAAAACTGAAATGAGCTACAGTCTCAAGCTGGGACTTAAGAGCTTGAGTCGCAATGATAATCGCCTGACTCATAGCAACCTGAGACACTTTCATAACGAATGTCGAATATATCGAAAGATGATATGAGGATATAATATGAAAGATGAAGAATTTATGAGTGCAGATAGAAAGAGTCACATCTGATTAATTGCGGACATATAATTGACAAAATCCTTTTTAGCAATCTAAAAAGGATTTTTCATTAAAAAATGGACATAATTGAGAAGTATGATAAAATGACTTTCAAATTAATCCATATCATTATTTAGCATGTCATCAATCATGAAGCCCCAAAATTCAATTGAAGTCCTAGAGTGAATAATCCTTGAATGAAAAGAGCCCATACTCAATAAATCAAGTTTCAGGATACTATGAATCTACCTCGTATCCATCCTCGTTATCTGAATCGCACTCATAACAAGAGTCTGAATACTCTACATCATCATCTGAATGTGACTTTTATGATGAGCCGCACACATGCTCCAGAATATCTACAATTCGATAAAAAAAGAGGATAGTTTCAGGATGATCGCCAAGAACTACAAGCTTTTCCCTTCTCCTGAGGCATGCATCGATTATCTTTATCTCAATAATCTGATTTTCTGAAGATACAAGGAGGATTGGAAAATATGAGTATATCTTCAGCCAGTATTGAGCATTATCTCGTGAATGGTCACTTACTTTGTCTTAAGAAGCCTTATCCAGATATCCCTCTGAGGAAACATAACTTGAGAGCCGAACGTGTTTTTCTATGGGTTTTTCGCTTTTATAAGCTGATTCTTCTACGAGAAATTCCTTGATTACCTCAACGATATATCCCAGAGGATTTCCAAGACGAAATATTTGAATGAAGAGATATTCAGTAAGATTAAGGATTTTGACAATTCTAAGGCAAAAGTATCATTGAGAGTAAGAAACGAACTCGAAAAATAAATTTACTTTGCCGCAAATGAATTATAATGAACATAAATAATAAACCCTAACAAATATTGATATGCCTGTGATTTGAGCCGTACTTGCACTATTCTGAATTCTGATAATTCTAGTCCCAGAACTCCTCAGCCTGCTTGTCTGACTGGTTCTTCTGTTTATCGGATGAAGCATTTTCGTTACCAGCATGGCTTTCAAGAGCTGAAAGAAAGAAAGCATAAAGTTCTGAAGCTATGAAATATTTAAAAATAAAAAATCAAAATAGATGTCCTTGATATTTAGTGTAATCTGAATACTTATTTTTGCTTTCCTGCCAATCTTATGATGGGCATATCTATTTTCATATCTCGACGACACCCCGCTTCATTCAAAGAGATTCATCGCATGAGTCATAGCATGATGAATTTCAGTAGTTCCCGTACTCTATCTTGAGGAAATAATGAAGATGATCTGACTCGAGAATTTCAATATCCTTACATATATTTCAGATAATGTATTCGCTCCTGTCTGAGTATCGGTTTCTGTTCTTGCAACTGTCATTACAGTCTGAATTTTCATGTTCATAGCCTGAATGCTATTTTTCGATCTGCTCCTGAAGGTATGGAAAACATACCTGAAAAACGTCATAATCCTATGTTTCTTCACTATTTTTTTCATTGTGATTTATTTCATAGTGAATAAGATTTCTTTTTTCGATAAAAGCGTAGGAAGTGAGATTTCAATATGAAAAAATGTCTTCAATACAATCTGACTCGTGACGCTCTACTACATCGTTGTATGACTTCTTGAAGAATCCAGCAAACACTTCTCTTTTTTGCCATCGAGCCTATATTTTACTGACTCTATAAAAAAATGAGTCCTTCTGGCGGCCTTCATCGCATTATGATTCTGATTCGTAGAAAACATCCTTTACATGTGGAGCATCACCAAGGAGAGCTCATTCGGATGAGAAGCTATTTCAATTTGAATTTTCAGATGAATATTTTCCTTATTCGTGCACATAATCTGCAGCATAATAGTGGCAAAATGATTTGTAAGCTGATACCTTAAGTCCGAGTACGATAAATCCCGATTCATGTATGCGAAAGCTTTTCTTTCTGCAATCTTCTTATCGATAATGGTTCATGCCCTTTATGATATTTCTCTTACCCTCTGATTCACTGCGATCATTTTCATATACTTCATCGCCTGATATCTGTATGTGACTAAAATATTCTACAAGGAAGCTTAAATCTTGCTTTTATGAAAAATATAGGTTATAATTCCCCATATTAATATAAACGCTGAGGAGGAAAAAATGAGGCAAAACCTGAAAAGCATACATTCTGTAAATAAGATCTTAATGTTCTCATTCTTTACATTGAATGTATTTTTTGTTGTCTTCATCCTATTTTATGTCGAGCAGTTAAGCATACACTACTTATTATACACCAATATACTCATAAACATCCTCCTTGTCTCGCTCTACCTCATCGCAAACAACAGATATCTTAAGGATTTTGAAAACCTCATGGAGTTCTTCAAGAGCTATGTAGAGGACAAGGACATAATAAATATCCCGAAAAATACCAAATTCACAGAAAACAAAAAAGTCGAATCTCTTTTCAAGAAAGCCTATATAAAAGGAAATCTTATGAAAAAAGATTATAACGACCTCAAATGAGTCTTCGATAAGTTCATCCCCCAAGACATATACAAGAAGATATGATTCAGATGATATGAGAAAATAGCATTATGAAACTGTATTTCAAAAGTTGTCACCATAATGTTTCTTGATATCATGTGATTCACGAGGATAAGCGAAAAATTCACACCAGAACGTTCGCTTCTTCTCCTGAATATATACTTCGACTGAATCTGAGATCTCGTATACAGAAGATGATGATACATAGACAAATTCCTCTGAGATTGAATTATGATAATATTTGAGCAGGAAAATACGGACGATGCGCTCATGTGCGGATTGGAGATCCAGGAATTCATCAAGAAATTCCAGGTTTCTGCCATCTGAAGCAAGATCAATATCTGAATCTGAATAAATACCTGAGAAGTCATAATGGGAACGATCTGAACCAAAAAAAGAATGGATGCGACCGTTATCTGAGATAACGTCAATATCGCCTCAAGGCTCCAGACGCTGACCAGAAAATACAATAAGCCGATTATAATGAGCGAAAAGACATTTGAAATGATTGGAGATTCGAACAAATTCTCGTTAGAGAAACTCTGATTAGAGCAGCTGACATGAAAAGACAATCCTGTAACGCTTTATTGCATGGATGACTACTACAAGATAGATTTATAAGAAAAATCGCCATCATATGGCGATTTTTTTCTTCTACATTATCCTTATATCGATATCCCTGACCTCTTCATTTCATTCCACCTTATCGAAAGTAACTATTATATCAGGCTTATAGGCTGCCTCCAGAATCTCCGGCCATTCTATGAAGCATATGTTCTTTTCCGATTCAAGTATCTCCTCTCATCCGATATTCACAAAATCATCATAAGATTCCAGCCGATATAGGTCAAAATGGTAGATTGAATCATATTTCCTATAATGGATATATGTCGGACTGGTAATGTTTTCTTGAATGCCGAATTGATTTTTCAGGACATTCCTGACAAAAGAAGTCTTCCCTGCCCCCAAATCTCAATACAGGAAAACTTTAAATCAAGGCTTAATGTCTAATTTCAGAGCTTGCAAATCAGATAATGAATACTTCATATGAGTGTTTTAGCTTAAACTATTAATATTTTTGCAATTATATTCATATTGTGATAAAATTAAAAAGTATTATTATTTAACTACCATCAAAATGGAAACGACCAGCCAAGATAATATGGCCATCCCCTCAGGTAAAAATACCTATTTTATCATTTCTATAGTCTTGCTCATAATAGTTATCGCTATTTCTGCAATACTATGGTTTATAAATTCCAGCACACAAAAGCAAATCAGCGAATCAAACTTAAAAATCTCAGAATATTCGAAACAGGTTGAAGAATTGAAATCGAATAATGAGATTGCAGCATATGACATCATCTTTGCAAATAAGCAGGATATCCTAAAGAGCATAGAAAAATCAAAAGCTCAAATTTATCTTACGGAAGTGATGAGCCTGAGCAAGAAATATAAGATGGTGTTCAGTTGATTCACTTTTGACTGAAATGCCGTCAATACTAATGCAGTCTATAATAACAAGGATGCAAAAGATGACGCGATCGCTTGAGTATCGAGCTTCATCAAAGATTTCAGAACCTGAACTGAGAGCATTTTCAGCTTAAGCCCGATTGCATCAGTCGCTTGAGATTCTCTTAAGAGATCTTTCGGAATTACATTTGAATTAAAAAAATAATTATCACCTAACAAAAAAAATATGACCTCAGATTCACAAAACAATCCTCTTTATAGGAAAGCAGACAAGCAAAACATGTATGCTACATTAGTCTTGCTTCTGACATTAGCAATAACATTTTTCTTGACATCTGGCCTATATGCAGATTACACCTCTTCAAATGAAGAGAAAGTAAGCCTGAATGGCAGAATCGATTCGCTAAAGGCAGAGCTCGATTCGCTCAACAAGAAAAAAAATCAAGTCAGTAATGATAAGGCGACCAAGGATGCTATTGCACAATTCGCATCCGTATATCGCGAGGACCTTATTTTGAATCAAATCTATTCAAAATTCGACTGAATCCTTGTTCATGACATAAGCATGGATAAATGACAGAAACTGCCGAATGGATTAAGCATGGCAAGCATAAGCATTAATGTCGATGCAAAGAATATTGCTGAACTTAATAAATATCTGAATTTCCTTACGGAAGAAACGAGCAATATAAGGTTCGTGGTAAAGAGTCTGAATCTTCCGCTCAGCACCGATAACGTAAATACTAATGTGTCAGCGGGCTTAAGCCTTTGAATGTATTATTTCGAACAATAGAAAAATGGAAAATATTCAAGAATTCCGTGAGGAGCCAGTTTATTTCTGGCAAACCATAACACCGAGAGATAAAGCTCTTCTGTACGAGCATCTTGCCAACATGATAGATTGATGAGTTACCGTCATTAGTGCGCTTAATGCATTTTTAGAAAAAACCCTGAATCCAAAGTTAGCCAGAGAAGTATCGAATCTTCTGATTTTCATAGATTCTTGAGATAGTTTCAGCATTGCCATGAAGAAGCTGCCTCTAGTGTTCAATAAAAAAGAGATTGCGATCATCGAGGCTTGAGAAAGCTCTGGAACAATGCAAAAATCATTTGAGAGCCTTGGCTCACAGCTTAGAGAACAGGAAGATCTGAAGATGAAAGCAAAAGCCGCTCTTACCTATCCGATAATAATAGTTGCATTCCTCATTGTGGCGGTATTTGTCATAATGACCCTTGTAATACCAAAATTGGAGCCATTATTCGAGACGACTCAAGTTGAGCTTCCATTTGCGACAAAATCCCTCATAGCGGTGAGTCATTTCTTATCTTCGAATTTCATTCTCCTACTGATCTGAGCCATACTTGTGGCCGTTTGAATAAAGACGTATTCGAAAACCGATGAATGAAGGAGATATTTTGATGAATTATTCCTGAAGATGCCTCTATTATGAAGCGTATACAAGAACTATATAATCGCACAGATAGCATCGAATCTTTGATTATTGATCTGAGCCTGAATCCCGATCATAAAAACACTTAGATTGACCTGAGAAGCCAGCAATAATGTCATATATGATCAAGCGCTTAGAATCATAAGCGAAAAGGTGGCAGGATGAAAAAAACTTACACACAGTATCGAGGAAACCGATCCTAATCATATATGCTTTCCTAATGATTTCATACAGATAATTTGAGCTTGAGAAAAAACTTCTACCGTCAACAAAGTATGTGAGAAAATCCATAAGCAATATACAAGAGAAGTGGAATACTCAATAACAGTTATGATAAAATGGATTGAGCCCCTTGCTGTACTGATTGCATGAATATTCGTACTATGGTTTGCATTTGCGATTTTCGCTGCCGTGCTCAAAATCACAGAAACAGTAAGCTAAAGAAAAAGGGCCCTCTGACACAGGGTCATTTTTTATTTGATTTTTTTAAAAGAACATTAAAATGCCTTTCAGTAGAATAAACTCCATTTCAATGAAAAAACACAATATCAAATGATGATTTACACTGGTAGAGCTGCTTATAGTGATCACCATTATCTGAATCCTTTCTATTTGAGTGTTCGTGCCTTATAATCTGTATTCAAATATTGCAAAAGTAAGGCTGAGCGAAGAGATAATCACTCAGAGCATGAGCGAATCAAGGAATTCGGCCGCTTGACTCGTGGATGTGTGAACTCAAAAAAATCAGAATATTGTCCTATTCATCAATAAATGAGAAGAGAAAATCTGAATGTACTCATTTCCATTCGATTACAGCGGATCATTAGAGGCTTCCGCATGAAATAAGATAAAAGACATCACTCTTGAATCTTGAGTGAAAATAAGCCTTATAAAAGACAACGCTGACCAAGAAAAGAATGATGTGATTTTCCTATTCAAGGCTCCGGAATGAAAAATGGAAGTATACAAAGATGCTACATTCACATGAAGCATAAAAGAGATCATAATCTGATTCAAAGAAGCTAAAAAATGAATTTTAAGCAAAACCCTTAGCTACTAAATAATAAAAATGAAAACAGGATTCAAAAATAACAAATGATGATTCACGATGGTGGAGCTATTGGTTGCCATTCTGATTTTTACGCTATGATGATTGAGCGCCTACTTGCTAGTATACTCTGCCATGAGTTCTTCTGTGAAAGCAAAAAATGAGATGATTGCCTGAAATCTTGCAAGAGAAAAGATCGAGCTTGTTAAAAATATCAGAGATACGAATTGGGTCAGGTCGCTCGATTGGAACAGGCTAGATAATTGAGTAGTCGAAAATCCCTGATCAGTCCCCTATCTTACGTGAGGGTATTATAAGATAGAGAACAGTTTTCAGCTAGACGATGCTTCAAGACCATCCATTAAGATTATTAAAATGAGCCCTTCGTTCACTGAAACCAAAAACAATATACTCAATCCCGCTACGATTCAGGACAGGACCATGCTTTGCCTTGATGATAAATGAAGATACAATTATACCTGTTCACCTTGAGAGAAGCCGACAAAATTCTATGCCCTATTGAAAGTAAGCCCACTAGTGAGCACAGTTGCGGTTGATAATGCCTTCAGATTGGATGCAATCATATATAATTATGACAGGAGCTTCAATAAATACGTAGTATCCACAATAATTACTGATTGGAAAAGATAATACCTAAATAAAAAATTATGAATCCAAGATTACGACAAAATTGATTTACCCTGATAGAGATGATTGTGGCAGTTACAATACTGGCTTTCGTCATGCTCTCGGTATTTGAGATCTATTCAAATATTCTTCAGATAAACAAAAAATTAGAGCTTAATAGGATTCTTCAGGAGAATACGAGAACCATGATCGAGTGATTGGCATCCGAGATAAGGAATAAATGAATCGATTATTGATTTTATTGAGCCGTAGGCACTCAGCCACTTGATTATTCTTGAAATTGAAACACCATGGTTGCCATCAATAACATCTCCGATCCGACAAAGCCTAAAGTTTATTGCATGCAGAAAGTGATGACTTCTTGCGACGCGTCTTGTTACACAGATCCCCGATGATGCTATCTATGAGAACTCGGCTCTGATATCAAGCTCAGCAATAACAAGGTTGAAATCAATAACCTCCGATTCTATATTTCATGAAAGCCATCCAAAAGCATAACAAATGAAGATAAGGAATGAAAAGTGAATATAGTATTTGACTTGAGGCTCGCTCCTTGAAAGTGAATATCCTCGGCAATGGCAAAAGAGAATGAGCTTCACATTCAGACCACGATAAGCGAAAAAGTTTATAAAAATATGAAATAGATCTATGAAAACCAAGCATAATTCATGATTCTCGACAATAGTCGCAATTCTCTTGACTGCCTTCTTGGTTGTCGTTTCGGCAGGAGTCCTTTCGATAGTGTTGCAAGAATCAAAAAATACCAGATTAGTATACAATTCCATTTCAACATATGCATGAGCAGAATGAGCTCAGGAGTATGCTCTTCTGAAAATCAAGAATCATGATGAATGATTCCAGGACAGTATCGTAGATGGGCAGGATGATGATTCAATGCTTCTAGCAGCGGACCCTGATGATGTTAAACCTAAAGATCAGCACATAGAGTATACTATGTCTACGAATTCAAAAAACTATTCATGAATGGTTCCGTCATGAGAATTCGATATAATTCCGCTTTTCTATGATAAAGGGATCATGATGCAGCATAATTCGAAAAATCCCACATTGACAGGTGCCATAATGAAGTCATCGAACTTCAAACTGGTTTGAAGCTGAGCTTTCGTATGGAATATCATCTGAAATGATCCAACATGAGAAACTTTTTGAATAACCTGAACCTGAACTACTTGAGTCAGCATCTGAGGATGATACACGGTTTCGTCTGAGAATTGAAAAATAAAGAAAGTAGAAGATGATGAAGGTATAGCATGAGCAAAGAAAATAACCTTTGAACAAATTAAGATAAAGGATTTCATAGATGCATATGATCATAATTATCTGATCCTATACAACCCTACCAAAAATGAACTATCTTACACGATTGAGAGTATGGAATGATTCTCTACCCCGAAGACAAGCATTATCGCCTCTTCAAGAATCGGAAATTTCAAGCAGAATGTCTTGTTCGAGGAAAACAAGAATAGATACTTTGAAGCATTGAAATACAGCATCATTAACAAATAATCTTAAAAAACATCCTGGAGATTCTCTCCGGGATGTTTTTTAATTTCTTCATTTGAAGGCATTGATAAGGGTAATCTCATCGGCATACTCTATGTATCATGCATTCGGCAATCATTTTGATAGTTTAGTGATTTCAATCGGATATTTTGAGAGATGCTCCTTTATGTACATTGATGTCGCTTCTCACTCGATATTGGGATTAATGGCTAATATCAGCTCTTTAAACATTCAATTTCTGATTTTGATGAATAGTTCTTCGAATTTCAAGTCCTTTGGCAGGATGCCATTGACGGGAGATATGACTCACCCCAGAACATGGTAATATCATTTGAAAATTTTCAGCTTCTCGATGCTAACGAGATCCATATAATCTTCAACCACGCAAAGGCTAGAATTGTCTCTGGAATCGTCGTTGCATATGTTGCAGACTCATGAATCACTATCTGTGTATCAGAAGCAGCTCGAGCATTCCCTGATTTCATCCTTAACTTTATTCAATTGTTTTGAAAAATTATGGACGTAAGTCGGATTCGCCTTCAATAAAAAAAATCCTAGCCTCATGGCTGTTTTTTCTCAGATTCCAGGCAGATATGCGATTATGTCTATGAGCTTCTTGAGCGATTCAGGCAAAATGTGATTTTTATACGATTAGAACTCAAGGATAAAAAATCTCTTGAAAAAATCAAGAGATAATTTAATTTGTATAATTATTATTTCTCGCTAATCGTGTCCGCGAGGTTCATGATAGGCGTCATTATACCGACTGCGATGAATCAGATAACTATCGCCATTGTTACAATTATTATCGGCTCCAGAAGTTTCTGGATGTTATTGATTGACTGTTCGACCTCATCATCATAAAAATCTGCGATTTTCAGAATGATAGTATCCAGTTTTGCTGTCTCTTCTCAGACTTTTATCATCTGCACCAGCATCTCAGGGAAAAGCGGGTCATCTTCTAGGCTCTCTCATATTTTGACTCATTTTTTGATATCCTCTCTCAAAAGGAGGATTCTCTGCTTATAAACCTCATTTCAGACGACATCCGAAACTATTCTCATCGACTCGACTATGGATATACCGCTAGAAAGAAGATTTGAAAACACTCTTGCGAACTTTGATAGAATCACTTTTTTGCTGATGTTTCAGAAAATCGGCAGCATCAGAATTACTCAATCAAGCTTATATTTTCAGATAGGGGTCTTATACCAGAGTTTTAGGAATGCTATAAATCAGGATATGCACACAACCATCAGCCAGAGGTAATTTACAAAGAAATCACTGACTCCTATGAGGAAAAGCGTCATAGGAGGAAGCTTTGATTTATCTCAAAATATTTCAACTATCTTTGGCACGACCAATGTCATCAGCACTGATACGGATCAGAACATTATAACCACGATGACCGCCGGATAAATAAGGGCTCATTTGAATTTCTTCGAAATGTTTGAAACCTTCTCGGTCTGATCAGCAAGCTGTATGAGCGAAGCATTGAGTTTTCAGGTTTTTTCTCAAGATTCAATTATCGAACATTCAGAATCGGAAAAATTTTCCCCATAATCCTTAAGGCATGAACTCAAGTTTTTTCATTGCCTGATTCATGAAATGATGCTCTGGAATAATTTCTGGGTTATCGGATCTTTCTCCTGCTTTTCTAATATTCAGATAGATTTAAGCACGGGTATTCAAGCATTTACCATGGTAGCCAAAAGCCTGAAGAATATCACTTTTCATTTTATGCTGATATTCTGCTTAGAGAGTAGCCACTCATTCACTCAATCGAGAGACAAGCTGAAATGCGAAGATTTTTTTTCTACGTGTTCCGAGACTCAGGTTATTATAAAATCATTATCTGACATATGGAGTGATTAATTATTTAATTTTCTTTTACTGCTCAATAGGATTCTTCGAGTGAAGTCATTCAATTAAGAGCCTTCATGATTCAGTCCATCTCTAGGGAAATCATTCATCATTCTATAGCTGCATCGTTCATTGCCACTGAACTCTCCCCTTTTATGATATATTCTTTCAATATCGGGGTTATTTCCATTACTTCATATATTCAAACTCTTCAGCTATATCATGTATCGTCACAATGCTCGCATCAGACAGGAACATAGAACAGAGGATTTTTGAGGGTTTCAGCAGGCACTCTTCTTGTCAGTTCCTCTTTTGAGATTTTTCAGATTGTTTTTTTGACTTGATTTTTCAATTTCGGATCAAGCTCTTCAACTGTAATGGCTTTCTTACAATGTTTGCATAGCCTTCTGATAAGCCTCTGAGCCATTATCGCATTTATGGAAGCCGGTAGCAAGAAAGCAGGGATTCACATATTCAAGATACGGGTCAGTGTTTCGGCTGCAGAATTCGTATGTATTGTAGAAAGTACCAGATGTCACGTCAAGGATGCTTCAATTGCAATATTTATAGTTTCCTTATCACGGATTTCTCACACCATTATTATGTCAGGATCCTGGCGTAAGGCTGTACGCAAGCCAGATGCGAATGAATATCCGATATCCGGAAACACTTGGCTCTGATTCACTCAATCAAGAGTATTTTCGACTGGATCTTCCAGCGTCATTATATTCACATCCGGAGTATTGAGATTCATAAGACAAGAATACAGTGTGGTAGATTTACCTGATCATGTCGGACCGGAAGTGAGAACAATTCAGTTTGGCTGAGAAATGGCTTTTTCAAGAACATCTCAATTATGTCATTCGATTCATAGAACCTCTAGAGGCGGAACTTTCTTGCTCTTATCCACGATACGCATTACGATCTTTTCTCAGTGGACTGTCGGTAAGGTCGAGACACGAAGATCAAGTCATTTATCATTTATGACTGTTGAGATACGTCCGTCTTGGGGCATTCTCGATTCATCTATCTTAAGGTTGGAGAGAATCTTGTATCTGGCTACGATTTGAGGATGTATGAAAGTCTGGTATTCAACTATGACTTTCAATATTCAATCGACCCTGAATCTTACGCGCACGACATTAGAAAGAGGTTCGATATGTATATCGGAACTTCAGGATTCGACGGCAGACGCAATTATAAGATCACAGATCCTTTGTGCATTATCTCCCTTATATATCTCATCATTTAAAATGTCTAATTGTTTCATGCTGCGCTAAAATTATCTATATACGATGCAGATTTCTTGTATGCGGTATCGATAGTATCCACTGCCGATCCCAGATTCAGCCAGGATGTCAAAGCTTGGTTGATATCCAGTCAGGTCATATTCGCATCCTTAACCAAGGCATCAAGCCTTGTCTTTACTTGCGTAGCCTCCTTAAGAAGGGATCTGATGCTTCAGACTGACTGTGAACCGATATTATCCTTGCAAAGCGGGATATCTCAATTATCGCACATCTTTGATTTCATAAGCATGTCGGCATAGAGTTTTGTGAATTTATCGTTGATGCTTTTTTTGATCGTAATCAATTGCTCATATCAGATTCAGCTTACATAAAATCTGAGCTTCATTGTACCTTTGTTAGTCTTATCAAGTGCGCTCATAGGATCTTGCACCGATAAGGAATCAATAGTAATGAGAAGATTATCCAGGCTTGAAATGTTTGAATTGTCTTTATCAGACGAAACCTTATTCATCAGCTTTCAATTTTGTATGTCTAATCTTCATGATTTTTGAATTGAATCAACCAGTGTTATGATGTTTTTATTCTTTGCTTCAAAATCAAGATTGAAAGCAAAGCTTCATATTGTCTCATTGAGTTTCTGGGCTTTGGCTACAGCAGGCTTATCGTCTGCATCAAAAGTTATATTTTCTATTCATACGGGAGAAAAACTTTCTATGTCATGTTTCTTCAAAATTTCATCTTCGACATATTTTGTGAACGAGCCAAGAGTTATCTGTTCTTTGATATTCGCTCCTATGCCCTGCCCCTTATTTGAATCTGAATACTTATAGAATACAGGCAATATGCTTCATATTATCCTATCGTTATCTTCAGCCTCCTTAGAGTATTCATTTCATTTCAATACTTCTTCTTTGATCCAGGTCATGTAGTCTTTATTTCAAACTTTTTGAATCACCTTATTGACCTTAGGCTTATCTTTAAGGATTTCCGCCATTCACTGAGTCATCTTATTCTCCTCGATCAATATTTTCTCAAATCAATCCGCCTTGAGTCAATCGCTCTTTAGCTTATTCAAGTTCGTATAAATATCGTTAGCTTCTGTCATTTGCGTATGCAGGATTTCATATTCAGGCATAAGATAAAATCATATGACAGCACCCATAACAAAGATCATTGATAAATTGAATCAAATTGAACTTATGATTTTCTTTTGTTCTTTCTTTTCCATAAATTATGATTTAGCTGATAAAGGATAATATTTCAATTTTAGCATCAAAGATGTTTTTGTTGAGAAAATGACTTTGATATCCTCTCATCAATTGAACTTTGATATTTCAATATTTTTCGGATAGTCTGAAATGGAGAAGCTGCTATTTTTTGATTGGAGATTCTTTAAGAAGTCTAGGGCAACTCATCTGGAAGACATTGAAAGAGCTGTGTCTTCTGACTCATTTATGGACGCCCCATAAAAATCGCAATTTACAGAAAGCTCTCATTTTTCATTGATATTATACTGATTGCATTCTATATTCTTTCATTGGTATCATCAGCTGGACTTTCTGATATTTTCAAAATCTTCTAATACTTTAGCTATCGAGATTCTTGAATTTCATGTAGTCTCTTGTATGAATTTGACTTTCGGTGAAGACAATATGTAGTTTGTCTTAATCTTCTCTGGAATCAGAATTGAAAGTTCTTGGATAAGAGTGGTTTCAATATTCGACTTTTCTTTCTTGAATGACTCAACCATTTGATTGAGCGTCTTACATTCACTATTTTCATATCAATCGACGGTAGATCATATATAATCGCAAACTAAAGGCATCTTTGCAATGAAATCAGAATTGGTGCCTCTCGCAAATACAACCATGTAAAATCACATCAATCAGAACAATGTAATCCAGAAAAGGATTCAAGTAAGCTGGAGAGTAAAAACTAATGGCTCAAAAGGTGCTTTTTCAACATGATTTGAAGGTTGTCCTCAAAAATCAAGCCCGCCCAATTCAAGCTCTTGGAAGATGTCGGCATTTGTCATTGAATTATCCAGTGATATGCTTTGATCAGTTATGCTATTATTGTCTGATTGTACAGGTGTAGAATCGGCCGGAGCAGATTCCTGTATCACCTTTTCTTTCTTTTTGAAAAAACCGAATAATCAAAGAGATTTTTTTGGATTTATGGTTTCGGATCAGTTTAAATCAAGAATATCATCAGACTGATTCAAATCAAGAGTTGAGACTTCGCTTTGTGGCATATCTACGGCAACGGTTTCATAGTTTTCATTTTGTGGCATATCTACGGCAACGGTTTCATAGTTTTCATTTTCAGGAACTGATAATATTTCCTCAATTACAGTGGTGGCATTTGTCATCGGTTCATCTGGATACATGGTCTGATCGGTCAATATATTGTCATCTGCCTGTAAGGATGCGGGACTATTTGATGGTATAGTTTGATCGGTTATGATATCGTTAACTGCCTCTGAAGCTGCAGTATCGTCTGACTGAACTGATTCCTGTATCACCTTTTCTTTCTTTTTGAAAAAACCGAACAATGAAAAAGACTTTTTTGGCTTAAGGGCTTCCGATCAGATTAAATCAAGCATTCCATCATCAGACGGATTCAAATCCAGAGTTATGCTTTCGCTTTGTGATATATCTAGAGTATTTGTTCCCTTATTTTCATTATCAGGAATTGATAATATTTCCTCCATATATTTTTGTTTTAATAAAATTACCTACTTGCATAATATCATACAATTTTTAATAATGCAAAAAAAGTAAATATTTTAATCGGACAAATCAGGATTTATATGAATAATTAATAAAGGTCCTGTCGGAAATATCCGACAGGACCTTTGCTGTTGCTTAATGTGATTATCTCATCTTATTCCTCAAAAATGCTGGAACATCCAAATCAGAAGAACCGTCATCAAAAGAATTTTGCTGTGCAGGCTTTTGAGTGAATGCTGTCTGAGGCCCTAGGACTCTTTTTCAGAATCAAGTATTTGAAGTTGGCTTAGGAGTATCGTAGAATTTCTTATTGCTTTCCTCATTGAATCATGTTGCCACAACTGTAATCTTGATTTCTCAAGTATAATTTTCATTGATGGTAGCACCGAATATGATGTTAGCTTCTTGATCGCAGGCTTCCGTGATGATTTTTGCAGCTTCATCAACCTCGAACATCGAAAGATCGGAACCTCAGGTGATATTGAACAGAAGACCTCTGGCTCAAGCTATTGAAAGTTCCAGAAGAGGACTATCTATAGCGCTTCTGGCAGCTTCCACTGCTCTGCTCTCTCCAGAACCATAACCGATTCACATAAGTGCGCTTCATGCATTTTCCATGATTGATTTCACATCGGCAAAGTCGACGTTGATAAGTCCTGGGTGAGTGATCAGGTCTGAAATTCATTGAACTCATTGGTTCAATACTTCGTCAACAATATTGAAAGCATCTAATAGAGGAGTCTTTTTATCGATGATAGAAAGGATTTTGTCATTTGGGATCGTGATCAGAGTATCAACCTTGTCTCTTAATTTCTCAAATCCATCAAGTCATTGGAATGCTCTTCTCTGTCCTTCGAATGAAAAAGGCTTAGTGACTACTCAAACTACTAGCGCTCCAAGTCATTTTGCAATTTCTGCGATGACAGGAGAAGCTCATGTACCAGTTCAACCTCACATTCAGCAAGTGATGAATACCATATCAGCTCCTGCTAAAGCTTGCTTGATCTCTTCAGAAGACTCTTCTGCAGCTTTCTTACCCATTTCTGGATTAGCCCCTGCTCATAGTCCGCGTGTCGTAGCTCTTCAGATATTTATCCTGATTTGTGCTTTTGATTGGAATAATGCTTGTGCATCTGTATTTATAGCAATGAATTCAACCCCATCGAGACCAGATCATATCATGCGATTAACTGCATTCTGTCAACCTCAACCGACTCAAACGACTTTAATATTCGCAACTGGAGAAATGTAATCAGAAACGTTGATTTCCTCTATCGGACTCTTAACAAAATCTCCACGTAAGTAAGATTTCAGTTTGTCGTCAGTTTTTCTTAATGTCATATTCTTGTAAAGTTATAGATTTAAAAAATGGGATTATTATTTTGGGACAATTTTGGAAAATAGATTCTTAATGGAGCTCCAGAAGCCTCATATATTAAAATTGCTTGATCATTTGTGGGATCAGTATCTCTGAGAAAGTATCAGGGTACCGATTACAGATGAGAATTGCGGATCGCTTACCGATGTTCAGCTTATGAAATCTGAATCCTCAGGAAGTCAAATTGTTGCAGGAAGCCTCAATACCTCTTTCGAAAGCTCGAGAATTCATTTCATCTTTACTCAACCTCAAGTAAGGACAGCTCATTCAGGAAGCATTCAATCCTTTCAGATTTTCTTGAGTTCCGATGATATGAAGTAGAACATTTCGGAGTATCTTGCTCTTACGATCTCAGAAAGATATTTTATCGATATCTTCCCTGTTTCATTTTTGGATAATTTGTCCAGTTCGATCTCTTCATCTCTTTTTTCAGTCTTGCATAGCATCACATCTCCGTATTCGACTTTGAGTTTCTCGGCTAAGTCAATTGAGACTCTGGCGCCCAAGGCGATATCTGAAGTGACATTCTCTCAGCCTAGGGGAATTACTGAAGAGTATATCAGGGCTCATTCTTCATAAACAGTTATTCACGTGGTGTTCGCTCAAATATCGATGCAGACCACTCATAGCTCCTTCTGCCTTTTTGTAAGTACGGCTTCAGGTGCGGTTATGAGTCCCGGATAGATATCTGTTATATCGACTCCGTTATCGAATACTCATTTTTTGATGTTATTGAGTATGTTTGCTCCTATGGAGAAAATATGCGCGACAACCTCTAGTTTCTTTGCTGTCATTCAGATAGGATTCTTGATTCAAGCTTCAAAGTCAAGAGCAAATGTCTCAGGAATAACCTTCAACACAACCCTATTCTGCAGATCGACTCAATTCTGAGCCATATCAAGACCTCTGTTTACATCATCTTCTGTTATCTCATGATCCATTATGGCAACGATTCACTTATTCGTAGATATGTCGATTCATGTTCAAGATACTGTAAGATAGGCATGAGCCACTTGTTCTCAAGTCATCTTTTCAGCCTCCTCCAAAGAGTCATTTATATTTTTTTTGAATTCCTCCATGTCGAGTATGTTTCATTTTCTGACTGCATGTGACGGAGTCACTCAAACTCAAAGTACACGTAATTTCTTCTCTTCATTGAATACTCAGATAATTGTTTTTATCTTATTGCTTCAAATATCTATGGCTGTAAAAGTTTCTCAAGATACCATTTTTTTTCGTAAAAAATTAGTAATAAAGTGGGTGTATAAAATTTTTATTCGGGCGTTTTTCCTTTAAAAGAAAAGATTTCGTAAATTCAAGAATCCATATCTTCCTTTTGCTTGCGGTATTATATGCGGGAAGATGTTTTTTTCAATCGAAAATAAAAAATTTATACATTAACTTCCGTATTATGAGTTTTATTTAGATTAAGCCAAAAACAAGAAAACTAAAAAATCACTGCAAATGGTATTTTTTGCAATGATTCATTAAAAAATATTTATACGGAATGTCAAAGATTATTTTTACTCATCTTGTTTGAAATCGATTCAAAAATCCAGATCTTTATTGAAGTCTGGAACAATAGATAAAAATTCTTTGAGATGATCATAAAGAATGTGTCATATCATGTTCTGGAGCTTATCTTCTTCATACCAGGTCATATAGCATCATCTGGCAAAAGTGAGTCATTGTTCTATTGAATTTCAAGATTTCATATATCTTACAAGAAAATAATCTCCCGCTACCTTGTCTCAATATTTTTCGAGTATCTTATTCGGACACTGATTGGACATAAGAAGCTCTCATAATTCGGTACTTTTGCAAATATCATCAAGTATCTTATTGATATACAGGAGTATATGAGCTATCTCGAAAGTGATTGGAGTTCATTTTTCACGTAGCTTGTCTGTGAAATATGAAGTGAATTCTTTAGAATAATTGCGGTGAAGTCGCCTGACCTTTGATTTCACTCTTTCTCTTGATTTTGAGCATCAGCTGCATCAAGCCTCATGTTCGTGTTGCTCCTGTTGCCTTGCGGTTACGGGAGATTCTGGTGGCGCTTTGAACTCAATTAGTTTTGCGGTCATGTTTGATTTTAGCTTAAAATGAATTTAAAAGCCGATTGAACATCTTTATGATAAGGGATAATATCAAAAACTCAAGTCAGACTGAAGGTGTCTTGCAGGTCTTCATGAACGTTTACGAAGCATAGATATCATCAGGCTTCGGTGCTCCTCTCAAAAAGAGAGTACATATATCATATGAAAATCGAGCTTACATAATCCACCTTAGAAAGATCCAGTATAACTTTATAATTTTTGGAAATCTCTTCTATCTTTCTGAATGCATTCTCCACTAACCGTTGTTCGATAGGTCATATGAAAGCAAACACATGGAATCAATTTCTGAATCCATATTCGAAAACTTGAATCATTGATCTACATTATCATTTAAAAGACTTCTCTTGGTTTGCTGCCATCTCAAGGTCAGACAACTCACATTTCTTCTAATATGTCTATCACTCTGGCTGCTCTTGCATATCATAATTTCAGCCTTCTCTGCAGAAGAGAAGTTGAGGCCTTTCAGGCTTCTCTGACAACTTTGATCGCATCCTCAAGAACCTTTGGATCCTCATCATATTCTCATTCGATTCACGGGATCGAAGCGCCTGAACTCTCTCCGGCTGTTATCTCTTCATTGTAGAGATCTTCTAGCATTCTAGGATCGATCGTACGCTTGATGTGGTTGATAACCGATTCAACCTCATCTGTCTCGACAAGGACTCACTGAATCCTTTCGGGCTCGGATCATATCGGAGAATACAGCATATCTCAATATCAGACCAGATCCTCGGCTCAAATCTGGTCAAGGATCGTCCTGGAATCAACTTGACTTGCCACTGTAAGCGCTATTCTTGAAGGTATATTTGCTTTGATAAGCCCAGTAATGACATCGACTGAAGGACGCTGCGTAGCTACTAACAGATGCATTCAAGAGGCGCGTCATAATTGTGCCATTCTGGTGATTGCGTTTTCAACGTCTTTCTTGTTATTCCTTCACATAAGTTCCGCTAGCTCATCTATCACGATGACGATGTTCGGCATTTTTTCTTTCTTTACGACCTTTGCATTGTACTCTTCGAGATTACGTGCCCTCTGATGTGTCATTATGTCATATCTGCGCATCATTTCAGCCACACACCATTTAAGGGAATTCAGGGCTTTCTCATGATCGCTTATTATCGGTGCAAGCAAGTGCGGAATTCAATTGTATATGCTAAGCTCGACTCTCTTCGGGTCGATCATTATAAGCCTGAGCATGTCAGGGGAATTCTTATAGAGCAGACTCACGATGAATCAGTTCATAGCTACTGACTTACCGCTTCAGGTCTGACCTGCGATAAGCAGATGGGGCATCTTGGCAAGATCAGCGATTATACTGGATCAATTTATGTTCTTTCAGACGACGAGCGCCAGATTTGATTTATGGTTTATGAATTCCTTGCTCTCAATAAGGTCTCGGATAGCGACCACTTCCCTCTTCTCATTTGGAACCTCGACTCATACGAGTCACATTCCTGGAATCGGAGCCTGTATTCTTATGCTTTTTGCTTTAAGTGCCAATGTCAGGTCTTTTTTGAGATTCTCTATCTTGTTCAACTTGACTCATTCGGAAGGCTTGAGCCTGTACTGGATTACGGTCGGACCCACAGTGTACTTATCCATGGAGACCTTTATGTTGAATTCAAGGAGGGTTTTCTGTATTTCAAGAGATTGCTTCTCGACGAATTTTTCATCAACCTCATATTTCTTGAGATTCTTCTGCAGCAATTCTGAAGATGGAAAATCCCATGAAGCGAATTGCAATTTTGTCTGAGCAGGTTTTTTCGGTTCTTCTTTTTTGGAAAAAAAATCTAGCACACTCTTTTTCTCAACTTGCACTTTCTTGATTTCAAGAAGCTCTTTTCTTTCGACTTTGATTGGCGAAGGTTTTTGCTTTCAGGATAATTCTTTGATCTTCTCATTAAGTAGTTCAATTTCATCCTTGTATTCTCATTTTGCCTTCTTCCTATCCTTTTCTTTATCTTTTTCTTTATAATCTTTAGCGATATCTGATTTTAGCTCCTTTACATTATCCTTGATGGAGTTCAGTCATCATCACACTTTCTTAAGGACTTCGATGTATGAAATCTTAAAAAGAAGGTAGATAGAAACTCACAATATGAGCATCAGGAAAACAAAAGTCGGCACTCAACCAAGATATTGCCTGAGTGTTGTTGAAAAATCAAAAAATCAAGTGCTCTGAGGGCTATAGAATCATACAAGCGAATCGGCGGACAGACAATAAAGCAGGATTCATAGTATTCTGGCATAATTCCATTGTATCTTTCAGATAGAGATGAGCACTCATAAGATAAGGAAGACTGGGGAAATTAGGTATGTGAAATAATCTCAGAAAAATGCAAGAAGGATATCTCAGAAAAAAGCTCAAAATATGGAATCTTTTCAGAATATGGTTATTACTCAAAGTGCACACAAAAACAGTCATGCAATTATGTTCTGCAATTTCTGCGTCATAAAAGGCCTAGGAGCGGCTTTCTTATTCTTTGCCATCAAAAAAAATTAACTTATATCAGCTGATTTTGATTATACAAAAAAAGAAAAAAAAGCAATAAAATACGTTGATGAAGAGATACTGCCAATTGCACAAAACAATAAATCAGTTGATTTTTAGAATAAAATAGATATAAAAAATGCGATTTAAATTTTTAATCAAAAAATATGTTTAAATTCATAGAGTTCCTCAAGAAAAGACCGAAAGATAAAACAATCAGACTATTAAGGGTTATTTTCTGACTTATTATAATAGCACTTCTGAGCATCCATTTCAATGAAATGACGCTGAGTCTGCCAAATTTCGCGCAACCTTACGAGCTACAGATAAAATATGCTTTATTCATTCTCGGTATAGTTCCCCTATTCATGTGAATCGATATCTGTTTTGCAAAGAGAAAGGCGGTAAAGATTATTCAAATCTTATTCTGATTGGTACTTATATTCGCCTGAAATATGATTTCCGTACAAACTGTCAATACGACTGAAATCCCGACAACCCAGAGCGGCTCTATCGATCTTTGAGCCATAACTTCGCAGACTAAAAAATCAGAACCTGTAAACGTATGATTCTGGATTGCCTTATTATCAATCTTCCCTTTATTCGGCTGAATCACAGGAAAATGCATAACTCAGAAATGCTACAAATACGGCGAGGTCATAACTAAAATAAGAGTGTAATTGAACAGATAAAAAAAATCCTTCCAGCACTGGAAGGATTTTTTGTTAAGATGATATTAGCATTGACACAATCAGTCAATTATGTAAAATAATGTCATTAAAATCTTAACTTAATTCATTGAACACAGATTCTATCATAAATCAGATCAAGAATATTGAGCAAGGCTGAAATTGTGCAATCATAACTCTTGAAAATCCTGATAGCAAGCATTCGAAGAATGTGTGCTGAGAAATAGTAGGAATTGAATCATTAGAGTCTTATATGAGAGAGGAATTCCAGAATCTCGAAAATAAGAATATTTCAATTGAAGTTTCAAAATGAAGAGAATTTACCAGGGACACCGATTTCAATTTCCTGAAAAATCTGGAAGATATGCACTCTGATTGAAATATCCATAAGAGACTTTTTTTATTCAACCCCGAGCGTGTACTGTATTCTCTTGAAAGGCTGAGGCATTATACTGCAACAGATCCGAGAGATTTCCAAAGATATATGGTTCTGACAAATTATGACATGCATATTAGCCTTTTAAGGGAACTATACTCCGATAAGCCTGGTTTCGTCATAAAAGAATCTCTATCTTCATGCCAGATGAATACCCTCCATATTTCAAATAGCAAGACTTGATTCTGATTTTCAGTCATAAATATATGAATCGGTCCTAGCAATGCCAAGACAATAACCGATCATCTTGCTGTCATGAGGCCAAAGTTGTTTTTGATGATATGACATTGCGGCTGACTCAGGAACCATCAGGAAATTTGAGAATTCGTATTAGCCGATAAGTTCGTTACAGATTGCTGAATCATAGATAAGATTCAAAGGACGAAATATCCTCTGCCCATAATTCCCACATTCAACTTGAATATCTGACTAAAGAACATCCTTGAGAGGAACGAAATCAATTATAGGCTCTGAACCGTATTTACCACAGAAGACAGAAATTGGGAATTGAATTATTCAGAATATAAAGAGTATTTCAATGAAGACAGATCGGTTGCAATCGATATGGAGAGTGCCATAATCTCAGCTCAATGATTCAAATACAAGGTGCCCAATGCTACCCTGCTAATGATCAGCGACAAGCCTTTCCACTGAAAACTCAAGAAATCAAAAGAATCTCAAGAATTCTATGCAGATTGAAAGAAAATACACCTGAAGATATTGTCTGAATTTTTAGATGAGATTTTTGTAAATGAAGAATACTGCCTTTTGCACAATTACCTCTGAGCCTTACTTTGAGCCAAAGACGATACTATTTTCAAATAATGTTATTTCTTGATGCATCTCACTTTTTGGAGGGCATTTTTAGAAGTTGCCACATATTTCAGATTGTTCGGATCATAATAATTCGCCAGAGTAGATCATCATCATAAATCAGAATGGGTCCAATATCATCAGATTTCGGATCCTACGTTTGTAGTGTTCAATTTTAACAATTCCACAAAACCCATAGATCATCAAGCGGCATTCGCAGACTTTATAAATTCCTGCAAGTAAGGTAATCTGTAATCTCAAGAACAGTTTCTCCATGCATTTTCAAAATTATAGATGTCTCATTCGTCTTTCTTCTTCCATAATATTCATCATATATTTACTGTCTCCAAGTCCTCTGATGGCTTATTCAAAGAAGTATTAGTAACTGTTTCAGAATTTTGCACCATATAGGCTCAAGTCTGTACAAAGGCTTCTCAGATAGGCTTTTTTATAGACTTTATATTCATTTTTTTGTTCTTGATGACAGAAGAGCCTGAATTTGAAATCAATGCATCATTTCTGTGTTCATAGGACTTTCATAGCTTGAATACAGGCAAAGGCTCGGTGTTCTTTTCGACTCTGGATTCCAGAAATCAGTAATACAGAAATCTATCTTTGAATTCCGCCATCAGATATTCCTTATTATAAAAAACTATTGAGACGGCCATTAAAATATATACAACCTTTAAAAGTAGCCTATCTTTCTTGTTTTCGTTATTCCTGAATTCATTCTGATCTCTAGGATCAAGCATCTGAAAATCTGCCATAAGATAAATAATTTATAAATTATTGATATGATAGCATTTTAGCTCTATTTAATCAAATCTCACCAACTGTAAAGTTTTTATATTTGATTTTTGACATATTTAACTACTATGTCGCTTATAATTAAAATTAAAAAAAATATGGACATAAGGCAGTATTTTACTAAAAAATCAAATTCAACTGTAAAGTTTGACTGAGACTTTGAGCCAGAATTGAAAAAAACAATCGATTTCGTAGAACTTGAGATAGAGAAGAATCTGGTCAAAAGCCTCAAGATAGAATCGATTATCATCTGAAAGAATAATCTGAAAATCAAGATTACCGACAATGAGAGGATGATTTTCAGATCTATAAATTGTGTGTTCAGGTATGATAATGAAGACAAATGGTTCTGAATATGCCATATCGAATTCGCAATATCAGAATTGTCAGAGAAGCCTAGGCTGCACTACGTGTGAAAATTCACCCTGAATGAAAAAGAAAAGATTAAAGAAAAGATTCTGAAGGATTTGGTAATGGCAGTTGAGAGGATTTATTAAAAATTTATATCAAAAACAAGCGGCTTTCTTATGATATTCTTTCTTTTAATCATGAAGAAATAAAGTATGGAAGCGAAGACATTGAGGAATATCAATAGAATTATCCAAGTTGATTTTTCATCAAACTCTCTTTTTATGCAATCAATGAGCATCCAAATCCAGAATCAGAATATGATTATAAAAATCGGACTTCAATATATCATTATTTTTTTGAAAATACCGAAAACATAGTCAGCTCAGAGTTTAGTATGGAAATCAGTGTCAGCTATAAACCACTTATTCCCATTTTTCTGGAGAATAAAATAAGTTCAAAGTCAATTTATATTCCATCCGGGTCCTGCAGCTGCAAATATAGCATCTAGTTTGACCTTGTCATCTGAAATTGTTTCAATATGCTTATCAAATGGATTATAATCAAGTTCATAAGCGATTCTTCAAGAGACTCTGTCCTGTATATCAGATTCCAGTTCTTTATTTTCTGAGGAGATCAATTCTGAAACGGCAGATGAATCTCATTCATTTATAGCTTTCACAAGATTGCGCAGCGTTTGCTTGATTCTGACTTTATCAAGAGAAGAGATATCCGAGGCTGAAAAAGCATAATTAGCAGAGAACAAAAAAATTAAAGTCAAAAAGATGAGAATTTTTTTCATATAATTTATTTAAGGCTAAAATTTGATACTACAACAGATTTTGCCAATCTGTCTCAGAGTCTTTGCTTTGTTTTGGAATTCCATATTGATATGGCTGCTACAAGGTAGAAGAAGGGTATGAAATCTATAATTCTCATGACATTCCTTATCAAAGATGAATTCAAGTCCAGGTATTCGCCATTCGTTTTCACCACCCTCATTCAAAACATCAGTTTTCCTAGAGTACCTCCTAGTTTCCATTCTGAAAGCACATAATAGCACATCATTGCAATGAAAAATAATTGGGCTGAGAATCAGCACAATCCATAGAAAGTCTCAACTCAGTTAAATGCAACAGTTGACCCGATTGAAAAGCTAGAATCGCAACCTCCAGGATATGTTCATCAGAAAATATTTTTAAATATCGATAATAATATACCCAGTATTATCACATCGATTATAAATGCAAAGAATCTTATTCCTACTCATTTATATTCAAGTTGTTTTTTCGGCCTGGCAATATCTAAGGCCTGATTGAATTCCTCCTCAGTAGTTCATCAATCAATCGCAGCCCTTCTTATCTGCTCCAAAGGATAATTGCTGTTGTTTTTGATCCATATCGCTATCTTTGATATTTTTTCTTGATCCATAATTTAAGTTTAATGTTAAATAGTCTTCCTTTTTGTAAACAGATAAATAACAGAGATAAGATTCCATTTAAAAAAACATAAAAGTTGTACGACCTATTATATTAATCATTTGCATAAAAGTAAAGTAAATTTAAAGCAAGAAAAAACCCTAATAAAAAGCTTAAAAAATGGGGGTCCATATTATTATGGAAAAATGCAATTGCAAAGGATAATGTTTTTTGACTAACATTAATAAATATGTTAATATTTAAATGATAATTAAAGTAACCGGTTTTTAGGAATCATATGATAGAATCAGAAAAACAAGAATATATGCTCAAGAGACAAGTCATCCTAGAAACGCTGGAGATGCTATTTGAACATTGGGAAATGGCAGAGCCCCTTTACAACCTAGTGAACAGCATGGATGTAACAGCAGGAGTGATAGATGAGGTTCTGCATATGATCGATATTTCTTATAGGAAACTCGATGATATCGATCAAAAAGAAAAAATGGAATTAGCAATGGATAATCTGAAATCAATAAAATCCAAGGAAATGAATGAAAGAATTCATGAAAATGAGGAAGTGAATGATGCAGTAAGCAATTTAGCCTATTAACTTTTATCATTATGGCTCATAATTTAGAGCAGCACAGCAAATCACCAGAGCAACAGAAAAAATGAACTGATGTCCAGATTATGCGTGAAAAAGGCAAATTGAGACTCAGTCCTGAAAAGGTAAGTGCAACGGTTGCAACCATCAAGCAAACTTATGAAAGTCTGCCACTTCCGCAAACAAAAGCGAAATTGCTTTTCAGATCAGGTGCAGCTCCGATCAGTGCGACATGATCAAATGAATATTATAAAGAAAAGTGATTCGTCAAAGAAAAGCCATTTGTTCCGGCATTCGACAAGAGGGATGAGATAAAACGTGTTGAAGCCATGGTTCAAAAAGCTAATAAATGAAAATTGTGATCGAATGAATCTGCGATTATTCATGATACGGTGGCGTATCTCGAGAATATTCAAGACAAACTTACCCAAAATTGAAGGCCTAAACCTGAAAATGAATACATTTACATGCAGATAAGCAGCAAAGCCCTTAGTCTTGCATGAAAACCACATATTGATGCCAAGCAAGTAAAGGCTGGACTATGAAATATCGTCAAAGACGTGTCCAAATGAATAAGTGAGGAAATGGGCTGAATGAAAGATGCCCTAAGTCCTCTGGATCCTACTTTATACATATATTGACTAGTGAATTTCGCACTATCTGTATGATTTGAACTAATGCCCGGAAGCAGTGAGAAACTTGATTTCTGACTCAATGAGAAAACCGATGAATGACATTGACTTGCATGAGCGGCTACACTATGAGCCTTAGCATGAGCTATACTTGTACTGTATAAGAAATGAAAGATAAAAGAAGCCACAGCCAAACTTAAGGAATTTGCTCAACTTTCTTGAGCAAAGCTGCAAAAGATCTGAGCTGGATGAGCAAAAGAAGTTTGAGTCGTCTGAAAAACCGTTGAAGCAAAAGCCGCAAAAGAATGAACAAGAATATCCTCAGAAGTTAAGGAATTCTATAAATCCACTTTCAGCAATGACATACCTGCTAGCATTAAGCATGAGAACCCCGTTGCATGGATCGATACTAAATGAAAGATTTTCTACAATAAAGCTCAATTTGAGTCCAAATTATGAGTTAAAATAGATATCAGTGATTGAGCTCCCCTATTTGATGGATTGCCGCTGAAGAATCATCCTAAGGCAAATCTGATAATCGGAGAATTGAAAAATTTGAAATCGCACGAAGTGACACACAGGGTGCTTGAGGCATATTGACTCAAAAATAGCATAACTATGAAGATTAATTGAGTATCCACAATCCTTCCTCAAGAGCAGATTGCACGTATTATCGACTGAAGCGTCAAGCTATCCAAAGAAGAGCTTGTGAATCTTGAGCATGTGCTTCAGGCGAAAATACCAGGCTTCAATCTTCTGAATAAAGCCTGAAATATCGATCCGAAATTTGTAAGAAGACTAGATACCAAGACGATATCAAAGGCAGATAAATGATGAGCGGACATGAGCAGGATGAAAGAGGCTGCAAAAACATGAAATACGCCAAGAATGTGAATAATTGATACGGAATATATTTCAACTTGATTCAAAAGCATGGAGGAATCAGGCGGATTCGATAAATTAAAAGGTGTACTCGAAAAGAACTGAATTGCATTTCCAGATTTTCAAAAATGAGATCAGGTAAGCAGTTTCTTGGAATTGAGCAAAAAAATAATCAATAGGTGAAATGAAGATTGTGTACGAACCCTAGGCGAACTCTTCAATAAAAGCAATCTTGCCTCATTTATCGGTGAGAAATACCAATTCAGCGGAACCGATGCCGTCGGTTCTTTGCTTAAAATGATCGATACTAGATTGAGGCGATCTGAAACTCTATGAAACGCCATAATTACAGGAGAAATGTTCGGTAAGATTCCACATGAGGCTAATCTGGCAAATATAGCATCAAACCTAAAGCTGGGCAGTGAAAGCAGAAAGGTTTTTGATTCTATTCAAAATAGCCTGAGCAAGTCTGAGCTGCCAAGCGCTGACCTATTGGGTGCAATATGAATTGATATCAGACATGGGGCATGAGATATCGTGAAAAGATGAGTCTATGATGAAGCAATCCATCTGAACGGAGAGAAGAAGAATCTTATTTCTGCGCTGAAAGAGCGTGTCAGGCAGATTTCGACAAAGCTATAATCTTATTCGTATTATTTTATTTCAGATAAACATTGCTTTTCTGAAAAAACATGATATTATTCCGAAAATAGATTTTTTTTAAGTATAGATTTATGCTTAACAGAAAGATTGGCTTAACATCAGAATTATCAATAATTACTGTTGCAGAAATTGCAGCTTGCCGAAAGAGGTATTCCTCTTTCGGCTTTTTTTATCATTAACCCTTTCATTTTATGTTCGCGCAAAAAAAATCCTCCATCGAAGTATCTCACATTAAGCGAGATAAAAAAACCATATTCGCCACACAGGGCCAACTAGAATTCGGCAGAAAGAAGACGAAAAAAAGTTATAAGCCTTCCGAGTTGCAAATGAGATTCTTTGATTTGAAATCATGATTCACACTCATCGAGCTATTGGTAATAGTCATCATTTTATCCATCTTGTGAATAATAGCACTTGTGGCATATCTTAATTATCAGTCCGCCTCCAGGGATGCTCTTAGAATTGCTGCGATAAGAAACATCCACAAGTGACTTGTACTTCAGAATATCCAATCTTGAGAATTTCCGACTCCAGATGATTATCTTGAGGTGGTTTGAGTCTGAAAACAATGATACATATGAGATAATATCAAAAACATCATAGGCATAGGCTGATCATGGAAAGATCCTCGGGATGATTCATTTTATATATACAATCTCGATGTGCAGAATAGGAAAATTCAGATTTCCTGATTCTTGGAGGTTAACAATAGGATCCTTTTCTCTTCGAATTATGGAATATCCTCGATTCAAGCATACGCATGAGAAGCGGATTACTCCGATAGATTCATATACACCGTCTGAGACAGGGTCTGAGTCTTATTGGATGAATCAAAAGTTCCCATTAATCTGCAATATTCGTCCTGAAGCATAGATCTTGCTTCCGATAGCGGAAGCTATACGGCAGTTTTCACAAATTCAATGTCAGATTCATGAACCATATCGGGTTCAGGGCTAGGCCTTCTGACCCAGATAAGCATTGTCCAGAATTCCTGCATATTATGAAATTCCTACGTCATCAACTGATCATTCATAAACTCTTACAATTCGCCGGCTGTAGCATATGACCAGACTTGCATACCTCTAATCAGGAAATGCACGAACTGATTCTTGGATTGAGATCAGAGCTATGTTTATGATTCATGTTCCCCTGCTACTGCTCTTAACTGCAGCGCAACATGATCGGGCTGATATGATATCCCTGCAATAGATCATAACTCAAGCAGGAATATAACGAAGCCTATATCCGGATGAATTGCAGACATATCCATAACTTGCAGCAACTGAAATCTATGATACTGATCTGAAAATATCAATTGTGCCGCAAATTATGTACTTGATGGCTGAGAGTGCAAAGAAGATATCTGCCAATGAAGCGCGCCTGATTTCAGTATCGCAAACTGAATTCAAAAATTCAATATTCCGTGGATGCATAATGCAAATCCTTGACAATGCACATTCATCTGCCAAGCAGGATATTATTGGAATAATTCGGGCTGCGCCGCTGCAAGCGCATGATATTATGTCAGCGATGTCTGATCTGTGAGCCAGACATCATGCTGAGGAGCTGAAAAATACCAGGACCTGACATGACAGGCAAGTTGTAAAGAGGCACAGCCCTGATATTATACGACCTGATGAACCTGACCATCAAACAGGACATGACAGGTAATCTGCGAAGAAAACAATTATTGTTCGGATTGACTGAAGATGCCCTGCAGTGTCTGATATTCAAGTCCGGCATGATCTTCATCGCCTTCTGCTTGTATTATAAATATGTATAATGTGAGCTGAAGTTTCTGAGCCGATTGAATCGGAGCCACTATAAATGTCTGCGGGATTAATGTCATGGCAGATACGGTTTGAAATTTCTCCGTAAATAGAGAATATTGAAGCGTTTGCAACAATATTTCCGCGACGAGAATATGATATACTTGCAGCACAACGACAAACGGTCCTGCGAGCCTTACCGGGAATTTCTCCTCAGTGGCAGGAAGCTGCACGTTGAACAGCTACACCGTGAGCGGAAGCTTCTGAGCCAATGCTAACGGAGCTACGATAAGCGTCTGCTGAACCAATGTCACGGCTGATACATCGGGGAATTTCACAGCTACAAGAAACTATTGAAGCGTATGCAATACTATAACCGCTACGCGAGCAGGATATACTTGCAGTACTACAGTAAACTGACCGTCGAGCCTGACTTGAAATTATCCGAGCGTAGCAGGAAGTTGCAGCATCAACAGCTATACTGTTAGCGGAAGCTTCTGAGCCAATGCTAACGGAGCCACTGTAAATGTATGCTGAACGAGCACAACGGCCAATTCTTCTTGAAACTTTTCTGTTTCGAGGAATCATTGAAGCGTGTGCAATAATATAAGCGCAACAAGGACCTGATATTCTTGCAATACTACGACAAATGGTCCTGCATCATTGTCTGCAAATTTCAGTAGCGTGGCAGGAAGCTGCAGCATCAACAGCTATACTGTTAGCGGAAGCTTCTGAGCTAATGCCAATTGAGCCACTGTAAATGTATGCTGAACGAATGTTACCGCTGATGCATCGGGGAATTTCACAGCTACAAGGAACTATTGAAGCGCTTGCAATACGATAACCGCTACACGAGCAGGATATACTTGCAGTACTACAGTAAACTGACCGTCGAGCCTGACTTGAAATTATCCGAGCGTAGCAGGAAGTTGCAGCATCAACAGCTATACTGTTAGCGGAAGCTTCTGAGCCAATGCTAACGGAGCTACTGTAAATGTATGCTGAACGAATGTTACCGCAAATTCCAGCTGAATTTTCACAGCATCCAAGACATTCTGAAGCGTTTGCAATGCTATATCTGCAACCAGGGTCTGATATGCTTGCAGCACGACTGCAAATTGACCATCGAGCCTCTCATCTGACTTCACCACCGTAGCATGAAGCTGTACGCTGAATAGCTATACTGTGAGCGGAAGCTTCTGAACAAATGCAAACGGGGCTACGATAAGTATCTGCTGATCTAGCACAACGGCCAATTCTTCTGGATTTTTCACGATTTCGGGAATCCCCCATTGAACAGATTGCAACAATTTAACCGCAACCCGCCTGAATTATACCTGTTCCACAACAGTAAATTGACCATCAAGCCTCACGGCCAGTCTCAGCAATTTGGTCTGAAGCTGTTCGCCAAACACAAAAACATTCACATGTGCGAATACCAAACCCGCAAATACAATATGGAATTCGGTCGCCTCATATGCCCAAACTTGGAATTGAACCGCTTGGTCTCCTGCAGATTCGACAACAGCATATAATGCGGCTGCTTCCTCAAGTGGCTGCAGATATGCATGTGCCGCATGATATCACACTGAAAACTCTTGAGTCTCTTGCATATCAGACACGAAAACATTCACATGCTCGAATAGTAAACCTGTAAATTCTTCATGGAATACAGTCTCCTCATATACCCAAACATGGGGCTGAACAGCTTGGTCTCCAGGTGACTCTACAACAGCATATAATACGACTGCTTCCTCCATTAGTTGCAGATATAAGTGCTCAACTTGATATCACAGCGAAAACTCCTGAGTCTCATGCATCAGTAACACAAAAACATTCACATGTCCGAATACGAAACCGGCAAATACAGTATGGAATTCGGTTCCTTCATATTCCCAATCGTGGAACTGAACCGCGTGGACTCCTGCAGACTCCACAACAGTTTACAATACTGCCGCTTCCTCCAATAGTTGCAGATATACGTGTGCTACATGATATCATACTGAAAACTCTTGAGCATCTTGCGTTCCGAATGTCTGTGCAAGCAACCCCAGCTTTGCAAACCTATGAACACTTACGGTTTGAACGCCATCTGTCAATAATCAGGGGTGGGCTTATTCGATGACCCCTTGAAGCTGTACTTATTCTTGTTCATATTGATACGGCGGAACAGGGTGCAGCGATTTCACTTATCCATGATGCAATGCTGCCGATATACATCTGTGAAATTGACAGATTTGGGCCGCTTGCAATATCTGAACTTCAATCTCAGGATTAACAAACGCATCTTATGGTTATTATTATCAGTGGTGAATAAATGATAATTCATATGTTGCATGAAGAAATACCGGAAGTTGGCCGCTAAAATGACAATGACCATGTGCAGCTTGATATCATGTGCCATCGATTGAAGAATGGACTGCTGCTTGTGCAAGCATCTGATGAGGCACTTGTACAAGCTCGGCTGCCTTGGCAACATCAATAAGGAATACACTCAAGACTCCTATGGCCGGAACATATCCTTCAGCCTACAGTTGGAGCTATTATTGGACATCTTCACCAAGATGGGAAACGACAGCGAATTTTTTCAGATTCAGTGATTCAGTAGTTGATTACTCTAATTTCACAGGTAAAGAATATGGTTTAAATGTAAGGTGTTTAAGAAATTAGGCCACAATTTGCTTTGAGACAAAAATTTTTTAACTGATAAAAAAGGTTCTGATACGGCTTTTCTTATTTTTGAGTTCCATATGCCAAAGAATGATATTTCTTCATTGATTTTTCATTATTTTTGCTTATATTGAATGGGTCTGAAATGGAAAATTGAGACTTAGAAGTGAATTTTATTTTCAATATGATTTTAAGATTCACATCAGGAATCAATTTTTTTATTTTCAATATTATATTTGATAAAATTTTTATGGAAAACAATCTAAGATATTCTCAGGACAGCGAGAAAAAATGGCAAGAATTCTGGGAATCGAACAAAACCAATAAATTCAATCCTGAAACTTCTAAGCCGATTTATTCGATCGACACTCCTCCCCCGACTGTTTCGGGAAAGATTCACATCTGACACATTTTTTCTTATACGCAAGCAGAAGTGATAGCGAGATACAAGAAGATGAACTGAAATGAGCTTTTCTATCCGTTTGGATTCGATGATAATTGATTGCCGACAGAAAAGCTTGTAGAGAAAGAAATCTGAAAGAAATGATCGGAGATGGACAGAGAAGAATTCAATGCCGAATGCCTGAAGGTCACAAAAGCTTATAGGGAGAAATTCAAGATGCTTTGGCAGTCTCTTGGTTTTTCTGTCGATTGGGACTTGTCCTATTCCACAATCTCTCCGGAAGTGCAAAAAGTCTCCCAGACATCATTTCTGAACCTCATAAAGAAATGAGCAATTTATCACAAGGAGTCCCCTGCCCTTTGGTGCCCTGAATGCCAGACGGCAATCGCTCAGGCGGAAGTCGAGAAAAAAGAACTCGATTCTGTGTTCTATGATGTAGCATTTTCTCTGGAAAACGGAGAAATCCTGACAATTTCTACAACAAGGCCTGAACTGATGCCTGCTTGTGTGGCGATTTTTGTGAATCCTGAAGATCAGAGGTATTCGGATATAGTCTGAAAAAATGCAATTACGCCATTTTGAGCTAATGTTAGGATATTATCGGATGATAAGGTCGATATAGAAAAATGATCCGGAGCAGTGATGTGCTGCACATATTGAGACGAAACCGATATGTATTGGGTTAAGAAATATTCTCTTGATGAGAAAATCATACTTGATAAGACCGGAAAAATAATAAACACTTGAGACGAAGAGCTTGATTGAGCCTACCACAAGAAGGCAAGGAAAATAATAGTCGAGAGATTGCGCGAACAAGGGAAAATCCTGGCAGCGAAGGATATCAAGCATGATGTCTGAACCCATGAAAGATGCTGAACTCCGATTGAAATCCTGACAGTTAAGCAATGGTTCATCAAGATAATCGACATAAAGGATAAACTGATCCAGATGTGAGAAGAGATCAGCTGGCATCCGTCTCATATGAAAAAAAGATATCTCGAATGGGTGGAGAACCTGAAATGGGATTGGTGCATTTCAAGACAAAGGCAATTCTGAATCTCCATACCCGTCTGGTACAGCAGCAAGACTTGAGAGATAATCTTGCCTGAAGCTGAACAATTTCCTCTTAATACCCTAAGCACATTCCCGAAGAATCTGCCGGAATGACACACTCGAGAAGATATATATCCTGAAAGGGACGTACTTGATACCTGGGCGACGAGCAGCTTGACTCCTCTGATAAATGCTGAATTCTTTGAAGACAGCAATCTGAAAAACAAGATATTGCCGATGAGCCTAAGGCCACAAGCTCATGATATAATCAGGACTTGGGCACTCTACACTATCATCATGGGTTATTACCACACTTGAACGATTCCATTCAAGGACATAATGATTTCAGGTCATGTACTCGCATGAAAATGAGAAAAGATAAGCAAATCAAAGGATAATGCATGATCATCCCCAGAAGAGCTCATTGCAAAACATTGAGCTGATTCTGTCAGGTATTGGGCATGCTGATGAACTCTAGGAAAAGATATGGCCTTCGATGAAAAAGAGATAATGAAATGAAAAAAACTCGTAACAAAACTCTGGAATGCTGCCAGATATGCAGAACTCAATCTAGGCGATTTTGATGCGAAAGCTGAATTCAGCCTAAATGATCTCCAGCCGATAGATAAGTGGATAATCGATAAATCCCTTCTAGTCGGGAAAGAGATGAAAAAACATCTGGATAAATTCAATATCGGAAACGCGATAATAAGTTTCGAGCAATATTTCTGGGCAGATTTCTGTGACAACTATCTGGAAATAGTAAAAGATAAGGTTGCAAATTTCTGAAGCTACGAAAACTGAGAAATATTGAAAAAATCTTCACAATATTGAATGTACAATGCTCTTCTGAATATCCTAAAGCTGATATCTCCGGTTATGCCGCATATCTCAGAAGAATTGTACCAATGATATTTCAGGCAATATGAGCAAGAATTATCCATTCATAATCTTGCGTTCCCATATGCTGAAAACAAAGATGATGCGCTAGATGCAGAGGCCGAGAAGCTGTTTGAAATAATTGAGCTCACTAGGAAATTCAAGACTGATAATTCGATAAAATACTGACAGGAAAGTGAGAAAATAATTGTCGGATGAAGCGAGGAAGACCTTGTTATCCTGAAAAAATATTCTAACGATATCAGATCCATATCAAGATCAGCTAGTGTTGAATTTGCCATCTCAGAAGAAAGCAATGTCCAGATAATGCTTTAAATTGCATTCATTAAAATAAAGAGCCGCTAGCGGCTCTTTATTTTTCTGTAGTAATATTGGGTGAAGCTTTCATTTTCTTTTTCGAGCTTTGTTGCCAGCTCGGCTCACAGATATCTCCAATGCCATGGTTCCCTATCATATCAGTCGATTTTTGCTCATTTCTGATACGAATTATGGAATCCGTATTCTGCAGCATGTGCATCTAACCAAGTGAAGTAGGAGGAATGCTCCTTATTATCGAGAAAATCTTTCTCGGTCGAAGCCTCGAAAAGATCGACAGCCAAGCCGGTCTGATGCTCAGAGAATCATGCCTTTGCGCATAAGCTGTCCGGGCATCATCTTGATTTTATTCCAGCTTGATAAGCATAATCCCGATAGGAGCTGACAACAAAAATCGGCTTTGAGAATTCTTTATGAAATGCTTTCGACATAGAAATCAGAGAATCTAATGCTTCTTTTCCCAATTTTGAAGGCTTTGATGAGGTTAGATAATCTCACTTGACCGCCTTGAGATTCAAGGGGACATATTTAAGATCTGAAAAATGGACTTTGTTTCAGATAAAGCGGCAGATTGAAGCATCGGTATTAAGAGAACAATCGTTTATGTCATTTGAAATGATGTTTTGCGAAGGGTTGTGGAGGAGTGTTTTTTCAACTGAGGGATTTGGAGATTTTATCTGAGTTGCTCATGGTGCAAACAAGGAATTGATTGCCAATAGTCAGCCCATAAACATCATGGACAAGATTAAATATCGTGCGTGTATTTTAATCGATAACATATCGTTATTAACCAAGGAAGGCATACGGATTAAAAATAATATATTGAGGGATATCCGTATGATTGTATCCAGAAAAGAGTTAAAGTAAAAAACTTAAAATCTAATAACGAATGACATTTGTTAAGGTAAGTGCTTTCTTTTTGGATAAAGGGCAATAAAACATATACTTAACTTAAATTTAATTGAATTTTGAACCAATTGAACAGATGGACTAAAATTTATTTTTTTATCCCGAAAATATGGATTCTACTAATTCACCAAGCACTAAGCCACTATATCGTGGCACACAAATAGTCTGGTACATACTCAGTATCTTGGAAGTTCTTCTTGCTTTCAGATTCATTCTTAAACTTTTAGGCGCAAATGCGGCAGCCGGTTTCACAAATTTCATATATAGTGTAACTTTTATCTTTGCCTCACCATTTCTAAACGTCTTCCCCGTATCAAAAGTGGAATGATCGATATTTGAATGGGCAACACTCTTGGCAATGATTGTTTACTGGATAATCGCACTTGGCATAATCAAACTATTCCTTATAGGTAAAACAGTTTCAACCCAAGAAGCTTCAGATAAATTGAATAAACAAGAAAAAGAGTAATCATAAGGCGGAACATCAAAAAAAGAAGCATTCTAGAATGCTTCTTTTTTATTTGTTTTGGAGAACTATTACTTGATAGCTTCCTTGAAAGTCTTTCCTGCCTTGAAAGCTGGAGATTTTGAAGCTGGGATTTTGATTGCTTCTTTAGTTTTTGGATTGATTCAATTTCTTGCAGCCCTGTTTGAAACTTTAAATACACCAAATCAAGTGATATTGATTTCTTCACCCTTCTTAAGTTCAGATGAGATAAGTGAGATTGCTCCGTCAAGGAATTTACCTGTAACATCTTGACCCATAGACAATTGAGCTGCTAAAGCCTTTATAAAATCTTGCTTCTTCATATATAAAAAATTGTAAAAGTATAAAAAATGATAATGAATCATCTTCTTGAGAATCACTATCGGCAACAGTATAAGCAATTTTGCAGAATGTGTGAATTTAAATTCAAAAAAGTTTAAAGTTCTTGGTTCATCTGATGAATATTTGAAGTTTACGGATAAAAAATTATCAAAAATATCTGGCCGATATCACCAAATTATCACAGGCATTTTTTGTGTTATGATTTTATAAATATATAATTTATGGATAGGAGAATATTCTTAATATCTTAATTCAAAATTATGAACACCAATGATTTAGATTCTACTAATTCCCCTAGGACTAGGCCCCTGTATCGCTGAACTCAAATTGTCTGGTACATACTCAGTATTCTAGAGGTGCTTCTTGCTTTCCGTTTTGTACTGAAGTTTTTAGGCGCAAATCCTGCTGCAGGTTTTACCAGATTCATATATGGAATAACAAATATATTTGCCTCACCCTTTCTGAATGTATTTAGGATTTCCAGGGTTGAAGGAAGCGTATTTGAATGGACCACCTTACTGGCAATGATAGTTTATTACCTGATAGCCCTTGGAATCATACGATTATTCCTTATGTGAAAAACAGTATCGACATCTGAAGCTGCAGAAAAACTGAAAAGACAAGAAAAGGATCCGTAAGATTATATCATCTTTGTTTGATTTCCGGATAGTATTGCACAGTTCTTTCCCCACTTACTTGTGGGTTATTTTGATATTCTATGGCAGCGCCTCGGCCGTCCCCGCTTCTCAGTTATACACAAAAACACTGCTGGACTACTACAAAAAACAACTTGAACCCAAGGAATTCGCAAGATTAAATAATGTCACTGATATGGAAGTGAGAGAATGCTAAAAAAAGTGTTCAATGTCAAAGATGATCATCTTACAATGATACTTGAAGATTATTCATGAGGTAAACTTTGAGAGCTATTGTGACACTGATCTGACTTGAGTAAAGCTTTTGATTATCTAGGTAAACAATGACTGTATCATTGAGATTTGCACCCCTGAAACATTATGCTAGATAAAAAATGAAATATCTATATAATAGATTTCGGAAGAATTAAATTATTTTCTAAAAAATAGCCCATGACAATATTGAAAGAAGACATGAGATGACTTACGGATACCACTCCTATATCTTATCAGGCTGAAGATATAGTTTTTCATGAGTTGACAATAAAATGAATTTTTGCTCATTCTATTGAAAATATGCTCAAATGAAAATTGAATCTCATTAATTTTGAACCTGAAAAAATTAATTTCAATGCTCAAGTAATAATATATGACATATGATGAAATAACTTTATTCTGGAATACACTTCACAGAAAGATAGGGACTCCGATATTAAATTACTAAAAGAGAAATTCAAACCAACTAAGCACTTTGCCGAAGTTCTTGAGAATTGAAGACAAGTGCCATCTTTCGATTGATATTTCGAGTATGAATGAAAATACTACATAATAGTGGATTGACTTAATAGCCTGACTGATGAAATTGATCCGGAAAAATGAATATATAAATGAGTCGTCGTGAATCCTTCAAAATATTTTAAAGAGTGAATAAATACAGTGACTGACAATACAGCTATAAAAGTTGAAAACATAATTACCAAAGATTAGCTCCTAAAGATTAAATAACTTGTTTGAGAAGGAATTAATAATAATTTTCCATTCGTTAATTTTTTAATTCGTCAATTATCATTGGCAGCTCTATGGAGACATTTTGAACAATATTTAGAGTATATAAGAGACTTCCATATCCTAAAATAAACCATTTTTGATTGTTTGAATATAATTCAAAAGAGCTTTAATATTATAATAATTATATAAGCACTATTACGAATTTATACATATTTTTAATAATTATAATTATGTTTATATACATATATAATAATATAATTAATAGAGTCGGGGTATTTTGAAAGCGGTAAAAATGAAAGTTTTTTTGGAAGTTATCTAACTTTTTCTAACAATTATTTTGTACCTCAAGTTTGAGTCTTATTTTTGATGTAGTCAGCAGTAAAAAATGACTTAAATTCATCCAATTTATATACATCTCAATTTCAAGTAAATCAGTATTTATCATTTTTATATGTTAAAATAAAACAATTTTTAATTGGGTCGTTATCTCTTAATTTTTCACATGCGTAATATTTTTCTCATCATACCAATAAAAGTATAAATCAATAAAAAAAATACGTTAAGAAGAAAAGATATAATGTACTTTCCTTCCATTTTTTTCAAGTAAATATAACATATGATAAAAATACTCATAAAAGATAAGGAATAACAGTTATAAATATTTTTATTACTGAATCAAAAGATTTTAAATTTAAATTCTTATAAGAAAATATGCTAATAATTATTAGCAATATTAACGAATGTAAAATTCAATAAATTTTGTTACTAAAAGCATTTTTAAATTTATATCACGATATTGTTAAAATAGTAATATAAATTAAAGAGAAAGTCAGAATAAAATACCAAAAAATATTTCAAACAATAATTAGAAAATCATTTATTGTATTAGAAAAACTGAAAAAAATTAAGTATGAAAATTGAGGTTTTCTATCAACTCAAACAATTTTCATGAATTGATATACCAAACCAAATAAATAGATAAAAATCATGATAACTGCAAGTTTTTCTTTATTTGTCAGAATACTTTTTATTAGTACCAAAAGCTCAAAAGTCTTTTGTTCTTGATTTTTATTATTACTTATTTTTTTCTTTAAATATGAATACAAACTATTAATTTTCATATAAATATATTTATAAATTAAATTGGTATATGTTGTTGATAATATATATTTAAAGAGCTAATACAACTTTTAACTTTGAATTTTTGAAAATTTAAATAAAATTTAGACGTTGCAAACATTCTACTTATATTTCCAGCTCTTACAATCGGTTTCAAGCTTTACTTCGCTTTTAACAATATATTCGAGAGTATGGTAAAAATCACTAACTACATAAAAGGTTGCGTCGGTACACTTCCGGGTCGGTATAGGTTGGCTATACTGATGTGATCGTAGAAATGGATTATAGGAAGAATAGAGCGGCTGTGAAGTGTAAAGATGGTTCAAATCCGTCACCGACCTCCATAAAAATAATTTTAAAACCCTATTTTATAAAATAGGGTTTTAAAAATGATTATGTTTTATAAATTATCTAACTTCTCACTAATTTTTTCCAAAAGTGATTTTAGTAATGGAAAATTTTTATCAAAGTTTGTTTTTACAGGTTTAAAATCATTAGAAATCTTCTTTTTAAAATCTTCTAATATTTTATCAGTAAATTTATCATTTTTATGAAGAAATTTTTTTATTTGTTCGATGAAGGGTGATTCTGTTAAACTTAGATTACACACTTCTTTAAATTCTTTTAAATAAAATTCTTTAAATTTACTTTCAATAAATTCTTTGCCTAATAAATCTTCAATAGTTCCTTCATTTATGACATTACCAACCAAATCTCTTATAGTAAAAACATTATTTATATTATATACACCTCAAATTTTGAGTATATTTTTCTTATATCCTTGTCAATCCCTGTCATCATCAACCATTACTAAAACTACAATATCATCACCATTTAATTTTGAGGCAAGTGTGATAATATTACTACCAGTCCCGTTTGTAACTCCATATTTTAAATTTTTAATATCAAAAGATTTTTGTAAAATGATTTTATCAGAAGCGCCCTCAACAAGTATTCTATTTGGGGTTAATAAATCTTTATAAATATTTATACCAAAGGCCTCATCTAATACTTCATCATCCCTAATATCATCATAATTATTTATTTCCTTCTTTTTAGTTATTGAATTATCTATTTTTTTAATAATAATGTTTCTTTCTTTGTTTTTTATATCTACTAGAAATGGGGAATGAGTTGATACGAATAGATAGTTATTTTCACCTATTTTTAGTAACTCTTCTTTAAGATCTCTTATTCCTGATGGATGTAGATGGGCCTCTGGCTCATCTATTAGTATTAACTTATTTTTATTTCCTAATTTCTTAGTTTCTATAGATAAAGATAAAATTAACGACATAAATTGCTTAAATCACTCACTTCTTGCATTCATTTTATAGTAATTATGTTCATTATTTTCACCTTCATCCTTAATGCAAACCACGCATTTTAATTCATTTTTAATTTCAATATCTATTTCAATTTTATGTTTCCATATTTCTTTTACGTACTTTGTTACTGCCTTAGAAAGAGAACTCATTAATTTTCTTCGTATTAGGTCATTTGCTATTTTTTCAATTTCTCATTTAATTTTTTCCTTTCAAATATACCCTCATAAAGCAAAAATATGTTTAAGAGGAATATTTGAGTCTATATCATCTTTAAAAACATTTAAATCTACATCTGATATAAGGTACTTATCAGATGGTTTCCAAAATGAAACCTTAGGTTCAAATTTTTTAATCAATTTAATTATTATATCTCCAAAATAATTTTTAAACAATACATCCGTTAGCTCTTTGTATGTTCCTAGGGTATCATTTTTTTCACTAATTTCATATTTATTTATTGTTGTTGTTTGTCCATTAATAACTTCATTTTTTTGTACTTGTTTTATAAATAAATTTTTATTTAAATTTTTAATTTCAAAATCAATATTTTCACTAAAATATGTTTCTCAATCTTGTAGATAAATATTTTTTATAACATTATCAATTTTAAAACTTAGGCTTCATCCATTTATTACTTCTTTTTTTATTACATCTTGATATGTATCATCACGTTCAAAATCTAAATAAAACCATAAGTCTACAGGACTATTTTTCTCGTCTTTTTGACTATGAATGGAATTATAATCAAATTCGCTTTTGGGGGTATCTAGAAAAGACATTGCCTCCAAAATATTGCTTTTACCAGATTCATTCACTCACAGCAACATAGTTGTATAACTCGTTCAATACTTTTTTATATCGAATTCAATTTTTTCAATTGATTTAAAATTTTCAATTATAATTTTTGAAATTTTCATAATTCTTATTTATAAACTAAATTGAATTGATTTTATTTATTTAATCCAAAAAGTAAATTAATCCGAATTTTACTTGAAATTTTTACACTTATCTAACTTCACTAACCTCTCCAATTAGACCAAAACTAACCATAAAAAATATCAAGTCATGTGGCTGTTAGTGCTGTTTATCTAACTCAAAAAAACAAAAATACCAATATTGTTTTAAGTAAGCCATTACTACTCAGGAGTTCTATTGACTTTGGAGGTGGGGTGGACAAAAAATGGGATTTTATATTGAAAATTATCTAACTCCAGTAAAAGCAACAAGACGCCATCTCTGGCGTCTTGTTGGGTATTCATGTAATTTGGCAGCCCCACTAGGAGTCGTTCTTCCCCGCTTCACTGCCAGAGACGGGTTGGGGCCACGAGCCAAATCGTTGGCTCGTTAAAATTACTCCGTAATTTCCCCCTCCATTCGACTCCTAGTCCTGAAGGTCTGCAATGTAAATCAATAATCCCCCCGCTTTCGCAGGAGGATTATTTGATTTACATTGGCAGCCCCACTGTGAATCGAACACAGCTCGCAGGATTTGGAATCCTGAATTCTAACCGATGAACTATGGGGCTATATTAGAACTGAGGACCGAGAAATGAGAATTGAGGCCCAAAGTTCTAAAAAAATTATATAGCGTATCTCTTGAAAGAAACTATCGAATCAGCTCCGATAAAATCTTGGACTTTCTGGTCAGGATTAACGACAAATTGTTGTGTAAGAAGAGCGTTCTCTTCTTTGAATTTAGTCATTTTACCTTCAATGATCTTAAGCATGATTTCCTCAGGTTTTCCAGCATTCTTAGGATCGTTCTTCATAAGCTCAAGTTGGATTTCCTTTTCTTTAGCCACAGCATCAGCTGAGATATCCTCAGGAGAAAGTACATCAGGGTTTGTAGCAGTGATGTGCATTGCGACCATTTTTAGCTTTTCAGTATCAATTCCAGCTTTTGCTACGATTAAAGCAGCAACTTTATTGTTTGAGTGAACGTATGATTCGATTACTTCTCCTTCGATTTTTGTAAGGGCAAGGATCTTCATGTTTTCACCTATCTTCAATTGGTATTCAGTAGATTTAAGGTCTTCGGATTTAGCGATAGCCTCTTCGTCGGTTGCTGAAGATTTTCTGATTTCTACGAATTTATTAAGCATTTCATCGTAAGTATCATTTCTCGCGACAAAGTCAGTCTCACATCCGACAGATACGACGTAAGCAGTAGTTCCGTCATTCATGATCTTGATTTTACCTTCTTTTGTTTCGTTATCAGCTCTTTTTGCAGCTTTTGCGAAACCTTTTTTTCTAAGAAGCTCGATTGCAGCATCGATGTCTCCGTCAGTCTCTACAAGAGCGTTCTTGCAGTCAGACATACCGACACCGGTGATTTCTCTAAGCTCTTTTACCATTTGTGCAGTTACCATGTTTGTTTAATGGTTAGTTATTAAAGATTTTTATCGTAGATTCAAGGCATTGCCCTGAATCTACGTATATTTTGATTTATTGTTTTTCATTCAGCTTCTCCCCTACTTTCGCAACCAAGTCTTTCAGGAATCAGATTTCATTCCTTTCTCCCAGATAAGCCTTATATCCATTGTATATCCCCATTCAGGTATATGCAAGGAACAGTATTCAGACCAATCTCAGTGAGATGTTTATAGGAAAGAATAGTGCAGCGATAGTATTGATGAGAACGAATAGTACATACAGGACTCATCATTGTTTCATGTGGAATTTCAGGAATTCGGAATCTTTTTGCAGAAGGAATGGTACCAGGAAGAGGAAATGTGCGTAGCAAATAGCACCCAGCACCCTATCTTCCTTTGTCGGTTTCCCTGTTAGTTCCTCTTCATCTACAAATAGATTGTTGTTATCTGCATTCATATGATCTCCGAGTTATGAACTATATGTTTTGAACTCTGTCTTTTTTGATCGGATTTGGGTTTCTTGGAGCTCTTGCAGCGTCAGTAGCAGCAGGTGCAGCAAAAGGTTTTTCGATTTTCTTGCGAGTTAGAGTAGGCTTAAGCTGATCTAGCATGAATTTGATTGCCTTGATAGAGTTAACATTGCAAGGGATGAAATTAGTACATGAATCGATATCTCAAGTAGAACCTAGTAGCGCGAATGATGGGATCTTAAGGATTCTGGCTTCAGTAAGAGCAAGACCTTCGTAGTGACCATCGATTACGAATACAGCATCTGGAGTCCTCTTAAGTTCTTTAAGACCTTCGTAAGCTTTTTTAAGTTTTTCCAATTCTTTCATCTTCATAGCTTTCTCTTTTTTAGTAAGCATATCAAGAACTCCGGTTTCAGCGTCTTTTTCTAGTTTGTTGTATGTGAATATTCTTCTTTTAAGTGTCGAGAAATTCGTAAGAAGTCCTGGAACCCATTTGTCGATAACGAAGTGATGATTAGTGGAGATTGCCAATTCCTTAACAAGATCCCTAGCCTGAACCTTAGTTCCGACGATAAGAACCTCTTTACCGTTTTCAGCCATATTAGCAAGGACGGCCCTTACTTCTTCTAGCTTAGCGACAGTCTTATAAAGATCGAATACGTGGATTCCGTTTTGGATACCATGTATGTAATCTCTCATTTTTGGAGACCAATATTGTCTCTTGTATCAGATGTGGACTGCATTGTCCAGCATTTCTTTGATTAGTGTATCAGACATAAAAATATGTTTGTAAAAAAATAATCCTTGAACCTTCTTGAATTACATGTATAAATCGGCTTACATTAGCCCAGGAATATACATTTGTAAATAAAACAAAAAGGAGACTTAGTTTCATTTTCCGAAAAAAGTCTCGCTTATTATATGCAAAAATGCTAAAAATCAAGCAAAAGTGTCAAAAAATCAATTATGATGATATCTTCTCCGAAACAGAGAACATCAAATCGAAATCATCATTGAAAAAACCATACTCTAGCATTTCTATGAAAGTGTTGAATACCTCATCCTTGCTAGTCGAATAATCCAGCCTTTTCAAGTAGTCTGAGTAGTTCGGATTCGATTGTTGTGATTTGTTCCTGTAGATATTCAGCATCTGTCAGTTCTCTCTGCATCAGCAAGACAATCTTTTCACTATGATACCCTCTTCTTTTATGAAATCTGTTATTTCGATATTGAAATTGAATATTTTCCCGTTTGGCTGGCTTCAGTGTCTTACTGCTATAGTCGTAGTGGTGAATCATGCATCATAATATACCAGGCTGATGGAGTAAGTCGGATTCTTGTATGCGCTGAATCTTGCCACGTCCTCATTTCCTGTATCGATTGCCAGCATAAGCTCTCAAGAGGATGGGTCTGCTATGATTTTGATTTTTTTCATGACCTGTAAGATATCTCCTGGATGTTGCATCTCCAACTCTTGGATTTGCCTGAAATCTCAGATATCGGCATATACTACAATCTCTCAATGCTTATGGTTCGGAAAGTCCACGGTTTTCTCTTTGATGAGATTTGCGATATCTCGCTCGGATCAGGATTTTGCCCTGATGACGATCTCAGCAACCCTCTGTCATGTTGTTTCCCTGATTGCTTGGGGCTTAACAGGAATTTCCAAAGATGTCACTCAACTGACCTTCCTCAATCCTCTTCCTCATCACCATAGATTCTTCTGGCTTCAATCAAGTCCTCATAATCATAGCGTTTCAGCAGTGACTTTTCCTGAATCCTTAGCTATAGTTCGAGAACCTCTTTCGTCTTCCGGAAATAAATCCTCATTATTCGGGATTGTCATGATATTATAGTAAAATATTAACTCTCATGAGTATACCACAAAAACATCAAACTGTCAAAATTGATGATTCGTTCCGACTAAATTTGCATTTTGCAATAAAAATTATAAAATTATCCAGTTTTTTCCAAACGAATTGTCATCCAACGATGCAGCGAGCTTTTAAATGGAATCATCCTGTTTATAAGATTCTGGATCAAATCCTGAATGACAGTCAAATATAGCCAATAATACCAAAAAATATGAACGAGAAATATGAAATTGTAATGTGATTGGAAACACATGTTCGGGTCAAATCTGCGACAAAGATGTTCTGCAGCTGTAAAAATGCCGTAGCACTAGCTGAAGAGCCGAATGAGAATGTCTGCCCTATCTGCATGGGTTTTCCATGAATGCTGCCTGTGCTCAATGAAGAAGTGGTCAATCTTGCTGTAAGGGCAGGACACGCACTTAGATGTCATGTCAATGAGAGTTCGCAATTCGACAGGAAATCATATTTCTATCCGGATCTGCCTATGGGCTATCAGATAACTCAGCTTTATCACCCTATAGTAGAGCACTGAGAAGTCAGAACGTTTGTCAACTGAGAGCTCAAGAGCTTCAGAATCCATAGGATGCACATAGAGAACGATGCATGAAAATTAGTGCATGCGGGGACCAAGACTCTCTGCGATTACAACAGATCAGGAAGTCCGCTCATGGAAATAGTCACTGAACCTGATTTCAGATCAAAAGACGATGTTCTTGCATATATCGAAGAACTGCAGAAAATTATGAGATTCTGCTGAGCCTCTGATGCGGATATGGATAAGTGACAACTAAGATGCGATGTAAACATTTCCATAAGGCTGAAATGAGAAGATGTGCTCAATAATAGAGTTGAGATAAAGAATATGAATTCCTTTGCTGCAATATGAAGAGCGATCGACAATGAATTCAAAAGACAAGTGAAAATCTATGAAGCCGGCTGAAAAGTCGATCAAGAGACAAGATGATGGAATGATGACAAATGAACTTCGCATTCGCTAAGGAGCAAGGAAGATGCTATGGATTACAGATATTTTCCAGAACCGGATCTGCCGCCTCTGGTACTGTCTAAGGAATATATCGATGCAAGGACCATTGCCGAATTGCCAGTAGACAGGAGAATCAGATACTTGGAAGTCTATAAACTGCAAGAGGATGATGCAAGGATTCTCTCGAACGAGAGGGTGATTTCGGATTATTTCGAGGCTCTCGTGAAGCTTACGGATGACCCGAAGAAATCTTGTTCATATATTACGACCGTATTGCTTGCGCTTTTCAAAGAATCTGCGGAAGACATCTGGTTCGAGGATCTCAAATTCAGTGCAGAAGAGCTAGCCGAAGTCATAAATCTGACAAATAAGGATGAGCTTTCTTCGACTAATGCAAAAGCGGTCATCGATGAGCTTTTCAGGAACTGAGGCCAAGCTTCAGAAATCGTAGACAGGCTCTGACTAAGACAGAAAAATGATCTTTGAGCCCTTGAGGAAGTCGTGAAAAAGGTGCTCGATGCGAATCCGAATCAATTAGCCGAATATAAATGAGGTAAAGTCAATCTTTTCTGATACTTCGTATGACAAGCCATGAAAGAAAGCAAATGACAATGAAACCCTAAGATTTTCACAGAATTATTCAAAAAATATTTAGATTAATCAAAATCCATGATACTCTGAACAGACTGCATATGAGTCGGAACCTGATGCATGATAGTGAATGCCGAAAATCAGATACTGCTAATGAAAAGAAGCCAGCAATCCAAAAACCAAAGATGATATTGGGGATTGTCGGGATGAACTGTCGAATACTGAGAATCTTTTGAAGAGGCTACAAAAAGAGAGACAAAGGAAGAACTGGATGTCGAGATCAAGATTATCAAGCTTCTGGCTCTTACTGATCACATAATAAAAGAAGATCGGCAGCATTGGGTCTCCCCTACTTATCTTGCAAAGATAGTGTCCTGAGAAATAAAGAACCTAGAGCCGCACAAATGCGATGAGCTCAGATGGTTCGACCTGGATTCGATTCCAGAGCTTCTGACAGAGCCTGCTCGTGCTGCAATCGATGAGTTCAAGGAAAGATTGAAGCTTGGGCTTTATTTCAAGGAAATATTCGAGAGGATTTAGATTTAATTTAACAAAATTGAACATGAAAGCATGAACGGATTATATCTGAGTTTGAGTCTGATGCTTGATAGTCAATGACAAAAATGAGATTTTGCTTCTCAGAAGAGGTAAAAAATGTAATAATGAGGTCTGATACTGGGGAAGAGCAGGCTGAACAGTAAACTTCATGGAGAAAGCTGAAGATGCCCTGAAAAGAGAAGTAAAAGAAGAGATTTGAGTCGACATTGAGATAATACAGTCGCAATGATACGCAGACCATTTCCCGGAAAACGAGAAGCAGCACTGGATTTCACTTTCCTTTATTGCCAAAATAACATGATGAGAAATCATAAATCTGGAGCCTAATAAATGTGATGAGATAAGATGGTTCAGCTTGGATAATCTGCCGGAATTGATTTCTCCAAATATAAAAGATTCCATAGATTCCCTTAGAGCATGACTAAATTTGTGAATTTAACTCCATAATTTCTTTTAACATGGCTATAGAATACGAAGTCAAGGTGCTCGATATTGATGTTCCTGATATCAGGCATAAGTTGGAGCTCCTATGAGCCAATGGAGAAAGCGAGAAACTCATGAGAAGATGGGTATTTGTGATGAATCCTGAAATAAACGAATGGATAAGATTAAGGGATGATTGAGATAAGATATCAGTCACATATAAGAAAAAATCTGGCCAGAAAATCGATGAGACAGAAGAGATTGAGGTTATTGTCGAAGATTTTGAAAAGACGGCAGAAATCCTCAATAAGCTTGATTTCAAAGAGAAGTATTATCAAGAAAATTCAAGGAAAAACTATATTCTGGGAGACATTGAATTCTCCATAGATTCGTGGCCGAAAATCCCCCCTCTTCTGGAAGTCGAATCCGATAGCGAAGTCAAGGTGCTAGAATGATTAAAGATGTTATGATTGGCATGAAAACATTCCTGAAATCTATCGACTGTAAAAGTTTATGACATGTATGGATTAGACCTGCATTCATTTAAATCATTAAAATTCTAAATATGAATCATATCGCAAAAAATAGGGAAACTTATGATATTCTGGCTTCAGAATACGAGCAGAAGGCTGAAATAAGAGATATGTACAATAAGATGCTTATTGAAAAAGTCTTTGTGGAGCATCTCGAGAAATGAAAAAAAATTCTTGATGTCGGGTGTTCCGTCTGAGTCGACATAAAGGCACTTACAGATAGCTGATATATAGTCGAGTGAACTGATATTTCTCAAGAGATGATTAATTTTTCTGAAGCAAGGAATCCTTGAGTAAAGCATACATGCGGAAATTTCCTTGATATCGGATTCGGGAAATATGATGCGATTTTTTCTCAAGCTTTCATTCACCTTTTCCCCGAAGATGAAGTAGTCAAGATCCTAGAGAAGATGAAATCGATCTTGAATGAAAATTGAATTGCATATTTCACAACTACAAAATCAGAAATCCCCCTAGAGTGATGGTATGAGAAAAAAGATTACGAAGGCCTTCATAAGAGGTATAGGAGGCATTGGACAAAGCCAGAGCTCACTGAAATGCTAGAGAGATTTTTCAGCGTAAAAAAATATCATGAACTGGAAGATCCCTATGGAAAGGTATTCATGATTTATATAGTCGTAAATGATAAGTGCAATTAACATCCCATAAAATGAACCGAGATACGCAGAAAATATACGACTTCATGCAATTCCTGCAGAACATGAAGGAGAATAAAAGATGGAGGAATACACCAGCTGTCATATTCAAGGAATCGATTGCCGACCACTCATGGAAAGCTCTTGTGATGGCTTATTGCGTATGACGGCAACTCGATCTGAAAATGGATTTTTTCCATGTGATAAAGCTGGTCCTGGTTCATGATCTGGTCGAAGCGATAGCAGAGGATACCGATTATCGCCTAGTCTACTTGTGACTTGTCTCCAAGGATGATAAACATGCGAAAGAAGCAGAAGCGATAGCGGAGATCAGAGAGATGCTGCCTAGTGAAATCGGAGATGAAATTTATGGGTTATGGAATGAATATGAAGAATGGTCAACAAGTGAAGCCAGATTTGCAAAATTCATAGAGAAAATAGAATCCATAGATCATGTGCTTTATTATTGAGCCGACTACATCGATATTCCAGATAAGATTGCGTGATATTGCAAAAATGCACTCAATAAATGCCCCGAGCTCAGGTGATTCTACGCCTGATATGTAGGCAAGCTGAAGGAATTGTATCTGAAATCAGGGTTTGTCTGGAAAGAGTCCTATGAAGTCGAATGAGAATATGAAGAGTTTGAAGATTTCGATAAATTCTTCTGATTCTTTCAAGTCGCACAGAAACTCAAGGAAACAACCAGATATGGCTCAAGCCCTCTCATCCCAAAGAAGGATTCCGTAGCTGAACACTGCTATAGATTAGCCTTTATGGCATTTGTCTCTGCAAAATGATTCAATAGGGATATCAATATCTCAAAAGCGATTTATATCGCGATTTTCCATGATATCATAGAAGCCTTGACTTGAGATCTGGACTATATATTAATCTATACATGACAGGTTACAAAGGCGGAAAAGCATATAAATGAGCTTGGAGCGATGAAGACGATAAAGGGTATTTTACCGCAAAGAATATGAGACGAGATTGAGGATTTTTGGAAAGAATTCGAGGCTTGAACTTCTCCTGAATCCAGATTCGTAAAAGCTCTTGATAAGTATGAATCCATCTCCCATCTTGTCTTCCATACCTATGAGAACTTCGATGACCCAGATCTCATAGCCATGTATTGCGACAAGCCATTCCAGCTCACTCCTGAACTGAATCCCCTGTACAAGCTCCTCAAGTCAGATCTGAAGACAGAATATGCTAAATGGTGAAAAGAGTGGAAAGAAGAATATGATAATGTATAATGCATATTATGAAAAAATCAGGAAAAATTTCCTGATTTTTTTGTATTTAAAGCGCATATGAATTTGCATTAATTTGCTTTATATAATATAATTGAAAGGTATTTAAAAATAATCATCGAAGAATGAGAGCCTTATATGCTATTTTTTTTATTTCAATATCTAGCTTCATGTTTGCATCCTGCTCAGTGCAGAGTGGTGATGACGCCGGCAAATCAGACTCAGCAAATGAGGATGTCAGCTTGCCTGAAGCTCAGAGCATATCTGTATTCGTGGACTGAACTGAACAGAAATGATCGATTGCAGTCGACGGATCGACAAAAGTCGATATCAGCAAACTCAAAGAAAATCCTGACATCATTGCAAATATAGACTGAGAAGAAGATTGTGCGAGCAGCAATGTGAGCTATACGGAAGAGATCCAAGATTGACCTAGGCTGACGCCTCAGGTTTTTGATGTCACTATCGATCTTACCAGGTTCGGGAAGTGACCGGAAATGGAGCTCCTGACTGAAAATAGGATAAACCAAGTCCAATCGCTCGTAGATTGAGAGTTGTATGACGGGATAAAGATGAACGAATGAGATTCCATGATATTGAGATTCCTATGAACTAGAGACTACTGAGTGCGCTGAAAAAACATTCCACTGGATGACAGGATCATGATAAATCTTGCAAAAAAATCATCCAAATCCATCAAAATTTCGAATATAGAATGCCTGAAGAATAAAAGGAAAAAAATAATCTATCTGAAAATCAATAAAAGCGATATGGCAGTTGAAGATTCAAGCACCCAAGAAAAAGATGAGAAAAACATTTCAAATGCCGATAAGGTTAAGGATGAAGTGAATTCAAAGCAGAAATTCGTTTCAGAAGACACACAAGATGTGATGGAAATAGTGAAGAAGGAATTCGATATAAGATACCTGAGCAATAAATATGCAAAATGAACTTATTTTTTGGAATTCCTAGACCAGAGCGATGTGCTCGATACGAATCTTAAAAACGTCAAGACATTCATATTTTCAGATGCCAATTTCCAGCTTCACCCGAATTTCAGGAAAAATTACGCAAATCCGAACAGAGTAAATCTCGATCAAGTCTGAGATTTCAATTCTGATGTCTACAATAAATATCCTAGAGTATTCTCGGGCTTCTATGCAAACCTCATCACAGACCCTTATGTTGCGAGCATCAAGCAGAAATGCAAGACCAGCAAGCCATTGTACATAATCTGAACAAAGAATTGAACTAACAAATATTTTGATGATATATTGGAGAATTTCTACACGAAAATTCTTCCTGCATGCAAAATAACATTTAACTAAAAATAAAAATGATAGCAGAAATATTCCAAGAATGAGAAAATTATTTCCAGACTTATCTTGATGATGTCTTAAAGCTTAGGGCAAAGAATCTCGAAAAATGACAGCCTTTCAATGTTGTTGATAAGGATATTCAGGATAATGCTTATAATGTGCTGATATCCGACCATATTGCTGAATACAACCAGAAAAAAGCTTCTATCGAAAGCGAGATCAAGAAAATAGAGATTACCATCAATAAGATCAATGCGCAGTTCACCCAAAGGGTCAATGCGCTAAATAATTGAGAATGATCCAATGCTGCCCAGATTGCAGATGTCAAAAAGATGCTAGAGGCGAATAAATACAAGATTGCAAATCTGGAGGAGGAGTTAAGGCGGCTGTTCAATAACCTTGATAGCATAAAGGATAATTTCGAGACATGAGTGAGGCAGGCCTCAAGCCTGCAAGATGAGATTCTGAGCTCAATCAAGGCCTATAGGGACAGGCTTGATCTGCTATTGAGTTCAAATGACCGCGAGCTGAGAGATTATATTGAAGAAAGGAAGAAAAAACTCGATGAAGAGTGCGACAATTTCTCCAAATCCCTGATACTCAAGATGGACGAATATACGAATGCGATTAAAAATGACCTTGAAGCCTACAGGCAGAAGAAACAGCAGGATTTCGATTCTATATACAAAATCGATTCTTACATCAAGCAATGAGCCAAGATGGAAGAAGAAACCGCAAAGATCCAGGAAACAAAAGACAAGATAGAAGAAGTGAAGGCTTGACTTGTCGATACGAATTCAAGGCAATTCATAAAAAACATAACTTGGCTGATCCTGCTTCTTGTCGTATCGCTCTATGATTATATATTTTTGAGCAAGATATTCGTAGATATATTCGATGTGCAGGGATGAGACCCTCAGTGACTTAAAGAAACGCTTTTTTGAGTCGTTTCATGGCTGAATCTATTGGCAGGATGAGTGCTTCTGCTACTGATTTTCCTCTATACAATGTGATCAAAGGTTTTTGAAAAATGGTCAAAGATCGAATGAGTGATAATCAAATGACTCGTAATACTCATTGTCCTGAGTCTAGTAGTATTCAGTATCGTTGATATCAAGCTCGGATGAAAATGACAGATCATATACAGTTTCATCCAGACAGAATGAGTTTTTATCGAACTTGTATTGAGGCTCCTTATGCTCCCAGTTCTCTTGGTGTGAGATTTTATTCTGCTTAAGATGATAGTTTGGGAAGATTTCTATCTATGAGATATAATCTTTAAGATATTCCTATCCCCCTTCTATCTCATATATCTGACCGGAAAATTGTTTGTCGACACATTCAACTACCTTACGATGGGGCTTATAATCGAGAAAAAAAGGAAAAAAGTTCTCGAGATGAACATGCAGAATGAATTTATAATAAAGCAATCAATAAAACCTGATATCCGGCTGGATTCAGATCTTTCTTCCATACTCCTGAATGAGAGGACAATGGATCCTATAGACTGACAATACATATCTACAGACTCGCTGAGCGCCACTCTTCCTAGCATTTCGGCGTGACTTCAGAGCTCATTTTGAGAACTCAGCAAGATAAATGACCTTGTGAAATCGATAGAAGTCGATATCGAGAATAAGATAAGATGATACTCTGATATGAGCATCAAGGAAAAAGCTGAAAATAAGCTAAAAGCAGAACAATTGAAGGTCGAACAGGCAAATTATCTGCAAAGCTATATTGAGGCTAGAAACAAGCTCATCGCAAATCTCAAGACTTCAAACGAATGACTCAATGAAATCCAATCATCTTTGAAGAAATGAATAATGAGCTGATATAGGAAATATATTTTAGTAAATATTTAAGATGGGAAAAGCCATTGAAGAACAGAGCCCGTGGGTCAGCGAAGATATGAATCTATTGAATGATTCCATCATGGATAGCGGCATCGGCATAGACAGCTATCCCCTGCCCCGAAAGCCAGCTTCGGCCACAGATGGCTCAAAGCCTTGGGAAACCGGAGGCTTCGGACATAATTCGACATGGAAACAGATATTCAAATTATTGGTGCTTATCGCAATGATAATCTGAATAATGCTTCTTATCATGTATCTCCTAAGGGATAAAGCTCCTTCAGGAGAAAGTTTTCGCTGAATGATAAAGAAGTCCGAGATAAGCCGGCTCAATTCAAAAGATTATGAGCTCCATGATATCGACGACGAATATTATGAAATCACCACGACAAATAAAGAAGTCATAAATAATCCTCTAGTTCAGAAGGATTCATTCTTCGAACTAAAAGCCGTAGCGCCAGATGCCTCGGAGAATGATTGCAAATGACTTAAAAATTGGGATAAATCTGTACTCTGAAATGATAAATTCGTAGAAGATTATCTTAGTAAGATTAAGGACAGGCCAAAAGTAGCCATCATAGATACTGGGATAAATGAGAAAAATCCTCAATTGAAAAACAATATAAACAAGAACGATTCTGTAAATATAATAAAACAGGGCAATCCGATCGAGGACAAGAATTGACACTGAACAAATATCGCAGCCATCATAAGCAGATATGTGCCGAATGCGGAAATGATCATAATCAAGGCTAGCTCTTGAGAGAGTAAAAAAGTCTCATATATTGACACTATCAAAGCGATCAACTATGCAATCAAGAAAAAGCCCGATGTTATAAATATAAGTTTCTGATGATGAGAAATCAAAAAAATCGACGCGCTGCAAAAGGCGATAAGCAAAGCGGATTCAATGTGAATCATAATCGTAGTATCCGGATGAAGCGTGGAAGATGATATGAGAAATAGCTTTCCTAGCTCATATTCATGACTCATAACTGTATGAAGCCTTGATTCCCGAATCCGGGTTTCAAATTTTTCAAGCATTTCTTCAGATGTATTGTCTCCCGGTGAATGCATATTGTCGGCGAATGACAGATTCGTAAACGGAAACAGCTATGCTGCGCCGGTTGTCACTTCACTGATACTTTTGTCGAAGATAACAGTGAAAAATGCCGGAGGAGCCGAATCATACAAGAAGGAATTGAAATCGAGCAGCGACAGCAAAGGCTGAATTCAGATTCCGAATATCCCCAAATTGCTGAAAATCTCTGACGATGATAATGAATACAAGAAGAATATCGAATGAATAAAAAAAGATTTGGACAAGGCAGATAAATTCTTCGATAAATTCAAGGATGATGCGAAAAAAGATAAGACAGCTGAATGATATGAAAAGTTGCTCAGCGACCTGAAGCCGAAATTGATGAAAGTGCAGAGCGACCTTAAAATAAAGTCATCGAAAATAAATAAGATATATGCCAAGAATTGAATAGACCTTACAAAGAATTCAAAAATCAATTGAGAAATTGAGAAAGATCTATCGGCAATTTCCGGTTTTCTCAACTGAGACAAGCTGATTCTCGAAGTCACTCAAGAAAAGAGGCTCAAAAGGACGCTTTGAGTAGATTCTTGCATAATCAATGTTTCCAATCTGAAATGCTGAAAATGAAAAGGCGCCATATCTGAGAGCTGCTCAAACAGATTTGAATGATGAAAAAATCTCATTTGCGGAATGTTCGTGCCAATTATAAGCTCTGGAGCGCAACTGCCTGCAACTTGAAACTGAAAATATGTGACTATCCTCAATAATCAGGAATTCTTGCCGATAATAATACTCGAGTGAGATGACAGGATATCTAAAAACAATAAGCAAATCTGAAAGGTTGTCCTAGAGAAGCTGCCGAAAAAAGTGGCATGAGAAGCCTGAGGAAACGTAAGGTTTCAGGTTGATTTAAGCTGAGCGCTCTCTGTCAAGGTTACAGATATAAACAACAAGAACAATGTGGTGAACTCAAGGATTGAGAATCTGCTAGGAACAGAAACCTCTATTCATCCGACCTGAATCACCCAGAGAAATCTCAAGAAAATCGATGAAATCCAAGAGCTGCTCAAACAATCCATTACGAAGCTATAAAATAAATAATTCCCTTGCCTGAGGCAAGGGAATTATTTTATGTATTTAAGAGAAGAGTCTTACAATTTCATTTGTAACTGACTCGAAATCAGCAGAATCTGCACATCATATAGTGCAATTTTTCTTTCACAGATCGTCGACGATGCTCCTGAATAGTATCAATCTTTCCTTATTCATATTGAACCTAGCTCAAATCGTGTCTTTGAACTTCGTGGTGATTTCGAGATTCGATTTCAAGATGAAGCCCCTCACGAGTTCATTCTTGCAATACCCCTTCTGCAGAACCACTGCAAAAAGATTCTTCTTCTTCAAGGGGAAATTTATGAGAGAAACGACAATCTCCTTCAAATCACCAGAAACAAGAGTCTCATCCAAGAAACTTAAATACTTCTCAAAAGAATATCCGATCGTCTCAAGGAACATCTGATCCTTTGAGGGGAAATGATAATATAGGGATGATTTCTTGATTCCGAGATTCTTCCCGATATCATCCATGGAGAGTTCCGCAAAAGCATTTTCCCAGAACAGTGCTTCTATTTTCTCTAATAATTCAGTCTTCATGATTTGTATGATTTTAAGTGCCTACCGTATGGTAGGTAGAATAACGTTATTATGAATTTTGTCAAGCCTCATCCCCATTTTCATTCACCGCTTTATTACCTCCCTCCATTTGTCATTCCCGGCTTGATCGGGAATCCATCTCATTAATCATTACACATTCATCATCTTAATCTTCAATCATTAATGATTTTAACATCTCATACTTTTTCATGCAAAAAAGTAGCAAAAAGCATTGGGGGAACGGAAACGCTATCTTCTTTTGCTTCGCAAATAGGTTGCTTTCGCGGACGGTTCCTTATCCCCCAAACCCCCTCCTAGTCTTGATTGTCCTTGTTCCATTACGCTACCCGCCTCCGCTTCGCTCCGGCCCGCTAGGGGTTGTGATAGCGAATGATTTATAGCATTTGTAATTTTCGATTGTCATTTCGACCGCCAGTGGAGAAATCTAAATTTCAGAAGCTAGTCAAATTTATCCTGCCCTAATTTAGGGAAGGTGGCTGAAAGCCGGATGGGTTACTGCATTAATCACTGACGCCCCAAACCCCTAGTTATAAGGAGGATTATTTTAGTAGTTCTTTATGTGCATATCAATAGAAGCTTCCCTAATTTAGGGAAGGTGCCCGAAGGGCGGAGGGGTTACTGCATTATTCATGGACCCGCGCGGAGCGGAAGGGCTTCATCATTCTCGCTACCAGCTAGAGTGAAGGAAGGGGTCTTAGGGGGAATGGTGTGTCCAAGTCTAACTGAGCTCATCTTAACATCAGAAGTATGACCGAAATAGCCAGTCCCCCTAATGCTTTTGCCTACTTTTGACAGCAAAAGTAGTTGATTAATCATAGATGATTAAAGAAAATAATCTTTTTTCAAGAATCATCCAATCCATCATTGTCTATTAATGATATCAACATCCATACTTTTTTATGCAAAAAAGTATGCAAAAAGCATTGGGGACCGGCAGAGACTCACTCCGCTACGCTCCGTATTGGCTCCGGCTCCGCCTCCGCTGACAGACTGCTCGTTACCCCAAGAGTACTTCCTTCGGGCGCCCGAAACCCCTAGTTATAAGGAGGATTAATTTATCCCTTCCCTAATTTAGGGAAGGTGCCCGAAGGTCGGAGGGGTTACTGCATTGACCATTCGCCATCACCATTCATGGACCCGTGCGGAGCGGAAGGGCTTCATCATTCTCGCTACCAGCAGGAGTGAAGGAAGGGGTCTTAGGGGGAATGGTGTGTCCGAGTATGACAGAACGCATCTCGGCATCAGAAGCATGACCGGAATAGCCAGTCCCCCTAATGGTTTTGCCTACTTTTGACAGCAAAGGTGGTTGATTAATCATAGATGATTAATGAAAATAATTCTTTTTTCAAGAATCATCCAATCCATCATCAATCATCAATGAAAATTCACAGAATGTAAGCTAATCGCTTAAAATCCTGTTGACTAAATAATTTTCGGGATAAAATAAAGAAAAAGATAACATTTGAGCATTATGAGAAACAGGGACAGGAAAATGTTATGGGCTTTCAGGATATTCATGTGAGGATTAATTATCTATGAGTTTCTCAATTGGATAAATATTTTGGATTGGAAGCTGAATTTCTCGTGGCATGGGCTCATCATCACAGATATTGCCGTATGGCTTATATGTGAAGCTGTAATAAGCTACAAGAAAGGGATCAATCTCATTGCCGTATTGCCTGTAGTGTTATTGTCGGTATACTTGGATGTGTTCTGAGATATGTTCCATCTGTATTCAAAAATCCACAATTATGATAAATTCCTTCATTTTTTCATAAGTTCAATTGTTGCCTATGTCATCTATGAGGTGCTGAAGGATAAATTATATAAAGATCATTTCTGAAAAATCCTATCATCGGTAATCATAATTTCAATAACTTCAACTTTTTGAATGCTTTATGAGATTGAGGAATATCTGGAAGATGCATATATAAACAAAAAACTGCTTCGCATGTGAAACAGTTTCGATACTTGATGAGATTTGCTGACGGATTTGTTAGGCTGAGTTCTTGTGGTGATAGTGCTTCTTATAATCCACAGGAAAAAGAAAAAGCTATAGATTATTTCTGTCGCACAAAAATTACTTTTTCTTCAGAAAATAGATTTTCGTCGAATTTCACTTCTCAATGATTCATCTCGTTTCTTCGGGCTCTTGTATGCCATGGCCTATCTTTGGAGAAACCATGTCACCTAGGGACATTGATTCTCTTATAGACTAATTTGTGCTCAACCGCCAACCTCACTCATTGCTCATCTATGAAAAAATAAGTATAGCCATAATTCCTGTTTGAGTCTCAGAATCTGTAGGCCTCATAGACTACTCAGATATCACTGTCGGTTTTGTAATCTACCAAAGGCTTCAAAAAAGCATTTTTCTCAGAATCGAAAGATGCTCAAGCTTTTAAAATCTGAGATTTGAAAAAACCTTTTTGCTTATTTGAAACAAATTTCCCTCACTTATTTTTGATAAGTTCATTGAGCGTCTTTATCTCTGCAGCGCTTCATCTGTAATTATGCTTTAGCTTGAGCTCCGTTATGGTGTTTCTGACTTTTTCCTGAACTGTTTGAGGCTTATCTCACTTCTCAATCTTCGTATTAAGGATGTGCGCCAACAATTGCTTGTAGGATTTTATCCTTTCGGATAATCTGGCAGGATCATTCTCAATTTCGCTCAAAGCTCAATCTGATAGCTTATCCAAAATTTCGAATGATTTATTATCTTTGGTTTCCATTTTAGGTTTTATTACAATTTTTTAAATTTTTCCCATTTCGATTGAAAAAGGCTTCTGACTTCATCATGTATTTCAGGGTGCAGCAATCAGTCCAGTGACCTATTGTGGATGAGGGCGTCTCTGACTTCTGTAGCAGAAATCTTCGGGGTCGATCAGTCAAATCTGTTTATGATATCCACCTTTCGTCAGTCTTTCAGGAAGAAATCCACATCCTCGTCGCATCAGCCGATAAAAGTTACCTTGTCGAGCAACTCATCGCGATCCTCAAATCATCAGAACGCTATAAGTATATCATCAAGAGCAAGCAACCAATCCTCATCCGTTCAATAGTCAGGCATTCAGACAATTTTCTGATCAGGGAACCTCATCTTATAGAATCCCCTTCTCTCGCTGTAATTGAAAAAATTCCTTAAGCTGAATTGCGCATTCGAGCTTCATAGGATCTGGAGGAAGTCATTTCCATAGCTTTCTCTCATTATGCTTATGAGAAGTTCGTGTCATACGTGAATGGGGCAGAGTCTTCAGACATAAACTCCGATTTGGGTATTTTTTTTCATATTAATCATAAATTAATTCCGATGCAGCAAGCACATTCGGAGAGATATAAATTCAATTCATAGTACGCTTTGCTTCGTATTCTTTTGGGCTTATCCTGTGCACAACTCTGCTTTCGAGTATTCTCTTCAGAATCGATTTGCTTCAGGATAATGTAAAATACCTCCAGATATATATCGACACGAATGGTCTGGATTCAGTCATTCAGAATCCAGAATCGAACATTGTTCAGCTATAATGTGCGGATAATTTTGCAACCTCGCTTTCATCCAGGACTGGGGCCATCTGATATCAGTTCAGTATCTCTTGGCTCAATTCTTCTCTCAGCTCCCTATGAGGATCTGATTCTATGAAGTCCGGGACTGCTTTTCATTTTGTCAATTCTAGGAATTTTGCAACATTTTCTATGGGAATTTTGAACTTCACATCATTCTTCTCAAAATCAGTCGCTCAGAGATTCTCAAGAAAAGTCCTGTCGTAAAGTTCTGCGCATCATCATACGCAGCTTAATTTGACTTTTCAGTAACTCAGTCATTTCTTATTTATTATTCATACTACCTCTCATCTTATATCCGAAATCAGATTCGCTACGGAAATCCTGATGAGTCAATCTTTTACATATTTCTGGACTTCAGATAGAACTATGCTTGATTCAATGTTATGCATTATCTTTTTTATAACCTAAATAATGATCTGGTTCTTCACTTGTCACTATTCCCATCTCAAAACGCATAAGCTTGATTTTCTCGAGCTTAAGGGAAGCTGCAGGTATGATGGGATCGTTTTTCGAATAATGGACCGTGAGATGTCAATTCCATTTCGCGCCCCTTAAAGTCAGGATGAATACTTCAAAGAGATGTGCCTTTTTCTTATTCAATGATGAAATATATCTTTTTCTTACAAGAACTCATTTCGGATGCAGATATCATTCTTCTTTGTCTATATGAAAACCTTTAGCTATATCATAATTTACAACTGGCGCATATAATTCTATTTCAGATATTTTTGATAGAAGCGAAGGATCATCGATTATGGTCTCAATTGCAATGAGACATCATTGGCTATGTCATACCAATTTAATATGACAATTATCGGTCATGGCCTTTAAAAGTTCCTTTTTTGTCCTTGTTATTGCAGAACCTATTGCCGGAGTCAATCATTGGAAATTATCAAATATCAATTTTTGAGAAGATTGAGCTTTTTCATCCCCAGGCTTTTTCTTGGCATTTTGAACTTCCAAAAACTGGCTGTATAAAGACTCAAAATGTTTATCTTCAGTTTTTGGGTAATTCTCCATGATATGTGCCTTCATGGAATCTTTTCCACATTTTATAAGGAACGCCTCAACTTGCTCTGGGGTTATTATCCTAAGAGTCTTTTGCACAACTTGTGCGTCAGGAAAAACTTTTCTCCTTATACAGTCATCTTGATTTCAAAATCAAGGGATATAAATTGTTTTCATAATTACCTTATTATATTCTTTCTCCTTTTGAACTGAGATAGAAGCTTTGCATATTCGGCAGAAGTATCATAGTCGGCTCAGTCAACTGCCATATAAAGCCTATCATAAGAGCTTGCCTGGTTCCTGATTATCATATCTGCCCTATCTTCATTTGCCAGCTGAGTGCTCAGCCTCCTCTCAATCTGATCTGACGTAAGTTTGTCGCGGTCTCAGACTCTCTGATATTGGAGCTTGAGCGGAATGGATATATCGATCATATTCTCATCGAACAGATAAGTGAGCTTCCTTTCTGTCAAAATAGCTCATTCGACAAGCACGATTCAATCTCATTCGCCCAATTTTTCCAGTTTTTCCCTCAGCAGAAAAAGCATCGGCTCAAGCATGATGTCCATCAAGTCATCCAACTTTTGTTTTGAGGAAAAAACGAATTCTCATAATTTTTTTCGATTTGTGGTGCCGTCCGCATTGAGCACCCAATATCAGAATTTGTCCGCAATCCGCTGCCTGATTCACATGAATAACGGAAAATCGGTCCTGGTATGGATTTCATGTCACAGCTTATCCAGATTTATATAATGGACTGGGACTTCGTTCTTAAGGGACTCTTCGACTATTCTTGTGCAGAAAGTGGTCTTGCCGGAGCCGATGGATCATGTGACTCAGGATATCCATTTATTTGTGAGCTTCATCCTGAGGGCTTCTATTATCATGGGATCAGCATATCATCTCACATCTCATCAATAATACAGCAATTTCTTCAGCATAGATGAACTCACATTGCTTAGGGAGTTATCGATTTGCGGTAGGAATACTGTATTCACTTCTCCTGAGAACCTGTTTGAAGCTGCGGCAATCTCGAGTTCGTAGTTAAAATCCTTTGCATCCCTTAATCATTTTATCACGGTCGATATGTTGTGCAGGTACTGGTAATCTGCAACTACTCAGGCATATGGGACGACTTTTACCCTGTTTCTTATGTCATAAGGGATGCATTTCTCTATCAGAAACACTCTCTCTTCCGCAGAAAAAACTCATTTCTTGTCAGGATTCACTGCAACCAGTATCGTAAGGTGATCATTCTTTGACGTTCTGAGCTGACGACGCAGCACAGAGAGGTGTCAGTTTGTGAAAGGGTCGAATGATCCTGGATACAGAACCTCATTGAAGGTGACGGCATTTTTGACTTTTAATATCGATTCCTTGACATTGTCCGCATAGAACTCTTCTGCAAGGCGCAATGGGCTGCCGCTTCATCTGATCGCATCTCTGACTTGCTGCTCTTTTTGGGCTGGTATATGATTGAGGAAAATCCTCTCCTGAACGTTTCTTGAAACTTTTTCTATGAGCTCTTTGATGCTAGTGTGCGAATGGCTTCATTCCTCAACATATGCGCCTGCCTCATGGATAATGGGTCAATCCCCTGCTGACAAGAATTCTATGAGTTCCGGATCAAAGGCCGTGTCCGATGAAAAATTGGCGATATTCTCCCCTGCTTCATCGTAGACTTTAACAGCCAAGACATCCATGTTCGGAGAATGCTTTGTTGCTTTTCCGAATGCTTCTATTTGTCAGAATCATGGAATATCAATGAGCTCTCAGTATCGTAACGGCATGAAATTTACATAATCTTCAAATGATTTTCTCGCGACTATATTCTTGGTCCTGTCCTGTCCGAATCATCACTCAAGCGTCCTCCATAGGTATTTTTTGATATTGGGATGAGCTATGAGATTGAGCTTTGAATCTTCTCAAAACTGTTTGTACCATAGAATCTTGGCTAATCATGAAATATGATCGCTATCAAGATGGGTGATAAGGAGATAATCGATATGCGACATCGTTGAGGCTGATGCAATTTTCTTATCGTTGATAAGCGAATTCACGCTCCTGTCAGGACAATCGATGACGAGAGTGATTCAATTATTTTCGACCACGCTTAATGATTCGCTTTGTTCTGCGAGTGGCGAGAACTGTTCGTGTATTCAATATGTGAAGATATTGGGCATGTTCTGATGGGTCAATATGACTTTATTTATAATGTAATTACACAAAAAGTCAATTAATTAAAGTGAAGAAAAGCTGCTTGCAGACTTGCTTTATATAAAGGATAATCTGTAAATATTATGTATTCGGAATCAGAGCATCCTCGACTGCCTTTGAAAAGATTGAAGTGAGTCTTGTTCAATCTTTTGCAAGTTTCTTGCGGTAACTCTCTTTTCTGATTATTTCAATTGGCTGAACAGAGGCCAAGAGGTGCTCGATCCTATCATTAAGCCTTCATATGGTATCTTTCTTTCAGATGAGCCTGAGTATTTCTTTGATCGGGAAATTGGAAGAAACAATCCATATTTTTTTGCTGTCATAAATGTGGAATAGGAATTCTGGCATGCTCTTGAGGTCGTAATATCATTTGTCGGACCTCATATCATCAACTTCTGCAAGAGAATTAGCTCAATGGAATAGATCATCTGAAAAAACTATATTTGCCGCCTCATATCTCAGACGTCCTTGGGAGATGAGGAATCTGTCGGATTTGCCATTCACGGATGGAATGCCTTGTGATTTTACGATAGACTCCATAATGTCCATCAGATGGCTCTTTCATGATCATGGCATTCCCTGAAGTCATACGATCAGAGGTTCGCCGAGAGAACCATTATGTTCAATTATAAGATCTGCCAATGTCTTGAAAACGGTTTTTGCCCTGATGAGGGTTTCATTCGGAGCACCATCCTCCATGATATCGAAGTTGTCGAAAAGTGAAGAATCTAAATGCTTATCTGGGGAATTTCTCATATGCGAATTAATTATTTTTTATAATTTAAATATTAATTCTGTCTTGTCAAGTATTTAAAAAGCAATTGACTTTAAGGATATATTTATTATAAACAGCTTAATATTATAAATTCCAATTATAACAAGTGAATAGTCAAGAATTCTCCATGGACATGCATTTCCACACAAATCTATCTGACGGAAGGTTGAGCAATGAGGAAATTCTGAAAAAGATACTTAAATCTAAATGATTTTTCGTTGCTACTGATCATGATCTTGTGAACACTGAATTTACAGCCTTAGCTGAGAAAAGTGGCATAATCAGCGCTCAATGAGTTGAAATCTCGATTCTCGATAAGAATTGCTGATATCTGCATATAACAGCATATGCAAGAGAATTCAGATGAGAGATATCGGATATACTGGAAAATACCAGAAACTGAAGAAGGAGCAAAATATATAAGCAGATAAAGGTGCTCAAAAAAAATTGAATCCTAATTAATGAAAAAGATTTTTTCAGCTTCTTCGAAGACAAATGAATAAATGTCTTCAACCTTAACATATATCATCTGGCAAGCTACATATATAAATACGACTATAACCTCCAACGAATCAGGGAAATAACCTGAACCGATATGGATAAGATAGAATTCCTGAAAAGATGCCTTCGGGATGAGTGAGATTTTTCAAACGTATGATCCGCTACCGTACCTGAATACACTCCGGATATCAAGGATGTTATCAGGATAGTCAAGGAAAACGGATGAATAACCTCCATTGCCCATCCGAATTTCAGCTTCAAACAAGATGAATACCGCGATAAGATACTGTATTTTTTGTGACTATGAATGGACGCTATCGAGATTAACAGCAGAGCTACGGCAGAACAGATAATTATAGCTCAGAGTTGCCTTAAAGAAGATAGGCTCCTGACTTTCTGATCCGATTGCCATTTTACACCGTACAGCGAGGAGGATCATTGAGATTTTTGAGAAATAAATCAATGGCTGGGTAAAGAGATTATTTTAGAGAATGTTGAGAAAATCAAATCAAAAATCGGAATCAGGTAAAACAAAAAAATGCCTCTCGCAAGCGAGAGGCATTTTTTGTTTTATAATCGTAGAAATTATTTTCTTAATAACATTAATCATCAGACCCTCCATCGCAATCGCCTCAATCATCATTCCCCCCGTCATCTCCCCCGTCATCCGCATCTTCTCATTCGTCATCTTGACTATCCTCTTCATCTTGGCTTTCCTCTTCGGTTGTGCCTTCTTCGTGGATTTCATTTTCGCCTCAAGCTGCTTCAGTAGAGTCTCTAGAGTCTCAGAAATCTCAAGAGCCTCATGCTCAACCGAATTGTCACCCGCCTCAGGAAAACACTTCATCCATGTTTCAGATGTCTATTCAGTCGGCTATCATATCACTCAACATCAATAATAGCATAGTATCTGATATGCCATCAAATAACAGACTGCCGGAATCAGGGTCTGCAGTTATAGCATCCCTATAATTTGCGTAATCGGCAGCAAAGCTCTTGAATTTCAATGCAGGATCCTGTTCTGAAAGCATCAGAATCTGCATACTGATATTATTAAGGCCATCATTATTCGAATAACCAGTAGTCCTGCTTATCCTGTTTCTTATCATCACGAATCTCTTGATATATGAATCCATTTTCTCTTCATTCTTAAGCTGGAGCTTCAGAAATTGCATTATCAGATTATTCAATCAATCATTGGTTGAATAATTCACTTTCCTAAGGAGCTCAGATTTAAGTTTTTTGAATTTTTCAATATTCTCAACAGATTTTTCGGGATTTTCAATGCTTAGATTCAAGAATTGCATTGCAATGGCATTAAGGCCTTTATTTTTAGAATACTGGATATTCCCCATCAGCATCGACCTTATATTTCTGAAAATTTCAAAATATTCATCGGATTTCTCAGGATTCCTAATAAAAAGATCAAGAAGCTGAAGGCTTAGAGAATTTCTTCATTTGCTATCAGAACAATCTATTCATGCTGTTTTTGCGCGCATTTCCCTGAACCTTGTGATATATTCATCAATTTTATCGGGTGACTCAATAGTCCGATTAAGCAGTTGCGCCGTCAATATATTCCTTCAGTTACTGTCAGAGCAATCGATTAAGGAAGTTTTTCAACGTATTTCCCTGAAACTTGTGATATATTCATCAATTTTATCAGGTGACTCAATAGTCCAATTAAGCAGTTGCATCGTCAATATATTCCTTCAGTTACCATCAGAACAATCGATTCGGGAAGTTTTTCCACGTATTTCCCTGAACCTTGTTATATATTCATCTTGTTCGGATGATTCATTGCCAGATAGCCTGAGCATTTGGACGGCAATATTATTCCTTCAGATTTCAGTAGAATGCTGCACATCTCACATTTTTTTCTTTATGCTGAAGAAATCTGCCAGATTCCTTTCTTCGGGTATTTGTGCAATGCCTTCTGGAGTAATTTTTACATGTCTGTAATTGATTGTCCTGTATGAATCCAATAAAGATAAGACTTCGTCTATTTTCGATTGTAAAATTCTTATCTTTTCTCTTGTAGGATGAGATACGGCTTCTGGAGATTGATTTTTAATCTCTTCTCTTATCTCATCAGCATTCTCAAAATTGAAATCAGCATATTTTGCCGTAAAAGAGCTTAAGTGCTTTTTGATCTTGCTTCGTCAGCATACTCTGATGAGGCTCTTTGAATCGGTTTCCAATTTCAATAAATGCTCAAGGCGTTTTGTCGCTCTCCTTCATAATTTAAGATCCTCTTCCATTTCCGCTTTGAGAACTTCAATTTCCAGTTTCATGTCTTCAGCGTTCTGCAATAATGCATCAGCCTCGTCGTTGGGCATTATTTCCAGGAATCATTGTTTAGAAAGTGAATCTAGAACTTCACAGGATACTTCGACTTCACTGCCTGATAAGATTCATCTCAAGATCTCATGCTTCGATTCAAGAGAAACCTTGAATCTGCGAAGTATCTGCTTCTTTTTTAGCTTCTTTTTTGGCTTTTGCGATAAAGAGCCATCAACAATGTCGGTTACGCTTCATTTTACATCCTTCTGTATATCTCTTGAAGGTGACGGCATAGCAATCTTGCCGGATACTTTATCTTCGGCTAATCTATCAATCGGAGGCATATGAAATTGAGTGAAAAAATAAATAATGTTTTTATTATAATATAAATGCTTAATTTGGCAAATTCATATAAAATTAAATTTGCCCGATGCAGCACAAACTTTCAAAGCCCGCTCGATTTTCGAGCGGGCTTTTTGTGGTTTCCTCCTTTAGGAATATTGGTTTTTGTTGTTGAGACGCGATTAATCGCATCTGTGCGGATCACCTAGACGGTGAATCCGCCCATGCTTGCGAAGTTGCCGGCGGATTGGCTGGCCCGAACCGCAGAACGGGAGAACATCTGGAACATCTTGCGGACGGCCGATTCCTTCTCTTCCTTGGTTGCGAACTTCTTGGGATCATGGATCCACTCGTTGCGGATGCCTATCGCCTCGAAGATCTGGGTGAAATCCGTCCTGCCGCCGTCGTCGATGCCCATGCCGGAGATGATGACAGAGAGTTCAGACATAAGGATGTCGTCGAATACCTTCTTCACCTCCATGGGATCTGCGAACTTCAGGGAGTGCTCATCTTTGCCGTCGGTGATGATTCCGAGGATCGCCCGGCAAGGAACTCCGTTATCCATGTAACGAAGCATCTCTGCCACCAGCGTTCCCACGATGATGACCGACTGGTCATAGAGAGGAGTTCCTCCCATCGGGTTGTAATTGTTTGCATCCATCCTGACTGCCTGGTCGACGGTTACGAACGGGTACAGGACGGTGCCGTTCAGGTATCTGGTGTGGACTAGGGTCTTGCCGCTCTGCTTGGCTCCCGCGATCGAGTCGAGCACGAGGTTGTGCCCGTCTCGAACCTCCTGAGCATTCCCCGCGAAGCGGATGGACCCGGAGTCGTCGATGAGCATTGCAACGAGGGTGACCTCAGAGGCATCGAGATCATCGATGTTCGCACCGAGCCCGGCCTGGATCTGAGCCCCCACATCGATAAGAGTCAGGGCATTTGCAGTGCCCGGGGAAATTGTTCCCTCTTGGACTGCGCCCTGAAAAAGCGTGTTGAGATTTGCTGTCTGGCTCATGGCTTCCTCCTTGTTGAGACGCGATTAATCGCGTGTGTTGAGACGTAGCAGCGCTACGCCTGTACGTTTTTCAGATGACGCATCTATGAAACTCTCAAAAGCGAAGGTATTTGCGCGAAAAATGCGTACCGGAGCAAATCGTGGCAGTGCCACGAAGCGCGAGGAAACGTAAATTTTGAACGCAAAGGTCGAGTTTTTCAGAGTTTCATTCCCGGCCAGTTTTCCATGGGGTTCGTGGAGCTTACCAGATTCATGCCGGCGTCCTGGAACTTCTGCATTGCCTTCTCTGCCTCGTCGGTGAAGTCGACGATTCCCGGAACTACGACCGAAGAGGTGCAATCCTGGAGGATGTAGACCTTTTTGGCGAGCTCGGGATCGATTGCAAGGATTTCCGCGAGGAAGTCCTCGATGGATTCCTTCAAGCAGTGGCTCGCAGCCTGACCAGTCATGATGACGTAGTCGGAAGCCACCAGCTTGCGGATGAGGGCGGTGTTCTTCTGGGCGCCGGGGATGGCCTGTCCATCCCAGCAGACGCTGACTTCGGGGCTGAAGATCGAGTAGTGTTCGGTGAGCGGGTTGCCGCCTTTGATCTCAGGGATGTTGGCGGCGCCGCGGGCGAAGCTGTGGAAAAGCCGAGCTTCTTCGATGACCCCGGCGAGCTTGTGGCCGTTGGAGCCGAGCATGCAGTGGTAGGGCCACAGATAGAGCTTGTACTTGCCCTTGGCCTCGAGCTGCTCGCAGTAGTAGGCGAACTGCTTGGAGAGCCAGACGGGATCGACTCCGATCTGGCGTGCCATTGCAGGATTGGCACGGTATTTTCCGTGCTTGTACTCGTCTGCGAGGATCATGGTGTTGGGTTCCGGGTGGGATCCGTCATCTAGCACGTGGGCGACCGGGAAGAAGATCTGATAAGGAAGGTGCGAATCCATCGTGGGAGTTATCTGGGAAATTACGCCCAAGTTCCTGAAGATGAACTCGGCAAGCCTTTTCTGATCGTCCATGGCGCCCGTGCCGCTCCTGCCACCGACATACAGCGCACCGTCAGCGAAGCTGAAGTCGAACTGGTCATCGATGATGAGCAGATGGACCTTCTTGCGGTCGCCTCCGACCGGCTTCAGCGCATAGTGCATCTTCCAGTCTTCGGCGAACTTCTGTAGCGCGGAGATGTTGGTTACGGCAAAAGCCGAATTGTATGCGTTTTTCTCGGTGTAGTTCGGGGGAAGCTGAAGTTCTTTCATGGCATTTCTCCTTGTTGAGACGTAGCGGGCTACGTCTTTTGAGACGCGATTAATCGCGTCTGTACGTGGCAAAAAACATCAATCTATTTTCAAACTTAGGATCTCATGCCGGCGGACGACATAAATCTCGCCTTTGCCGATATGAAGAGCACTGTCGGAGTCTAGGAATGGTGCAGTATCAGGAAATTCCTTTGTTACCCTTATGGTGCCAGAATCTAGCTCTATGCGGATGATGCCATCATCGGTTGGTGCGAAGATGAGCTTGCCGACCGCTGCTTTGCCTCTTATGTTTCCAGACAGCCAGTGGTTTGTCGTGTCTTTGTTACACTCTTCTTTTGACAGAATCGTGCCATCTCGGCCGATAAGATAGCAGATGTTCATGAGCTTCCCGCCTAGTGAGACGGTAGCAAAGAACCAGCATACCTCATGACCGAAATAAGTCCACGCATCCAGAAGCTGACCTTTGAGGGTAAGCTTTATTGAGTCGATAAGCCCCTTCTTATGAGCGCCAAAGACGAATCCGGTGCAGATGTTTCCTGCCCTGTAAAAGCCGAAGCCAAAATCAGAGCCGGTCCAGAAGAGGGTTTCTCCCGACAACACGCTTCCGATGACGATCGGCCCGAAGGTATCATCCCTTGAGAGGAAGCCTCCGGAATCGACCCAGTAGCGTGCATTCTCATTCGCATCGAAAACGCTCAGGGAATTGCATGTATCTATCTCTTTCACCTCCTTGATTTTGGAATCTGATCCGAATGTGATGAGTTTGTCGCCCTTCGCAAAAAGGGTTTCTCTGCCCATTATCCTGAATCTGAATCCGGGTTCGAGCTTGCCTTCGGTCAGAATCGTACCGTCATCGCGCTTGAACTTCGAATCATCGAAATACAGCCACTTGAGCATTCCAGACTCCGCTTTGGCAAAAAGGATTACCCCTTTTGTCGTGAAGAATCTGGTCGCCTTGACCTTGCCTCTCCAGACCACCTTTTCTTTGATGGCGTTGGGGTTGGCTTGGTTGCACTCGGGACACTTGTTTCTTGCATGCTCCGCTCCGCAGACTGTGCACTTTGTCCACCTGAGATTATCAAGGAGAATCGATGGGAATGTACCTCTCTTGTCCTTGTGGAACAGATTCTCGAAGAAGCCGAGCACCTCATCCGGCAGAACTTTGTACGGGATTGCCGATTTCGGATAGATGACTTCTGGCGAAAGTACGGAGATGTTGTGGAGAGGACGGAGTTCGTGCTGAATCTTCTTCGTCTTATCCTGAGGCTTGTAAACTCCGCCATATGGATTCAGATAAAGGAAACTCTGGAAGAGCATCACAGCGAAGGCATACCAATCGGATTCCTTGTTATGAGGCTTCATGAGCATCACCTTACCATCTTTTGCCACACAGAGAAGAGGATCCACGAACCTGTCGGTGAAGACGGTTGACTGGAAGCCTGCAAACTGGAAGCTGTCGGAGTCGATGAGGTGGATTTTCTGCAGAGCGCTCACGAGGACATTCAGATCATTGAAATCACCTATGACCACGTTAGCGGAGTGGGTTTTCCTGACCGCTTCATATAGGTTCCTGAAGATTGCCACTACGGAGTTGTTGTCTATTCCGGACTTCTTGACGAAGCCCTTGTCGGAGTAGCTCAGAAGAGGATCGGCATTCGGTATGAAAGGCATGGTGTAGCCGACTATCAGACCCGACTTATCAGTCACGAGGTCCTTGGGCTTCACCACCTCCAGCGGAAGATTCACAGGAAAGGCAGGGAGTTTCCTCTGATGCTCAGCGAGCCTGGATTCCGCGCCTTTCTGTTCCGCCAGATTACCGAGATAGAAATCATCGTCTCCCCTGCGGAAAATCTTCGCAACCAAATTTGATCCTAATTCATAGATATACGCCTCACCTCCTTGTGCCTTAATCTTCTTGCGTCTGAGATCAATCTCTTTGCCGTTTATGATAACGGTTCTTACCACAGGAATCACCTCCTTCATTTACTGTCTTTCCCGTGAAAACGGGAATCCAGGTATGATTAACGGTTATGCCTTCCTCCGCACGACCACCATTGTGGTGTCATCCGGGAGGAGACCGGGTTCGCGCTTGATGCGCTTGGTTTCCCAGTCTATCCTCATGGAGTCAGTGTTGAAGAGATTAAGCTTACGAGAGAGGAGACTGACATTGCTGAAGAATTTCGGGTTATCCCAGAATTGGGAGATGTTGCCGACGTTCTCGTCTTTGCCGGGGATATTGGAGAACTCATGCGAGATGATGTCCTCCACTCCGTCGGAGCCGATGAGCACTGAGTTAAGGTCGGCAGACGGCAGGATCTTGACTAGATTGAATCGGTAGAGCTCTTTTGCTACACGGACTTTTGCCGGATCCACTGCCCCATAAGCGATATACGGCGGTTCGTTGTCGGGAAACGGTCCGATTTGATACGGTTCGCCGTTCACGACAATCACACCATCGCCGATGCAGGCAATGAAAGCAATTTCACGTGTAACAATTACACTCACAACTGTCGACAAAAAAAAGTCTTTGATCCCAACGAGGTAGTTCGCATTCAGCTTCATGCATACTGCGATGATGTCATCGATGCATGCGACCCTCAGGTTCTCGAGATAATTCCCGATCACCTTCTCGGCATTTTCTGCCAGGGCCAATTCATCCGCCAGACGCTGAATATTTTCTGCCATTCTGGCATTCAGCATTCTGCAGATCAGATTCGCCCCGACCTCACTCGCCTTCGCGTCACTGCATCCATCGCACACGGTAGCGATAATGAAGTCATCCCCCATAATCACCTCGCATGCGTCTTGATTATTCTTCCCTACCCGCCTGTGTTCTCTACCCGTCATGCTCCCTTGAGCAAACTCAAATTCTTTCATATCCGTCTCCTTTCTCCTGTAGTTAATATATATCGTCATCCTCCTGAATACGGGGATCCAATTCATTAATCAATATTCATTATTAACATTATTATTGCTTATTTTCACAGAATGTTAATGAGCTTGTAGATATTTCGTCCCTTGACTTGGATGTCATATTTACACCCTAATTATATTTGTTTTTTTGATTTGTCAAAATTAATTTGGTTAAATTATTTTATACCCCTTATTATAACACATCTTTGTGGATTTGCCTTTGTTGCCATAACGGTTGATTTTGGAAATAGAGATTTACATATTCATGCAAAACCACTTTTGGCATTTTGATATCTGTAAAAAATTTGTTGGTTTCAGCAAACGTTTTCTAATTGATTTTTAAAAACAAACTCTAAGTCACTGCTTCTTATCCTTCAATCACACCATTGTTTTCATATGTCTTCAAAATTACTCACATACAAATCAAGATTCTTTAAATCCTTAATTTCAACTCAATTTTTTACCTTTTCATGTATATCTTTAAGCATGGGATCAGTAGACATTATTCTATCAAATAAATCGTTCATTTTATCCAAATTTTTTGCCGCCACCTCTGCAAAGTTTTTATCTCTTTCAAACTGCAAGGATTGTTTTTGAATATCTGTTTGCTGAGATAGAATATCTGTTTGCTGAGATAGAATATCTGTTTGAATCTTTGAAATATCATTCTGATCTGCTGTAAAATCATTCTGTTTTTTCGCAATTGAATTTGCAGAAAATCATATCCATATTGTAAAGAATAATATTAATAGTTGAATGAATACATTTGTATTATTAAACTGTTTATTATCCATAGAAAAAAAATTATTAAAATGGTATATCTTCAATATTTATTTCTTTTTCTCCTTTAATATATCTATTTCAGTTATAATTTTCCAAGAAATATTCAGCAAATTTATTTCATTTATCCGTAAACCTATAATATGAATCTCATTCATTATCCTCAGCTATTTCAATAATTCATTTAATATCAAGATACATAATATCCTTTCAAGTAAACCTGCTGCTCAAAGAATATCTATCAGTTTGAATATAATCAATTAAATCATCAAATTGTTGAAATAAGTAATTTTTTTTAAATTCCTGATATTCTTTTTTATATTTGTCAACAGCATTATCAATTTTATCAATTTCATTCTTAGATTCGGTAATTTTTAATCTTAATTCATTAATTTCATTTTTATGTCTATCTGTTAAATCATTAAATTCTTTGCTTAAATTATTATTTTTGTTTAACCTTTCCAAAGAAATAACTTCTGATTTTTTTAGATTTTCTTCAAGTTCCTCGATTCTTTTTATATTTTTATCTTCAGCAATTCTTAATCTTTCTGTAACTTTTTGCTCCATATCAATTTTATATTCCGAATTGATTTCCTGAAGAGACAATATCTCATTATTATCCGAGGCAACCAAATCTGAATATTTTTTCCTTTCTTTTCTTAGTTCATTTTTTAAATCTTGTGATTCTTCTTTGGTAAGTTTTTCATTTTTAAGTATATTATTTTTTACATTATTTAGAATGATAATCATGTAAGTGGTTATCCATTCAACAAATACTACAAATAATATTGAGGTTGCTATTGGATACAATAGGCAATTGTATAAATCAATAATATTCAAGCTTAAAATATATTCTAATTTTGTGAAATACATATTTGGTCAGAATATATTTGGAGATATTGATACGTATTTCTCATCAATGAAAAGTAAAACATATATGAATTTCCAATTCCAAAATATCCACGAAATTAAAAAGGCTCATAAAAAAGGGTTTTTAAATCTTTTTTCCACTTCTCAAAAAAAAGAATCTTTAATTTTTTCTAGCATCAAGCTTTAATTAAATTTAAACTCTTTCAGTCTATGTTTTTTCACAAAATATCAAATCCAATTCTTCAAGTTAATTTAATAAATGTCATGGTCTCCATCATTACCCCTAGCGGGCCGAGGCACGAGGCGAGTAGCGTAATGGAACAAGCGAGATGCGTTCAAGAGGGGTTTGGGGGCGGAATCGTCCGCGACACCTCCTTATCTGTGACATCCTGTAAGATGGCGTTTCCGACCCCAATGCTTTTTG
>CAZKLD010000005.1:82582-124276 GCA_964553745.1 uncultured Candidatus Peribacteria bacterium | reverse complement strand
CAATGCTTTTTGCATACTTTTTTGCATAAAAAAGTATGGATGTTAAAATCATTAACGAATGATGATTAAGATGATGAATCCATAATGATTAATGAGGTGGATTCCCGATCAAACCGGGAATGACAAAATAGATGATGAAAGAGTAATGATTTATGAATCTGGATCCTTCGATTCCTCAGGATGACAATAACAATAATGATTAATCACATTTCTACCACCCCTCGCCCCTCCTAGCCTAGGAGGGGAATTTTTGACTTTATTTGAGCATTTAGATTTCTCCGCTACGGTCGAAATGACAAATGGATAATGATATAGATCCTGAAATAAATTCAGGATGACGGTAGTGCAACATAAAAAATTTCGATTTAGATGAATTTTGGGTATAATAAACCAATATAAGATATAATTTTCAATTCATGGCTTTCTGAAGAAAAAGGATAAAGGAGTTTTTTCATCCTGCATTAGAATTCAAGGCTCTGGTTGCTGAATCAATCCTGATTTCATCGGTTATCGCCTTCATAGAGATATATACTGTGAATATCCTCAAAGATATCACAAATCTGGTTGAACAATGAAATCAGATCGAACTCATCAGAACTAGCTATAAACTGATTGTCATTCTCTTGATATTCTATGCGTTCACTTGGATAACTAGGAGATCCGAGGCTATTTTCTATAGAGAACCGAGAAAGATAATCTACAAGAGAGTAATAGAAAAATTCATCAGGCTGGATAACAATATCACCGAAACGACTTGAACTGGAAAATTCATATCAATCCTGCAGAACTGAATAATAACCTGGTCGGATATGTTCCAATATATGTTCCGGGATTGAGCTGAAGCATTTATAAAAGTCATTATCTGATTCTATTTCATATACATAATCTCACCAGATTATTTCGTATATTTCCTTGGGCTATTTTTAATCCTCTTGGTGATAGTGTACGCCTGAAACATATGAGCCATAAAATGGAGAAAACTCAGAAGAGAAGCAAAAAGCAGACAGATTCATCAGCTTGTGAAAATAATAATGTCGAAATTTGAAATTCTCCAGAATTGAAAATCGGCTCATGAAATATCCGCCCTTCAGAAATTTACAGAAGAGGAAAAACAGATGGATCTGAAAGTCTACGATTGACTCTGGTTTATGTTCATAATCCCAAGAATGTTCATAGATTTCTTCAGGATTTTGGTGATATTCGTGATCTGAATCTGAGTCATAAAAAAGGTTTTCAACATTTGAGATTTTGTAGCACTAAGCTGAATACTCATCCTGCTTGAACGTGCCATCAACAGCCTTGTGAATTTCTATAAGAATTTTACTAAGAATTTCATAGACATAGAAAAGCTTTTCGATGTTCTCGAAGAGATTCCGGAAATCAAATGATATGAGAAATGACCGGATTTCATGTGCAAAAATTGAGATATAGAGCTCAGAGACATGACATTCTCATATTGAAACGAGAAGATATTCGAGAATTTCAACCTCAAGATTTGCGGATGAGTCAAGGTTGCCTTAGTCTGAGTCTCATGATCCGGAAAGACGACACTTGCAAAACTTATATCCTGATATCTTTATCCCGATTCCTGATCGGTCGAAGTCGACGGACAGGACCTTGAGGAAATAAATCTGAAGAGCTACTACTCTCATATCGGCTATCTGACTCAGGAGCCATGAGTGCTTGACGCTAGCATCATCGATAATCTCACTTATTGACTCAATAGAGAAGTATCCGAAGAAGAGATTAAAGAGGTGTTGAGATTGGCAGAATGCGATTTTGTAGAGAATTTCGAGCATTGACTGAATACTGAAATCGGAGAGCGATGAATACGTCTGAGCTGATGACAGAAGCAGAGAATTGCGATTGCAAAGCTGTTTCTCAAGAATCCGGAAATAATAATTCTCGATGAGCCGACAAGCGCACTTGATAGCTTCTCAGAAGAGAAAATAACTGCAGCCTTCAGGAAGTTATTTGAGAAAAGGACCGTCATAATAATCGCTCATAGGCTCCAGACAGTCAAAGAGGCTGATGATATAATAGTGCTTGAAAATTCTACCGTTATAGAAAGATGAACCCATGATTCCTTACTTGAAGGGAAATGAGTGTATTCAAAAATGCTCGATCTGCAATGATGAACTTATATCTGATAAATTGCAATTATCTGATATCAGAATATAATATAATGGTTATTCTTTAATGAAAAATCTTATGATGTACTGATTCGACTGATTCTGAGGCTATGGGTGATTCTGAATAATATGATGAATCATAATGCTATTATTCTGGTGAGTGATAATTTATTTTTTCGTACAGGTTATAAATCAGAATAATTTACCCAGAAGAGACTCCAGAGATGCTCTTGATATACTTAAAGAAAGATATGCCAAGTGAGAAATCACAAAGGCAGAACTTGAAGAAATGAGAAAAGTTATTATGAAATAAAACATGAAAATCATAAAAATCGTATTCCATATCATGTTAGTTTCATTTTTTCTTAATTTTGCATGGGAATTTTTACAATCCCCGTTTTATAGTTGTTTCAAAAATTCCCTCGAATCAAATTATTTTCATTATCTCATGGCTATATTATGAGATTCCATGTACACGATTCTCATATATGCAACAATGTCCGCTATAAATAAAAATTGGCTATGGATAAAGAATCCCGTAAGCAGTAAAAATATCAGTGCTGCTTTGATCATTTGATTGCTGCTTGCGATATTCATAGAATACAAATGAGTATTCATATTGTGAAAGTGGAGTTATTCCAGTATGATGCCTACGTTATTCGGCATCTGAATAGTTCCGCTTCTGCAAATGATGATACTTCCTATTATAAGCTTTAAATTGGCGAATGCATTCTTGAAAAAAGAAATCAGATAAATAAGAATCAAAATTTTATTATTTTTTTCCATTTTATTTGCTTTTTTTAATAAAATTATTAACCTATACCTGAGGTTATGGTATGATTTTAAATCTTAATATTTATTACTATGTGAAAAATTATCTTGAGCATGCCTGCAATTCATTGCGAATCCTGCACTAAATTGATAAAGATGGCATTATCCTGAGTCGTTTGAATTGCAGATCCAAAAATAGATTTGACCAATAAGACACTTGAAGTGAATATCGATGAAGAGATGATTTCAAAGGAAGAGCTTATACATCTCCTAAAAGAAGAGTCTTGATTTGAATCTTCTGCAAAATAATAATTTTATCTATAACTTAATTATCATGAAGAATCTCATACTCAGTCTGCCAAGCATCCACTGCGAATCTTGCATAAAACTTATAAATATGAACTTGAAATGAGTAGAGGGGATTATCGTAAAAGAGCTGATCCTTGATCCGAAAGAAGCCCGTATAGATTATGATGAAGAAAAAATAACATCCGATAATATCATAAGGATAATCAGAGATGAAGCTTGATATGAAGCCGAACTCATCTCTGATGAATTTCAGCCCGCAAATGTCATTCTTTCAAATACAGCAGAAAGAAGTGATGTTCTTGAAAACGTAGTTCCCTCTCCTCTTGATAGAGCATTGGCATGAGGGCAGGTGTCAGCTTGAGGACAGGTATCGATTGCAACCTTAGACATAGGATGAATGCATTGTTCTTCATGTGCCTTACTTATAGAAAAATCCCTTCATAAAACTTCTTGAGTGACTGAAGCGAATATCAATTTCGCTTCGGAGAAAGCACGGATTAAATTCAATCCTGAAAAAGTAACTGTAGAGGAATTGGAAAAAGCTGTAGAAGATGCCTGATATAAGGCAAAATTGCAGGTAAAATGAATTAATGAAGTCGACAAGAGGAAAAAAGAATCATCATATTGGCTCAATAAAGTCGTTTGGTGATCGTCCCTTTCATTGCCGATGATTCTATTCATGGTTTATGATTTCATCCCCAATCTTCCATTTGAAAAAAGCATAATGCCTTATTCGGCTCTTATATCTTTATTTCTTACGACTCCTGTATTATTCATAATCTGAAAAGATTATTTCATGTGAGCATGGTCTGCTCTTAAAATGAAGACTGCCAACATGTTTTCGCTCATTGCGATATGAACTATTGTGGCATACATCTACAGTATCTATAGTTATATTATCTATCTCAATCAGACTTGATCGATATTCGGCCTGCACTGAATGAAAATTCCCAATATATATTTTGAGGTTGCAGCTTTCCTTGTTGCATTCGTATCGCTAGGAAAATACCTGGAAGCCAAAGCGAAATGAAAGACTTCTGAAGCCATAGAGAAACTCATGTGACTTGCTCCGAAAACAGCTAGGGTAAAGCTCCCACGGCCTGGTCATCCTGAAGTTGATTCAGGATCAGCCTGAGCATGACAGTTCATTGAAATCCAGATAGAAGATGTAGTGTTCTGAGATATCATAGTAATAAGACCAGGTGAGAAAATACCCGTGGACTGAGAGATCGTGTCAGGATATTCTAGCATCGACGAGTCGATGCTTACTTGAGAGTCGATGCCGGTCGAAAAAAGCATCGCATCAAAGGTTTTCGCCTGAACCATAAACAAGACCTGAAGCTTTGACTTCAGGGCTACAAAAGTATGAGATGAAACTGCGCTTTCCCAAATAATAAAGCTCATAGAAGAGGCCCAATGATCAAAAGCCCCGATTCAAGGATTTGCCGATAAGATTTCTGCGATATTCGTCCCTATCGTGATAATGATTGCAATACTTACATTTCTCGTTTGGTACTATATCCTATGAGCGAGCTTTGCGGTGAGCCTCCTGTATTTCTCCGCTGTAATAGTGATAGCCTGCCCTTGTGCGCTCTGACTCGCAACTCCGACAGCCATAATGGTGTGAACAGGAAAATGAGCCCAGAATTGAATCCTTATAAAATGATGAGAGCCTCTTGAAACCGCATGTCACATCAATGCGATAGTTTTTGATAAGACTTGAACCATCACTGAGTGAAAGCCAAAAGTGACTGATCTTATAAATATCTGAAAGTTATCTGAAAAAGATGTGCTATCCATATCTGCTTCGCTTGAACAAAAATCAGAACATCCATTGGCCGAATCCATTGTAAGGCACTGAGCAGAAAATAATATAGCCAATCTGACAGTCGAAGATTTCGAAGCGATTCCAGGAGGATGAGTGAAATGAAAAGTCGCATGAAAAATATATCTCCTATGAACCAGAAAGCTCCTTAAGGATAATTGAATAGAGCTGGCTATGAACGCTATCATGGAAGATCTAGAGGCTGAATGAAAGACAGTAATGATACTTGCTGATACGAAAAAGGCTCTCGGTCTGATTGCTGTTGCCGATACTGTAAAAGAAACTTCCAAGGAGGCAATTACAAGGCTGCTCAAGATGTGAATTAGGGTATACATGATAACTTGAGATAATCTGCGAACTGCTAAGGCAATCGCATCTCAGGTAGGAATCGATAATGTACTAGCTGAAGTATTACCAGAAAATAAAGCGAGTGAGGTGAAGAAGCTGCAAACCGATTGATACAGGGTTGCAATGGTGTGAGATTGAATAAATGACTCTCCTGCACTAGTTCAAGCAGATCTCTGAATAGCAATGTGAAATTGAGCTGATGTAGCAATGGAATCCGGATGAATTATCATCATGAAGAATGATCTGAATGACGTAATCACATCAATCAAACTTAGCCGTGAGACAGTCGGGAAAATCAAGCAGAACCTATTCTTCTCGCTATTCTACAATGTGCTGTGAATACCAGTTGCAGCATGAGCGCTTGCGACAATCTGAATCGTACTGAAGCCGGAGCTCGCAGGACTTGCGATGGCACTGTCTTCTGTATCCGTTGTCAGCAATTCGCTTCTTCTCAAAAATTTCCATCCGAAAAGGATCAATATCCTATCGAAGGTGGCACCAGTCCTGATGACAATATTCTTTTTGGGAGTATTCTGGGAATTCTCCCAATTCTCTCAAGTCACGACCACTTCAGCATATACATCCAGACTTCCTTGATTGATGACCGAAATCAATGATTTCATGTCGTCCTCAGAAGCAAGGATAGGATTCGATTGAGCTGGATTCCCGAAAGTCGTGTTTGATTCTGCAAAAATCCCTACAGCTCTCAAAATGAAGTCATGAACTCTTGATTTTTCAAACAATTGAATTGTAATTTGAAGTTCAGAGGCCAGCATGATGATAAGAGAATGACTTATAAAATGAGTATGATCTGAGATTCCAGGATTCTTCTGAATAGATAAAGTACGGGTGACATGAATACTGTCTCCTACCAATACATTCTTGGATGATTCGCATATCCTAAGCAAAGGCATCCTTGATAAATCGCTGCTTAAAAATGATTTGCTCATAACGCAAACTCCCCTCTGAGAGATGAAGTTTTTCTATCTTTATGATGAAAATAATATACCCTCACAATTGAGCCCGATTATAAATCCGAAAAAGAGAAGCTATGCTTTGGATTCGAAAGAATATATTCCGGTTTATGTCGGATATACAGAAGCCCAGATGATGATGGAAGAAAAGCTGTTTTCGCAAAAATTCGATAGACTTGATTGATTTTTCGGGAATGATGCGATAATAGCATGACTTCCGAAGATGACAGTTACCAATCTGGATATGTTCCATTTCGTACCGAAGAAATTCAAGGAGAATTATCTGAGTAGCTTAAGCAAATAATCATAAGGCAAAAGCCCCAACCGAACGGTTGGGGCTTTTCTTGTTCATGGATAGAGCGAACTACTTGTAGCTGAGCACCTTGTTCTCGAGCCGGCCGTCGATAGTGAGGTACTTGTCGGGGTTGGTATCGAACAGGACCTCCTTGCCAGACGCTATTTTTGGCGGTCTGTCATCAAGCGGTTTGACATTGGTGATATACTTCCGCTCCTTGACGCAGTAGAGCCTCCCACTGGTGGGATCTGCCCAACTTTCCTCTTCAGTTGAGTCCAGGTCCCATTTCGGGCCGAATTTCAAGCCGAGAATGGTGTATCTCTCTTCGCCTGTTTCTTTTACCTCTTTGCAGGTTTTTGACGAGTACGTCACCTGCTTGACCTCAACATCGCATGTTCCCTGGTTAAATGAAACGCGGTAGTTGCTGACGCGGGTGGCGTTCGGCAAATCCCTGATGCCCGTGACCGTGTAGAACTTCTCATCGGTGCCGTTGGCTACGCGGCTGAACTGGAAGTTGACACTGTCGAACATGTAGTCGTTTTCCTGCCAGATTACGGACATGCACTCGATGAGCCCGATTTTCTGAACCGATGAATCGTCCTGCGGCAAAAGCATCGACATTTGAGCCAGTTCTGACCGGGTTGGCGGCCCCAACATTCCGGTGTCTGCACTGAACGAGTCAGTGACGTGAAACAGCAAAAGCGCCCCCAGCATAACAATCATAGCATAACTTCTCATGAACTCCCTCCCTTTATTATGGCAACAAAGCCAGTTGTTGATTTATAGCTTTTTTTTGCAATTTGTCAAAAAAAATTGGAAATGAGGCATTGAGTGCCGATGATTTTTTGCTCACACCAAAAGGGATTTGCGCACATGAAACTTCTATTTGTGAAGAAAATCCTTTAATGTCTCCTCTTTATCCATATATGTTCATTTGGATTCGAGATAAGATATTCAAGCCAGCAAATCTTCTGTGAAATCGATTCATTCTCAGAAATCTTTGATTATCTGCTTGGCCATCTTGAATTCCTTATTCGCGAATCTATGCGCGAATCAATTTCTCACGGCATCGGAAATATCCGAATCCTTGACGTATCTCCAAAAATCGAATGATTTATTGTAAGATGATTTAAGCATTTCGGAGAAAATCTCTTTTGCCAGAGGCTTGAAATCGATATACCCTCAATAACATTCCATCATTTTGGCAAGTCTCTCGATATCATGAGCTTTTCATGCTCTTTTGAAAAATGATATTATCTTAGCTTCATTTTTGATTATCTCTTGAGACAAATCTATCGTTCAGGAAAAATCTCTGTAGATAATCATAGAGATATCAAGATAATTGAAAGAGACTTTTGAAATAAAATTATCAAATCATTTTTTTGTTTCTTGCGTCAAATCCATTGTAGTGAACATGGCTTGCATTTTTCGTGCAAAGATATAAGAACCGCCTGTTGTCAACAGGGCATAATAGATCGCCCTAACTCTTTTATCGAGGTCAATATGCTCTCAGAATACTTTATATATGAGATGCATTCATTCGATTTCGATAAACCATGAAAATCAGCTCTCGGTTCAATTGAGAACTTTTCTTTTGCCTTTGGCAAGAAAATCAAAAAAATCATAGATCCTTTCTGGATATTTTTTTGCGAATTGTTCTGCATCAAACTCGCCTCACAAACCTTCGATTCACTTTCTGAAATAATCGAGCCTTCTGAAAAAAACACCGCATCAGACTAGCTTATTCAATTTTCCTATATTCGATGCAAGAATGCATTTCACTTCATCCTTTATCTTTTGAGAACCTCTTGAAAGTCTGTCTGCCTCTATTTGAATTTTAGCCAGATCTTTTTCTGGAGATCCAGTATCGACTGTATTCATGAATTATGCTGAATTCTTTAAATATTTCCACTATAATTCATATCATAAATTTGTCAAATATAGGCTTGCTATTAAATTAATTATTCATTTTACAAAAAAAATGATTTGATATAATGATTTAATTCCATAACTATGTTCATGCGCGCAAAGCCTCAAGGGGAAAAACATGAAATTCGGTTAGAGATCCAATCATCAGAATGATTGGCAACTATGATATGAGAAACTGTCGCAGATATCATTAGGCTTAAATGAAGGGGTAAAACCCAAAAACTAAAGGGTATGATAAGCGGACTTGTCGCATCAACCATAGACCAGACTCTATTGTACATAGAAGAAAATGCTCAAGAATCGGAAAAGGAATTCGAGAAGTTATTCCTATGATTGAATATCTGAGTCTGACTATCGAGCCTTTCAGAGAGGAAAATAGTCCTTGTTAATCCATGTTTCTGTGAGATATTTGAAATATGACCCGAAGATGCCGCATGACATAGAATCGATGATTTCATTGCCAGATTCGTAGCTGATTTTGAACAATATCAAAAATGAAAACAGCAATTCACTGACAATGGAGCAGTTTCTTCATTTGAGCTACCCTTGGTAACTGCAAAATGAAATAAGAGATGGATTCTGATTTCATCTAAACGCTTCACAGAAGCTGATCGCGAGGCGTTCAGCATAATGGACGTTACAAACATAAAAGAACTGGAAAAACTGAAAGAGTATACTGCACATGTTTTAACGCATGATATCAGAAGCCCTCTGACAGGAGCAATCTGATTCGCAAATTTGCTCAACAGAAAAATCAAATTAAAATGAGATAATGCAATTTACATGTATCATATCATAACATCGCTTCAGAGGCTTGAGCGTTTGGTGAATAATTATCTTGATATCATGAAGATGGAACAATGAATCTATAATATGAATCTTGAAACCATTGATTTAAGGGAATTTCTTGAAAAAGAATCATCATACTTCAATATATCCGAGAAAGAGAAATGAGTGAAAATCATTTTGCCGAAAAAGACAAGAAATAAAAGCATCGTACTCTGAGATAGGAACTGGCTAGAGCATATGTTCAACAATCTTCTGAGGAATGCAATTGAGGAGACTTTTAAGAATTGATGAGATTCCGCTCGAATAGAGATCTGTGATATCTGAAACTCATATGAAATATTATTCTTAAATCCCGGCCGTATATCGGATGAGCTCCAGCCGAAATTATTCAAGGAAAAATATCTGAAAAGCAGTAAAGAGAATGGAAATTGAATCTGAGCCTATTTTGCCAACCTTATCGCAAAAGCCCATCTTGGAAGCATTGCAATCAAAGGAACCGATGAGAAAACATGAACCGTCATATCTGTAATCCTACCCAAAAATCTTCTCGAATCATCAGAAAATAAACTTGATTTATAGGCAAAATTATGGTTAACTATCATTGCTTATAACTTAACGTCTTGACCTATGTTCGCATAATAAAAGACATAAGAAGCTGAAAAAAGGCTGCCGTCACGGCAGCCTTTTTAAATTCACCTAAGGATTCCTTTAAATGAAAACCTCTATTTCTCATTCAACATTTTCCATTTCCCAAAAAATCTAGAAATTATTTTTCTTTTATTTTTCAATATTTTTCTTCGGGTAAATTTCTATCATCCATCATGCAAAAATAAAAGCTCATTAACATAAGGAGAATTGATATGCGAAGAACTTTCGGAATGCTCAGATCGCTCTGCACCAGCAGCTCATTTGAAATCATCCAGAATACCGGCAAGGATATTCTCCAACACAAGATACCCTGGATTATCAGCAAGGGTAAATCTAAGGCCATTCAAGTCATCGCTACAGCAAGGGAAAACAAGAAAAGAATCGATTCGCTGCTGAGTATCGCACCTCTCTGCAATTGTTTTCATGACAACATGTTTATTGAAGAGAATATCGTTTTCGAAGGCCGTAAACATCTGAGATGCACAATCAAAAATGAGAATTGGCAATCAGGAGTGGCCTGCTTGATATTTCTGATAGCCAAGGATACCGGAGAGCTGACCGTAGCAATCAGGACACGGCACGGCGAGCAAGTGAAGGCAGCCAGAGAATTCCTTACGGAAATGGGTTATATCGATTCCAGAGCAGCGTTCAGTTATGAGAATGTCAATCGGCTTTACCTGGGCATAAGAGGATTCCTTTAAGGAGGAGAAGATGAAAACGATAATTCTGATGTCAGCAATGCTTATGTTCGGATGTGCCTCCGGTAACAGCTCACGAGTCAAGGATTCCTATGAAACGAGAACTGAAAATCCTAAGCCAATCTCCAGATATACCGAACACAGGAAGAACTGGGATAACCAACAGAAAGCAAGGGCTATATTGGATTCCATCAGATCGAAATGACCCCGAAAGGAGGAAAACATGAAAATGACGAGATTCAAATCGGTTTTTCTCCTTTCGCTCATAATTCTCTTTGTCGCTTTTGCACAGAGAGCAGATGCAAGCTATGAGTCGCGGATGTCGCATCTGGAATGGGATAAAGCCGAGCTGAAGCTAGAAGCCGAGAGCCTGTACAAGAATATCGGAAGCTCCGACACTGATGCGACAGTGAATAAGCTCAAGAAGATTGAGGAGAAAATCGACAGCATCAATGCGGAGTTAAGCCGGCTAGAAGAGAAGATTGAGAAGCAGAGGATCGAGAAGCAGAGGATCGAGAAGCAGAGACAGAAGACGCCGAAGAAGAGTTCTAATAAAACCTCTAAGCGAAAGAATTCAGCCAAAGCCGCTGAAGAGGAAAAGGATTACACTTTCAAGGAAATCGCATTCGCCATCATAGGCATAGCGGTTGCAGTTGCCATTCTCGCACATTTTAACAGCAGCCCCGCATCGGAGCATTCTCCAGTAAGTGCAGTGCCGTTTGGTGCTAACTACAATTCCGCATCCGCAAACAACACGCCTGATCCAAGTCCTGCTCGGGTTAGGGGTTATTCTAGCATCCGAAATGAAAGGATTACAAATGGACTTCCCCCATCGACAGCCTCAAGAACGCCTAGGCAATCGAATGTGCGAAGAAATGATTTAGGACTATCAACCCATGAAAACCATGACGGCAGAGTGCCAATAGAGTTCACTTGAAAGGAGAGTTCAATGAATTTGCCCGCCTGGATAGCAAGAGACCCCGAGAAAATGAAAAGAAGGTTAATCTATGAGCATGAAGAGATTAAAAGACGTGCACCGCTTTTCAAAATGATGCAGGAAAGTGATGGCGAAATATACTTTGAGGGGAAAATCATCACGAGAAGCAAAAATATCTACTCCGTGAAAATCTACCCCTCAAACGGTTATCCATACGCCCCGCCCGAAAGCATCATAATGGATTCGGATGTAAAAGATTTCTGCCTGAATGCAGGAATGCACGACTCGCACAATTACGGCGCAAGCAAAGGAGGTGTCAAGATTTGCGTAATAAAGCCTGACGGATCGCAAGGCATCGGCTGGGACCCTACACTTTCTATGGTTTCGGCTATAGTCTGGGCAGCTGAATGGCTCCATGCCTACGAAGTCAAGCGGGTCACCGGAAGATGGATACTTCCTGAATAAAAAACAAAAAAAGGAGAATAACATGGCACGAGAATTCGATATCGACAGACTTATCGCAGAGCAATCTGGCAATCTCGGCAGCCCGGGCAACAGGAATCCTGTCAATGCCTCTGAGACCGAACGCATCATTAATGAGACCAGAAACGGAAACGCTAATCTGGTAGTCACACCTTCCGGATCTATCGGCTCAACCGATGAGGAGACAATAAAGCGGCTGATCGATGAGAACCCGAAGATGGTTCTCACCATGCTCCAAGACAAAAAAATATCTTTCTGATAATCCATTTTCATGCGACCGCATTGGAAATGGATGGAGAAATCATGAAATCCCTGCAACTAGTTGCAGGGATTTTTTACTCTGTGCGGTTATCTGTCGATCAGAAGTATTTTTCTTCATTTTTTCAATATTTTTCTTTTCAGATTGAGATATAAGAAAGGTATCTTATTTTTAACTTTATGAATATGAGAAATCCTGCAGCTGTGATGTCAGTGAACTACCAAGAAGCGGAAGATGAAAAGATGATAGTCATAAATCGTTTCCTCGACAATATACTCAACATTGAAGAAAAAACATGATTTTCAAAACATCTTGAGTGTTTCAAAAAAATCTGGCACAATCATAAATACATGAGGCTTTGAACCTGATTGGCTTTATCGGCTTGAGCGATCTGAGCGACAGCAGGATGAGCATTCGTGCTTGCCGCATGACTATTGGCAGGCAGGGCTGTACTTTCCGCAACTTGATGATATATGGCTACAGATGCGATATTTGATATTATAAATAAGAAGGTTACAAAATGATCTATAGACAGGCTGCTCCAAAAAATAAAAGAAACAAAAGATAGGGCACTTCTTGAGTCTGAACTTCAGACGATTTATCAAGAAATCAGAACTAAGACGAAAGAAGAGGTTGAAGAAATGATAGAGACGGCAAAGAAAAGAGATGAAACAAAAAATAATATCAAGCAATTCTTATCCATTTGAGTCGGTTTGACTCTATGAATAATCTGATGATCAAGAATTCTTACAGCAGCGGCAAATCCTTGAATCAAAGAGGCTTCTAGCATTGTAAAAAGCAAAGTCTGAAACATATTATCGGCTCAAAACGCTGTTCCGGCAAAAGGCGTAGATTCCAGTCTGGTGAAAGATATCTTTAAGGATATAAAGCATGATCACCCATCTCAGAATCATATCACGCTAGAGCAGGCAGAAAGGAGAATTGTATGACTCAAGCAATGAATCCCTCTTGATCATTCAGAAAAGTTGAATGCTCTAAATGATTCTGTGGCTCACGATATCAGAAAGCCTACATCAGGAATCATAAAGTCAGCTAGAGAATTATGATTCATGAAAGGAAATCAAACATTAGATGAAGCTGCAAAGAGATTGGGTGACAGAGAAATTGAGAAGATTCTCATCAGAGCGCATGAAAATGAAATCATTGCAGAGTGAAATTGAATGACAAAAATCACATCTGCCATTGCTGCTCCGCAAATGCAAAATCTTGCAACTGAACTACCGGTCGATAAATCTGGATTTTTCAAAAAAGCTACAATCTGATGCTTATGAATTCTGGGTTTATGATTCGTCGGCAAGAAAATCTATGATTTGGGCAAAGTACAAAAATGAAGTGGCGATAATCCAATTGATTCTGGGATACGCATATTGAATCCTAATCCGAGACAACCTAGACAAAGGAATTCTGATGAAACAATAATCGACGCTGAAATAATAGAAAACACATGAAATGATACTCTTGACACAGTGGCTTCAGAAGGAACTTCTCATTATCGTACGGAGTCAGGAATGCTGAGAAATGAAGAACTTAAAATCATATCGGAAAGCTGAAATGAAATTCAAGTGAATAAATTCAGGGCAATTGCCAAGAGCCTGAAAGAAGGATTTTGATTTGAACTCGATTGATATAAGGACATCGACTCCAATCCAATTGTCATATTCTCGAAAGAAACCGTATGATGATCAATCATTTTGATATATAAACAATCTTGAGATGATATTAAGCTTGAGATGATATGGAATGATCATTGAATCAAAAAATATACTGAGTACGACTCATTCAATGCGTCAAGCATCACTGGAAATCAAGAAGAACTGATTAGCTCGCTAAATTCATGCGTTGAGAATATCTACAAATATATCCTGTTCAAAAGAGATGTCCTGAAATGCAAAGAATTAGCGCGTTACCTAAGATTGATTGAAGTTGAAAAAACTGATCTAGCGCTTATTTATAAGCAGCTAGAAAATCCTGAAGTCCTAAGGAATTGAACAGAAACGTGATGATTCTGGTATCAGAATATTTATGATTTCAATAATTGAGTTCTGAAGATGGATAACCTGCAGAATCCTAGGCTAGAAGAAATGGATCTTACCGGCTGATCATTTGCAATAAAGCATGAAATTGAAAATGCTACAAATTGGTATATCCGCAAACCATCCGAATCAAGGATAAAACAATTTGATAAGTTCGAAGCAAGATTGATGTCTGAGATGATTATCAGCGGTTTTGAGAGGAATCAGTCGTATATCCTATCTTGATGTTCATTCCCATTTAATTGGCATAAACATCCCTGATGTCTTGATAGGCCCAGCATATGAGATTTGGCTCATCCGGATGCAAATGCTGTGGTTGATTTCAGGAAAAACCCAAATTTGATGACATTCACTTGGGGAATCGTGAATCATCTTCCTTCAAATATGAACGAGGATAACAAGCCGGAAAATGCGATCATTTTAAGGTGAAGCGATTTCGGTTGAAGAAATGATTATGTAATTTATTTTTGGAGAGTCAATAGGAATGATAGGAATTCTTACCGGTCAAATGACCTTATCGGCATAAAGGCTAAGGTTGTCGAGTAATTGCAAATCAAGCTCAAGCTACTGATTTCAAAATAAAACAATCAATAGCTTGGCTTGGCAGACAATGCCAAGGCTGCTCATTTAAATAAAAAGAAATCAGTAATTCCAACCGGACAACCACAAAAAACAAAGGAGAAAGTCATGAGTGGAGAATTCGACATCAAAAAGGCACTTGCCGAACAAGCAAACCAAACGAAAGGACTGAACAAAGATGAATGGGGTGCAAGTCATTTGAAAGACTCCAAAATTTTCGCAATGCTCAAGGAGGTGAAGATGTGCATCGACCCTTTCCCTTATGAGCTCCAAAATCTTCATAATGAAAGGGTGAGCAAGTTTTTCGAAGGGGCGGGGAATCTTGGAACCGTCACCATCATCGGTCTTGGCGGAGGAGGGGAAATCGCGCTGCACATGCTTAGGTCTGGTGTGGTTAGTCTGAATCTCATCGATTGTGACATCTTGGATCCAGGCAATCTCGTCCGGCACATCTGCGGGAATAACCACATTCTCAAAAACAAAGCAGAAGCAGTAAAGAGTGTTCTCGACGAATATTCGGGCTGGCACCAGGATAGCATCAAGGCCTTCAGCTGGAATATCTTCGACGAACATAAGCAGTTCGATGATATCATTGCCTCCTCTGACGCAGTTGTAGTCGCGACTGATAACGATTCCTCCAAGTTCTACGCAAACGAAGTCTGCAAGAAATACGATGTTCCTTCAATCTTCGTCGGCATGTATGAAGATGGATGCGGAGGAGAGGTTTTCACTTCCCTTCCAAATTACGGCTGTTACGAATGCGCTACGCACTTCCAGGGGAGGATAGATTACCTGACCAGCTACATGGAGTCGGCCTCCAAGAAGGATTGCAGCTCCAAAAGAGATGCAAAAGCCATGCCCGGACTCGGAATCGACCAGTCCTTCCTCTGCGCAATCGCTGCCAGGAAATGCCTTGACATCCTCGTCTCCAAGTCAGGCGGCAAGTCGCTGCCTCCCGTGGGAAAGAATCTCATTATCTGGTCTCTTTTCGGAATCCCTGGAATCACTGATAGCCACCTTTCTTCGATCCACCTTACGATCGAGAAGCACCCGAACTGCAGCCTCTGCAACCCCTAAAAAAGGAGAAAACATGTCTTACACGAACGGCTATGACGACGGCTACAAGAAAGGCAAAGAAGACGGCAAGGCTGGCAGAGCCAAAAGCGGCACCGGAGGTTTCGGAATAGCTGAGATCCTCCGGACTATCGTCTCCCCCGAGACCTACCTCAACACCTTCACCGAAGGATACAACCAAGGTTACACGGATGGCAAAGCCGGCAAATAAACAAAAATACATTAAGAAAAGGAGGAAAATAAACCCCCACCAGAAACTGGTGGGGGTTTTTCTTTATTATTTCAATATTTTTCTTTAGAAACAATCATATAAAAGAAGCAGAAATCTTATGTCATTAAGGCTATTGCATTTCATAAAACAAAAACAAAGGAGAAGGAGGTTCAGCATGTCTATTGTCAATGGCTATCAGGACGGTTACAAAAAAGGAAAGGAAGACGGACGTAACCATCAGCCAAAGAACAATGCCGTGAATCAGGGGATCCTGAATGCGGTTGGCAGCCCGAATCCTGAAGAATACTCTAGGACGTATTCTCAGGGCTATGACAAAGGCTACATTGATGGGGCAGGTTCGTAATTAGGCACTGCAAAAAAGGAGGCATGACAATGTCCTACACGAACGGATTCGACGATGGCTACAAAAAAGGTTATGACGATGCCTACAAGAAACAACAGAAAAGCAGTACCGGAGGCTTCGGAATATCTGAACTCCTTCGGACAATCGTCTCCCCCGAAGTCTACCTGACAACCTTCACCGAAGGCTACAACAAGGGCTACGATGCAGGTCTGTTCATCTTCAACCAGGAGCAGTCCCTCAAAAAAAGGGTCGATATCATCCTGAATGCCAACTGAAAAAGGAGGAAATAAAAAATCCCCGCTCACAGAGCGGGGATTTTTCTTTGTTTTTTCAATATTTTTCTTAGGATAAATCTGTAGTATCCATATGTTTATAATTAAAAAAACATACATATGGACAAATATGCCAAAAAAGAAGAACTGATCTTGAAGATTGCAAAGATATTCGGGAGGACATTTAAGATTCTAATGTTCATCTGAGCGTTGATAATGGCGGCAGATATATATTTTAAATTTGCAGACCCTTACATGCTCCTGGCAATAATCTCCACTGTCATCGTGTTTATAATTGCCGCATGATTGGCCATTTGGGGATATGTCGAAAAGAACTATAATCCTTAGATATCCTTGAGGAACTTCAATAGACTGACTTTGAAATCATCTTTGTTTTCCAAAAAAGGATGATGTCAGCTATTGCCGATTCAAGCTGTTTCTACTCAGGAATCGGTAAGGGAGTCGAGCGCTAGGATATGACTATTTATTCAATAGATATATAATTTCGGCAAATTAAGATTTATGAATTTATTCAGCAAATCTCAATTTTCAGATTCTTCAACAAGAGAAAAGCTCAAAACATGCATAGATTTTTCATCTCCGAACTCCTTTATGAAATCAGACAAACTCAATGCTGTTAAATATTTTGAGAATGAAGCATCTTTTGATATGAGATTTCATTCGATATTTATGAATCATCTTACGCTTTGAGGAAATTTTTCAGCAAATTTAAGACCAACAACTCATCACATGCTATGTCACACAATGACAGCCTGCCGGATTTTCAGTTTGCCTAAAAATAGGTTCACAATCTCTGCAAGGTCGTCGATTTTGAGATTTTCGATATAGGATGACAATCATGTTCAAGGAAAATCCATTCAGATAGTGTTGTAATCTCTGAACATATCATCATTTGCAACTTCAATAAAATTCTCCTTGCATGCTCATAATCAATGCAAAAATAAAATAACATTTTCAGCGTTATTGCCAATATAGAAATACTCAATGTGGATTTCCTGATCTTTAAATTTCAGTTCTATAGTATTAATCATTATTGATATTGTTAAGCTGATAATTTATAATTTTCACTTCCTCCATGAATATCGGCAACAATGGCCTTCAATCAAGATACGCTTCAAAGTAGCCTACGATTCTTTTGAATCTGTATTTTTGGACTATAGGAGTGTCGTGCATCATGTAGCATGACCAGATTCACCTTAAGATAAAATTCAGGTCAAAAACTTCCTCGATTTTCTTTCAGGTTATTTCATTGAATACCGAAAACATCTCAAGCATATCGGCTTCCCTGAAAGAGTAAGCCAAATTCATTTCAGCTCAAGAAATCGGAAACCAATAATTATGGGTCACGAGAGTCACTGCATCATATCAGAACACTCCATTGAAAGAATCCTCCAAATCTATCACTCAGAGCTCAAATATGTTGAAGGCGTTGAAATCACCATGGGTCAATTCAAAATCCTTTCAGGCCAAATCTTCCCTTATCTTCTGTATGACTCTTTCTGTTAGTTCCTCATCGACAAATCCCAGTTCAGCATTTTCCTTCCTGAATCAGTCCAACATATTGAATTCATTAATCTCATCATATCTTCAATCTTTATTTACGGTATTGCCCTGTGCCGAAATATATCTTTTCAGGATTCAAATCAAGGCGTTCTGCATGCTATCTTTAGTCATCTCTCAATCAAGGAGCATCCTGGCCAAAGGATTTTTTCAGATATTTTTTTCTGCATAGGCAAAATATTCTCCGTCTTCGAAACAGGCAACAAGTTCTGAAACAGGAAAATCGTGCTTGATGAAGAGATTATGCTGCTCAAATTCTTTTTTCATGTATTCCTTTTTTCAGAAGCGGATATAAATCCCCCGATCCCTATCGGCAAACATCATTCATCTCGATCTTCTATGCCTGATGAACTCAAGGCTTCACTCTTCTGAAATTCAAGATTCGCATATTGATTTTCGAGCAGCGCTCTCCATTTCATTTAAAATTAATTAATAGAACTCTTTAATTATCTCTTCTATATCAGGATCCTCGATTGTTATATCCTCAACTTCATAATCTCTTGTCAGAAGCTCGAAAGTCTTAGCGAGATTATCTTTTGAATTAGGTATTTCAAACTCAACGAAGCTATCCTTGATTTTTTTTATTTTCATGAATTCCAAAGGCTTGAAATCTTCAGGGAGACTCTCGAATTTAACCCTGATATTCTTAGTTTTGATATAATTCCTCCTTAGTTCTTTCAGGTTTCAATCGTAGAGTATCTTTCAATGATTGATGATAATGATTCTCTTGCAGATATTCTCTACATCTCAGAGGTCATGTGAAGTCAGGAATATCGTTGTCCCCTCTTCTTTATTTATCTCATTTATTATTTCCCTCAATTTCTGCTTTGCGATTATATCAAGTCATATTGTAGGCTCATCTAGAAAAATTATCTTAGGCTTATGAATTAAGCTTGCTACAATCTCACATCTCATCCTTTGTCCCAGCGAAAGCTTCCTTACAGGTAAATTGACTATATCCCCGATATCAAATTTCTCTATCAGGTAATCGATTCTTGGCATGATTGAATCCTTCGGCACATCAAATAGCTTTCCGAATAGTTCGAAGCTATCCATGGGAGTCAGGAAATACCAAAGCCTAGATATCTGTCAGAAGACCGCTCAGATGTGGTAGACATATTTTTCTCTGTCCTTTGATGGTACGAATCACATGACATTCACTTCTCAGGAAGTTGGATGCAATATCCCTGTGAGCATCTTTATCGTAGTGGACTTCCCTGCTCAATTAGGTCAAAGGAAGGCTATTTTTTCCCCCTCTCTCACTTCAAAGCTGATATTTGAAACAGCCACAAAATTTTTATATTCCGGTTTTAAGAAAGAAAAAAGCTTGTCTTTTATGCCGGATTTCTTCACCTCCTGCTTGAAAGTCTTATTCAGGTCTTTGACTTTGATTATTGTATTCATTTTTAATTGATGTTAGAGTTAATGAGATTTCAGCTTTCATACCTTTTCAGTCAGTTCTTGAATGTCAGATATCAAATAAGAACAAATACGACTGCAGCGATATGCAATATGGCAAATCACTTCCATTCAAAATTCTCAATCAAATTGAAGGGCAGGTAGAAAACATAGTAGACTGGTATGATAGTGACGAACAGAAGCTTGAATATAGTTCACTCGAATATCTTCTGCGGATAATTAGGGGGTCATAATATGAGTTCATGGAGTGCTCGCGATAATTCTTTTGAGCTTCAAAGATAGAAACTCAGGGATTCTGCAGTGACTATGAAAGATATGTATATTATTCATCAGATGAAACTGAGGTAAAATAACAAAAGAAAATCTCAAATTCAGAAGTCGGGTATCAGAAAAGGCAATATAAGTGCATTAAGAAGGTCTCAGAATATTGAATTAGGAAGTCACGAGGCGAGAATCTTAAACAAAACAGAGCGAGGCATCAGCAAGAAATTATCAAGCGATCAATTGGTGCTTCATCTGGAAATTCAGCTATATCATCAGAAAAGAATATGGACAATGGAAAAACTCATCAATACCGAATTCAACAGTATCATATAATCCCTGAATCAGAATCAGCCGAAAGTTCAGAATTTATCGAAGATGAAATACCAGATTATGAAGAAGCTGGTATTTGAAATGATCATCGTAATCGCCTGAATGACAAAGCTGAGCTTGTATTCTAGTACGATTTTCATATTGGCACTGAACAGAAGAAAATAGTCTTTAAGCATTTATCATCAATTAATCTCTAAACGTTTTCTTGAACGATTGTACATCACATTAATGACTGCAATGTAAAAAAGTATCCATATCGATTGCACTGAAATATAGTAGATGAAAGTGCTCATTTCGAATTTGGCGAATATCAATCAGGCCGTATATCAGGTGTAGGCGAAAGGAGAAAGATATATTATTTGCTGTACGCTCAACGGGAAAAACGGGATGGGAAGTATATTTCATCAGAACAGCCTATCCAAAAACCCATAGATCATCTTCAATCAGTTGGTATCTTCTATATGGAATGCAAAAAGTCATATGATCATAAATGCCAAAAATTGCATCAGCATTGATCCTACCAGCAGTATGAATCATCAAAGTGCTCAAGGCAGGCTAAAAGGGATTCAGGATAGATAGAAATATCCCAGTATGAAGCCGATGGCTAAATTAATTGACAGATTATAAGAAAACTGCGTTATGTTTGATACGAACTTGTATCAAACATATGAAATCGGGTTCAGGAGATAAGAGACGATATTGCCGCTTTTGACTTCTTGGGTTATCTCTCAGGATATGTCGGTCTTGCTTGTGACTAACGATTGGACAAAAATCAGTCACCAGCCAACCTGCTCAAGCGTGTATCCCGTATGCTGGGATCATCACATCTTGTAGATTGCCTTGTAAAGCGTCAGAATGATGAGCACTCTGAGTATGTAGATTATATTCTTCCCGAGAATGTCGTAGAAGAATACCGTATAGCTCCTGTAAGAAATATGGAGGATTGAAAAATATTTTTTGAGTTTCATCATTTAGATGTTTTCCGGGTTAGCTGTTATTTCAGTTTGGTTATATGTTCAGTACTACAAATTCCTTTTCCTTGATTTTTAAGAGATTATTCAGATTGCCGAATTTTTCAAGTTTCTTGATGCAAAGTTCATCTCTCTGAGGCAAATAATGGATTTTGCAAAGCTTATCCAGAAATCACAAGCCCTCAAAAACCTGCGCATAGTCACTTGAGTAGCTGTATTTGCAGAATATGCTGGCTCATGCGGAAATTCCGTAGATCTGCTTTCACCTGAATAAGAATTTGAAATGCCTGAGAAAAGAGACGCAATCCATGAGAGAACAAAAATCTCATCATGGAACATAAATGACATTATTCCTTATCACCGAACAGAGAATCGATAGCTTATTGTTTTCAGGGATATCGATTTTCAGCCCATCAAATGGCACTCAGAAGGACGCCAATTTGTCTGTGAGCATTTTGTCTTTACAATGCCATTTATCGTTTTTCTGCGCAAAAGGCAGAACCAGTATTCTAGACCGATTCGCAATGGCAGACTGATAAAGCGAATTATAAAATCTGGTATTTTCATCTGTTTCAGATGAGGAATTTCATCAATGAAGAAAGAATTTTGCCATGATATAATAGTTAATTATATTACCTGCATCCTATCCGTCCTATGGAAGAAAAAAACTGAAAAAAATAAGAAAAATTATAATTTCCCTAGAATTCCCTCTAGAGCCCTTTCCATCTTGCTTATGGAATCTATTTTGACTCTCTCATTTACACTATGTACATCAAACATACTCGGTCAGATGGATATCGCATGCGCTCATTCTCATAATCAGGCCACCAATGCTCCGCATTCAAGTCAAGCATGCACAGCTATGATATGGGGCTCTTTTCAGATTTGCTTTGCAATCTCTTGTGTTGCAACCTTGACCAGCTCTCAAAGAGGATCATCCTGCCAACCAGGATATCTTGAATGGATTTCAAAGCCGAATCCGGAATTTTCAAAATGTATTCCGATCTGGGATAAGAGGTTTCCAAATTCATTCATATCGCTGGACCTAGGCAGATAAGTGATTTTTGCGGAATCAAATCATATATCTATCATTCAGAGGTTCATGGAGGTCTGAACCAGTCAAGGGATTTTTGCGCTCATGCTATAAACTCAGACTTTTACACTTGAGATAGGCTTAACCATATCTTTCCAATTTTCCAGTACATCCGATTTTTTGCCCTGATCATCAATGCTGAAACCAATATCCGGACAATCATATTCTTGCTTGTGGGCATCAATCGCCTTTGTCAGCTCCTTGAAAAATAATCAGATATCCTCGATTCATATTACTGCCGAAACACTTGAAGGTATAACATTATCTGCTGTTCATCACTTTATTGATGCCAACTCTAGTCAGGCTTCACATCGGGCAATGAAGTCAAGGAAAAATTTTATCGCATTAGAATGATTCTTATCTATATCGACTCAGGAGTGTCATCATTTCATTCAGAAAATCTCTATCTTGAATTGATCGGATGCTGGCTTCTTCATGACCAAAGCTTTATTAAGCGAAATCCTTGCTCATCACGCTGAGCTTATGCATATCTCATTCTCATCTTCAGTGTCCAGATTCAGGACTTTCTTCGATTTCAGGAAGCCGAAATCTAGACTCAATACTCAGCTCATTCACATTTCTTCATCCACAGTGAAAACGAGCTCCATCGCGGGATGCGACCCAAAATCTATTGCTGTCATGATAAGCGCTATTCACACGCCATTATCTGCTCACAAGGTTGTATCCTTAGCTTTCAGGAATCCGTCTTCCTCATATATCTCCAGTGCATCTTTTTCGAAATCATGATTTGATTCTTCGGTTTTCACGCAAACCATATCCATGTGAGCTTGTAGGATAACACTTTCTGAATCCAGCTTGTCTGCGGTAGCGGGCACATAGACGAATAGGTTCCCGGTTGCATCGACCTTGTTTTCAAATCCCTTTAGGTTCGCCCAATCGATAAGATAACCCCTTACCCTCTCTTCCTTTTTACTGGGTCGCGGGATTGCAGTTATCTCCCTAAAATACTCATAAGCCGAAGTCTTCATTTTTGATGGAGTTATGAAAAATACTTCGTATCATATCAGATTTTATTTTCTTTACAATCCCAATATTAAAAAATCTTTAAGCAAGGTCATTTGAATGTCCCCTGATTTCCTAAAATTTATTTGAAATTCTTCTTCACTATGCGCTCTTTCATGAGGAGAGTACGCGTGTTCACAGGCAGAGCAAGCATCTCAAGAAGTTTCTTCGTATTATGCTCTATTTTAATCTTCTCAAATAAAAGATCGTGAAAGATCTCATCATAGATTTCAGTGAAATACTTATAAGTCTCCTCATCCTTCTCCTCTGATTTATCTAATCTTCTCAACACCTTCTCGACATCTTTCAGCACCAGCTCATCGCTTCACTTGCGGATATTTTCGATTATCTTCTTTTTCTTATTATCCATATTATCCATAATCCCCTTTATTAAGCCAAATAAATTACTGTTTCCATAATATATCCGATAAAAACGAGAAAAAAACTGAAAAAATAGAGAATAAAAAGAATTTGGCCTCCCGATATGAATTAGCAGCCCAGGATTCTCCTGGGGCTTAAACAAAAATGCCCGATTGCTCGGACATTTTTTGTTATTTGCTCTTGGGTATGGCGTAATAATTAAGAAGATATTTTGCGATCTGAGCATACAAGGCTGACGAAGTTGTCTCAGAATATTGTGCAGTCCTCGGTCTATCGAGTTTAAGGACCATTACGAATTTTGGATTCGACGAAGGTCAGAATCAGCCATAAGATGTTATCGTGTGTCATGCAGAACCGACTTCATAGCTACCTTTTGCGGCAATCTGGGAGGTACCAGTCTTACCTGCCATATCATATCCAGCGACAGATCAACCCTTTGCAAATCAGACATTGGCTCACTCGGTCAGCATGGCGATGACTTGTTTTGAAGTCTCTTCTTTTATCACGCGCCTCAGGGGGGTCGGTGTATTCTTTATCACTTGTCAATTCTGGAGAGTGATCGTATCTACAATATACGGCTGCATATATATTCATCCGTTCGCTATTGCGGAATATGCAGCTGCCATCTGTAGGACTGTCGCAGTGATTCACTGTCAGAATGATTGGGTGAAGAGCTTGGCTTTTGACCATTTTTCATAGGGCTGGATTTTACCGAAAACCTCTCACTCCATTGTTATATTTGTCTTCTGTCAGAATCAGAAATCATTTATATATTTATAAAAAAGTGCTGAGCCTATCTTCTTGACTATATCGATCATTCATACGTTACAAGACCAGTCAAGGGCATGAGAATAAGGATGGAACCCCAGGCATTCCTGCGAAACGTTCTTGATCTTAAAGGTGTCGATTTCAACATATCACTTATCCATGTACATGTCACTCGGCCTGATATCTCAGGTATCGATTCAAATTGCAGAAGTTATCGCCTTGAAAACTGAACCTGGTTCATAGAGGGAGCTTATGGTATCATTAGCATAAACTCAAGGTCAAAAATTATTTTTGAATTTGAATTTCGGCACTGCCGAATTTCAGAGCTCCTGCTCAGTTGCATATCTTAGATTAAGCTGTTTTCAGCCGTATTTGAGTTTTTCAGTTCAATTCTGGGAATCTTCTACGAATACGGGCATTCAAAGAAGATCAAATCAAGGATTCGGATATTTACCGTAATTGACCCTTTCGAGTTCATAGACATCTCAATAGTCATTCGGATCATAGTCAGGATATCCGGCCATCGCAACAACTGCTCAGGTCTTCGGATCCATAACTACTACGCTTCATTTGTTTGCTCTGAAGTCCTTCACTCATTTTTCCAATAATCTGGATATTTCCTTTTGGATATTCCTGTCAATGGTTAGCTTGATGTCAGATCCGTTCACTAGATTTTTTTCAGACTGCTCATAAAGGCCTATCGCCCTACCTGAAATATCTTTTTTTGTGATTTTGACTCATTCCTGTCATTTCAGCTCTTCATTGAAATATCATTCTATTCCATATCTCCCCTCTCACTGATTATCCACAAATCATATCACTTGGCTTCAGAGAATCTTCTCAGGATAGAACCTTGTAGGATGCGGCTCCAAGATCAGAAATTTGCTAATGGATTCCTTTTCATCTAACAGTCCTTTCTGTATGGCATTTTTTTCACTCGTGATCCTCTGGTCAATCTTATCTTTTGTCGCCAGATTAAGCTTAGTTAGGAATTTGATGTATCTGACCTCTTTCAGTGAAAGCTTCTGTTTAAGGTCCTCTTCGGAAATTCAAATTATCGGCGATAGTTTCCCGACCAGTGTCGTCTTGTCGGCATTTTTTGAGAAATCGTATATGAGCGATTCATCTTTGATTATCAGGGCGTCTGATCAGACGGATGTTATCTTGAATTTCTCGTCATCATTGAGGCTATCTTTAATGATCATGAAATCGATATATTTCTTGTCCAATCTTTTCTTGACTTCTTCTTGGATCTTTGCTTTTACAAATGTCGCTTCATCGCTGAAATCTTCCATTTCTTGGATTTTGAGAAAAGCCATAAGATTATCCTGGCAAAAATCAGTCTGATTAAGCGAGCATAGCTCTGAATAGATTATTTCCGTCAAAAAATTCGTAAGCCTATCCCTTGATCATGGTTGCTGCGGGTCTACGGCCAGATCAGAAAGATCCGTACTTGTCGCCAAGACTCAGATCGGTTCATTATTCGAATAGATTGTTCATCTGTTAACCGAATTCTTAACAACCTTAGTCTGCTGTCACTCAGCAAGCTTGGAATAATATGCATATTCCATGACCGAATATTTGAAAGAAGTTGATATTATTATCAGTCAGTACAATATGAAAAAGATGAAAATCACTTTTATCCTATCTATATTTCAGAGGTGCCGCGATATGCTTTTGTTCTTCGGCATTATCCTTCTCTTATATATGTCGAGCAGTTGTTTTTTGTAATTCATTATATGATTTTGTAAGAGAATCGTTTCTTTTTGCTCATTAAAAATAATTCCACACTGGGAACTGATGAGATGAAAGTGACATTGAACTTTTTTGTATCTGTTAGAAATTCCATTATATCAAGATTCCTGTATTTCTCGAATTGATTGTAGTTATATCTGACAAGCGCATCCTCTAAATATACTATATTCTCGTATCGAGCCAGATTATATTGAAGAATCTTGCGAGTTCAAATCAGAATATTTTTTTTCTTCGAAAGCACATCCAAAAACAGATTATATTTCTTTGCATAAGTCATAGAATTCTTGTACACAAGTGCATCTTTTTTGTATTTCTGGTTTCTTTCAAGGAAATAATCCACAGCAAAATCATCTCCGAAAACAAGCACTGCTCATCTTTCGCTCAATTTTTCCAAATCCATGATCTTTTCGACTCAGATCGAACTGGAATTATGGATAAAAGCATTGTCAGCCTGAATTGTCTCATTTTTGAGAAAGTTATCCAGTCATATGACATCCTGGAATGCATTCTTATCGAATCTGTTGAAAACAAATTTTGGCAGAAAAAGATTCAGGACTTTATGGACTGGCAGAAAATACCTGTTTGCAATGGCAAAAATCAATCATAACTGATATTCGCTTATGATAGGAAAGCTGCAGACACTTCACACTATCGCTCTCACATTATCAAATTCAGTTTCAGCCTCAAAGCCATATACGACTCAGTATGAGATATTATTCTTTATGGGTATGGATACTATCGATCAGATGCCGATATATGCTTTTTCTTCATCTCTGAAAAAATATGTCAATCACTCTTTGTCGAATGATATATCAAGAGGAAGGACTTTTAAATACATTGCAATTTTTGGTAATATGCAAACAGTTTAAGATTAAGGCGGATAATTTCAAATATTTTATCCGATAATGCAATCCGATTTGCTTTACAAATAAGAAAATAATGATAAAATCCTGCAAAATAACAAAAAATTGATGCATATAAAATTAAATAAGGGTTACACCCTAGTTGAAATGATTGTTTCCATCAGTTTGTTTGCTATGATCATAATCATAGCTTTTCAAATTGTCGGCAATATGTGAATAATCAAAGTAAAGCAATCGAATAAGATAGATGTCACCCAGGATATGTTCTATGCCATCGAGAATCTTGCCTCAACTATCAAGGATTTCTGATGAGACATCGATTATGAAGAATACTGGAACAGGAAAATCGTATGAGTTGCGACTGCTTCATGACATTATTCAGCAGAAACCTGATTCTGAAACTACTGAAATTGATGAGTCATATCTTCAAATGCATATTGAGACCTGTATTATCTTTGCAGGAGCAATACCACTCCCATGTGAACTTGATGATGTGCTGGTACCCCCTTATACAATTCAGCCAATTTGAATCATACAACATTGAATTCCAAGCAAAGGTACTGACAATATTCGTTTCAATTCATAGATTATAATTCTAATCAGACAACAGATTCTGGAAATCCCTGAGATGAAAATTGAGATTGAAATATCCAAGGGGATGACGATGACGAGAATCTGTGATTATGACCAGTCGCATTCTCCTGAAGCGAAGTAAGAGAATTATACCTTATTAAGAAATGAAAGATAAATGAAAGGCTTTTTTTCAGGCTTAACTACAAATTCGACACCGCAAGCGCATCATGAAAAACTTGCAATCCAGACTGAACTTGATGATGATGCGTATGAAACCTTCAAATGCTAAGGCTGACCTGAAGAGATAGCTGATTCAGCCACAACAGGGCAGGATCGTGATCATTTGACTGAAGGATCGATACATGGGAGTGCTCGAGTAACTTCTCTTGTGCCTGAACGAATAATCTGCCGAACTGAATAGATAATTGATGGGTAGACCTATTGCCTAGTTATGTGAATGTAAAAGACTTCAAGCTATTCCTATATCCGAATAAGGATTACAAATATTGATGGAAAGAAAATGATACTACTCTTACCATGAATCCTTTTGTAAGGATTTCCATGACGCTCTGATATTCTTGGGATAGGAGGAAAAAGCTTAATTCAAGTGATCCCTCGGCCACAATAACAACCTCGATCAATTTAACTAAAAATTAATATGAAAATCAGAAGCAGGAGGAAATGATCCGCATTGATCATAACCATCGTAGTGATTATGCTAGTTACCATTATGATGATATATTTTCTTGAAAAGATCGTTCCGATTTCGAAAAACGTCAAATGAATTGAGAATTCCACAATTGCCTATTATGAAGCGCAGAGCTGAATTGAGCAATGATTGCTTGCAATGAGCTGAAGCAATCCTGCCTTAGAGGCGACCTGAGGAACATTAAATGTAAACCAGAAATATGAGTATTCTCTGGGCTCTTTAACGGATAAGATTCCTCTTGAATGAGAATGAAACAGCGATTATTCGAAAATAGATTTGAGATGGAATAAATTCTGACCGGGAGATCCGATCCAATTAGTCTACAATTCCAATATGCAACTTGATAATTTATCGATTGTCGTTAGGGTTCCTAATCTCGATTGAGACTGTTCTACTCATGTTTGACTGGACTGAACCGGTTCAATAATGGTCAATTGGTCGATAAATTGAAGTTGAATGACGCTAAATTCAGCATCCTGAATAACTGCGAATCAAATTAACACTTATGCCCCGGCAACATGATTGCCATGAAACTGAGAATGCTCTTGAGCTTGAGCGGCATTCACATTCAACGGTTCAGGCTGAACCATAAACATATGAAATTGAATTGATTTGAATTGAACCCCTAAAAGTGCATTGGCATTCTATAATGGATCTTTATGAGCCAATTGATCTGCATGCAATGGATGGAAATGCAATATTAAATTCAGTGTAATCAATAATCTTAAAGTTTCAGGCAAGTCGATCCCTTATCTGGAATATAGGCTCACAACATCAGCTAACCCCATACCAAATCAATATGCAACCATCAATTCAGATTGATACTCATATTGATTCAAGAGACATATAAGAAGAGAAATGAAGCAGCTTACAACTAATGAGGCTTTAGATTTTACAGTGTTCCAATAATATGAAGTACAATATTACAGCCATTGGCTGATGAACATGAACTTTCAATGTGCTATATTGACTCAAGGGCAATCCTGATTACAATCTGGCTGCAGTCGTGAGTGTGGCTGATTCCTGATGAAGCACTTGAGAATTGAGGGATGAATTCTGAATACTGCCTCCTGGCGATGTCCGCAGAGCCCTGGTCGCGCTGAGCCAAGACACAGGCATAGTAAGGAAACTGTTCGAATACAGATTCAAAGAAAGCAAATTCAAATGACATACGATAGGAAATCTGCTGCTTACCGCACTTGCAGATATAAGTGGGGATTTTGAGGAATGAATAAAAATTTTGTCAGAAATGTTTGACGTCAAATGAAAGGTTATTCCAGTGACGCTCGATGATATTCAGATATGAATTACCCTTGAAAACTGAGAAAAGATAATCTGAGAAACCAATATCGATATTCCCAAGCACGATTCCAGCCTGACCATAAAAGATGCTTTTCTGGTTTGAGATTGAATAATAAATCCAAAGGCAAAACAAGTGATAGCCAATTCTGACTATATAATCATCTGACCAGGTGACCTCTACACGAGCATTGTCCCAAATCTTCTGGTTAAATGAATGAAAGAAACACTCTGACAAAGCAGTGCAAAAATCATCTATGTATGTAATATCATGACGAAAAAGTGAGAGACGAACAACTTTTTCGTAGAGGATTTTGTAAATGTTTTAGAAAAATACATATGAAGGAACAGAATAAATTACGTGCTTGTGAATAATTGACAGATAAGCGAAGAACTAATGATAAAATATGCAAAGGAGGAAGAAAAGAAACCTGTAGTGATCAAAGATTATGAAGAGCTTAAATACAAGTCATACAAAGTTGTCGAGAGGGATTTGATAAATGAAGATGATTTCATCAGGCATAATCCGAAAAAATTATCAGAAACCATCATCGACTTCATAGGCTGATGGATAAAATAACCATAAACAATATGAAAAAAAAGACCGAGGAAACATCAAAAATGAATAAGCAGGAAATCATATATTCTGCAATTGTAGAGAAGGAGCTTCTCCATAACTGATTAGTTCAGAGAGAGCAGCTGAAAACCCTCAAGGAGCTTAATGATACGATGAAGGATATGACAATCGTGCTGAAACAGTTTGAAAATCATCAATTCCTGGAAATCCACAAGAGCAAATGGAAAATGGTGCTATATAATCTCTCGCTTTGAATGCTTTTTGCAATAGGAACAGTGCTTTGACTGATGATGCTTTCCTGGTCGACATACCACTTTTTCAAGGATTCACCAGCGCTTAAGAGTGCAGTAGAGAACCAGCTGAAGTTGAGGCAATTCGATATACAGAATATAAAAGATAAGATAAAGACTGAAATCAAAAAAGAATCTCCCGACATCCAGGAGATAAAGGATAAAGTCAAGATAGAGGTTAAGACTGAACTGAAGAAAGAGGCAACAACAGTATCAAAGAATAATGCCTGAATCTGAGTTCCCTTAAAGTAGGCTATTCTTCAAAATATCTCTCATTATAGAAATAATCAGAATCTCAATCATTTTCAGGATTGAAAGTAAATTGCCTATGTCACATATAGTCATCTTCTTTTTCTTTTTCCGCATCATCTAAATCGACTATCAATTCCTCTTCATCCCCGAATTCTTCGTCTTCTGATCATTGTACGTCAAGAGTAATGACTTTTTTAATTTCATCTTTCATGGTTCGGTCATTAAAAAATAATTCCGTTATGATTATAACGGAATTATTTTTAGTTTCAATTTGTTTTTAAAGAAAAATTATGATTTTGTTCCTCCAAAAATTGAAGAAATAAGCCAGCTGACAATTGAGTAAGCCAAGAAGATTACAAGCAGACCAAGAAGAGCTTGGAATAGGATTGTTTTACCTTTTTTAACCTTACCATCATCTCAAGCAGCCGTGAGGATCATGAAACCTCCATAAATTGCATATAATACAGCTAATATTCCTAGGAAACCCATTGCCTTGTTAATAAGGCTCTGAACCGCAACATCTGCAGTTGTGTTATCTCCTTTCAAATCAGCACTTACTTTATCTCCACCAAAGTTTATAGCCATACCTCTTTCAATCATAGTTACAAAAGCGAGTGAGCTAAAACCAATTTTTTGAAGTTTGTTCATAAAAAAAATATTAGTAAATAAGTATTACGGAGCCAATTATATACGATAAAAAAATAAAAGCAACAGGATTTAATTGAAAAATCGCATTAATTGGGTCTAATATATAAAATCCCTTCTTTTATGGAGAAGGGATTTTGTGATTATCTTAGATCAAGTACATATGGCATAAGTGCCATGTATCTTGCCTGCTTGATTGCATTAGCAAGTTCCTTTTGGTGTTTTAGACAAGTTCCAGAGTAGTATCTTGGTACGATCTTGTTGAATTTAGTTGTGTAGTTTTTCAGAAGTTCAGTATTCTTGTAATCAATTTCCTGAATCCCAGCCTCGCAAATCGGGCAAGCTTTTTTTGTAGTCATAATGATATTAAATTAAAGTTACTATTTTATTAAAATTTATCGTCATCCATATCCAAATCATATTCCTCGACTTCTTCCTCGGGAGATTCTCATCATTCAAAATCAGATTTCTTATTTAAGAAAATGAGATTCGATACTACAACTTCTGTTTTGTATGATTTGCTTCCTTCTTCTTTTTCTATGATTCTTGTCTTGAGACGACCTTCGATGTAAACAAGTTTGCCTTTAACTAGAGATTTTTCGCATCTTTCAGCCAAGTTTCCCCAAGCGATACAGCTAGTGTATTCAGCTTCGTTTTTAACTTCTCATTTAAGATTTTTGAAATATCTGTTTGTTGCAACGGTAAACATTGCGACTTTTTTGTTTCCATCAGTATTTTTGATGTAAGGATCCTTTGTAATATTTCCAATGATAATTACTTTATTCACTGTTCTCATAAATTCGTTTAAAAAGTTTATAAAATTAATCCTCTAGTCTGACAAACATATGTCTCCAAATATCTTTTTTAATATTGAAGTCTTTAGTCACATCAAAAAATTTGCTTCCGTCTGATTCAAGGGCATATAGGACGTAGTAACCGATTTTTGATCATCTGATCTTATAAGCAAGGTCTCTTGCTCACCAAATATCTTCTGACTTGATTACAGATCAAGTTGATGTAAGCTCTCCTTTGATATCATTCATCAAAGCAGTCCTTTCATCCTCAGTCATATCTGGATTTAAAATAAGCATAAGCTCGTAGTTTCTCATAGTAAACCTGTGGATTAGCATCTTTAGGGAGAATACCTAAAGAAGGATATAAAATAAATGAACCTATAAAAAAGTTCGCAAACGATTATAAAAATTTTTTCATAGAATGCAATTTTATTTTAGATATGTGAGATGATAAGCGTAAATGATTTATAGATATTGATATGCCATTATTTCTGAGAATTATAAATTGACATGATTTCTGAAGCATTCAGGGCTCTGGAATGAGCTTTGAAATCATCTATGAATCAAGGAAAATTAGCCGTGCTTCAGTCTGTCCAGGCTCATATGACGGTAGCATTCGAAGGATTGGTAGAATACCCTGTAAAATTGTTTTCTCAGTTTTTGACTCAATTCAGATATACGCTCATTTTACTTCAATCATATGTTGCAGCAACATGAATCCATTGCTTTAACGGGATTTGTGTCGTGCCGATAGCATTTCAGCTGGTTGAAGGCTTATGGGACCTAAGGGATACGAATCATGAATCGCTGATATAGAAGATAGATCCGTAATAGCTTTGATAATTTGAGAAAACGACTCATCAGATATTTGTGTTTGTAGGATAAGAATTCAGATATATCCACGAACTGTATGTAAAAGTCGAAGCATGGAGAGATGAGCTGTTAGGGATAGAAACCATGCTTCATGCACCACCTCAGATATTGGCTGAATTTCACATTTTACCGCCTCACCACACAGCCCCTCACTGAAAGATTCAATTTCCTCAATTCCCAGAGCTGTCGAGAGTTGACGTTCCTATCTCTTTAAAGCTCAGGCTCTTATATAAAAGCTCAGTATCAGCACCTTGTCAGTAGTTATTCAAAAAAAGTATTTTCACGAATCTGGTACCCAATCTGAATGCGCTTCCTCAGTTCCCGAATCATTCTCAAGTGATATTGCCCTCATATTTTTTCCATATGTTCGGAACAGATTCATGTGATGCTGCAGAGTAAAGATATGTTCATCACGATCAATGATTTTTCACCACCGTCTTTCATAAGATTATATTCGCTATGACATGGGAAGGAAGGGTATAATTCAATAGTATGGAATTCCCGACTGCAGATGAGTAGGCTCAATTAGGCGGGATGAACATGACATAGTCAGGAAGCTTATTCGTATTTCAATCATAATAGAATCAAATTGATCTAAGATAGTAAGGCTGTGCCGAGTCCCACCATCAGCTTATAGTTCTATCAACAGTAATGCTTGTTGAATCAAAAGAAGAAACAATGACATCATTGCCGACTCGGATGACCTGTTCAGCGCTTATGTAATTCTTATTGGTATCAAACGTGGAAATTCCGAAATATAATTTTGAGGCGACTGCTCATGCTGATCTGAATAGTCATGAAACGCTATAGGTTTTTGACGGGTCAACCGGAATGTACTCTGAAGTACCATTCTGATTCATCCCTATGTCGGAAAATACATCCTGTCAGTCTACGTTTTTGATAGATTGAGCCGGAACATATGAAAGGGCGTTGGCCATACTGGCATCATAAGTTTTGCCTTCCTCAAATTTCCACCAACCTGCGACTCAGCTATCGACCGTGTTGCAGCTTGCAGTGCTTCATCCGTTAATTCATGTGCAATTCCAGCCCCAAGGTCAAGCCCCAGTGACTGCTGTCGCAGTGCCCGCAGAACAAGTTCATGTCGTGGCTCCGCATGCTCAGTTCACTTTTTGGTTGGCAGCACAGCTAGCATTGCTTCATCAATTTCAAGAGCTGCCGTTACATGACCATGTCCAGCCTCATGCAACCGCTGAAACTGCGCTTGGCGTACCCGAGGAGCAAAGAGCGGTTGGGGCAGAAATCAGATTTGCTGAATTATCAGTTCCGCAGGCTCAATTTATCAGGATTGAGCAGCCTCATGCTATATTTGATATATTCGAAATCAAATTTGACGGTCCATTTGATGTGGTTGAACAAACATATCAATTCCTTGTGGCTGTAATATTATCACAGTCGCTTCAATAGTTTCTGGTTGTCGAGAAAGTTCAGTCAGGATTTGCCGTTACATTAGTTCCGCATACATTTATAGTTGCTCCGTTTGCTCAGGATCAGAATGTTCAGGATATCACATAGGAATTAACGGTACAGGCAGACGCGCTTGTTGATCCTGCAGGACTTGAATATCAAGAAGCGCAAAGGGATTTCACTCAATCGACACAATAACTATTAGCTTCGCATTGGACTTGTGAAGTCTTTGCTCAGGCTCCTGCAGGAGTCGAATAATATCATGCAGATACTGTTTCGCAAGAAGATTGTCATGCAGAATCTTGATAAGAATCATTGGCAGAACAAGCTGTCTGCGATGTTTGTCATGAAGTCGATACGATATATCAAATGCTTGCCTGTTGGCACAGAGATGAGTTCCAGTAATATCATGATTGGCAAATGAATGTGCATTGTCATGCTGTTGCATTATGAATCCATCCGATTCATATCTTCTGTATTCAGTTCGCAATGCTGAAGTCTGGAGCCGATCAACTGCAGACATCCGCCACACAATTCCCGCTTTGAAGCACATATCACGTTGAGCAATTAAGATTTTCATTTCAGTAGCTCAATATTCAATTGGCGCAAGATGCAAGCATGTCCGCTGTTCATCATGATAAAGACTTTACGATATTCTGGCTTGAATTATGATTTATGGCCGGAACAGAATATCAGCTATGGCTAACTGCGCCACAATTCAATGCAGCTGCCGGAGAACAAGCATCATATTGGTAACTCGAATCCCCATCCCAAGATCAATTTGAGCATTTTCTTATCACAGGGATGCATGCCTGATCATATGATACGGTTTTTGCCTTATACGCATTCATCTGTCATCAGCTTGGTACGGATGTGTTTCATAAGACACAGGAATTCTGTATTATGCTTATCTCAGTAAGCAAGCTTGTCCCGGATCAGATTATAGTTCCTGAATTGCTGGAATTATTTGTAAATACAACAGTATAAGATCATGTATTTGTGTTCAGATCCAATGATCAGGATGAAAAAAGAAAATTTACAGGCATTTTTGTCGAAGAATCAAGCAGGAGTCATACCCTATCTCAGACAGTATAGACAAATCTATCAGAATATTCATCAGAATCCGCATGTGCTTTTTTGAAAAAAAATGATTCCGAAGTAAGCAAAATATCGTTGCTTACTTCAAGGAATCAAGATATCTGAATCTTATTTCAGCTTTGGTTGATGTTGTAGATATAATTCCTTTCATCAAGAGGATCTTTCCATGATCATCATAATTGCACAAATCTTCTTATTCAATCTCACACTATGCCCTGCTTTCATACTCAGCCGACAGAAACAGCATTATCAGGGGAAGGGAAGGTTCAAGACCTGGCATTGGACACCATGAGTCACTTATGCACAGACTTTATTGCAGATATCCTCACGGTATCCCGAGCTGATTTATTGTAGTTCATAAATGATATGCTGGCGATAATCGCAAGTATGGCCAATATCACAACCGCCACAATCAGTTCTACAAGAGTAAAGGCTTTAGATGATTTCTGTAAACCTGAATTATCAGCATTAAAAGAAAATTTATCCATAATTGATATTTTATATGAAATTATCTTATTATATATTTATATGGATTTTGTAAACCTGAAAAGTATTGACAAAATAGCCTTGTAAGTTAGATTAGATAATAATATCTATGAACTCATTTAAGTGATATGTCAACGCGAAATTACAAATGCATTTCTTGTTTTCTTGTATTATATTTTAAAATATGGTACTATCAATATAGCAAGAACATTAAACAGGAAAATGCAAATCAAAGATTTTTTAAAAATATCAAAAGCTGAAAACGAGGTTGACAATCAAGCGGCCAATGAGATTTTCAGTGAGCCAAGCCAATCGCAATCAGGTGATTGATTTGATATCAATGGCCTTTTCAGTGCTGCGATAAGAGAATGAGCATCAGATATTCATATCGAGCCCGATGAAGAAACGCTTAAGCTCAGATTCAGGGTCGACTGAAAATTATCCACTCACAAGACAATCCCCCAATCTCAAGCAGCACCTCTCATCGCAAGGCTGAAGGTGCTCTGAAGCCTGAAGATTGATGAAAAACGTCTTCCTCAAGACTGAAAAGCCAACTATAAAGATGCCATAACCGGTCACGATATCGATCTAAGGATCAACATAATACCGACAATATACTGAGAAAAGGCAGCAATACGCCTCTTAAAGAAGGAAAATGAATGGGTGGACTTAAGGACGATCTGAATACTGCCCATGAACATGGTCAAAATCAAGAAGCACCTGCAGGACAATTATTGATTGTGCTTAGTAGTATGACCTACATGAAGCGGTAAATCGACTACCCTATATGCGATGCTCAATGTATTCGATACAAATGACAAAAATATCTCAACACTCGAAGATCCCGTTGAATACAGGATAAAGTGAGTCAACCACACCCAGATAAATCCGCAGATCTGATTCAATTTCGCCGACTGACTCCGAAGCCTTCTCCGCCAAGATCCTGATATAATAATGGTTTGAGAGATACGCGATCCCGAAACTGCAAAACTAGCGGTCGAAGCCTCAATCACAGGTCATCAGGTATTCTCGACGCTGCATGCGAATTCTAGCGTCAACAGCATACAGAGGCTAGTCAATCTATGAGTAGATCCGCTTCTTATAACTTCAAGCCTTAAGCTCATTATTTCCCAAAGATTGACCAGGAAGCTCTGCAACCACTGCAAAATCGCCTACAAGCCAGAGGAGAACATCAGAGAAAAAGTACTCAAAAGGATTTCCAGATTCATAAGCAATCCCGATGAGATGATATTCTACAAATCAAATGAAAATGGATGCGAGCACTGCAACTCTAAATGATATAAATGAAGGACATGAGTATATGAGATTCTTGAGATGACGGAATGACTGGAAAAGCTCATATTGAGCTGAGCATCAAAGACTCAAATGGAAGTCCAAGCGATATGAGACTGAATGATCACAATAAAAGATGATGCCCTTATTAAGGTTGTATTGTGAGAAATAAGCCTAGAAGAAGTTTTTTCAGTGCTAGGGAATTAAAAAACTGCGATTTTTTTGCAGTTGAGTGAAAAATATGGTATACTGGCTTTGCGATTTGGAAAAAAATGATATAATCCCAAAAAATTAACCAAGTAGACTATGACAAATTCCGAATTGCTAAAGCTGATAAGACAATACGAAATATGGGATGAAGATGCGATAGAGATAGTGAGGATATTTGAAGTGATGACAGATTCCAAGAAAATTGAGATCCTGAATAATTGGCAAAATATAGCTATGCATATCAAAAAACACAGAGAAGACATAGAAAAAGAGAAGGAAATCCTTCTGATCAAGGCAATCGACAGCATCGAGCATGATATCGAAGAGTACAACAAGTCGCTGGTTTCAAAAAATACGAAACAGGAGCTGAAAAAAATGAAAAAATAAAAAACAAATACCATTAACTTATACATTATGACAGCAAATACCGCTTCAGAAACCCTTACAAGAGAAGTGCAAGGCGAACAGCCAAAAATCTACGAACTTCAAAGGAAGATTTTCGATGAGCTTGCGAAATATTCAACATCAAAAAATGCAGAGCAGATAATCGAAAGCAGAAGGGATAAATTCTACTCTCTTCTCAGTACAGCTGTTGAATTGTCGAAAACAACCGGCGATGAGCTGTATGCGCTTCGCATAGAGACAATGGCGGCAGCAAGAACCAAGGCTTATGAAGATGAGCTCACGCTTCTCCAGAAAAGAGTACCGAAGAATATTGCTAAGATCCTCAATGCGGATATTTTCCCAGAAATGCCAATGGCAGCTTAAGAGGGGTGAGGATTGAGAAATTAGAAATCAATTAAAAAAAAATGATACCGGAATCCGGCATCATTTTTTTGTTGTAAGTCTAAATTCTAAGTCCTATCTTAATGTTTTGTTTCTTTTAGTTTGAAGACAACATGTTTCCTAAGTTTCTTGTCGTATTTCCTAAGCTCTAGTTTCTCACCAGCAGCGAAGTTTTTCTTCTGTACATTTGTTATGTACCCCATGATACCGCTTTCAGTCGAAATGCAAGACATGTATGTTCTCTTCCCTTTTGCCATCTTTATCCAAGTTATAAGTTATAAGTTATAAATCACAATTTATTGCAATTTATGAAAAGTAGGGATATTTTATGGATTTTTAATTTTTTTCAAATCTTTTTTGTAAAATCATAATTTTTGGATAGAATATCGCCGATTTCAATTTAAAGTTATCAAAATATAGTTATTAATTATCAATCGTAGAAAATGTTTATTGATGAAGTAAAAGTTACTTTCATTGCTTGAAAAGGATGAGAATGATGTATCTCTTGGAGAAGGGAAAAATGTATACCGAATGGTTGACCATACGGATGAAACGGATGAAAATGATGAGATATAATACTTAGGGCGAATCCGAATGAGAATACGCTATGAGAATTCAGACACAAGAAAGTCATTAAAGCTGAAATCGGGATCAAGTGAGATACCCAAGAACTAGCCTGAGCCATGTGAAGCGATAAGATCATAGAAGTTCCAGTCTGAACCTTAATCAAAGATGAGGAAATGAACCTCATTTATGATCTGAGCACCCCCTGGGAATCATATGTACTATGCAGATGAGGAAGATGAGGATACGGAAATGCCCATTTTGCGTCAAGCACGCGACAGGCTCCGTCTTTTGCCGAGCTCTGAGATGTAGGAGAGCAGAAGACAGTCAATCTTGAGCTGAAGCTTGTTGCAGATATCGGAATAATAGGTATGCCGAATGCCGGAAAATCAACCCTGATAAAGTCGATCACGAATGTGAAGCCGAAAATCGCGGATTATCCTTTTACGACAATAATCCCGAATTTGTGAGTTCTGGAGCATAAATGAAAGAGTCTTGTCCTCGAGGATGTCCCATGACTTATCGAATGAGCTTCTGAATGAAAATGACTTGGACATAGCTTCCTGAAGCATATTGAGAGAACTGAGGTGATATTGCATCTTCTCGATCTTAACGGGCTTGATGATATTGTAGGAAATTACAAGACAATACGCAATGAACTAGAGAAATATAGCGAAAATCTTGCAAATAAAGAAGAAATATTGGTGCTATCCAAAGCCGATCTTTTCGATGACGAGATGATCGATTACATAAAAAAAGACCTGAAGGCTAAATTGAAGCATACCTGAGACATTTTCGTGATTTCCGCTCCTGCTTTCAAATGAACTGAAGAGCTTAAGGATTTCCTAATCGATAAATATGCTCATAAGGTTGCTGTAGAAGAAGCTCCTGAAGAATCACAGAAAATGAAGATATACGACCTGAAGGATGCGAGAGATGTCAACAGTTACAAGATAACGGATCTGTGAGATATGAAATTCGAAGTGATCGGAGAAAGGATCGAACAGATTGCCAGAATGACGAATATGCAGAATTTTGAAGCGACAATGAGAGTATATGATGTTATGAAGAAGGTTTCGATAATCAAGAAGATCGAGCACATCCTGAATACCACATATAAGGAACAGACTCAGCTGAGATATTTCGAATGAGAAGACTCCACTGAGGATATAATCCCAAAAGTCTATATCGCATGAAGATGCTTCCCGCTAGATAGAGTTCTTTTCTGAAATTAATCCGAATTAAAAAAATCCCTTGAAAATCAAGGGATTTTTTATAATTTTAGTCAGCCTGGACAGGTTTCAGTTTTTTTTCTATTCATACGATGAGTCAACCTCATTCCGCATCTTTGAAATAAAGGCTATCGACTATATTGATGACCAGTTTGAATAGTCATCTTCATCTTTTGCCCATGAAGACATCGAATCACTCTTCTAGCTTCTCTTGCCTTATTTCTTCCATCTGAGAACTTGTTTTTGCCATAAGTCACCTTCATGTGTCTTGGACTTCCAAAATCACATCAGTGGATCATTCATTTTGGATTAATCTTATCCTGAAGATATTCTTATCGAGAGGGAGACTTCCGTACTCGATTGAATTATTGATAAGCTCATCTCAGATAAGGGAAAACCTATTCTTCCAAACAGGATCCATTCAAGCATTTTCAAGAAGGAAAGTGATGAGATTCCTAATCATGCTTCATTGGCTATAATCGGATCTGAACAATATGGCAACTTCAAAATCATTGAAATTTTCCATGTTTTTCGAAACATAGTCTAGAAGTTCTTGATTTCCTATATTGGAGATATCTAAATTCACCGATTCTGCATTAGAATTAACTGGAATCCAGTATAACATTTAAGAGTGGAAAAGTCAAAAAAATACTCCAGTTTCCACCGGAGCATTTTGAGGGAAGATGATATTATCTAACAGCTTCTTTAAGAGTTTTACCAGCTCTGAAAACAGGAGATTTCATAGCAGGGATAGTTATTTTTTCTTTTGTTCTTGGGTTAACACCTTTTCTTGCAGCTCTCTTTGATACCTTGAATGCACCAAAACCAGTTACATTAACTTCACCACCAGTCTTAAGTTCAGCAGTAGTGATTTCGATAAAAGCATTAAGGAATTTTCCTGCAGCATCTTGGCTAGAAGAAGCTTTTGTAGCTAAAGCCTTGATTAAATCTTGTTTTTTCATAAGTTTTATTAGAATTAAAAAATAAACTTACACGGCTAATTATAGACATTGTTTTTTTTAATGCAAATTTATTTTGCAAAAAAATAGCTAAAGACAGCCAATCCTGGGAAGTTAAGTTAAAATTTTGGCTTTAATAAAGCAAAAAAAATATCATTGACAAATATGCAAATTATAAATTTCAGGGGATAATAGCGTGTTTAAGCTATTAAATACGTAAAAAACCGCCA
>CAZKLD010000005.1:0-82572 GCA_964553745.1 uncultured Candidatus Peribacteria bacterium | reverse complement strand
GGTTTTTTGTCTAGAGAAAACTCGAAATCATTCGTCGGCTTCCGGCTCGTAATATGGCAGATTATCGTAATCTGGCGTACGCGTGCCGATTATCGCCTCAGGCAAGTTGCCGAACGGTCTTACCGGATGGGCATTATGATTCAAGAGCAGCCTTCCATCAAGGTCGAAGAACTCAATTTTTTGGCCTATCTGGTGGAAGCTGAAGAGCGGAACGAGGGTTTCTTTTACATATTCGTAGACCTTCCTGTCATGTTCACTCTTTTTTTTCGAAAACAAGAACATCTGCCCCCTTCCTGGGTACCTCCTGGCCATCGGTTGAAGCTCTTTGATTTTAGGCACATCAGACAAACGGATTTTTTCAAGCATTCTCTTCTCCCCTTTTCTTTGTCGCTTCAAAACTGAAAACGCAAAATTCAATATAAAGAAAAGGGGGCGTTTGTCAAAAATCAAATCTAACTCTTTTTATCCAAGAGATCATTATATTTCTTCGCCACATCAAAAAGTATGTGCATGGCGTCTGCAAGATTCTCATTCTCGATCTTGATTCATTGCGGAGTCTTGTTGTATATTATTATGTAAGTGGTTTTTCATACCAGTATGATATTGATGCTTGATTGGGTTGCAGGAAGCTCTCAAATATTCTGCGTATCGAAATAAGTGTCTATCCTTTCCATTATAAGATTCCCGGATCAGATGAAAGTATCGGTATGTATCTTATCCTTTGCTAAAGTATCAAAGAACTTCTTAGCGAATTCCTCAGCCTTTATATTCTCATTTTGCTCCAAGTACGTATTCGATGCGAACATCCTTATGGTAAGGAGTTTCTGGGTTCTGATATTGGTGAGGATATCGTCAAAGATGCTTCAGACTCATTCAGAACTGTCATAGATGCTTATCTTAGGCAGATTTGCAGTCTCGAGCTTTGTCTTCTGGATTTCATCAAGAATCCTCATCTTGTTCTTCTCTATATATTCAAGGCTCTCTATCCGCTTGTCCACAAATCTGGAAAAATCTCAGATATCTTTTATGAAGAAGACCTGAATCCCATTCTTGGTAGCCTTTTTAACTATTCATAATTTGGCCATGGAAACAAGATTCCTATATACTTTTGTACGCTCAAGTCAGAGCTGCTTTGCGATTATGGATGCTGGTTGGCTTCATAATCTGTAAAGGTTCGTATATATCTCAAATTGAGCCTTCGTGAGTCCAAGCTTTTCAAAAAAAGAGAATTCCACTTTTATAAGTTAGAAGTTATAAGTTTTGAGTTATAGGTTAAGGCGTTAGTATTAATTATATTTTCAAGGACAGTATTAACTTATAATTTCTAACTTATAATTTATAACTCGGGGTATATGTTGTGCACATATATGCACAGTAATATTTTATTTATTTCAAGCGATAAATCAAGTATATATTTACAACTGTGCAATTTTGTGTTTTACTTTAGGAAGAAAAACTTATAATCAAGGCAACAAAATTTGAACAAAAATAAAAATTATGGTAAATTATTGACATATTTTTATTTTATTCTCTTATATAACGAGAAATGGTTCAAGAGCAAGTTTCAGAAACTAAAAAATGCAAGATGTGCTGAATTAGTTTCGATATCACTTCACAAGATTTGGAATTCTACGATAAAGCCTCCCCCGTAATCGATTGAGTAAAATTTTCCATTCCGGCTCCTACGCTATGCCCTGACTGCAGAAGACAGCGCAGAATGGCTTGTAGGAATGAGAGGAACCTATACAAGAGGAATTGTGACGCCACAGGAAAATCAATGATTTCGATCTACAGCCCCGAAACCAAATGAATAGTCTATCACCAAGATGAATGGTGGTCTGACAGATGGAACGCCCTTGACTATTGAAAAACCATGGATTTCAAAAGGAGCTTTTTCGCTCAATTCTGAGAACTGCTAGAAGCAGTGCCAAAACTCAGCGTAGTTGTTATGAATGCTGAAAATAGCGAATATACGAATTGATGAGCATGAAACAAGGACAGCTACATGATTTTCCTTTCCTCCAACAATGAAAAATGCCTATATTCAAGATGGATATTCGATTCGAAGAGCCTTATCGACTGCTCTAATGTCAACAAAAGCGAAAATTGCTATGAGCTCATAAAATCAGCGAAATGCTACAACTGCCAATATTCGAAGTATCTGGAAGATTGCAATGATTGCTATTTTTCCTTCAATCTCAAATGATGCAGATATTGCATAAATTGCGAGAATATGGAAAATCAGTCATATTGCGTGAACAACATTCAAGTTACAAAAGATGAATTCGAGAATGCTCTCAAGAATTTGGATTTTAAGGCTGAAGCGAAAAAATTCAAAGATAAGTATCTGTTGCAATCCACGCCCAATCTGAATTGCGATAATTGCACTTGACATGATCTCAAAAACAGCAAGAACATCATTGCGTGAGAAGACTGATCCGATGCTCAGGATTGCAAGTATGTCGGATATTTTATGGATATGAAGGATTCGTATGATATAAATTTTCAGGCATATGAGACATCTCTGGTTTATGAATCGATCTGATTCGAAAAAGTGAATTCCAGCATGTGAGTCTTCCTGTCATTATGACTCAGCAATGTCTATTATTCACAATATTGCTTCAATTGCTCTAACTTATTCTGATGCGTCGGACTTAGCAACAAGGAATATTGCATACTGAATAAGCAATATTCGAAAGAGGAATATCTTGAGCTTTTGCCGAAAATAATAGAACACATGATGATGCAGAAAGAGTGGTGAGAATTTTTTCCGGCTTCTATAAGCCCTTTCGGATACAATGAGACTGTGGCTATGGAGTATTACCCTATTGAACGTGCAGATGCGATGAATCGCATAGCAGACGGGAAGACCGTATTCAACTGGTTAGATTATGAGAGCGCCAGACCGGAAGTATCCAAGATTATCCCCTCCTCAAAACTCCCTCAAAATATTTGAGATGTACCAGATGATATCCTTAATTGGGCTATCGAGTGCGAAAATACAAAGAAGCCTTTTAGGATAATCAAACAAGAGCTAGAATTCTATCGCGAACACAACTTGCCGATTCCAACTCTTCATCCTGATGAAAGGCATTTGTGAAGAATGCAGAAATTTCCCAAAATATAATTCGTCATAAGCTATCGACATATATTTATGGCTTAAACTCAGGCTAAAATACATTATAAATAGATATATTCTGACAGTGAAACAATAAGAAGCATGCAAAATAATTAATATCAAGTCACATTAATAGTAACTAATTAAATATGGTAGAAAATACAGTTGAAACAAAAACTTGCAAATCATGCAATTTAAAATTTCAAATAACTGATAAGGATCTGGAATTCTACGATAAGGTCTCTCCCGTGATAAATTGAGCTAAATTCCATATCCCGGCGCCGACACTTTGCCCTGATTGCAGGCAGCAGAGACGTCTGGTATGGAGGAATGAAAGAAGCCTTTATAAGAACACATGCGATGCTACCGGCAAGAACATAATCTCATGCTACTCGCCTGACAAGCCATTCGTGATATACGAACCAGCTGAATGGTGGTCTGACAAATGGGATGCCATCGACTATGGCAAAGATTTTGATTTCTCAAGGGACTTTTTCGAACAATTCAAGGAGCTTATCCTAAGTGTGCCGAAACTGAGCATCGTCAATAATATCCCGGAAAATTCAGATTATTGCAACCAAACGACATGACTGAAGAATTGCTACTTATGCTACAATTCAGTTTTCTCCGAGAATTGCTTCTACTCAAAATGAATGTCGAAGTGTGTGAATGCGATCGACTGCCTTAAGATTTATGATAGCACTGACTGCTACGAGTGCATCGACAGCCATAATTGCTTCAAATGCTCATATCTGAGAGAGTGCTCGGATTGCTCTGACAGCATCCTCTGCAAAGATTGCATCTGATGCAAAAATTGCTTCTGATGCGTAGGCCTAAGGAACGCTGAATATGAGATTTTCAATGTGAAATATTCCAAAGACGAATACGAGAAAAAGATTTCCGAATTTAGGCCTGATGCGAAATCCGTAAAGGAGGAATTTGAAAAACTGATTGAAAAAAATCCGCATAAATTTGCGACTATAGTGAATTCTGAGGACTGCAGCTGAGACAATATACATGATTCTGTAAATTCACATTTTTGCTATGATATCGTCGGATGAGAGAATCTGAAATATTGTTATGACTTGAGAGCTCCGACAAAGAATAGCATGGATGCATGCATAATATGAAATAATGTCGAGAATTGCTATGAGACAAGCGCGACTTGACTTAATGCGAACCATTGCCTCTTCACTGATAATTGCTGGGAAAACGTATCAAACGTGTACTACTCGCAATTCTGCATCTACGGCTCGAACAATTGCTTCTGATGCGTGGGCCTAAGATGAAAATCATATTGCATTCTCAATAAGCAATATACTCAAGAGGAATATGAAGTTCTGGTGCCAAAGATAATCGAGCATATGAGAAAGACTGGGGAATGGTGAGAATTCTTTCCTGCTTCGGTATCGATGTTCTGATATAATGAGACAGTGGCCAATGAATATTTTCCGATCGAACGTAGAGATGTTGCACGCAACATCTCTACAGATGGCAAGGCCATCTTCAACTGGTCAGACTTTGAGAATCCGAAGCCTGATGTGACGAAAATCATCCCGGCTTCGAAACTTCCTTCAAATATATCCGATATTCCCGATGATATCATAAATTGGGCGATAGAGTGCGATGTCACCTGAAAACCTTTTAGAATTGTCAAATCAGAGCTTGAATTCTATCGGAAACATTCGCTGCCGATTCCGCGTAAGCACCCCGACGAGAGGCATATGGACAGGATGCGGCTCCGAAATCCCAGAAAACTCAATGATAGGAATTGTGCAGAATGTTTCAAAGACATCAAAACCGCTTTTTCTCTTGAAAGCAAAGTGATAGCTTTATGCGAAGAATGCTATAACAAATCCATATAATCTTAATTCAAATAGACATGGAAGAAATCGTTGTTGAGAAAAAAATTTGCAGATGCTGAGCGGAATTCGAGATCTCCGATAAGGATATGGCATTTTATGATAAGATGTCTCCGATTTTTCAAAAGGATTGAGAGATAGGAACTGCCAAATGAGGAAACGGATGAATCGTTGATTTATGAAATTGAATGGTCAGATATCAGATTCCCACACCCAAACTGTGTCCTGATTGCAGATTGCAGAGGAGATTATCATTCAGGAATGAAAGGCATCTGTATAAGTGAAAATGCGCCGCTACCGGAAAAAGCATAATTTCAATGTATTCTCCCGATAAGGATAATACCGTATACAGCATCGATGAATGGTGGTCTGACAAATGGGATCCCAAAGATTATTCTAGGGATTTCGATTTCAATGAAAGCTTTTTCGGACAATGGGAAAAGCTGTTCAGAGCGGTCCCAAAGGTATGCGTGGGAGGCATGAGCAACGAGAATAGCGAATATACAAATTTTGCAATGTACTCTAAAGATTGCTACCTGATCGCTTCTTGAAGAGATAATGAGAAGAGCTTTTATTCTAGGAATATAAGAGACTGCAAGAATGCAATTGATTGCCTTCAGGTCAACCAGTCTGAGGACATATATGAAGTTGTGACCTGCTCGTGATGCAGGAATCTGACGCACAGTTTCCATGTATTCTGATGCAGAGACTCCTCTTACCTTTATTTCTGCGAATGATGCGACAATTGCTTCTGATGCGTAAATCTTGTCAATAAGAGCTATCATATATTCAATAAGCCTTTTTCTCCAGAAGGATATGAAACAGAAATTGCCAGGCTCAAATCTTTGGATAAGTCTGAACTGGAAAAAATGATAAGAGGGCACTTGCTGTCAAAACCCAGAAGAGCCCTGAATGCCTTTTCAAATGAATGAGTAGCGACTTATGATTATATCAGGAACTCCCGCGACATAAAGAAATCCTCATTCATCGCAGATTGCCAAGATGTATCTTATTCATTCGAACAGGAAAAATCTCATGATATCCTCGATTGCTGCATGTGATGAGGTGGAAATCAGTTCGTATACGAATGAGTCGCGATATGAATGAATGAATTCCATAATGCTTTCTGTGTGACATTCACAAATTCCAAGGATATCTACTATTGCGAATCATGTTACAATACCTCTAACCTGTTCGGTTGCGTAGGCCTGAGGAATGCAGAATATTGCATACTCAATAAGCAATATTCGAAAGAGGAATATGAAACCTTGGTCCCAAAGATAATCGAGCATATGAGAAAGACCGGAGAATGGTGAGAATTCTTCCCTTCTTCATTAAGTCCGTTCGGGTACAATGAGACTGTTGCGATGGAATATTTCCCGATTGAACGCAGAGATGTTGCGCGCAACATCTCTGCTGATGGCAAAGCCATCTTCAATTGGTCCGATTATGAGAATCCCAAGCCTGATGTCACGAAAATAATCCCCGCGTCCAAGCTTCCAGAAAACATCAAAGATATCCCGGATGACATAATCAATTGGGCAGTCGAATGCGAGGTCACATGAAAACCATTCAGGATTCTCAAATCAGAGCTCGAATTCTACCGCAGACATTCCCTGCCGATTCCGCGTAAGCACCCCGACGAGAGGCATATGGACAGGATGAGGATAAGGAACGGTCGCAAACTCAACGATGTAAATTGTACAAACTGCAACAAAGGCATCCAGACAACTTATGAACCATGACAGGCAATCATATATTGCGAGGAGTGCTATAACAATGAATTGGCTTAAATTTATCATTAAAAATTAATCTATGACAACGAACGTACTTGATTCAGAAAATGGATCCCCGATAACAAATGCAGAGAGTTGCGAATCTATGGAAAATAATTTCTATAGGCAAATATTAAGCTGCTCAAAGCTATTGGCACTGAGGGCGCAGGATATTTTCGGTGAAGATTTCCAGGAAGACAACATTTGCTCATTCATCAGAAGGGAGGATTGATGTAAGGATTTTCTTGTAATTGATAATTGAATGGTTTATCTTTTGCCTTTTACACAAACCAACGAAAGAAACAGGATGCAGAATCATGCTGATATGTGAGAGGTGCTTGAAAAATATCGCCTAAGTGCAGCAGGGAAGAAATACATATCTCAAAATCAGCTTTATGAATACCTCATGGGAAACATAATAAATGATTATTGAAAGCTTGAGATGAAATCTATCTATAAAGTTGAAAAAAAAGTTTATGAACATATCGAAAGGAATAAATCTAAGACTATGGAAAATTTCAAGCGGATCTGAGAAATATCTTGAATTAAGAATGACTATCCTTTTGACAGATCAATATCAATGTGCGTAAACTGAATCGAATATACGAGCCAATTCCATCCTAAGAAAAAATTCTATTATGATTCGGTAACAGATTTCATATGAGAGCCTCTGACCGACTCGAAAAACATCTGAAAATATTATTCCAATAGCTGGGTCATGGCTTTTGTTAACTCAAATTGAGAGATATATATCGTTAAATATTCAAAAGAGAATGAGCAGGTGCTTCTGGATTGCTGATACAAAGAACAAGCAATGAGAGTTCCCTTTTCATCCTGAACAGAGGATTTTTTCGGATTCAACACTTTCAATAGGCAATCGAATCCTGAAGCATTCGTATAAGCTTTAAAAATCATTAATAAATAAAAAATATGCCGGATAAAAATATTGAAATCAAAAAATGCCTTTGCTGAGCAGAATTCAGCATTACGGAAAAAGACATGGAATTTCTGGATAAGATTTCCCCGATTCTAGGCTGAGTGAAATATTGAATTCCATCGCCTACTCTTTGTCCTGATTGCAGGAATCAGAGAAGGCTTGCATGGAGGAACAGGAGGAATATGTACAGGAGGACTTGCGACGCATCCGGGAAAAACATCATATCCATGTTCTCGCCCGATAAGCCATACAAAGTCTATCATGTAAAGGAATTCGAAGGAGGAAAATGGGATCCGAAGGATTATTCTAGGGATTTCGATTTCACAAGAAGCTTTTTCGAACAATATGATGAGCTCCTGAGAGAAGTTCCCCTGCCTCATCTGGCAGTCATAGAATCGACTCTGGAAAATGCCGATTACGTCAATGGCGCAAATGCAGTGAAAAATGCTTATCTTTCTAATAATATCGTGGGCGTTGAGGACGTGTATTATTCAGAAGACATTTATGGTTCAAAATGAATCATAGACTCCTTATCGTTAAGAGACTCCGAGGAATGCTACGAATGCGTCAACTCAATATGAATCTATAAATCAAGTCATCTTTATGAGTGCGAGAATTGCTCAGAATGCACCTTTTCCAGATTCTGCAAAGGATGCTCGAATTGTATCGGATGCTTGAATCTGATCAACAAAAAGTACCATATCTTCAATAAAGAATATTCAAAAGAAGAATTTGAAGAGCTTTCTTCCAGATTGAGCAAAGAAGATATCGAATCCTGATTCGCTGAGCTTGCAAAGAATTCTCCGTATAAGTTCGCCAAGATCATATCTTCTGAGAATGCAGTTTGAGATAATATAGTCAATTCTAGAAATGTTGAGAATTCTTATGATATTTACGACTCTGAAAACATCAAAAACTCAACATTCATAGTCTGAAATTCCAAAAACTGCCAGGATATAACTTTTTGGGGGCAGGAAATAGAGCTATGCTATGAATGATCGGCAATCTGAATAAATTCTACAAAAGTGCTTTTCTCCGCTGAAACATACGATAACATAAAGGATGTATTCTATTGCTATTTCTGCTACCCGAATTGTTCGAATCTGTTCGGATGCGTGAGCATGAGGAACTCCTCATACTGCATCCTCAACAAGCAATATTCGAAAGAAGAGTATGAGAATATGGTGCCGAAAATCATAGAACACATGAAATCAACGTGAGAATGGTGAGAGTTCTTCCCTACATGGGTAAGCCCGTTCTGATATAATGAGACTGTCGGAATGGAATATTATCCGATCGACCGCGATGATAAAATTTTCAAATGGTCAATATTTGAGAATCCGAAACCTGATGTGACCAAGATAATTCCAGCTTCAAAACTTCCTAAAAACATTTCCGATATTCCAGATGATATATTGAATTGGGCTATAGAATGCGAAGTAACCGGAAAGCCTTTCAGAATAATAAAAAAAGAGCTGGACTTTTATAGGAAGAACGGTTACCGGATACCGACAAAACATCCTGATGAAAGGCATAAGGCTAGAGTATGACTCAGGAATCCGCGAAGATTATATGACAGGGAATGCGACAAGTGCCTCTGCAAAATAAGCACAACCTATTCTCCTGAAAAGAAAGAGAAAATCTATTGCGAAAAATGCTATGAAGAGGCTGTGACATAATGCCTTTCCCGTACAGACAAGGCATTGCCTTGTCTCAAGTTATAATATTAACCATCCCCTTACATGGAGACCATAATGGAAACCAAAATCTGCTCTTGCTGAAGAGAATTCAACATAACTCAGAAAGATACGGAATTCTACGATAAGATTTCTCCGATTTTTCAGAAGAATTGAGAACTGAGAATTGAGAACTGAGAGGAAAAATGAATAATTGATTTATGAAATTGAAAGTTCAAATATCTTATCCCCCCGCCTCAGCTATGCCCCGATTGCAGGCAGCAGAAGAGATTGTCATTCAGGAATGAGAGATTCCTTTACAAGAGAACATGCGATGCCACAGGCAAAAGCATGGTATCTATCTATTCTCCGGACAAGCCGTACACGATCTATTCACAGGAAGAATGGTGGTCTGACAGGTGGGATCCGCTGGATTATGGAATGGATTTTGATTTCTCAAAGACTTTTTTTAAGCAATTCGACGAGCTCTATCATAGGGTTCCCATTGTTTCACTCATAACAGACTTCACAAAAGACGAGAATTCCGCATATACGAATTTTGCAGGATCCAACAAGAATTGCTATCTCATATTTGATTCTGATTTCAACAAGGATTGTATGAATCTCACATCCTCTACTGAAAATGAAAATTGCATCGATTGCCATTCCACCCATAGATCCCGGATGTGCTATCAGTCAGTCTGAGCCGAGAATTGCTATAAATGCTTTTATGTAACTAATTCCAGGGATTGCTCTGAATGCTATGGCTGCGATAGCTGCATATGATGCAAAAACTGCTTCTGATGCGTGAATCTGAGGAACAAGGAATATCACATTTTCAATAAGGCATACTCCAAAGAGGAATATATGCTCGAGATTGCCAGGTTATGCCGCGAGAAGATTGATTTCAACAGATCCTTGGATTATCCGAAAAAATCAATGATTTCGCTTAATTCAGAAAACATAAGCTGAAATTACATCTATGATTCCAAGAACATAGAATCATCCTATGAGATATATAATTCAGAAAACTGCAAATATTGCTTTTGAATGCATGACTTGAGCAATTCTTATGATGTGGCGGGCTTCTGAATAGGATGATTGGACAAGATTTATTATTCGCATGTAATCTGAGTCGGATGATCTGATATACTTTTTTCGAATATTGTCGTCTGAAATTGCAGGAACATAATGTATTCCAATAATATCTACAATAATTGCTCTGACATCTTCTGATGCATAAGCATGATCTGAAAACAATACTGCATATTGAACAAACAATATTCGAAAGAGCAGTACGAAGAGCTGGTTCCAAAGATTATCGAACACATGAAGAAAACTTGAGAATGGTGAGAATTCTTCCCTTCATCGATAAGCCCATTCGGATACAATGAAACTGTTGCGATGGAATATTTTCCCATTGACAAGGATAACGCCAGGTTCAAATGGTCGACTTACGAGAACCCGCTGCCTCAAGTCTCAAAAGTGATTCCAGCATCGAAGCTTCCGCAAAATATCTCTGAAGTGCCCGACGATATACTCAATTGGGCAGTAGAGTGCGAAGTAACAAATAAGCCATTCAGGATTGTGAAACAGGAGCTGGATTTCTATCGGCTCAATAATCTTCCGATACCGAAAAAGCATCCCGATGAGAGGCATCTCGACAGGATGAAGCTCAGGAATCCCAGAGTGCTCCATGACAGGCAATGCGACAAATGCGGAAGCAAAATAAGCACCACCTATTCACCCGATAAGAAAGAGAAGATATATTGCGAGAAATGCTATGAAGAGGCTGTGTAATAATTGCCATTCCGTACAGACAAGGCATTGCCTTGTTCAAGTTATAATTTTAACCCATCACCGTTTACATGGAAACAATAATAGAAACAAAAACTTGCAGCTGCTGAGAAATATTCAGCATCACTCAGGAAGACTTGGATTTCTTGGAAAAGGTTTCGCCTATCATAAAATGAGAAAGGCTCAGCATCCCTACTCCTGAACAATGCCCGGATTGCAGGAACAGGAGAAGATTGTCGTTCAGGAATGAAAGGAATATCTATAAGAGAAATTGCGATGCGACCTGAAAAACCATTCTTTCGGTATTCTCTCCCGATAAGGAGTATAAAGTTTATGAACATTCCATTTGGTCTTGAGACAGCTGGGATGCGACAGAATATTGAAAAGATTTTGATTTTTCCAAGAGCTTTTTTGAGCAATTCGATGAGCTTGCGCATATCGTCCCGCATCAGAGCATCTTTAATGTGAATTGTGAAAATTCGGATTATTCTCAGCTCATAAATTGAAAAAATTGCTATCTGACATTTGTAGGATGAAATGCGGAGGATACCCTATATTCCCATTGGATGGTGGATACGAAGGATTCTATCGATTGCTTGAGATGCAAGGATGTGACAGGATGCTACGATTGCGTGCATTGTTATGAAAATTGCTACCAGTTGAAATGATGCTTCAATTGCAAATCTTCTTCCGACTCTGCGTTTTGCTTCAATATGATCTGATGCAGGGATTGCTTCATGAGCTCAAATCTCATAAATAAGCAATATGTATTCAAAAATGAGCAACTGTCGAAAGAGGAGTATGAATCAGAGTTGAAGAAAGCTCATATCTGAGAAAATTATCACGACTTGAGGAATGAGATGGTCAAGAATATGAAAAATTGAATCCATAGGGAAAATCAGAATTTCAAAAGTGAAGATTGCAGTTGAGATTTTATAAAAAATTCAGAGAAATCGGTGAATTGCTATGAGGTATCCGATACTCGTAATTGCAAAAATTTCTTCGATAATGCCTGAAACTGCACAAATTGCCATGATGCGACTTACGGTTGGAAATCAGAAAATTGCTATGAAGTGCTGGGCGCCGACTGAGTGCATAATATTTTCTGAATGCTTAATATCATCTGAACCGATTACTCCGTCTACGCATTCGCATGCTACAATTCGAATAATATTTTCTGATGCATAAGCCTTAACAATAAGCAATATTGCATATTGAACAAACAGTATTCCAAAGAGGAGTATGAGGAACTCGTTCCGAAGATAATCGAGCATATGAGGAAGACTGGAGAATGGTGAGAATTCTTCCCCGCAAGCATAAGCCCTTTCTGATACAATGAATCTGCAGCACAAGATCATTATCCACTGAATCAAAGTGAAGCATCAGATCTCTGATTCAAATGGTCGGCATTCGAAAATCCGAAACCGGATGTAGCAAAAATCATCCCAGGATGAAAACTCCCTATCAACATAGCAGATGTTCCTGATGATATACTCAATTGGGCGATAGAATGCGAAAAATCAAAAAAACCCTTCAGGATAATAAAAAAAGAACTAGATTTCTATAGGAGCAACGGACTCCCCATCCCAAGGCTCCATCCTGATGAAAGACACAAAGAGAGGCTAGAGCTGAGGAATCCGAGAAAACTCCATGACAGGAATTGCGATAAATGCTGAACCGATATAAGGACAACTTTTGCCCCTGGCTGAAGTGAGATGATCTATTGTGAAAAATGCTATGATTCTGAAGTCCTATAGCTGTTGTCAAAAATCAATGACAGCTTGATATGAGTTCTATTTGGGAAATATCTGAGAACCTATAAACTAAAATAAATATTTTTTAATAACTTCATTTATGTCAGAACAAATAATTGAAATCAAGAAATGTGCGTGTTGAGCAGATTTCAATATTACAGATATAGACATGGAATTCCTAGATAAGCTATCCCCTGTTTTCGCATGAGAAAAATACCCCCTTCCTGTACCTTCACTATGTCCTGATTGCAGGAAATTCAGCAGGCTGGTATGGAGAAACGAAAAGAAGATATATAGGCGGAAATGCGATTTGAGCTGAAAAGATATAATCGCTATCTTCCCTCCCACTTCTCCCTTTAAGATTTATGAGGATAAGGCCTGGGATTCTGAGGCTTGGGATGCGAAGGATTATGGAAAGGATTTTGATTTCAGCAGGCCGTTTTTTGAGCAATGGAGCGAACTTTTATTGTCGGTGCCGCTGCCTTCCAGATGAGTGAGATTCACTGAAAATTCCGAATATTGCAATGCATCGACCTCGATCAAGAATTGCTATCTCTCATTCAGCATCAACACCTCGGAAAATCTTCTTTATTGCGTAGATGCTGTCAGGTGCAATTCTTGCACTGATTGCTTTTGAATCGTAGACTGCGAAAATTGCTATGAATGTATTCTTGCCTCTTGATGCTATGACTGCAGGAATTCATATGACATAAGAGATTGCAGAGATTCTGATTTCCTATTGAGCTGCGAGAATTGCACCGATTGCTATTGATGCTTTGATCTTAAGGATAAGCGTTACTGCATCTACAATATCGAATACAGCAAAGAAGCCTATGAAGCAAAATTAAATGAAATAAAGAAACTGCCATTTTCAGAGCAGAAAAATCTATTCGAAGAATTCTATAGATGAAAATACATAAAACAGCCTCTGAAGAACATATGATCTGAAAATGTTGTTGATTCAGAACAGATAATTAACAGCAAAAATATAAGCCATTGCAAACATGTACTATGAGGGCAGGATCTAAGGTATTGTCAGAAGATGCAAGTGCCCACCGTGAGCATGTCCATGGATTACACATGATTCTGAAACAATTGCGAGAAGATATATTACTCACAGCAAGTCTGAAATAACGCCTCAAACATATATTTTTCTGTCGGAACGTTCAATGATGTTTCAAACATCTATTATTCTGCCCATTGCAGGAATTGAGTGCAAGATTGCTTCTGATGCGTGAGCCTTATCCATGCTGAATCATATTGCATTTTGAATAAGCAGTATACACGTGAAGAATACGGGGAAATTATGCCTAAAATCATAGAGCATATGAAGAAAAATGGGGAATGGTGAGAATTCTTCCCTGCAAGCATAAGCACTTATTGATATGATGATTCCGTATGCCAGATATTAAGTCCGCTTACCCAAAAAGAAGCCATCGGAAAAGGCTACAGCTGGTCTGGTTATGAGGCTCCGTTCCCAAAAGTCGACAAGATAATCCCGGCAAATAAATTACCTGAAAATATTTCAGATATTCCAGATGACATTTTGAATTGGGCGATAGAATGCGAAGTTACAAATAAGCCTTTTAGGGTAGTGAAGCAGGAATTGGACTTCTACAGAAAGCACGCCCTGCCAATCCCAAGACTTCATCCCGATAAGAGATATTCGGAAAAATTGAAATGGTATATAAATTATTAATCATAGTTATATGGAGATTGTAGTTGAAACAAAAAAATGCAGATGCTGATCTGAATTCGACATCACGCAATGAGATTTGGATTTTCTGGAAAAAGTTTCACCAGTATTTCAGAAGAGGCGAGGAGTGAGGGTTGAGGATTGAGAATGAATATTAGATTTGTGAGATTGAAGGTTCAAGTACATCATACCTGCTCCGACACTATGCCCCGATTGCAGGCAACAGAGAAGATTATCGTTCAGGAATGAAAGGAATCTATATAAGAGGAAGTGCGATGCGACATGAAAATCGATAATTTCAAACTTTTCTCCGGACAAGCCCTATAAGGTTTTTGAGCAAGGCGAGTGGCTGAGCGACCGATGGAGCGGCTTGGACGCCGCCAGGGATTATCGTTACGATAGATCATTTTTCAGCCAATTCGATGAACTCTTCAAAGAGGTTCCGATGTGAGTGCTGACTCTCAATTCAGAAAATTCTGAATACACCACCTATTGAACAAACAATAAGAATTGCTATTTGAGCTTCTGTATTTCATATTGCTCAGATTGCCTATATTCAAGATTTATACAAAAAAGTGAGAATTGCATCGATTGCCTTTATTGTGTCGATAGCAAATTCTGCTATGAATGCACCGATATAAATAAATGCTATAATCTGCTCTACTCCAAAAATTGCACCAGCTGCAGCAATTCATATTTTCTAGAAAATTGCATCTCATGCAGCGATTGTTTCGGATGTGTCAGTTTACAGAATAAGCAATATTACTTCTATAATAAGCCTTATTCAAGAGAAGAATATCTAGAAAAGGTAAGGCAAACTTGAATCTTGAATTCAAAAGGCCCTCTCTCAGCTGATAAGGAAACCTTGCCTTCATTGCCGTTGAGGGACCTGAGCTTGAATGATTGTGAAAACTGCACTTGAGATTATCTGTGGAATTCGAAAAACTGCACGAATTGCTTCGATTGATTCGATGCCGCAGATTGCAAGAATGCCTTTGATTTTTGAATGATAAATGATTCTCATGACATATCTTTCGCATGATATGACAGTGATCTCTGATATGAATTATTGGCTTCAGAACAGATCCACAAATCCATATTTTCCAGCTGAATAAATGTCTCGAATATTATTTATAGCTTCTTATGCATCGATTCTTCAGATCTGTTCGGCTGTATCTGACTGAAGAATGCCAAACATTGCATTCTCAATAAACAATATACAAAAGATGAATATGAGGCTCTTGTGCCTAAGATAATCAAGCGCATGAGAGAAGATAAGGAATGGGGAGAATTCTTCCCTTCATCTATAAGCCCTTTCTGATACAATGAGACTGTTGCGATGGAATATTATCCTTTGACTCCGCCTCCATCCTCTCTCCCTTTGGGTGATCAGAGAGACGTTGCCCGCAACGTCTCTGCAGATGGCAAAGCCATCTTCAAATGGTCATCGTTTGAAAATCCGAAACCAGACGTGTCCAAGATAATCCCAGCAGCAAAACTTCCTAAAGACATAACAGAAATCCCTGATGACATATTGAATTGGGCGATAGAATGCGAAGTCACATGAAAGCCATTCAGAGTCATCAAGCCAGAGCTCGAATTCTACAGGAAAAATTCTCTGCCAGTTCCGAAAAGACATCCCGACGAGAGATATTCGGATAGGATGAAATCGAGGAATCAGAGAAGATTGCATGAGACTAAATGCAGCAAATGCGGCATAGATATGATTACTACAAATTCTTCCGATAAAAAAGTCTATTGCAAAGAATGTTATAGTATTGAGGTGATTTAAGGAGCTATACCACAAAATTGGTTGCCCCTAGCCATGCGAGGTTAAATATGGCCCGTTGGGAATTCGCATAAGCCATGGATTCTATCCTGATTGCTATGATTTCACCGTTTATGATAGATATGATTCAGACTATCTTATCGGTAATGAATACATCATATTCGAATGGGAATTCGACCTGATTTATGAAAACATAATTGATTGTCTTATTCTGGGTTTCACTTTTTATGGCAATAAGATAATCGATAACAGATTGATTGTAGGGCAGAATTATATTGAATTTGATCCTGTCTTTTATTATTTTCTTGAAATACGGATCCAGGAGCTCTTTTGAATGATTCATCGCATTATAAAGGTTTGCATAACTTTTTATGTCTTTATATTCGAATATTTCTTTCAAGACCTCTTTGACTCAATCCATTCACTCAAAATACTTGAAGCTCGGCTTATTGAGGGTCGTGTTCTCGAGCATTTTGAGTCAAGGAAGCAGATTTTCTGCAATATTGAGCTTTTCCTTATGAGCATTCACTATCTTTTCCGGCTTCTCTGGGATGAAGAATTTTATTTTATTCTTTATCACAAACTGGATGAGTCATTTTTCCTTGAGAAGCTCGAGAGTGTAATAGAGGCTCACTCTCTCTATTTTAGTGTCTTTGGAGAGTTGACTGACATAATTTCAACTGGATCTGAGAAGAGAGATATAGACTTTTATCTCATTTTGAGAAAATCATAAAAAAGATAGCTGTTCTTCGATAGTCATGAAAGATGCTTAGTTGTAAAATTTTTTCAACAGAAATATTATAAGATTTTTCCCTTTGTAAAGCAAATAATAATTTTATATCAAAATAAATTTAAATAAATTATAATAAAGTCCATAATGTGACAAGTTAATATCTTATCTGATTATTATGGGACAAGAAAAGATCATTGAAACGAAAACTTGCAGATTATGCTCTGCATCATTCGATATCACAGACAAGGATCTGGAATTTTACGATAAGGTCTCTCCTGTCTTCAATTCTGAGAAATACTCAATTCCAACCCCTACGCTTTGTCCTGAGTGCAGGCAACAAAGGAGATTATCATTCAGGAATGAAAGAAAATTATATCACAGGAAATGCGATCTTACCTGAAAACAGATAATCTCGATATATTCACCGGATAAGCCGTACAAGGTCTACGAACAGAGTGAATGGTGGTCAGATAGATGGAATCCTTTGGATTATGGAAGAGATTTTGATTTCAGCAGATGATTTTTTGAGCAGTTTGAAGAACTGGGATTAAGGACCCCAAAAATGTCACTCGTTCTTCTGAATGTGGAAAATAGCGACTACAATAATCAATCATGAAAATTAAAGGATTCTTATTTGCTGGTGAATTCGAACAGATCCGAGAGATCATTCTATTGAAAATGAGTCAATGATTCGACCGATTCCACCGACTGCATGAAAATATATAATTGCCAGAATTGCTATGAATGCATAAATTGCTACGGATGCTTCAAATTGACTCACTCAATGAATTGCCATTCTTGCTCCAATTCTCATTACCTTTCAAATTGCACGGATTGCAAGGATTGCTTCTGATGTTCATGAATGGATCATGCAGAATATTCTATCTTCAATATCGCATATTCTAAAGAAGAATATATGGAAAAGATCATGGATCTTTCCAGGATAAAAAAAGAAAAATTGAATGAATTCATAGCGGATCATTATGCAAAATTCCCAAAAATATCTCTTTATATTGAGAATAGCGAGAATTCTTTATGAGATTACATAACGGGGTGCAAAAATTCAAATCAGGCCTATGATATCAAGAATTGCATTGATGTTAAATATTCATCTGACATAGTGAATTCACAGGATGTCTATGATATCGATTATTTCGGCTTCTGACTGAATAATTCATATGATTCCGTAACCGTCTGAATGCACAGCTCCAAAATCTTGTTTTCTGCCGATATCTGAGATAATTCTTTGAATGCAAACTACTGTATCGAATGTTTTTCGATCAAAGATTGTTTCGGCTGCATATGACTTCGTAACTCTCAATATTGCATACTCAACAAACAATATTCAAAAGAGGATTATGGACTGCTTGTCCCGAAAATCATAGAGCACATGAGAGAAACGGGTGAATGGTGAGAATTCTTCCCGGCTTCGATTTCGCCTTTCTGATATAATGAGACGCTTGCAAGCGATAATTATCCGATTAACCGTTGAGACGCGATTAATCGCATCTCAACGAATGACAAAGCAATATTCAAATGGTCAGATTATGAAAAGCAGAACTGATATGATTGAGAATTCTATGAACCCCTAGAGATATCACAGTATGACAAAAATGAAGTTTCGGAAGAAATTGCAGGCAATAACACGAGAGAACTTCTGAATTGAATACTCAAGTGCGAATCGACAAAAAAACCATTCAGGATAACAAAACAAGAACTGCTATTTTATATTGGCAATAATATCCAGATCCCAAAAAAGCACCCGGATCAAAGACATCTGGAAAGGATTAAAAGAAGAAATCAGAGAAAATTATATGATACAGTATGCGCTAAATGCAACAAAGAGATAAAAACCACCTGCTCTCCCGAAAAGAAAGAGATGATATATTGTGAAAGCTGTTATGGAAGGCATTCTAAATAAGAAGCTACATGCTTTCCTTTATGAATCCCTCAAGTATATATCCTTTTTTTATAAGATAAGTTCATCCGATAATATGTGATATGAATATATATCATGGCAACTTCATGAAAATTGAAATCCCTACAATCACACAGAAAATCAAAAGGTAAGGAAGCTTCCTCGTCTCGCTTTTATGGATTTTCTCCACATGTGCAATAAGATAAGGAATAGCCACCAAGAGCATCATCAATGGCATAGGGATATTGAGGATATAAAGAATATGATAACCGATTAGGATCATTGAAAAATCCTGCAAAAGCACTGAAATGATATAGTATGTTCAGAACTTTCTTCATAAAGACATATATGCAAGTCCGCTTAAGAGGATCATTAGAGGATATATCCAGATAGGCAGATCGTGATAGATGATTATCATGATCTGCGGAGAAGCCAAACTGCTGGTAATTATAGATATCAGAAGTCAAAGATGTATGATAGTGATGAATTTAATAGGATTGGGCTTGAATTTGAATAATACTGTAATAAAACTTACAATCGGTAGAATCATGTAAACGATCACAGGAATCATTCTATGCATAATGTCATTTGTTAGTTTTAATGATTTTGACCTTCCGCTTTCACGGAAGGTCAAATAATTTTACGACCGCAAAGCCAATGCCAAATATACTTGCATAGCTGAGCAATCTATTTGCCGTAGACTCGGAAATCCTTATCCCGACTCTTCCGATCTGCCACGCAAACCAACCCCTATGCTTCCAGGCCGGCCAACATCCTCGGAGATACCATTCCAGATCAGTCAAGGGACATCTTCCCTCGTTTGTTTTCTGGATAAGCAGTATTCCAAGAATGAAGTAAGCATAGATTTCGGGCAGATATATCCAACCGAGTAAAACGTTGATCACCAGGATGGAGTGAAGCAGATTTACTCCAGAAACAAGAATTTTTTTCATATCCGCCCCTTTTTGTTTTATTTCAATGACATTAGGTGGATTCGTCAAAAAGTCAAATCATATAATCTTGCATTTTTATTTTATCTTATAGAATCAGAAATATATTGTCATAACCGATCTCTCATGAAAAAGCTTAAGATCTTTTACGGTTTTTATGATTTTGCGAATTCTGCATACGGTATAGTATTGCAGAATTATCTTTTGCCTACTTATTTCAGTGTTGTGCTCATAAATCATTGATTGACCCTTGGTTCATGGTGATTGGCGAATTGAATATCTACAGTCTTAGGTGTTGTCATATGAATATTAGCCTGAAGATCTGCTGATAGGAAATGAGACTTCATAAAGCCATTTTTAGGCCTTGTGGCATCGGCATTCCTATTCTCACTGATGCTCTGATATGCGATATATGCTGACCCTAAATATGTTTTTTGGATATATATGGTTGCCAATTGATTCTATATCTGATCGATTTCCGTATATAATTGACTGCTGTCTCAGCTTGTAAATAAAAAGGATAGTCATGAATTCAGCTGATTTGCCTGGGGTTTCGGATATCTTTGATGAATAATATGACTCATCGTCATAATGTTGCTGCAAAAGATCTTTTGAACATATAATCCCTTGATTTTCATTTTCATCAGCGTATTTTATATGATTTTTTCGCTTATCAGCGTAATCTGAATAAAAAATTCAAAAATTGAAATCAAAAAAAGGGAAAGACAGGAGAAACCGATCACAAGCAAGACGAAACTCAAGCTATTATTCTGATATTGGCTCATAAGCGAGTGCATCACAGTGATTCTGCTTTTTTTCGGCACATATGTAACCGGGGAGCTGAAGCTATCGCTGACAATAGCATGAGTCTGCATGTTACTGGTACAGCTTATCGGGTTACCAGCGACCATATATTGATCAAGATTATTCAATAAGCTATGAGAACGGAAATCAATGAATATAATGGTTGTCATATGGGTAATAGCTATCATTTCGCTTATAATAGGCATCTGATATGCCTGACTAATCATAACCCTGATATTGTGATGACTTGTCGTTTGAAATACACAATCTCTGATGAGATCGGAATACAGCAATCTTATAGATTCCAGTAAATCATGATTCGAATTCGGGATATTCGGATTCATCACACAGATATGATCTTTTATCTGACCTATAATTTATTGATATATGAGCGATTGATTATGAAGCCAAAAGATACCGTTGCTGATATTCGGGATATTCATGGTCATCTGACTCATTTTCATAAATAAAAGCCCTGTTCCGCAGATGAAACATGGCCTGATTTATGGAATTGATCAGAAGTGAGATTAAACTTTGAGATTCTCAAATAAGAAGTGCAGCGCCCTGGCTAGATCTTCACTATCAAATCTGATTCCATAAGGTATCTCCTTGAATATAAGGATATAGACAATTTTTCACACGACAAAAATCTGTATTGATGAGTTTGAGGCAGGAAGGTTTGCAAGCTCATTAAGATCTTGAGTCTTTCAGATTGACTCCATGATCCATATTCAATTCCCGAGAAAGGTATCGACGTGGACATTATTCAGCTTCATTTTTTCAAAGAAATCCCGTGTGTAATTATTCTTATTCTCATTGCGTCAATCCTGTGACATTACCGTATTAGACGCGAACATCTTTATTGAGATATATCCATTGCCAAGCACCTCTTCAAGTATATCCTCGTAAAGATTCTTAATAGATTCATGTCAATCATGGATATTTATCTTCGGCAGCTTTGTTGAGAATTTTTTATCGTATTGGAGCAGTTCGGTTTCTATCATATGGAAATTCTCTTCCATCTTACCATATCTCTCCTTTTGATTCTGGAGGTATTTTTTTAGCACTGAAATATCCGGTATGAAAAAATGTTTTATTCAGTTTTTCTCAGTGACCGATAAAAGGTTTTTTTCTGCGAAATCATTAAGAGCCTTATAAGTGTAGGTTCTCTCAAATCAAATATATTTCGCGACTATTGATGCTGGCTGTGTTCAAAGCTTATAGAGAGCAAGATAAATCTCTGATTCTTTCTTGGAAAATCAGAGATATTCAAGGTAATCATGAATCTTCATGAGACTGTTGTGAAAAAATAATCACACCTTATTTTGGCTATTATAATATATTAATGCTTAAATGCAAAATATTGTATTTGCAATTATGTGAAAAATAATATAAATGAAAAATGTTTACAACTTAAAAAAATGATTATGTCAAATTCCCTAAGTTGAGAGATTGTCGCAGAGACAAAAAAATGCCGCCATTGCTCTGTATCATTCGATATCACTGATAAGGATCTGGAATTCTATGACAGGATTTCTCCAGTTTTCCAGAATAGCCACGAAGGGTCATGATTGAAATGTCCAATCCCTTCACCCACTTTATGCCCTGATTGCCGGCAGCAGAGAAGATTATCATTCAGGAATGAGAGGCATCTCTATAAAAGGAATTGCAATGCAACCTGAAAAGAGATAATCTCGATGTATTCTCCTGACAAGCCATATAAGATTTATGAGCAGTCAGAATGGTGGTCCGATAAATGGGACCCAATGTCATATTGACAAGATTTTGATTTCAGCAGGTGATTTTTCGGGCAGTTTGAAGAAATGATGTTGAAAATCCCAAGATTGTGACTTCTCAATTCAGAGAATGAAAACTGCAACTTCAATAATTACATAAGGTGATGCAAGAACTCATATTTGAGCTCTGTAGTATATTACGGCTCTGAAGATATCTACTATTCATCATGGATATGGAGCTCAAAAAATATCTTTGACAGCTATAATATAAATGAATCTGAGAATTGCTACAACTGAGTCTTTCTAGACAAATGCTTTAACACTATGCATCTCATAAGCAGCACGAATTGCCGGGATTGTTATTTCAGTAAAAATCTTATAGGCTGTTCGGATTGCATGCTCTGCACCAATCTGGACAACAAGAAATATCACATAGAGAACAAGGAATATACGAAAGAAGAATACTATAAAAAACTTGAAGAATTCAAAAACGGCTCATTCATTAAGAATCAGGAATTGAAAAAATTGTTCGACTCCATATTGTCAGCAAGCATAGTCCCCGATCTTAATCTGGTAAATTGCAATAATTGTTTTTGAGACAATCTGAAAAATTCAGTCAATGCTTATTATTGTTTTGATGTCAACTGAATAGAGAATTCCAAATACCTGATGTCTGAACACTCAAAAGATTGCTACGATGGGATCTGATGAAGGAATGAATTGAGCTACGAATTCATGAGAGCCGGCACAAGCAATAGGGTGGCATTTTCTTATGATATAATCGAATCAGACAATATCTTCTATTCTTCCGAACTGTTCTATTCATCCCATCTGTTCGGGTGCATAGGCCTAAGGAACGCCAAGTATTGCATCTTCAATAAACAGTACACAAAGGAAGAATATGAAGCGCAGGTTCCAAGGATAATAGAGCATATGAGGAAGACATGAGAATGGTGAGAATTTTTCCCATCTTCTATATCTTCTTTCTGATACAATGAGACGGTCGCCAATGATTATTATCCGATACCCTCTCATCCAGCTCCTCTCCCAGGAGGACTGAATATCAAATGGAATGATTACAAGCAGCCATTCCCAAAAGTCGATAAAGTCATACCTGCGTCAAAACTTCCGGATCTGATAACTGATGTTCCTGATGATATCCTAAATTGGGCCATAGAATGCGAAATCACAGCGAAGCCATTCAGGATAATCAGGCAAGAATTGGATTATTATAGGAAAAATTCTCTGCCGATTCCCCGACGGCATCCTGATGAGCGGCATCATGATAGGATGCAATTAAGAAACCCTATAAAGCTTTATGACAGGAAATGTGATAAATGCTGAGCAAAGATAATGACAACCAATTCGCCTGACAGGACTGAAAAAGTATATTGCAAAAAATGTTTTGATAATGAGATGCGCTAAAAACTATGGTTTTAATTAATATCATAATATCATGGAAACAATAATAGAGACTAGAATCTGCAGATGCTGAATGCATTTCGATATCACTACTAAAGATCTGGAATTCTACGAGAAGATTTCACCGGTTTTCAATGAAGTCAGATATCCCATCCCATCGCCTTCGCTTTGTCCTGATTGCCGGCAACAGAGAAGGCTCTCATGGCGTAATGAAAGGCATTTATATAAAAGGACTTGTGATGCAACATGAAAGGAAATCATATCCATCTATTCTCCGGACAAGCCTTATAGGGTTTATAATCAGAAGGATTGGTGGTCTGACAGATGGAACCCTTTTGATTATGCTAGGGAATTTGATTTCAATAGGTCATTCTTTGAACAATTCCAAGATCTGCAATTAAAAGTTCCAAGACTCAGCCTAGTCCTCAAAGATAACGAAAATATAGAATATTGAAATGATGTCGAAGGTTCAAAAGATTGTTATCTTGTTTTCAATGCCTGGGATGTAAAAAATTCCTATTATTCCACGTGAGTATGATTGAATTCTTCTGATTTGATGGATTGCCTATGGGCGATCGAATCGACTGATTGCTATGGTTGCATAAAAATCAATAATGCTCACAACTCAAGGTTTTGCATGGATTGTCAGGATATTAGCCACTGTGCATATTGCGTCGATTGCATCTGATGCCGCAACTGTTTCTGATGTGCATGATCATACAATAAACAATATTGCATTTTCAATGAGCAATACGAGGCAGAGGATTATGGAATAAGATTGAAAGAGCTTGCTCGTCTGAATTCTCCGGAACTGAAAATGCTGATAAAGGAAAAACAAGATAGGATTCCGAGAAGATTCATCCATTCAGAAAGTTCAGAAAAAATTCTCTGAGATTACTTCAATAACTCCGAAAATTGCATTTCATGCTATGATATGATGGATTCTGAAGATTGTAAATATTGCTACGACGGAATAACCAAGGACACCTATGACATCTTCAACTGTTGAACCGAATGTTCAAGGCTTTATGAATGTGTAAGCTCATATTTTTCAACACAAATTCTGTCCTCTAATTTCTGCCATAGTTCAAAAGAACTTTTTTACTGCGATCACTGCTATTCTTCCTCAGATCTTTTCTGATGTATCGGATTAATACATAAGAGATATTGCATACTCAATAAACAATACTCAAAGGAAGAGTATGAAAGGCTGGTGCCTGAAATTATTGAACGGATGCGGAAAGATAAAGAATGGTGAGAGTTCTTTCCTTCCTCGATTTCCCCATTCTGATACAATGAAACATTGGCTCAGGAATATTATCCCACAGTAAGAGATCATGTCATTTCCGAAGAATTATTAAAATGGTCGGATTATGAATCGCCATACCCCAAGGTAGAAAAGATAATACCGGCATCGAAATTGCCTCTTGATATAAAAGATATACCTGATGACATCCTGAATTGGGCGCTCACCTGCGAAATCACAGGAAAGCCTTACAGGATTATAAAGCAGGAATTGGACTTTTATCGTAAGAACTCTCTGCCGATCCCGAGAAGGCACCCCGACCAGAGGCACCTAGAGAGAATGAAACTAAGGAATCCAAGGAAGCTGTTCGACAGGAGCTGCGATAAATGCTGAGAAGGAATCAAGACCACTTATGCGCCAGACAGGAAAGAGATTGTCTATTGCGAAAGCTGCTATAATCAGGAATTGAATTAGATCTTAACTCAGAAATATCCCCGCCAATCCGAGAACTATCGATAATCAGAAAGCACCCATCACTATCTTTCAGTAGACTTTTCATCAGAATTTATATGCCATGGAGCTTTTCACTACATTATTTGACATGACTGCGAGCAGAATTGTAGTTATTGCTAATTTGGCGGTAACCGATCACTCTTGCGATTGTGTGGCCATTGTCTGAGTTATTGCATCAACATCGGCAAATCATGAGATTATTCAGAAGATGTAATAGAAGAAATCCCCCAAGAATAACTCTTTATACAAAAGTCAGATTCAGGCGATGAATTTGATGAAAAGGATGAATAATCAGAACTTGAGTGCGGGAGCTAGTGAGAAAGGACTTTCCATTTTTTCATCTAGATCAACTTTGGTCTTAGAGGCGGCTTCTTTTGATTTTCGGTATGAATAGAGCATGACGACTGCAAATCACACTAGCATAAGCAGTGCCGGCAGATAAAGGTTTTTCAATAAGGCAATATTCAAAACCAAGACAATTCACACTACCCTTATGAGCATGACTGAGTTCGCCGCAAGAACTCACATAACATAGATATACGGATTCTTCACGTCTGCTTTGCTGTTTTCTGACATAGTCGCAGTGACTGCTGTCGATGAGACCATTCATCAGATCAGACTAGATAGGACAACGGAAGAATTCTTGCCGAAAATCTTAGAAAGCACATATCAGACATATCACACCGCTGACATCACAACGACAAAAAACCATACAGAATAAGGATTGAAGAATGCCATATTCATAATCGGATGAGTGATTCAAGATTCAGCCATTCATAGGAATGATAAGAGGTTTCAGATTGAGAATTTTGCATCAGGAAGCAATGGAAGCACCACAAATGCTATAACTGCAAATTTTAGGGTGTGCATGAATTCATCCTTTCAGATTCTTTCTTTCAATTTTATCGATCATTCTTTGAGTGAAATTATCAGTATCAATGTTATAGTGAATATTATCGAAACTTTCAAGAACCCCAGTCAGACAAATGTTCATATGAAAAAAGTCAGGAATGCCGCAAGTTCGCTTGTTATCCCGATATCATTTTTCTTAAAGGCTGCATATATGTATGCGCTTGCTACGATAAGAGAAAATAGCACGAACAGGGTTATCGAGAAAATGAATTTTGTCACAAAAACCTGATCGAGTATAGTTCATATCGCTCCCAGGAATGCAATGAGGGCATATGATCTCAATCATGCGAATTGCTCCAGCTGGTTCTTATGCGAAATATCCCGCTCCAGTCAAATAAGCCCTCATAAGACAGATGCCACTAATATCTTTAGGAAAAAATCAAGCTCCATATGTGATTCGTTAGTAATATAATTGATACGGATTCGAATTCGAATATATCATTTTATTTGAAAAAGCAAAAAGATTTGCTTCTGAAGCCATAAGTCAAATACATTGCCGGAAGAAAGATACCATTGTTACATGACGGTTAAACTTTAATTTTATTTGAAAAAACAGAAAAACTGCATAAGCTATGGTCATTATATGGTTTTTTATCTGTTTATGGGAAAACTGAACATCTGGCAAAAGAAAATAGCCGACAGGAGGAAGAAATCCTCCTGGAATGATTTCGTCATGGAAATAATGAGCTGGGATACCCTAGTCCTCCAGAAAAACGGCTGATTGATTTCAAGATATCCAGAAACGGACAGGATCTCTTGAGTGCAAAGCATGCTTCTCTTCGATGCGGAACGTGAAAGCTTCACCGACAGATGACTCAATTATGATTTCAGCTGAAGTTTTTTCGATAATTTCATACCCCTTTACAAGAGCATCAAGCTGCCCTCTACGATAAATATCGGATCTGAGAATTGCGATTTCTCTGAGATAAGCATTTTCGTCAAGAACTCATATCTCAGCTTCACTGTAGTATCCTGATGTGAAAATGTGCTTTACAGCGTAAATATAAAGGATAATTCTAGAAATATCCTCAATTCCGTTATGGTTTGGGATAGCTCAGAGAACGTATACATGAGCTCAGGAATCCTAAAAAGCTCGAATATATTTTATTCTCAGAATATCCTCAATTCGTCAGATGTCTGGTTCTCGACGAATCTCATCTGATGTCATGACTGCATATCCTGCAATTGACTCGAAAACCAATCATATCAGATAAATAATAAGCAATATGCGAAAGAAGAGTATAAGACCAAAAAAGAAGAGCTCCTCAAGAATAAGTCCTGGTTCGAATCGCTCCACGTAAAGGAAAAAGTGAAATCATGAAATGTCTGAAGCATCAAAACGACTTGATCGCTTAATTTTTACAGTGAAAACCTTAACAACTGAGTATATAATTATCGTGTCACTGATTGAAAAAACGTAGTCCTAGTGTGACTGCCGACCTGAAACAAGAATATCTACGACACATATAATGCCGGTTCTCCGATCTGATCTGATATGTATTGAGTCATGGCTGCCGGCTGAGAGCATATTTACATGTGCTTCCATAATAACAATTGAGTTAATAATTTCTACAGCTTCTTGCTTGATGAATGTTCTTATTGCTTATGATGTGTGGGGCTCAAGAACAAGAAATTCTGCATCCTCAATAAGCAATATTCAGAAGAAGAATGGTTCGAACTATCGGATAAGATATTCATGCAAATGGAACTCGATTGAATCCTGTGAGAAAGCTTCCCCGCCTCAATGAATCCCTATTTCTTCAATGATACGGTCGCATCGATGTTCAATGCCTGATTATCAAAAGATGAAGCTGCGATGCGATGATTCATGTGGAGAGAAAAAGAGCTTAAAGTCGACATCCCAGAAAATTCAGAGACAGTCAAAGCAACTGAGCTGTGAGATTATGAATGATTTGATGCGAATTGAAATTGGCAGATAAACAAAGAGATACTCAAAAAAGTGATACTTTGAGAGGATGGGAACTCATACAGGATAGTGCCCCTGGAGATAGAATTTCTCCAAAAAAACAATCTTCCGCTTCCGAGAACTCATTGGCTGGAAAGAATCAAGCTATGATTTAATTTTTAAATTCCTTCAAATATGCCATTATCTGCTTGCAGCGAGTGCTCAGAATTATTCAATCCTAACGTTAATGTAATCTCTTATCTGGAAGATAAATTTGCCATTCCGAAAAAGACCATTTGCGAAGATTGCGTACAGAGAAGATTATTCATATTCAGAAACGAAAGAAAACTCTACAAGAATAAATCATCGCTTTCCGGTAAGGATATGATCTCGATTTATTCTCCCGATAAGCCTTATCCCGTCTATACGCAAGAAGAATGGAATTCTGACCGATGGGATCCATTCGACTATTGACAGGACTATGATTTCTCTAGAGGTTTTTTCGAACAATTCAACAAACTTTTCCAGAGAGTTCCCAAGCCGAACCTGTATAATCTGAATTCGGAGAATTGCGAATACAATAACGGCATAGTGGACTCCAAAAATGCCTACATGAATTTCTACGGGTCAAAAATAATCGACTCGAATTATACCACAGCCTCTTATGATATCAATGACTCGAATGATGTTTGGTGGTCTGCCATGATAGATAAATCTTATGAGATTATTTCCTGCGACCACACCTACGGATCATTTTTCTGCATAGACTGTTCTGGGTGAAGGAATCTGCTTTTCTGCGAGGATTGCGTAAACTGCAGCGACTGCATCATGTGCTATGGCCTGAAAGGAAAGAAGTTCCACATCAAGAACAAGGAGTATGACGAACTGGAATACGCCAAGATCAAGAACTGATTAGAGATGTGAAATCATAAACTTCTTGAACAGTATAAATCAGAATTCAAAGAATTCCTAAAAAGCATGCCACGAAAATGAGTACATGAGCTTTCTTGTGAGAATTGCAGCTGAGATCATCTTTTTGAAAGCAAGAACTGCATGAGCTGCTTCACGGTGGTCTGATGAGAGAATGGCTACAATGTGTTCGAGTGATGACGATTTCTCGAAGTATATGATAGTGCCTATGTGTATGATTCCAAATACGTATTCGATTCTGCTCTCATAGCATGAAATTCCTATAATATCTTTTTTTCTGTCTGAATCTGAAAATCTCGCGATATCTATTACAGCAATTGATTGGATTGATGCCAAGATTGCTTCTGATGCACATGACTCCTCAATAAATCATTCTGCATACTCAATAAGCAATATTCCAAAGAAGATTATCTGAACCTGAAGAATAAGATAATAGAGGCAATGAAGGAAGACGGCGAGTGGTGAGAGCTATTCCCTGCCTCCTTATCGCCTTTCGGATATAATGAGACTGTTGCGGACGATCATTATTCTATCGCAAAAGACGATGCGCTCTCCAAATGATTCAACTGGTCAGATTATGAATCCCCGAAACCAGATGTAAAGAAAATAATACCGGCTTCAAAGTTGCCGCCAAGCATCCTGGATATACCTGATGATATTTTGAATTGGGCGATCGAATGCGAGATTACGAATAAGCCCTTCAGAATAATCAAGCCAGAATTGGAATTCTACCGCAAACATAATCTTCCCGTTCCGAGAATCCATCCCGACCAGAGGCATCTTGACAGGATGAGCTTCAGGAATCCGAAAAAGCTCTATGGAAGAGCCTGTGATAATTGCAAAATTGATATGAAGACCGCTTACTCCCCATTGCGCAGCGAACTGATATTCTGCGAAAAATGCTTTACAGATGCTATGTACAGGTAATCAAACATAAGGCGGTATCCTTTAAATCAAAATAATCGATGAACCAAGAAACAATCGAGACCAAATCCTGCGTTCAATGCTCGGAAAATTTCGATATAACCCAAAATGATATCGAATTCCTCACTAGCATCTCGCCGGTTTTTCAGCTGGCCTGAGAATCGGCTATCGGGATAGGAGAAAAAAATGGCATTGCAGACCTATGAGATTGAAAAATAAGATATCTTATACCTGCTCCTTCGCTTTGTCCTGATTGCAGACAGATGCGACGCCTCGCCTGGAGGAATGAGAGGCATCTTTATAAGAGGAAATGCGACAAGACAGGCAAAGACATAATCTCAATCTACTCGCCGGATAAGCCGTACAAGGTATTCGCGAATTCCGCTTGGTGGTCAGATATGTGGAGCCCTTTTGATTATTCTATGAATTTTGATTTCAATAAGAGCTTTTTCGAGCAATTCGACATGCTAATGCGAGCAGTTCCGAAAAGCGCCCTTAACGCATGAAACGATAACATCAACTGCGATTACAACAATTACATTTCGGGGTCAAAGGATTGCTATCTGAATTTCTGAATCGAGAATTGTGAAAATGTCTTCTATTCCTCAGAAACATCTCAAGCCAAGGACAGCTTGAATCTTTATCATTCTTCAAATGTCCAACAATCCTGATTTCTGGATTGGTCATCAAATGTCTATTCAAGCCTCTATGTCGAGAATTCGAATCAGATAGCCAATTCCCTATTCGTTAAATGAAGCAAGGATGTGCTTAATTGAATTTTCTGCGCAAATGTAGACAATAAGAGATATGCCGTAAGGAATAAAGAAGTTTCGCAGGATGAATTCAATGCTCTCTATAACTCGATCAAAGAAAAGATGAAGACATATTCCTGATTAAGAAACCTTATCTGAGAATTCAACGAATTTAAAAAGACCATCCCCGAGATAAATCTGGAAATCTACTGAAGCGAGAATTGCACTTGAAATCTCATCAATAATTCCCACGATTGCGAGATGTGCTTCTCCGTGGTCAATTCTGACAAATGCAGATATGTTTATGATTCTTTTGATGCGCACAGCTCCTCTGACGCAAATTTCATCTGAAATCGGGTAAACAGGCTATATGATTCCATAAATGTTTTCTGATGCAGCAATGTGGCATTCTCTGAATCTATATTCGAGAATTCAAGCTCAATATTCTATAGCTCTGATTGTACAAATAACTCTTCCGACTTGTTCGGATGCGTCTGACTCAAGAGTGCAAAATATTGCATATTGAACAAGCAATACGCCAAAGAGGAATATGAGGCTCTTGTGCCGAGGATAATAGAGCATATGAGGAAGCATGGTGAATGGTGAGAATTCTTCCCGATGGCGATGAGCCCGTTCTGATACAATGAGACTATTGCAATGGAATATTATCCTGTTGATCGTATGGATGCGATTAATCGCACACCCACGATCAATTGGTCGGATTATGAGAATCCGAAACCAGATGTTGCCAAGATCATACCAGCTTCAAAACTTCCTGAAAATATTTCCGATATCCCAGATGACATCCTCAATTGGGCAGTCGAATGCGAGGTTACAAACCGACCATTCAGGATAATAAAGCAAGAGCTCGAATTCTACCGCAAACATGGTCTGCCTATCCCAAAACGTCATCCAGACCAGCGGCATCTTGATAGGATGAGCCTGAGAAATCCCAGAAAGCTATTCGACAGGAAATGCGCCAAATGCTGAATCGGCATCAAGACGACTTATCCTCCGGATAGAACGGAAATCATCTGCTGCGCAGAATGCTTCAGACGAGAAATGTCATAATCACAGATTAAAAAAGCGGCTTATTAAGCCGCTTTTTTCATATTTTCCGCAAGTCTTCTCGCATTGAGGTCCTTGAACATCCGTTCCATGTATTTCCTATCAGATGGATTCATCTGCAGCTTCAATTCTCTATTATCTGGCAATTTCACTGGGGTTCATTCTAATATGCTATTCAAGAATAAGTGCGAGATTTTCAGATATCTTGATCATTTTACGATATCGCAATCCGCATTGGCAATGGATTTATGTCATTGGAGCAGAGAGGCTTCGCCTATGAGGTGCAGACCCCTCGCTTTTTTTAAAATAATCTTTGCCGCTATTTGCTCTTCTGAAGGAAATGGTACTTGAATTAGCATAATTTCAGGGGTGATCCCTGAAGCACATCTGTCAGGATACATCGAGTTTCATTGCTGAAAAATCATCTTTTCATATTAATCGCTCATCCCAAGTTGCGTCGCTTCAGCAATCTGTCTGATTTCATATCAAAATATATTCTCCTACTGAACTGCATTTTCTGTAGTCTGCAGTCCAATCTTCATCTTTTGGCATCCAAGAAGTTATGATGATATCAGGATGCTTATCTATCGCTTTTCTGTAATCCATGACTTCAACCGGATAATCCCTCCTTATATGGAAGTATGGATTGAATTCAGATGTTTCCCAACTCAAATTATCAGTCGAAATTATCTTCAATATTCAATCCTTCATATGCGGCAATCAGTCTCTGAGAAAATGCCCGAGTCTTCAGCTTCAGGCTCAGGTCTCCAGTATCATCGCCCTCTCTTTTCAGGATTCCAGAATCTCTGCAATCCTTTTATTGAGATAAGAACAGAGTGAATCGATAAATTCCCTGTTTAATATCTCGAAGTTGAATCATAGTGGATTATGGTGCACATAATCATCCCAATTATCGAATGCATTTGTGCCCGGTCATCTCCAGAATTCTATCTCCTCCCTTGTAGGCAGATATGATGGATCTCTTAGCGATTGCGGTATCATTTATTGTTTAAGTCGTTAAGTTCAAGAACCTCTTTAAGGCTTTTTCAGTGCAATTGCGAGTATTTTTCTTCCTTTTCTGCATATATTATATCTCGGACCTTCTGAGAAATCTCATCTTCTAAGAACACCATTTCTTCCAATCTCTCTCAATCTTCATTGAATCTTGATTCGATAGAAAAATAATTTTTCTTATATATCTTTCCGAATTTCTTTTTCTGGGGAATTCATGCTATTTCCTTAAGTATCTTGACAGCTCATATGAAATCAACTCACTCGATCCTCTTGATGAAAGAAAAAATATCTCATCATGCACCGCATGACCAGCAATGGAAAATTCATTTTGAAGGACTAACTCAGAGAGATGGTGTTTTTTCTATGTGGAATGGGCACAGTCAGACTAAATGCATCCATTTTCCGGTTGGCCTGTATATCTTCACGTATCTTCGGACCAAAGTGACAATAGGGACTCTTTCCCTTATCATCCTCAACTCCGCTTCTTTAAAATGCAACTCATCAATAGCAGAAGAGGCCGGTATCGGCCTCCTTGAATAAAAATCTCTTTCTCTAGTTCATATGCTCATGTTCGAAATAGAACTGAAGTAAAGGGTGGCGAGTCTTGGATCGCAGCATATTCTTCTGGTACTGTAGGCAGCCCAGAGAGAACCCGCTATTCGATTAACATTGTGAGGTGCCGATTCGCCCTACACAAGACTCGCCTTCGGTTCATCGGCACACTCGACCTAATAGCATCCAGGCGTCACCAAGGACATCGCAACCAAAAGCTTGCTTATCGCAAAAGTGAAGTTCCTAGAAGATCATAGGTAGTTACTTGATTTATAGCGATATAATCTTTTTTGTCAAATTGATTGGTATTTTTGCATAAAGTTTGAATTTATGATATATTTTAAATATTAATATTTTACATGGAATTATGGCAGAAGCATTAAAAAAAGGTATTGGTGAGACTGGAAAGACTCCGGAAAATCCAAAGAAATCTGAGAAAAGAACGATTATAGACTCAACAAAAGAGTCTCTCGAAATCGAAAAATTATCAAACAGATTATCTGGCGCAGCCGGAAAACTGAAGCTAGAAATCGAATGAACATATGATTTTAATTCCAAAGTCCAAAAAGAAAGATGAAATATCGTAGTAGAAGTATTTAATAATGAACGTATTTTCATCAACAGCTTCTGAGAGAAAACGGAGATTAAAATCGAGAATCTTGGCAAAAAAACCAATCATCCTGGGTTATCCATCTCATGAAAAGATTGAGAGATATTCTCTCTCTGAAAAGAAGCTAGTGCCAGAATATGAAACACACCGATAAGCTATGTCGGGTACACGGATGAAGACCTTATAGGATTGGTCTGAATGGCGAATATCATAAATTCGGCATTGCATTATGCAAAGAACAATAAGGGCACTTCAGAAAATCCTTTCTTTGTAAATGGAACGGGCAAAAAGGATATCAGATTTTCATCTTGGGATATAGAAACAATTTTCTGAAAGCTGAGCAGGAAAAATTTTATCTTATGCCCGAGTTTCATAAGCCATAAATGAGTCAGGAATATGGCAGAAAAACATGCATCATGAATCTCAGATAGGAAGATGTCAGGCGAGTTTATGGATAGGATGGCAAAATACCTCAACAGAAGATTTTTCGATGAAGTAGTGAAAAAAGACAAGAAAATAGAAGAATAGCTATTTTCTCTCAAAAAGTCAGATAATATCTCATTGTGCGATCACATGCGGACCTATTTCTTTCAGGAGCCTTTCTTTGCTGATTTCTCAATCAAGATTGAGCTTATGGTCAAGTGCGAAAATCCTGAAGTGATAATGATGCAATCAGTGTCAGACGGGCGGGCAAGGTCACGTATATCCTTTTTTTGATGCAGAATTAATCCCCTCCTTATACATTCAGGAACCTGAACTGGATTCCTCGATATCACCGACGGGCATATTCCAAGCAACCCAGTGGACAAATGTTCACATTGGAGCATCCGGATCATCCATTATCAAAGCTAGCGATTCTGTCTTCTCTGGAATATTGCCTATCATGATTTCAGGATTCGTATTTTTTCATTCGCAACTGTGCATTTTCGGAATCAGAGTGTTCTCTTCAAAAGTTGAAGTGATCTTAAGAGTGTTTTCCATAATTTCTGAAGTAAGAGGATAAAACTAAGCATATCCCTTAAAGTAAACATCATATTATACTCACTTAAATTTTTTATTCAAAAAAAATCATTCAATGATTACAATTCTGACAAAATTTCTCTAGGTCAGGAGGGGCGAGAATGGTAGAAATGGTCATCCTGAACGAAGGAAATACTCTTGGGATGTTCATTTCAGGATCCGTATCATTATTCATTTGTCATTTCGACCGTAGCGGAGAAATCTAATTTTCAGAAGCTAGTCAATTTAAATTCCCCTCCTAGGTTAGGAGGGGCGAGGGATGGTAGGAATGATTAACCATTATTGTTATTGTCATCCTGAGGAATCGAAGGATCTAGACTCATTAATCATTACAAATTCATCATCCATTTGTCATTCCCGGCTTGATCGGGAATCCACCTCATTAATCATCATTCATTCTTCATCTTAATCATCATTCATTAATGATATGAACACCCATACTTTTTTATGCAAAAAAGTAAGCAAAAAGCATTGGGGTCGGAAACGCTATCTTTCAGTGTTTCGCAAATATGTAAGTTTCGCGGACGGTTCCTTATCCCCCAAACCCCCTTCTTGATTTGATTGTCCTTGTTTCATTACGCTACTCGCCTCGTGCCTCGGCCCGCTAGGGGTTGTGATAGCGGATGATTGATTATTGCGTAATCCTGAAACGCCGATTGTCCGTCATCCCTGCCTACCGGCAGGCAGGCTGAATTCATTTAAGGACCCCTATCATCATTCATTTGTCATTTCGACCGTAGCGGAGAGATATTAAAGTAATTCTATCATTCTCATTTTCGCATCCATTGATAACGTATGGCCATATTTTACCATCATCGCACCATCCATTGATGTCAGAAACTCATTATCATCATTCTTAAGCTTATTTTTCATATATATTTTCCAATTAGTCTTAAATTCGGCCGTTATCAAATTTATTGTATTTTCTAGTTCAGATGGCACAGACAAGCAAACGAATTCATCATAGAAATAGAAAGTTGTCGTATCTCATGAATATTTTTTAATATTTGTCCTATAATGATAATTCAAATATGAATTATAAAATTCCGAAAGATAAAGGGCATGAAAAAATTGCTCTAAACTCATTTCCCAGATGTAAACGCATTCCCTGAATCATTGCAAATTAATGACTTCAGTTCTTTTGGGTTCAGAATCATAACCCTTTTCCAATTCCTTAAACTTTATGTCATCTTCAAGAATTATAATATTTCAATTAATGTAATATTTTTCGAAATACTCATATAAATCATTAAAATTTAGCTTTCCTAAATTATTGTTGTTGAATTTTTCAGATATGAGCTTTTTTCAGATTTTTTCATAGAGAATTGCATGATAGGTTTTCCTATTCAGTTCGTCTTTAATGACTGGATATTCGGCAGAGATAAGTTTTTTTTCTGGACTGATACGAAGTTTTGAGATAATTTCTGACAATTCCTCTTTCTCACATCTGATTATGTATTCCGTAAAAAATGCCCTTGATTTTCAGATAATATCATTGCTTTTCAAAAACCAAGATAAATCATCTCTAGGTCACTGAAGCAAAACATGTTCCAAAAGATGAGGGATGAATTTGGAGTTTTTGTGAAATGGAGTGTAGACGTATATGTGATATTTTTTCATGTGAAAGTTTTTTAAGAGTGAGGAGGTCCATTGCTGAACCTCCTCGATGCTACCAGCTTTTTGATCCATTGCCGCCCATGTTCCCCCTTCTGTGGGTGCCTTCGTCAGAGACATCTTCACCGTGCGATCTCCTGTCCTGCTGAGGCTCCTTTTCCGGTTTTTCCGACTTGTTCGGCTCATGTGTTTCTTTGTCATACTTTCCCATGAGGTACCGCCTTGAATCAAAAATTTGACTCCTTTGCTAAGACTATAATCATATATTAATCATTGTCAAAATGTTCTAGCTCCATAATTTAGCGTTTAACGTAGCTTTGAAATCAATAAATTTGAAAACGGATAAAAATAAAAAATCCCCTCCTGGATTAGGAGGGGCAAGGGTTGGTAGGAATGATTAATCATTATCATTTTCATCCTGAGGAACCGAAGGATCCAGACTCATAAATCATTACAAATTCATCATCCATTTGTCATTCCCGGCTTGATCGGGAATCCACCTCATTAATCATTATGCATTCATCATCTTTAATCATAAATCATTAATGATTTTAACATCCAACTTTTTTATGCAAAAAAAGTAGCAAAAACCATTAGGGGAACGGAAACGCTATCTTCTTTTGCTTCGCAAATACGTTGCTTTCGCGGACGGTTCCTTATCCCCCAAACCCCCTACTTAGCTTGAATGTCCTTGTTCCAGTACGCTACCCGCCTCCGCTTCGCTGCGGCCCGCTAGGGGTTGTGATAGTGAATTATTAATCATTGATGATTTCCTTCCCTAATTTAGGGAAGGTGCCCGGAGGCCGGATGGGGTTACTGCATTATTCATGGACCCGTGCGAAGCGGAAGGGCTTCATCATTCTCGCTACCAGCAGGAGTGAAGGAAGGGGTCTTAGGGGTGAGAATGTGTCCTAGTATAACTTTACGGCAACATAGGGGTATAGAAACTTTTCTCACCCCTAATGCTTTTGCCTACTTTTGACAGCAAAAGTAGTTGATTAATGAATAATATTAAGAATCTCGTTTTCTTTCGCAATGAAAAAATTAAATGATATTTTAATTATAATAATTTATACAAATTACAATTACTTTTATTCAATATTTTGAGGAATAACAACCAAAGAAACAGTAACTACAATAATAACTAATATATAGAGTATGGTTAAAAAATCCCAGGATAATTTTCAATGAGAGATGAGTCATATTATTGTTATCATTCAATATGTGGCAGATAGAATAGAATAGAGCATTTTTCAAAATGTTTTACCAGGACTAATTCAAACTACAAAATAAACAAATAGTCAAATAAGTGCAAAAAATAAATACAAAATAAATGTTCCTAAAAAAAATATAGTCATAAATAAATTAAAACCATTCATATCATAAAGAATAGCAAATAACAAATTTAATAAATAAAAAATTATAATAATGGATAAAATAGTCAGCGTTATAAAAGCTATATATCGTAAAAAAAATATCGCATAATCTTGTATAATCTTGATTAAGTTTTTACCTCTATTGTCGAATATCCTTTCATTTAACATTTCTCAACAATGTTTACATTTTATAGCCGCATCTTGAATATCTTCACTACAAAAAGGGCATTTTTTCATGATGATTAAATTAAGTATAAAAATACTTATAAATATTATACTTAATTTAAAGTATTACAAATCAATTATTATAAATTAAAAAAATAGGCTTTGAAGCCTATTTTTTTAATCTCATTATTCAACCTCCCCTTCAACACTGTCATCCTCTTTCTTCTCGTTATTATCTTTAACCTTAACTCCTTCATCTCATTCTGGAGTTCCTCATTTGGAGTAGATCTCCTGGCCGATTTTCATCATGACTTCTTGGAGAGGATTGGATGCGGCATCGATCTCTTCTTTGGTTGCAGCTGGATTCTCTAGGACTTTTTTCAGGGCTTCTATCTTCTCTTTTGCTTCTTCTCATAATTTCTCATCATACTTCCCTTCATTGTCTTTAAGGGTTTTTTCTGATTGGTATACAGCAGAATCTGCCATATTGCGGGCTTCGATGATCTCTTTTTTCTTCTTGTCCTCATCTCTCTTGGCTTCCGCCTCTTTCACTAGCTTGTCAACCTCAGCAGAATCCATTCAGGTAGAGCCTTGGATCATGATCTTCTGCTCTTTTCCTGTTCATTTGTCTTTTGCGGTAACGTGCAAGACACCAGAGGCATCAATATCAAATGTGACTTCAATCTGAGGAACTCATCTTGGAGCCTGTGCGATTCCATCTAGGATAAATCTACCGAGCGATTTGTTGTCGGCTGCCATTTCACGTTCTCCTTGAAGGACATGGATCTCAACAGATGGCTGTCCGTCCATTGCTGTAGAATAGACTTGTGATTTTGATGATGGGATTGTAGTATTCCTTTCTATCATGCGAGTCATAACTCACCCGAGAGTCTCAATACCGAGTGAAAGCGGTGTAACATCAAGAAGAAGTACATCCTTTACATCTCAACTGATGATTCATGCTTGGATTGCAGCACCGAGCGCAACTGCTTCATCTGGATTTACAGATGAATTAGGCTTTTTTCCGAAGAATTCTTCCAATTTCTTGAGCACAAGAGGAACACGAGTGGAACCTCAAACTAGGATAACCTCATCTATTTGGCTTGATTGAAGATTCGCATCCTTGAGAACTTTCCTGCAAGGCTCTAGCGATCATTCTACAAGATCATAGATAAGCTCTTCGAATTTCGCTCTCGATAGAGTGATATGAAGATTGCTTGGGATTCCGTTATTAAGAGCTATGAACGGCTCATTGATTTCTGTTTCAGTCGAACTTGATAGCTCGATTTTTGCTTTTTCTGAAGCTATTCTCACTCTCTGCACTGCCATAGGCTCTTTGCGAAGGTCGATTCATTCTTGCTTTTGGAATTCGGACATAACGTACTCGAAAATCCTCTGATCGAAATCATCTCAACCTAAGTGGGTGTTTCAGTTTGTAGCCAATACCTCAAATGTTCCCTCAGAAGAGATTTCAAGGATTGAGATATCAAAAGTACCTCCTCAGAAGTCATAGACTGCAACTTTTTCATCTTTTTTCTTATCAAGACCGTAAGAAAGAGCGGCTGCAGTAGGCTCATTTACAATTCTCTTTACATCGAGTCATGCTATCTTACCTGCATTTATTGTCGCTTGACGTTGATCGTCATTGAAATATGCAGGAACAGTGATTACAGCTTCTGTGACTTTTTCTCATAGGTATTTCTCAGCATCTTCTTTGAGCTTTTCTAGAACTTTTGCAGAAATTTCTTCTGGTCTGACTTCTTTTCCGTTGAATTCGATAAGACATTCTCAAGCGCTTCCCTTAATGACTTTGAATGGAAGATTCTTTAGCTCTGATTGGACTTCATCGAATTTGCGGCCGATGAATCTCTTTGCCGAATAGATAGTCTGAGCGGGATTTACGACCGATTGCCTTTTTGCGGGCATACCCACAATTATCTCTCAATTTTTGTTGGCTACTATCGAAGGAGTAGTTCGACCTCATTCTGCATTAGGTATTACTTTCGGTTGCCCTCATTCCATGAAAGCCACACAAGAGTTTGTTGTTCATAGGTCGATTCAGATTACTTTTGCCATTTTTATATGATTAATGAATTTAAAATAGATGCATTGCATCCGTATGGATTTCAACTTGAAAAAAACCATAAGTAGCAGTACGGGAACTATTATAATTGTGCGGGTTTTAATGTCAAATTTTTTTTAGCACATTTTTTACTTACGTGCTAATATATGAAAATATTGCTTTATCATAGCATTTATATAAGATACGGAAATAATATCAATTCCTAATCTTCTTGAATATGTTCAATGCAAATTCAGACTGAGCAAGCAATAAATCATCCATCCCTGCAGATAAGAATATCGCAGAGAGATGAATTGATTTCCTTGTGAATGCCTACAGGAAGCTCGTGAATGCCATCTGCAAACCCAAAAACAATCTGGCTCCTGAGAAGACTCTCATAGACATGCTGATAAATGAGCTCGAATCGAATCTCACATGATTAAGATGAGCGATCATGAAGTGAGGCATTGAAAAATCGGTCAAAGATGACATGCTGGAAAAGCTGGATCTATGACTTATGACAAGGTGAAAATTAAAATCGAACCTTGTTATAAATAAATGCGAAAGGCGCGAGAAAGATATCAGAAAAGCCAGAGAGTGAGCAAGACTTGATTATATCTGGGCGATAGGCGAGAATTCAGGAAATGACATCAGGAACGATGAGCAGTTGAAAACAGCAGCAGATTACCTTTGCTGAAGCCTTATTTGAGTAATACACAATGAGAACAACACCTTCCAGGAAAGGCTGAAAGCGATGAGAAAATTGGAAGCCATAAGATGAAATGAGTATTTCTATCTTGAACTAGTAAGGTTTGAGGCGCTCGTCAAGAAGTTGAAATCAGCGAAAGTTTAAATATTCCTTTTTGGAACAATTTCCCACATCAAATATATTCAACCATCCGATTCAAGATGAGAAAATTTTTAGTTTTCCTTTTGGGCTAAGGATTTTTCGGTTTTATGAAAAATCAAAACATATGAAGTCATCACTTCATATTTTAGACAGAAAATATTAAGATTTTCCTTTTTGTTAAGCAAAACTTCAGAATATCATGAATTTGACTTTTAGAAAATAATATATTAATATGGGCTCATATATAATAGATTATAATGGATAGAACAAAAGATTGTTTGGTTGTAATACATGCTTCGGATAAGTGGCTTTCGGACAACCTCAGCTACATGGAAGTTGCAAAACTCAGAAAAGCCATCAGGAGCAGGATCGATGACTATATCTTAGAGTGAAAAGTTGTCTTTTATGCCCCTTTTACATGGAAAGACAAATCCCTCCCCTCATATTTCCCCCAAAGTGACAGCATAGTGCAATTATGAACCGACATTAAAAATATGCCTTGGCAATTTCTTGTTAAATTCCAGGCAATATCCCTGATGAAGATTTTGTCAGAACTCGATCTTTCCGATCTTGAACTCTGCTGAGTCCAAGAGAACGCCTGTGTAAAGTCTACTAAAAAGGCTCTTCATGAAATTTCAGCTGACGATTTGAGCACCTATTCGCTCTGCACTTGAGAAGAGGTAAACGAATTGACTTGGTCAACGAACAGGAAAATCACATCGGTCATCAATAAGAACGCAACGGATCGAATACTTAAATAAATTTTCTTTTTGCCATTGCATTTTTCATAAAAAGAGTAGAATAATAGTACATTTACCTTTCTGGCGTGACTGCTCAAATTTTTTTCCTTACAAATTGTTCCAAAGCGAGGTATCGAGCTCAGAAGTGCGGCCACCGTGCTACACTGGCCGAACCATACTGGCGAATAGATCGGATTCGAATCGAAAGTCGGACTTGCATATAAAAGGAATACAAAAAACTGAGCATAACCTTAAGGTGAATGTAATGTTGAGACAAGGCAATGCCTTGTCTTTACTTATTATTAATGATGAATTCAATGAAAGCATTAGCATTATTTTCAGGAGGTCTCGATTCCTCGTTAGCCATAAATCTCATAAAAAGCCAATGAATAGAAGTCGTAGGGCTATCTTTCATCTCCACATTCTGATGCAAATCTACAGAAAATGTTGTCAGGAAAAACGGGAAGACAGCAGAAAGATTCGGATTTGAACTTCTTGTCCATAATTTTACAGAAGAGCAATTCAAAATCATCAAAAACCCGAAGTTCTGACACGGAAAAAACCTTAACCCCTGCCTAGATTGCCATATCCTGATGCTCAAGGAAGCGAAAAAGATAATGAAAGAGATCTGAGCTGATTTCATCATAACGGGCGAAGTCCTAGGCCAGAGGCCGAAAAGCCAAAGAAGAGAGACTTTCCCGATAATAGATAAGGAATCCGATCTCGAGTGACTCGTGCTGAGGCCTTTGAGCGCCAAGATAATGGATGAGACCATCCCGGAGAAGAACGGATGGGTCGACAGGGAGAAGCTCCTATGAATCTGAGGAAGATGAAGGAAGACGCAGATAAGCATGGCAAAATGAATCTGATGGGAAGATTTCCCGACACCTGCAGGATGATGCCTTTTGACTGATCTCTGATATGCGACCAGGCTCAAAAACATAATCAAGGACGATGAGATACCTCCTGAGAATGAAATCCTGCTCCTCACAATCTGAAGGCATTTCAATTACAATGAAGCCAGAATAATCGCGGGCCGCAAAGAAGATGAGAATGATACCATAGAGAAACTGGCATCAGATGAGGAATTCCTCTTGCAGGTTGAAGATTTCTGAAGCCCCACAGTCACAATAAAATGAATAGCGGATGATGAAACTCTGAATTTCGCCGCCTGAGTCTGCGCCAGATATTCCGACTGAAAGAAAGAAGATTCGGTCAAGGTGAAAGTCTGGAAAAAATCATGATTTGAGGAATTCAGGACTGTAAAGCCCCTTACGGATGAAGAAACAAAAATATATATAGTCTGATAAAAAAATCCCCGACCAAGTCGGGGATTTTTTTAAATTTTATTATTTATGCTTCTTCACATCCAATGAATCTCATTTCATATCCAGATCAATTTCGCTTCAGTCATTTATTTCTCAGGCTAGCAGCTTCATCGAAAGAGGATTCAGGACATGCTTTATGATGGCTCTTTTTAACGGCCTGGCTCAGTAAATCGGATCATATCAGACTTTGATTAGATATTCCTTGAGCTCTTTTGAGAACTGGACCTTGATATGCCTATGCCTGAGTATTCCGACAATCTCATCCAGCAATATATCGATGATTCCATGCAGAGTATCCTTATCCAGGGCATTGAAGACGATCACATCATCGATCCTGTTTATGAATTCAGGTTTGAAATGCTTATTCAACTGCGACATGACCCGTTTTTTTATTTCAGCGAAATCCCTCATTATCTTTGGTTTGTCCTTGTCTATTCAGATGTTATTGAAATCGAATCAGATGTGTGTTATCTCTTCCGTGAATTCTTGGCTTCAGATATTTGAAGTCATTATTATGATGGTATTTTTGAAATTCACCGTCCTTCATTTGCTGTCGGTCAATCTTCAATCGTCGAGTATCTGCAAAAATATATTGAAAACATCCTTATGGGCTTTTTCTATCTCATCGAATAGGATTACAGAATAGGGCTTTCTCCTTATGGCTTCTGTCAGCTGTCATCCCTCGTCGTATCAGACGTATCCGGGAGGAGATCAGATCATCCTTGAGACTGAATGTGGCTCCATATACTCACTCATATCTATCCTGATAAAAGCGTTCTTATCGCTGAAAAGCTCCATCGCGAGGGCTTTTGCAGTTTCAGTCTTTCATACTCATGTGGGTCCAAGGAACAAGAAGCTTCAGATCGGCCTTTTTTCATCGGACAATCAAGCCTTATTCCTCTGGATTGCCTCAGCAACGAGCTTAAGCGCCTCATCCTGTCAGACGACCCTCTTGTTCATCCTTTCAAAAAGATGCAGATATCTCTCTTTCTCATGCTCGACAAGCTTTCATACCGGAATTCAGGTCCATTTTGAGACGATTTCGGCGACATCTTCGAGGTCAACCCTATCCTTGAGGTATGAATCCCCTCTTTTCTGGTTTTCGTGGAATTCATTCTCTATGCCTTCAATCTCCTGTTCAACAGCAGGGATTTCAGAATACCTTATCCTTGCTACTGCCTGGTAATCGAATTTCCTCTCAAAATCGTCTGCTTCCACTTTCAGTTTCTCTATCTTGTCCTTATTTTCCTTGATTTTCTGTATAAGGTTCTTCTCATTCTGCCATTTGCTAAGCTTAGTCCTGAGAAGCTCCTGCTTATCCGCAAGCTCTTTTTCTATTTCATCAAGGCGGAATGTATCAGGATTGCTCTCGTTTTTCAGTGCTTCTTTCTCGATTTCAAGAGACCTTATCTCTTTTTCGAACGTATCCAGCTCAACAGGCTTTGAGGTCGAGGACATCTTCACACTAGATGATGCTTCGTCTATGAGGTCTATGGCCTTATCTGGCAACTTCCTGTCTGAGATGTATTTGAAGCTGAGCTCAACGGCACCGACTATCGCCCTGTCAGAAATCTTTATTCAATGGAACGCTTCATATTTATCTTTTATTCATCTTAATATCGATATGGCATCTTCCTGATTCGGCTCGTCTATCATTACTGGCTGGAATCTCCTCTCAAGGGCCTGATCGCGCTCGATGAATTTCCTGTACTCATTTATGGTGGTGGCTCAGATGACTCTTATCTGTCATCTTGCAAGAGCGGGTTTCAGCAGATTTCAGGCGTCAGATCATCACTCAGAGCTTCCCACTCAGACTATCATATGCACCTCATCGATGAAAAGTATTACTTCTCAATTGGATTTTTCTACTTCTTTCAGGACCGCCTTAAGCCTTTCTTCGAATTCTCATCTGAATTTCGCTCAGGCTATGAGAGATCACATATCAAGAGACATGATTTTCTTTCATTTCAGATTGTCAGGAACGTCGTTTTCCACGATTTTTCTGGCTATTCATTCGACTATAGCAGTCTTTCAGACTCAGGGATCTCAGATTATCACAGGATTATTCTTCTGCCTTCTGGATAAGATCTGGATGGTGCGCCTTGTTTCTTCTTCCCTTCAGATCACCGGATCGATCTTTCATTCTTTTGCCATATCAACGAGGTCGATGCAGTATTTCTTAAGTGATTCGTACATGTTTTCGGCATCATTTGAGGTCACCCTCTCTCAATGCCTCATCTTTTCAACTTCTTTCTTATAGCTTGCGAAATCGATTGAGAATTCCTTGAATAGCTCGGATACGCTGTGAGCTTTTTCGATGAGTCACAAGAAAAGATGCTCTTCGGTCACATAGGAATCCTGCATCGTGCGTGCAAGATTATCGGCAAAAGCCAACACTTGATTGAGTTCGGCAGAAAGCGTGAGCTGAGAGATTCATGACTCAATCCTAGGAAGTCATGAAATCGCAAAATTAGCCTTCTGGTAAAATAGGTCGATATCGATCTTGAGCCTTGAGAGGATTTCTAGATTTATGGAATCTTGTGCGCTTAAGATTGCAAATAGGAGGTGCGCGGATTCTAGCATGGTATTTCAATTTGATATCGCCATGGTTTGTGCTTCTTGCAGACGCTTAGAAGCTGAAATCGTGAATCTTTCGAATTGCATTTTGAGTATGATTATGAATTATTTCAATTAATTATTCCTATTGTTGCCAATTCATTCTGGCACCAAAATTATATACGTGCTAATTATAAAGTCAAGAACATTTTTGTGAAGAAGTCAAAAATCCGTCATTTTTTTGCTTTTCTAGGGAAATATGATACAATTTGAAGGATTAAACCTAAATAAAAAACATGGCAAGAGAAACCGCAGGAAACAGAGAATCGGATAACAATGTAGCACAAAAGAAGGATGATGGAACTCTCTTATTGACACTGGTCAGGGATTTCGTAGAAAACAAGTCAAAGAAGAATGATGCTGATTTCTCAGCATTTTTTGACAGGATAACATCGAATGATGCTACCAAGCTGGATGCTGATATCACCAAAGAGCTTGAAATATTCAAATCTAAAAATGAAAAATTCATGGGTCTGAATATCGAATGAGTTACATATTTCGACCTGCAGAGAGAGACGATAAAGGCATGAATAGGGCTGAAGACAAGAAGAGACGAGCTAGAGCAAGTCATCAAGAGCCTATATGATCTGGGCGATCCATCAAATGCCGTGAAGCTGGAATCAGAAATAAAGAAATTATCAAAAAACAAGCTAGATGAGCTTCTGGTCTCAGAAGTCCTCAGAAAGGACTTCCTGAAAAAGACTTTCCCGGCAAGAGTTCCAGAGCTGAAAGAGGAAAAAAAGCTTTTCGCAGACATAATGTGACTTAATTACGATTCGCTCACTGAATCACAGAGAGAAGCGGCAAAGAATTTTTATCACACATGACTTAAGGACAGGCAATCACTTTTTGAGCTAGTTAATTCAATCACGGATTACAACCAGAAAAAATCCCTTATCCAGACTTTTGCTCCGACCATAACTCTCGCAAAGCTTATGGATCTATGAATAATAGACCAAGGAAAGGCTGATGATATCATATTCGACTGACTCAAAAGCAAATTCCCTAATATAAAAGAAGAAAGAAGATGAGATTTCATAGAATATATCAAAAAGGAGGATTACGTAGTTTCCAGCAGCAGTTTCCTGTCTGATCCTGCTCATTTGAATATGATAGTCGCTGACAATAAATTCGCATGACTATTCGATGATGTGGAAAAGTTGGAGGCGAAAGCAAGCGAAAAACAAGAGGCCGTAAAGCCTAGAAATAAGGCCGAGTTCATAAAAAAGATCAAGGAATCCGGAGAATTCTCGAACCTTTCCAAGCTTGAGATTTTTGGGGACAATGTAATCCTTGAATGAACGAATAGGAAGTATGACGTTGAGAAGAATCTTTATGTGAAGATAGAGAGGATCCATGACAATTGAACCGTGGACATCCGGGAACTGTCGCATGAAAGCTGAATATTGAGAGAGGCGGATGCTCCGGTACAGAACATCTCATATGATCAGCTCGAAAATATCCTTTCCTACTTCATCTATGACCCGAGCAGATGAGAATTCGCTACCGATGAACAATTCAAAAGGAAAATAGAAGCATGAACCTTGCAGGAAATCCCTAGCGAGAAAGATATAAAATTCTTAAGCGATCTCATCAAAAGAGTAGACTTAGAAGACTGAGAATGAGAGAAATTCGGACTTAAACCAGGTACCGTCTTCACATTCGAATGATGAGAAAATGGCGAAGAGGTATCGGTGTGCAGAATACTGGCCGTAGACGAAATAAATAAGACTGTCACCGTTTCAAACTGAGCAAAACCCACATACAGCTTCACTGAATTCTTGTGAGCATTCATTCATCAGAAAGCAAAAAGAAATGCAGTCATCAATTGAACTGAGGAGCTCATGAATTCGCTAAAGGAAGACAAAGATGCAAAAGATTGATTCAAGGATCTGGTTTATATCAAAGAAATAAATAAGATCTTACCCAAAAACCAGGAGAAAAATAAAGAGCATCCTTGAGTCAAATATTTTGTGAATAAAGACAAGAAAGCTCTTAAAATAGAAGAAATAAGATGAAATGAGATCATCGTGAGCACCTGAGAGTATACCGAATGAGAAAAAGCCTGACCGGATTGAAAAATGGTCAAGAATGATAAATTCGCATGAAATAAACCTTATTCGATGTCGAATGAGATATTTTTCGCTTATATGAAAAAGCACAAATTATCAGCAAAGATATTCGAGGATGAAGTAGGCATAACAGAACCGGTGAATAAGAAAGAGCTGTCTTGAGGAAGAAGTGCATGAAAATGGTTCTTCTGAATGCAGAATTTTCTTACTATTTCAGCATGAGTAAAGCAATGGTTCACTTCCATCAAAGATACGCTAAAAGAAAATAATGATCTTCAAGCTGCTGAATTTGCGCTTAGCATGTGATTCATGCTGCCAGACAGTATGAGAAGCGACCTTCAGTCAAGGGTGGAATCAGTGCAACAGAAAAAAATGACAGAGAAGATAACCCAGCTCGAGAAAATGAATCCATGACTTGTCATGAAGCAAGTCATGAAGATACTCAAAACAAGAAATTCATATCAGCATGAATTGGAGGCAGCACTCATGTATATCATCAAGAAGCATTGAATCCTATATCCCGCTGATCTGTACGAATACAAATGATCTTTCCTATGGTACAAGAAGCTCGGATGAAGAGTGTGAGATGCGCTCTATACTAAGTATTTCAAAGAGCAGATACAGAATTGATTGCCAGCAAGCGAAGAAGGCCTGATAGCAGAGCTCCTTTCAAAACAAGCCGATAAATCATCAAAGTATTATCCAAAAAGAAGGACGACAATCGCCCAAGAGTTTGACTCTAATTATGGGACATGAAGGAAAGTGAAAGATGCATGAAAAGATGATAATAGCTGAAATGTTACGAGGGACTGAAGAGAGGCCTATTGTATGGATATGTTGAAGAAATGAAGGATTCTCTATGCAATCTGAGCTCTAGAATCAACTCTCGAGAAATGATGAAATGCAGTCGCAAAGAATAAGATACCTTTCATGATAGCGATAAGCTGAGTGACAAAGAAGCTGCACCAGGACGATGCCAAAAAATATGGATGATTAGGTGCAAAATATCTGAATCCTATGTTCAGTGTCTGCGAAACACCTGCGAAAGTCGATCTTTTTGAGAAAGTGGTGATAAAAGTTGCGCAAAAATTGAAAAATGCCGACATGGAAAAAGATATCCTATCTATTAAAGCCATGAAGGAAAACTGAACTGAGGAGCTGAAAATCCTAGAAGCTTCGGAGGAATTCTGGAAAAAATATTCTTCCATACTGGCAACCAAGCTGCTTACAAACGACAATCAGATGTATCTATGGTCAGAAGAAGATCCTGATATAAAAGAATATTTCTCGTATGCTAATATGGCTGCCCGCTTCCATAAGAATAATTTCACTTGAGATGCGGGAGGAGGAAATGCGGATAGCGGAGTCTATGACGATGACAATTCATTCCTTTTTCTTGCCGGATGAGCACAGTATTATCTGAAACAAGCACTTTCAAATCCATGAAAAAGACCGATCCAGTGATGAGGGCCTAAGAAGAATTTTGAGAGCTTGATTAAGAATCTCAACAAAATCAAGGATGACAAGAATCTGGATGAGGCTCAGAAGAAAAAAATGTTCAAAAAATTCAATAAGGAAATCCTTATCTGGCTTTATGAGAGTACAACCCTTACCAAAGATGATCTATATGCACTAGACTGGTGAAAGGAGCTTATCAAAACCTGATTATGGATTTATTGAAGAGAGGAAAGGAATTCTTTTGAAGTCAAGAATATAGATGATGTCTACCAAAGGCGGCTAGATGATGCTTATGATAAATATAAATCATGAGAATCCAAGAATTTTGAGAGAGTAGAAAAACAGAAGAATGAAGTGATACTCAGAGTAAAAGACATCCTCAATAAAAAAGTCACAAAAAAGGATGTGGAAAGCCAATTGAGAAAAAAGAGAGACCAATCAGCTTTGGCTGATCTGATATCGAATTATTCAAACGACGATATGGATCTAGCCGCCTAGAGGCTTATCCTGATGAGCTTGATCGTATCGGTCGCTCAGCTGATGATCTCAATATCATCTTTAAATAATCATAGTTCAGCACTTAGAAAGCGAATGAGTTCCTCATTCGCTTTTCAATTTTCAGGAATTGCTTTGAGCCTTATTTTCAGGGTTCAATCATCCATCAGAGAATAGAATTCCGTCTTGGGCTGACGGGTTGTAACCTTGATTCTGAGGTAGTTTTTTTGGCCTATTCCTAGCTTGACATATTCTTTTAATTGCATAGATTATATGGGAGTTTAGTGCTTAGAATTTAGAAATTAGCTGTAATACTATTTCTTTTTTCTGATTTGTAAAATTATATGCCTTTCCTAAGCTCTAAGGTCTAAAAACTAAGTGCTTAAAACAAAATGAAAATCTGAATCGATTGTCGGATGTATTCGACAAATTTTACATGAATCTGAAGATATGTCTATGAGCTCATCAGTTATCTTGCGAAAAACGACCAAGAAAACGAGTATGTGCTTTTTTTCAATGAACCCCATTATACCAGCTTTGAGCTGCCTAACCCAAAATGGAAGAAAGTCCTAGCGAACACCAGGCATTACACCGTAAAGGAACAGACAGTGTTCCTGTACAAACTCCTCAAAGAGAAATTGGATCTTATGCATTTCACGCATTTCAATGCTCCGATCCTGTATAAGAAGCCCTTCGTGGTGACTATCCATGACCTGACGTTGTCATTCTATCCAGGTAAGAAGATGACAAGATCCTATCATAGATTCGGATATAATCTTACCATCAATAAAGTAGTGAAGAATGCTATGAAGATAATAGCGGTTTCTGAGCATACGAAGAAAGATATAATTGAAATCCTCAATATACCTGAAGAGAAGATAAGTGTAATCTATGAGGGAATCAAGAAAGAGGAATTCATGAGGCCTTCGCAGGAGGACATAGACAACCAAAAGCTGAAATTCAATATAAAAAACGAATACATCTACTACACATGAGTGCTCAGGGAGCACAAGAATCTCGTGAGACTCATCAAGGCTTATGCTGAACTAGTGGAAGAGTGACTGGAGGAGGATCTCGTTATCACCTGAAAGGAGGATTATACATATTTTGAAGTCAGGGATATGATCATTGCAAAGAAACTTCAATGAAGAATCCATCTGCCATGATTTGTCACAAATAAAGAGCTTGTCGGATTCTATGCCTGATCCAGGGCATTCGTCTTCCCTTCCCTTTATGAATGATTCTGATTACCCGTGCTTGAAGCAATGGCCACATGAACCCCTATCGCATGCTCGAATATCTCTTCAATACCAGAAATAGCATGAGAGAACTGAGCTGTTTTCTTCAATCCGCTTAGCATAGAGAGCATAAAACAATGAATCAGGACGGTCCTTCATGACAAGCTCATCAGGGATATGCTCATCAAGAATTGATATAAGAGAATAGAGGATTTCAAGTGGGAGAATATGTGAAAAGAGATTTTGGAATTATATATTAACACAAAATAATATGACTGCATCAATGAAAATGGCATGCCTTGACCTCGAGTGAGTCCTGATTCCAGAAATCTGGGAAGAACTTGGCAAACTTACATGAATTCAAGATTTCATGCTGACTACGAGAGATATTTCTGATTATGATGTCCTAATGAAAATGAGGCTCCAGAAAATGGAAGAGAACAATCTGACCTTAACATCGATCAAGGAAATCGTCTGAACGCTAGAGCCCCTCTACTGAGCTATAGAATTCATGAAATGGCTGAGAGAGAGGATGCAGGTGACAATTTTGACTGGAAGCTATTACGAATACATAATGCCCCTTCTTGAGAAACTTGACTATCCTTGCACATTTGCAAATTGACTTCAAGTCGAGAATGATAAGATTGTCTGATACTCTCTTCGTGAGCCTGATTGAAAAATTGAGATGATAAACAGATTCCATGCTGCAGGATTCGAAACGATCGCCATCTGAGACTCATACAATGATCTTGCGATGATTGAAGCTGCGACAAAATGAATCTTCTTCAGGCCCGCACCGAAATTGGAGGAGGAAATGAACGGCAGGTTCACGATTACACACAACTATGAACAACTCAAAATAGAATTGAAAAAAATAATATAACCCTAAAATGACTAACTTATACTCCCCTAAAAGAAATTTTTATATTTCATACATAAAATGACTGTCGCTGATCTATATGATAATAATCCATCTTGTGGATTGGTCTGATATGCGTCTTTGAGTGACATCTAGCCTTCTTAAGGAGGTTCTCCATACAAGCTTGATTTTTTTTGTCACGCTGACATGAGCGAATATCATCCAGGCATATTGAAACTATGAGAATATCAAGAAGCCCATGAAAAAGCTCTATAAAAGGATTGCGATATTATTAGCGATTTATTTTGCATATAATTTCATAAAATTCATGATTTTCGACTTTTCGACATCAGCTTTTTATCTGCAATTCATAGAGAAAGGGTATTTCAATATATGGTGACTTCTCACTTTCAGGTCTTTCACTTCACCGATAACGGTCCTGATCATGGATTCGACTTTCCTTGCACTTTCGCCTATCTTGCTGTACATGAATAAGAATGTGAAACGCAAGAAAGAGATACTCATATGAGTCATCATTGCCCTTCTGGTGATAAACTATTGAATAGTGATTCCGAATTATCTGCCATTCAGTCCCGCAAACCCGTATTTTCCAATCAATCAGAATCCCATACTTGACCTGTTATACGCCAATAATTATGTATTATTCCCAGTAGCGCTCTGGGCAGTCCCTTATCTTATATGAAGCCTGTTGGCAATGTATTGATTTGAGAAAAAGATGCACGAAGCGACACTTATCTTTGCGATTATCACAATAATACTGGGCTCTCTGAAGCTGGCCAATAATGAATCTCTTCTCTTGAATCCTTATATCTTCCCTCTGCAGCCATATTATATTTTCGTCTGCTTCTTTGCACTCTTCGTATTCGTTCAGATATTCATGTGGATGGAAAAAATAAAATCCCGAAAGATACACGGAGTCCTTTCGGTCATAAGATATCTCTGAGATAAAAGCCTTTATGTCTATATCTACCACTGGATGGTCATCGACATATCAATAAGGATATTCTTCCCTTACATCAGGACGATGTGGCTTGTCATGTGAGTTTATCTGTTCTTGCAGTTGTATCTCAACAGGTCAACTATAGCGCAGTATTACGAATATTGATATAAATCCTGACATTATAGGGCAAAAAAAGAAGTAATCGAGAAATTCAACCTTAAACTGCCCGAAGAAGCCTAGATACATTTTTGACAAAATTCATTAAACTGTTATAATCAAGAACAGTATCCATTAAGATTAAAGTATGCCACCAATTTTAACGATAGGAAAGAACGATGAAACAGGAAAAAAACCAGAAGCTGAATCCATCACACAAACATGAATAAGCTGAATCCAGGGGAAGACAGCCAATGTTGTCTCTTGAATAATGGAAACCAAAGACCTTGCATTCGATATCGAAACAAAGAAAAATGAGCTTTTCGCCAAGCTTGATTCGCTATGCGCCGAACTGGGAGGTGCACTTGAAAAATACCATGCCATAGCATGAGAAGAATATTGATACATTGAGGCAGCATATCAGAATGTTGAGTATGCATGATTTGACGATCTGATTGATTTAGATGCAGATAACATTGAAGCTAGCGCGCTTTTCTCATGATTCGATCCGATGAACAAGGAAGATGTTGCCATGTATAATGATCTCCTGAGAAGACTGAAAGAAAAAGAAGAGCTGATTCAAGCTCACCTCTTATGATTCATGGAACTATTGAGCGTTTATGTTCTGAACAAAAAATCAAATCAGATAGCGCTTGATGGAGGTGATGTAAAATCAATAAAACCGACTGATGTCCCAGAAAAGGTTAAGGGAGATGCGTTTTTAAAGATAGTATTCGATAATCCCGAAGTTAGTTCTGATTACAGAATGCTCCTGAAAAGAATGTTCGACCTTATGGATACTGATGCGAAAATGATGGTATCGGTTTCAGAAGAGCTTCATAAGCATCACTGAGATATAATAAATCAGACAATGAAAAATGACGCCGAATCCATATCCGGATTATTCCAAGAATTCAAAAAAGATTAATTCTAAATCAAAAAAACAATCCGCAGTTCCTGCGGATTGTTTTTTTTGAAATTTGTTTTCTGATTGTCTATATTTTTAATTAAACTCTGATTTCTCAATTCTCACCCTCCTATGGTGCCCGGGACGAGACTTGAACTCGAACGAGATTGCTCTCATAGGCTTCTGAGACCTACGTGTATACCAATTCCACCACCCGGGCATAATCATAAGCTTGATTTTATGCAAAACTTCCAAATAGCAAGTTTTTGAATTCCAATTGCAATAAAATATCCCTTCATCCGGCATCAGTGCTATTTTTTTTGAAAAAAACGCTTTATATGCTATAATTTAAATGAAATTTAAATTATGAAAAATGATTAGTAAAAATTCTGACGATTTATCAGAGATTGCTGGTACTCAAGATATCGCATCCTCATCTCTCAAAACGGATGAGATTTCAAAAGATGTAAAAAACAATGTGGTAAGCATGCTTGATTTCAAGAATTCTGCCAGCATTAGGCGGAGGAAAATAATTATGGACTATCTTCATGATCCCTTATATGATTCGGTGATGTTTGAAGAATTAGAATATTGGATTCAGGAGTATGGTGATGTAAACTGTCAAGATAAACATGGAAGAACAATTCTGATGCTCGCAGCTCAAGACGGAAAATTAGATGTCATGGATGCTCTTTTGAATTCCTGAGCCAATGTGCATTTAAAGGACGGAGATTGAGCAGATGCATTATCATGGTGAATTTCCTCTATGAATACTCCCGAAAATGAAATCAGAGTGATAAAAAAACTGCTTGAGCATTGAGCCAATATAAATTCCCAAGATTGAGATTGAGACTCGGCTTTGATTTCTGCAGTAAGAAGATGACAGATTCATATGATAAAATTCTTAGCTGATTCAAGAAGCGATCTTGATATGGAGAATTATTATTGAGAAACGGCATTATCAATTGCATCAGAAAAAAGAGAAACGGAAATCAAGAATCTCCTGCTGAAATTGTGAGCGAAAAAATATAAGAGAATTTTCGAGGAAGATGAATGATCTGCATTAAGATCAGTGAAATAAATACCCTTACCTATTCATGTGCTCAAGGAAAAAAGGTATCTCTTCTTCTTTGGGTTCACAATCCTTATCATATCAGATAAAATATATCTTTCAGTCATCCTTGAGGAATGGCATAATTTTAAATAAATGCTTTTCTTGTCAAAAAAATGCCCATATTATCGGCAAATTTTGTCTTATTTTTTAAAATATGCTAAGATTATATTACTTAAAAATAAAATGTTAATAATGGAAAAGTTATTATATAGCCAAATCTTATCTGTTCTTAAGAAAGATTTCTCTAGGGTGCTCGATGCTTACAACATCTCTCTAGATGAATACCTTGCGAATATGGACGCTTGAACCGAGGAATATCTCATGACTTGCGAAAATGATATTTTCCATTTTTTGACTACAAATATAGATTTAGGGTTTGAATTAGGCGAGCAGATGGTCGAATACATGGATAATGTTCTGGTAAACCATGAGAAGGATCCTCAGTACATAATCTGCAACAAAACGATAAACAAATTGAAGAAGGGCATTCTGCATAAGCTGATAATATTGAAGAATCGGGCGAATTGACTTGTTGATGATTCTCAATTATCTGTAAAATCAAGAGTCTCTTGAACCATGAATCCCTTATAAAAAAATATTAAAAAAAGCTTTTCTTCGGAAAAGCTTTTTTTAATATTTACCTATCAGCAAATGATTTCAAAAGGAGTGCAGTCCGGATGCAGGTATCTGATAGTGTGCTTCAGACAGGAAAATCCGATAGCTTATTATGGTCATATGGGACACGAAGATCAAGATATGATAATTGCTGCAAATCGTTTATCAGAGTTGAGCGTTCTTTGTAATTTCCATGGATTCCCACTGTCATCCTGTCCGGATGAGCCACCATCAGTTGTCACAGCTCGACATGCGTTATCGCTCAATATGATTTTTTTTGGATTCAACCATCTTCTTCGAGCGGGATATCCTGTCCAGGAAGCCAAAACATGACTACACCTTTTTGGATAGCCAATCTCAGATAATATTGCTCCCAATTCCGCTGCCTTTTGAAGAAATCTTCCTTTCATGAAGTAAAGCTTTTTATTCACCCCTTTCTGTCAGGGCTTGCAAAAACCAAATTCCTATCAGGAAGTTCGCTTTCTATTATATCTATTGCAGCTTTACGCCAATCAGATGTTCATCGTATTGGTCATGCCAAAAAAACCAGATGTTCATCGGAGGATATTTCAAGTATTTCCACAGGATGGATTGATTTGCTCATATTGAAATTGTTATTTTTTGTAATTATATTTGAAAAATGGGAATTGCCAGAAAGTTTTTATGTCGTGGCCGCGAGAGCGTCAAAGTTCTTTGAATTCGGATAAATTCTCCTCGATCAATTCAAAAAGCTCTTCGGATTTTTCGCTTTTATAACTAGGATTAATCCCAATTATGTATCTTTCCCTAATTTTCATGAACTCCAAATATCTGAATGTGAAATCAAGGAGCTTATCAAGCTCTATTCTTATTCTTCCTCTTTTCTTCCTTTTGAATAGGAGCTTGATCGAATTATGTTCCTTGACCAATTCTCTAAGCTCCCAGTAATGCCAAACCATAAAATAATAGAATATGTTTTCATCTTTATTATCTTCTTCTATGGAATTGAAGAAATTAAGGAAGCCTGGGAAGAGGGATTGGCTTGAGGTATTCTTAAGGAAAACATAGCAATCCAAATATCTTGAATTCAAGTATAGGTGTCACCAGGTGTTGAAATCCAGCAGAGGAATCTCGGCTGTTTCATATTCAGGAATATAGAATCACTTGTGGTCCCTCTCGATTTGAGTATTGAAATGGGCAACAAGAGGAAAGGCTCACATCGGCACATTCTTGTACTTGGCTGCAAATTCGAATTTTTCTTTGTAATCCTCCAATTTCATATTCGGATGCATGATCAGATTGAAGATAGAGCCCACTCTTTTACCTTCATATCTTTTATGAAAATCACTGAGAGCTTTGAATCAGGACTCATATCTCTCTTCTTTTGCAATTTTCGATCAGATAGTCCTTCATAGGAATTCTCAATCATCTTTAGCATGCAACGCGTCTATTCAGAACCGAATTAATATTTCCAGATTCGGCCATTTCTGTAGCATATCATCTATCAGTTTCACAGTCTTTCAGTAAATTTTCGGATTTGCCATTCACATGAAATCTCAGAAAAAATTTACATTAGTATTCTTCGAGAGATCGAGACTCATGAGGAACTTGGCGAATTTATCGATATATTGCATAGGATTAGGATTATTTATCCTTAGCGATATTCCTGTTTCTTCAATCAAGGAGAGAAATCTGTTGCAATCCGCAATGGAATCTTCCAAATCCTCCTCGCTCAATGGTGTCGGCTTATGGAGATATGTTGCACAATAAGAACAATTATTGAGGCATGGGTTATTCTTTATGGAGAAATGCATCGCCTTGTTCAAGCGACTGTAATATGATGAAGTTTCGATATCTTCTCATGGCTTTACACCAAGAATTTCATCTTTCTGATATTCGAAGATGAGATTCTCTGGGAAGTTCCTTTCTGTTTTCAATCTTAGAAGTCAATTTTCATCTCTGAAGAATACATCATTTTTTGATATGTCTCAGAAGAAATCTATAAATTCAGAAGCTCATCAGATATTGACGATGTCCATTCAATAACCGAATATCTTATCCAAAAAAGCTTTTTCCGGTATGGTTCTGAAATCCGTTCAACCTATGATGCAAATCAATTTAGGGTATTTCGCTTTCATTTCTTTTATTATCTTTGAGAATCTTGGAAGCTCTCAGTAGGCTCATATGAAAGAGAATCCCAAAATCGGCGACATTCATTGTGAAGCGGCATTTTTGCAGAAATTATCAAGCTTTTTCCTATAAAACCCGTATATGACTTCAGGGTCATCTCAATCCGGATCCAGGATTATAGGATAATCGCATTCTGCAAGTCACAATGTCTTATCTTCTCATTTCCTCCTTTTTGCATCAAGCGCTTCCATGATGCTCTTGGTGACCAAGCTTCAAAGCTCTAGTACGCATATTTCATTTCACGCGGAATCTTCGCTGTGGCATAAGATATTATGGATATCTATAGCGTATTTTTGAGCAGCAATGGCAGTATCTGATCAAGATAATGGCTTATTTGCACTTGCCCCTGGATTACTAATGGGTTTTTTCATGAAATTTTTGAATCAATATTCTGGATGATAATATAATTGTCTATTGATAAATGTCAAAATTATGTTGTGATATAGATGGATACAGGACTTTCTTCATATCTTTCCGATAAAAGATTGAACAAGGCTGTACCATCATTAATCGTATCTGCTAACTCTTTTGCAGTAAATCCAGAGGTAGGATGTTCCTTGTAATGAAATCAGCATCATCTTCTCTTAGTTTTGATTTCCAAAGCTCAAGAATTTCACTGTCAATCCCCAATCTTATTCAAATCAATATGCACTCTCCGAGCCTAGAGCTCTGATACATCCTGTTGTTTCAACAGTCATCTTCTTTTTCGCCGGCTTCAAAACTTAACATTTTCTGATAAAACATTTCTCCATATCTCATGACCAACCCTCTCATAAAATCTATAAGTCCTAACACTTGTCTGAATACTAATTTTTCATCGGATTGCAACAAGGCCCCTCTAAGCTGCTTAAGCATTTCAATTTCTTTTCGAGAGTTTCAATCATCGCGCCAATCAAATAGAAGATGATAATCCAGCTCTTTGCTGAGCCAGTGTATATCCGAAGCCTGAAATGCAGGCGAAGCACTGATTATCATGTCAATCTTATCCCTGTATTTCTCTGCTATTTGCACTGAAACGACAAGGCCTTCTGGAAGCAAAAATTTTTCTGTTGGAATTCCGGGTGCTTTATAGGTGTTCAACATAGGAAAAAATTATCAACAATATAAAAATGCAAGTTTGTAGATTTATACTCAATCAAATATAAATGTCAATATTATGATATTTTATACGATTTCATCTGATCTATAAAATACCTCTGAAATAAAAATACCCCGTTTTCACGGAGTATTTTTTTTGTCATTTGGTGCCGAGAAAGAGATTTACCCGTTCGCTACGCTTCCGAGCATAAACTTCTCATCTCATTTCTCGTCATACCAAAGACACAAAAATACCCCGTTTTCACGGAGTATTTTTTTTTGTCATTTGGTGCCGAGAAAGAGATTCGAACTCTCACATCCATACGGACACAGCCACCTCAAGGCTGCGTGTCTACCATTTCACCACCTCGGCATGAGGGGAATTTCTTTGTGGAGAGATATTATGCAGTTTTGACCAACTTGCAAATTTTTTAAAAAAAATCTCATCCCTTAGGATAATGCAGTTGGCTTATGATAATACATTTGACATTTTTATGATAGCATTTACAATCTTGGAAATATTTAGGAAAAAAATATCATGGAATCACAGAGGCAAGAGCCCGAAAAGGTAAAAAAATTCAGGATGCCGAAAACAAAAAAATTAGTCTCGGCAACAGCCTTACTGGTTTCCGTAGCCCTTTGAACATGAGCATATACAAAATCAAAACAAGATGAAGTCAATTCTGAGCATTCTTGACTGAATTCAGTATTCAGCGTGAGCGAATTATCAACGCAAAAACTGATCAAGGAGACAATATGCACAAGCATGTACTCGAGCAGAGCTGCACAGCTCTTGAATGCAAAATTGGATAAATACGGCATTATCGATTGATGACTGGATATGTTCAAGGATATCCCAGATACATGAAGTATTTTCCTTTCGCCGGATGAAGTATCAGGAAAGAGCCTGAGTGAAATAAGAAAAACCATATCGCATATCAGGACAGAGAAATCAGACATCCTAGTGGCTATGGATTTTGAATGATGATTCGTAAAGACATTTAAGATAACTGAAGCTGAGCTAAAGAAGTATGCTTTCCCAAAAAGGATAATCGATCTCCGAAAGGCTGAATATGACAGCTTGAGCACAAGGAGCAAAAAGAATCTTGGAGCATTTCCATCTCAGGAATTCATCTGAAAAAGTTACAATGAGCTAAAAGACGAGAATCAGAAAAAGGCATTTCTTAAGGATATCACTCTATACTCAAAAGCTCTTGCGAATCTTTTTGAGGATATCTGAGTGAATATGATGTTCTGACCAGTAGTTGATATCGTAAGGGATACGGAGGATAGGAAAAACCTCCTCTCAAAGCACGACAGGGCATATTCGGGAACTAATGTTCCTGTTGCTTCAAAAATCGTTTCTGAACTGACTCTGGCATATATCAAATGATTCGAATGAAGGAATGTGATTGCCGTGCCGAAGCACTTCGCATGAGTATGATTGACAAAAGAGGATCCGCACGATAAGCATTCGAATGTCGAGGATCTTCAGAAAAGTGCGACACTGCTGACCTGGAGGAATGTAATCAGATGATGTCTGGATAATATTGATATGAAAATAGGCAAGATAGATAAAGATGAATCCGCCATAAGCAGTGAAATAATGGGGAATTTGGTCAAAATTTCAGAATCAGACAGCCAAGCTATGGCTCTGGATAATGCAAATTTGAAATTAACGAATGAAAAAATCAGGGCAACAAAAGAAAGGAACAAGGAAAAAAAACATGCAAAGAAGCCTAAGGGGAAGAAAGGCAAAAATCCGATGAAAACCCCTCAGAAACAGGCATATTCCATCCGAATATCCGCAATTAACAAGGAAATTTCCAAAAATAATGAAGAGCTGAGCAAAGTTAAACAAGCAGTGGCTAGCTTAAGAAGAGAAAATGCCAATCTGAATTCGATCATCCACGAGATGAGATTGTCAAAAAAAATATTGGAATCAGATAAGGAAAAGCTATCTCCACCAATAGCTCTCATGACCTGAAATGTTTATTTCGATTGATATTGAGACCCTAATACTCCTATCATGTTCTCAAGAGCTTCTATTGATGTCCTGACCAGATACGACAAGACTTTTCAAAATGGGCTCTGATTCAAATGAATAATAGTTACGGATGATGCAAAGATGGAATCGTCTTATAATTACATAAAGGAGAGGTACGCAGGCGAAGACGCGGATGAGATGTCGGTTGTAGAGGGCTTAAGGGCTTGAAATACAGTGGTTCTCATAAAAAATATTTCAGATAAGGTTGATTCGATAACGGGTGATATTCCTCGTTATTTCAATTGAACCGATGCCAACAGGCTTGCATTCAGATATATAATGGAGGATAATGCTAAAAAAATCCTGAATCTCAAAGTGAAATTATGACTTCTCGATACGATAAATATCAGATGAGTCGAGTATTATAAAGTTAAGATGCCTAGAAATATTACGAGATCCAAGGTTCTCAGGGATTCTTTCTTCTCAAACCAGTGGCCATGGCTCATAAAGAAGAGCTATCATGAGCTGGAGAACCCAGAAATAGTCAGAGAATCATCTATAAGGATGCTCTATGCTGCGTCTAAGAATTTTGCTTTAAGCTTCTGGAGAACAATGGATCACATTATAAAAAGCGATCCGCATCTGAGAGAAAATGAAAAAAGGGAGAAAGTAATTGTCGTCGATAAGTCTGTAAGACAGATTTTCATCTATGACAAGAAGACCTGAAAGACTCTGAAAACATTTGAAATCTGAATTTGAAAATGAACAGCGGAACTATGATGAATTAGTGATAGGCGAATTTTCTGAGACCATAAGACTCCTGCTTGATTCTTCCAGTTGGTACAGAAAAGAGACTCAAAATACTGGGAAGAGAAAAAATGAGGGAAAATGCCAGAAGAATACGGCTGAGAAGCATGATGAATGCTGGTCCTGGCCTGACCTTGGCATCCGAACATTGCGATTCATGGCACTACAGGAAAACCGACTTGAGAAGTCAGCAATTGATGTGTCAGGACGGACAACGGCAAGATAAACGAGCTTATGGAAACAATTCCATTATGAACTATGGTATTGATAACTAATTAATCTTTTAAGCAGCAACAGAAAAATAAAATCCTCAATTGTCATCGGCTCAAGAATAAACTTTGAAGTAATTATCTTCAAATTTCAGCACTAGCGCAAGATTGAAAGCAATATCTCACAACACATTCCGCTCTTCTGTGACTCTGATTATTTCGATATCATAAATATCATCGATTCATGATTCGAAATATTTTATAAGAGATTTTTTTGCGGTCCATCAGATATGAAAGGCAGCCTGATTTTTTCAGCCCAATGTCTGGAGTTCTCCTGGCGTGAAATATCCATAATCGCTTTCATCCCTATCCAATAATTTCTCTATAGCAACTCATATCGTATCGTTGCTAATTCAAACAAGGATATTTCCGTTTTTATGTGAAATGGAATAGCAAAAATCCTCAAAATCCTCCTCGAGAAAATCTATTTTCGGGATAAAGTGCTCAACTCAAAATTCCTCTTTTGCAAGAAGCGATACTGCATATCTTGAAACTATGCTTTCAGCGAAAGCTTCATTCTTCATTTCTCTAAGTTCGCTTAAGTACTCTGGAGTAAAATAAGAAAGAGCCTCATCCAGAATATCATTGCTCATTTCTAAAAGTTTTAATCTGATCATTTTGAATTTATTAAAAGATATATTCAGAATAGCAATAATTTAAGATAAAGCAAAGGATAATGACTGCATAAAAAAAACCTCTTTTCTTTAAAAAAGGGTTTTTGTTTCTCTCTTGGTACTTCTGGCTGGCATTGTATATTGTATATGCAGAGTCAGTTTTATTTCAATTGGTACGCCCTGCTGGGGTCGCCCTCTGGGCCCCCCTCGGCCAGAAGCCAAATCGTTGGCTTCTTAAATTCTTTTTCAAAGAATTTGCCTCACGTTCGACCCCTATTCAAGAGAAAAACAAAACCACCCGAATGACCAGATGATTTTTCTATTTCTCTTTGGTACTTCTGGCTGGGGTCGAACCATGCAACGTAGCGGCTTTTGAAGACCGCTATTCTATCCATTGTATATTGTATATGCAGAATCAGTTTTATTTCAATTGGTACGCCCTGCTGGGGTCGAACCAGCAACCAACGGCTTCGAAGACCGCTACTCTATCCATTGAGCTAAGGGCGCTTATCAGAACTGAGACTTAAGAGCTTAGAACTGAGATGGCATAAGTATATTGAGTATCTTTCAGTTTTCAAGAAATAAAAATGAGATAGGGTTATGGCTCTATCTCATTTTGGATTTTTTCTTGAGTAAAGTTGAATAAATGGAAGTATTTTTGATGAAGGAGATGATGGATTATAGCGAGGTGTACAAAGTACGGTGAGCGAATTTATTGTCTTCTGAGTTAAAAAGACGACATTTTCATAACTTTATTTCTTTCCAGAGAAATCATATAGCATTGGAGCCGCAATCGCAATTGATGAATATGTTCAGAAGATTGTTCCGAAAATCATAGCAAGTATGAATCATTTTATTGCAACCGGTCCGAAGAAGAACATTGCAACGAGGGTGATGAATACTGTGAAGGAAGTGTAAAGCGAACGAGTCAGAGTTTCATTTATAGCATTATTGATGAGTTCTCAGAAATCCAATTTCTTGTTGATTTTCTGCTTTAGATTAGAGCGGATCCTATCCATGATGACTATCGTGTCGCTCACTGAGTAACCGAGTACGGTAAGCATCGCGGTTATGAAGAATGTATCGACTTTGAACTCCGGGAAGAAAAATGAAGTTATCAGATAGAATCCTAGAGCGGCAAGAACATCATGAGCCAGAGTGATTATTGTAACATAAGCGAAAGGATAACTGGAGAATCATTCGATTGAACCTCTGAATGCGAATGCAATATAAAGGGAAATGGCAAGAATGGTTATGATTGTAGTAACGTAAGCTGTTTTTTTAATGTAATCACCGAATGATTCTCAGATATTAACGTATTTTGTAAGTTCGATTTTTGAGGAATTTATAGAAGCCAGCTTTGCGGTAAGTTTATTTTTAAAGCCAGTCTTTAGGTCGTCGAGAGTCTTTCCGTCAAGTCATTCGAATTTATTGAGTCAAGCCTCAACAACGAACTTATTCTCTCAAGCAATCTTATAAGCGACAAGCGTATTAACGATTTCTTTGTTGTTATAGACAGTTTCCTTCTTCACTTCTTCGGCGATTGCCGTAACTGTCTTGATATCAAGGTTATCAGTATAGTTGTATTCAGCCTGCACTCAACCGGTCATATCGATACCGAGATTAAGAGGCAATGTGAATATTGCTATGATTGCGATAAGGCTTGTAGCGACAGCAAAAGAGTAAAAACTGTAACGCTTGGATATGAAATTGAATTTCATTTTTTTAAAGTTGTTAATATTAAAGCTGCCTATATGATTTTTTAAATGGCAAAAACCCGAATTTCTGAATTCAAGTACCAACCTTTTATAAGACGAAAAGGCAAAAAGTCAAAATATTTATTCCTAAATATATTGCACAAATAGGCAAAATAGATTATAATGTAAAAAGTAATTGATGCTTTGCACTTGGCGATTTTGCATTTTTTGCAGATAATCCCGGGGATACGAGCTCTAAAAACAATATAATGCAATATAAGATTCCTGTACAGATAGAGAACGAAGACAAGATATTCTTGAACCTGAGCCTTCGGCAGATCATGATTCTCATGATCGGTTTTTCTGTTGCTTATACTCTTTTCAAATCCTTAGAGAAGAGCGTATGATGAGCGATAGCTCTTTTCCCGACAGTGATAATAGGTCTCATCACTTTCATAATCGCAGTTTTCAAGCATACTGAGATGACTTTCGTGCCTTTCCTGCTCAATCTTATAAGATTGCAGCTGAATGCCTGATTGAGGGTCTGGTCGAAATGAGTGGAGTCATACTGAAGGGTTGAGGTCTGATATGTGCCCCCTGAAGACTCTATCCAAGAGAAAATGCATTCTAAGGTGACGAAGAACATACATGAAGACATACTTTCAAAAATATAACTAATCCAAAATGCAACATGGCAGATAAGACTGCAGACTCTGTTAAATCAAAGCAAAAAGCCCCATCAGATACCACTACGCAAAGGTATCTGCCCTTTTCTGAAATCAGAGACAATATGCTGATAATGAAAGACGGATCCACGAGAATGGTAATAAAGGTGAAGGCTATAAATTTCAATCTGAAAAGTGAAGAGGAGCAGGATTCTATAATCTATTCATATCAGAGGTTCCTGAATTCTCTGAGATTCCCTATACAGATTATAGTCAGATCGCTCAAAGTGGATATCGATTCATACATAAACAAACTGAAGAATCTTGCTGTAAAGCAGCAGAATCCATTGTTGCAGGAGCAGGCGTACCGATATATAGATTTCCTGGTGAACCTTATCGATATGGCACAAATAATGAAAAAAGATTTCTATATCGTCGTTCCTTATGATTCTGATGATAACAAGAGTGTAAGGAAGACTTGAATCGTATGAATCTTCCAGAACTTCTGGGCCGCTATAACGCAGGAGGAAAACATTTGAACTATCAGAGAGAGGAGGAGGAAAATCGACTTCCTGAAAAAAGAGACACATGAGAGAGTTATGACAATAAAGACGAGCCTTGAGCAGATAGGGATAAAATCAGAGGAAGTCCAGAAAGATGATCTGATCAAGCTGATGATGAATTATTACAATCCTAGAGTCAATACTGAAATCAAAGTCAGAGAGGATATTTGAAAAATCAATGTGGAATAATGGAGAACAGGAGAAAAGTCTGAGATTCATGAGAACTTATGGCCATAAGCTATCTTCAGGATAAATGAATGAAGATACTCGAGACCAATCATACTATAAAATGAGGAGAGATTGATATCATTTGAAGAATCTGAGAAATCACAGTATTCATAGAAGTGAAACTGAGGAACTCGCTTAAATTCTGAATCCCCGAAGAAGCTCTCACTAGGACCAAGAAAAGAAACCTACTTAAGACAATCAATTATTATTGCAGAGACAAAAAGATAAATCTAGGGCAGATAAGGGCGGATTTCATATCAATAATAAACGAGTGAGGAGAATACAGGATAACTCACCATGAGAACATAGAACTTTACTAAAATCATGTGAAGCCTATAAAAAAACAGTTATCGGATAACTGTTTTTTTAGTTTAAATGTTTCTTTCTAGTACCAAGACTGTATCTGTAAAACCGTTTTTCCGATAGAAGTCGATTCCTGGGGTGTTCTGAGCAGTGGCGACCACACGTAGCATTCCTGCATTTTTTGCTTTACTCCATTCTGCAAAAGATTGATAAAGTTTCAGACCGATCCCCATATTTCTGCACTCGTGAATAATGAACATATTTTCAAGTTCAGCAGAAATGGGCAATTTCCTGAATTTTTCTGTCTCATCTAAAATCCCTCCTGCCAGATAACCGACGATTTTTTGGTCAATCTGTGCTAAAAATACGCAACAATCATCTTCGGCAATATGTTTTTTAAAATATTCCTCTCCCTCTTCGCTGAAGGTCCAGCTGCAGTCAAGGGTTTCATTGAATTCTTCATGTTCTTTCTTGAAAAGGGCAAGATTCAGATCCTGAATAGCTTTCAAATCTTGCAATGTCGCTTCCCTGATGACGAAATCCATACAATTATTTATGATTTACCTGATTATAAAATCCCTGAGCTCTATGAATTTTTCATTTAAGAGGTCTTCATTCCTAGCTTCGAGATTAAGCCTGAGAAGCGGTTCATTCGATGAGGGGCGGACATTGAACCACCAATCGCGATATCTCACTGTGAGTCAATCAAACATGTCCTGACTTCAGTCTTTGTATGATGATTTCAGATTTTGGAGTTTCGCAGCAACATCAGCTACTTTGAAATTGATTTCTGGAATTGCAAGATAGTTTTCAAATAATTCTCTGACTTCGGAAGGCTTTTTTCAGGATTCCGAAAGAAGTTCGAGCACAACAGCAAAAGCTATGACTCAGCTATCCGCATTCCAATTATCCCTAAAATAATAATGCCCTGAATGCTCTCATCCGAAGATGATTTCAGAATCGATATACATCCTTTCTTTTATGTATACGTGTCCGACTTTTTCTTTGACCGGAATTCATCCCATCTTCTCTATGGTTTCTGGAACCACATTTCAGCATACGGAATTATAGATTATCTTTTTTCTGGGGTTTTTTTCGAGTACCACTTTTGCAATCATGGCTGTAGTTATAGTTCATGTCCAGACTGTTCAAGTCTCATCGCAGATGTACATTCTGTCTGCATCTCAATCGAAAGCAACTCATAAATCTGCTCAAGAAGAAATTACCTTGTCTATCATATCTTTCACATTTTCTGGTTCGATAGGGCTCGGATGATGATTAGGGAAATTGCCGTCTGGTTCGAAAAACAAGGGTATAAGTTCGAATCAGAGCCGTGTGGCGAGCTTGGACATGAACACTCATGCGACTCAATTTCAGGCATCGGCGACTATCTTGAATTTCTTGAGAGATCCGACATCTACAAATGAGGCTATGTGTTCTATGAAATCGTCTGCTATATCGGTGTATTTGTAGTTTCAAATCACAGGGCGTTTTGAAAAATCTCAATTTTCCATGTATTCCTGCAACTCCAATCCGAATGATTTCATATTTATCGGTACGGCATTCTTAGAGCAAGCCTTCAGTCAATTGTATTCTTTCGGATTATGGCTCGCAGTGATCATAAGTCAGATATCAACTTCCTCATATGCTCAGGTTGCAAAATAAACCATATCTGTAGAGCATAATCAGATATCCATTACATTTTTTCAAGCATCGAGAATTCATTCTATCAATGCTTGTTTAAGGCTTTCGGATGATAATCTTGCATCGCATCATACTATGAATATCTCTGATCTTCTCTGCAATACCGCATAAGCGAATCACATCTTATAATAAAGCTCTTCATCTATCTCTATTCAGTAGACTCATCTCAGATCGTAGGATTTAGTCAGAATTTTTGTGTCCATCTTGAATTATTATTTAATTTTGAATAAAGCTAGCCAACCGTGATTGACATATTGTTGGAATATCTGAAGCGCCTTGTTCTGATCCTGGACATTGCTACTCTTAAAATAATCGCTCAGATTCTTAAGGTAAGGATAACTTGTATCGCTTATCTTATCAGTCCTTATCAGTTCAAGTATGTGATTATAGCATTGCAGCTGTTTCTGTCATCTGCTTATAGTCTGTCAGCTTGCCGTATATGACTCATAATTCACTCAGGCATAAGTCAAATAATCGGCATTGTTCTCGTCTAGAGCCATCTGCAGGCAAAGGCTGTCCGTCTGCACAAGCTCAAGCTTCTTGCTCTTGAATGTCTGGAGAAGCTCTTCGAATCTTCTTGTCAGGTCGTGTCGCGGATCCTTATCTATAGTGGCAGCATTAAGGTCGACAAGCAAATATTTAAGTCATACTTTCTTCATATTCTCGACAGTCTCATCTGGGTTTTCCCTGTAGAAATATTTATCGAAATTTGTTATCAGGCTGTCGTCATAATATCTTTTTCTGTTATTGTCGATGAAGTAAGTGAGGAATGTTCAAATCCTATAAATCTTACCGTCATTCTTGAGATCCTTCGGAGAATATAGGACTGTCTTGTAGATTTCATTCAGCTTATTCGCCGCCAAAATCTTAGTCTTATTGGCGGTAGCGGAGTCAAGTCATAGTTTTATGAGATCAGAAGTCCTTATCTCTCGCAAAATAGATTCTATTTTTGCAATTTCCGGCTTTTCTCAAATGTTGGATACCATTATTTTCTTTAGAATCGGATCAGTTACGGAATTCATGACATCAGAAGCATATTTATCCGAGTCATTGATGTTGAGATTTGCCAGTACTTTGAAATAATCAGGGTGGCTTGCGAATATTCACTCTTCTTGATTATAGAGTCATGCCTTGTAATCTGCGAAAGACGCTTGCTTGAGGTTGTTGAAACCATGAGGGATGGTAGACATGAAGAAATATATCGAGATTATCACCATCAGCATGAAGCTTCAGAAGAAGTGGGATAGGTTTTCCAGCTCATCCTCCTTCTCTTCTACTATGAATGATGCCCCGATTCATATCATCAGCAGGAATGAGAAATACATAGCGATTCAATACCATACTATTCAGAATGCCGCAACTATGAATATGAGCAAGTACATTGTCAAGAAGGTTGCATTAAGCTTAAAGAGCTGGCTCAGCTTGTCATTCTTAAGGCTATATGCGAAATATGCCAGCACTAACAAGAAAAGTCAGATTATATAGAAGTATCATCCAGGCAGATTGAGTTTTGCGAAAGTGGAAACAAGAATCTGGGTTAGTGCGAAATTTCAGAAATATTCAATTCAGAAAACAATCGGCAACAGCATTCAGAATGATAAGGCAATATTCTTATATGGCAAGAAAAGCAGTATCGCCGGCAAAAGAGCAAGGAAGAAATAAGTAATTTCCGTATACTCTCAAGCCTGATTCTTCTGAAGAGTCAGATTCCAAGGAAGCTTAAGGTAATTATTGAGTCAATCCTCATATCAGAAATATCTTCAGAAATCCTCATTTTGAGTCTGTCACTTTGCGCTGACCGCATCTTGTGCGGTTTTGTCTTGAATTTTTTTGATTTCTTCTTTTGAATATATTTTTGTGAGATCTGCGACAAATCCGTCTGATTGTCAGTTCAATAAGGCTCAGATAGAGAAATTAGGCTTGGATTCCAAGTAATTCTTTGTTAGCCAAGGGGCTAGCGGAGCAAGCACTCATCACAAGAACACTGCAGTGAGCAGCAAGGCTGAGATGAAGGATTTTGCTTTATATTTCATGAAAGAATATGCAAGGATGGATAGTCAAAGGGCAATATTCGCATATCAGAAGTAATGTACTAGGGAAATATTATCTTTGGGATAGCTTATATTCATCATTTCCCATAATCAGAATCTTGAGAAAACTCAGATGAAAATGAAGAAATATCACAAAAATCATGAATATCCGAGCATCGAATAAAGTATGACTCATAGGATTCACAAAATAAGCATCAGAGTCGTAACCTTTATGGTAAATGCAAATCCGACTATGGCTCAAGCTATGAATAGATACCAAAGGTAATCCTTATTGTCGAAAATCGTCTGATTTCAAGCTTTCAGGACTGAATCGTTGATCTTCTTATCAGGATTGGTCTCTGGAATTGACGAAACTGCAGATGCAGTCCCTGGATTCAAATCATTGTTATTTGTGTTTTCACTGAATCAGAGATATCTTGAGAACAGATTATAGATGAGATAGATTCCGATTACGCTTATGAAAAACAATCCTGGATCAAGCTTCATGTCTTTTGCCTGCTGGAAAATCACCATCGGCATAGCATAAAACATGGTTGCCAAAATTATAGGAAGAGCGATGAATTTCTTCTTTCAGTTATCAAGAAGGTCTGAAAAAACTACCATAAGCACAATGAGGGACAATACTCATCAGACTTGATTGAAGAAAAATGCCTGAGGCGCGCTATGGAACATGAATCAGATTCATGTGAAAAGATGCCATGAAAGCATTCAGGCTCATTTGAGGACTGCTGAACTGTTTGCCATTATCTGGGGGAAATTCATATATGCTCAAAGATCATCCCACCCTATCGGCATCGGTCTTACGATATTTATGAAATTCACTCCAATGAGGAATGTCATGATGATAAATGCAAATTCTGCAGAAAGAAGCCTTAGGTTAAGGGCATCGAAAAATGTTCAATCAAGGTTATGTTTTGGGAAAGATATCCTGTAAGTGTAGAATGACTTCATGCTATTCCAGAGTTCTTTGGCTCAGAGGGCTGCAAAAGCAAGCAATATCACAAAAACGGAGGTGAAATTATATATTCCGAAAAAGGAAGCCAACGACAATAAGGCTGTGAACAGGACGAATCATAGTCAGAGAGACATTGTGAATTTGAATGGGGTTGTCTCATTCTTGAAGGAAGGGATTCTCAGTAGTATGCTTCTGGCAAAACTGTAGCTTATGAAAACGATGATAGTCGGCAATATCAGAAATCAGACTATCTTGAAGAATAGCGCCGATGTTCAATATTTCATTCCATTGAGCGAAAAGAAACTCATGCAAAGCACCAAAATATGCAATAGGGCCATTCATGCCAATCAAGGCAATGAGAATTCTACATTATTTTTCGAGTATGAGGTTTTTGCGAATTTATATGCGGCGTATATTATGATAATTGCAATCGCATATCCCGCATATCAGCTCGACGATTCCATATGGACTCAATTGTAATAGCTCATAATGACAGTGAATGCGACTCAGATGAGAAGTATCAGTTTGACGAAAAATTCTACCATGGTAATGATTATCTGTTAAAAATTATTTTGATTTTTTTATCTTAAGGATTTGATCCAAGAACAATTTTCATTCTCTCATATTTAAGATAGCCAGAGGCATTATATATAAAAATCATAGAATCAAAATCAAAAAAAGCGATTCTAGCCTGCCCGCTCAAATGAATAAAGGTTTTCAGAATACCGATAAAATCAGGCAAAGAAAAGATGCGATAAGTGTATTTTTCAGGAAGAAGCCAAGGTCGAACTTCGTCGAATATTTTCTGGTGGCCCTATTGCTGAGATAGAACATGGGAATCCAGGACAATCATACGGCCAAGGATGAACCCAGGACTCATTTTCATTGCTGCATCGACTCAAAAAAATTGATAAGAATAAGGTTCAGCGGAATATTGAATGCCAATCAGACTCAGAGAATCTTGACTCTTTCTCTGATCCTTCAGGTTCAGGCCAATATCTGGAAATTTATCTGAAGCAGGAAATTGAAAACAAGGAAAAACACCGAAAACATGAGGATATCACCCGAAAAGCTGAATTTTTCTCAAAAGAAAACCACTGACAACTCCCTTGCGAATACGAACATGAATGCCGAAACAACCACTCATATTACTCAGAAATATTTGTAGAACATTGATTTTATAGTCTTTATCTTTTCTTCATCTCATTTGCCATGAAGCTCTGAAACTACAGGAAACAAGAATCAGATTATAGGTGCGATTACAAGAAAAGGTATTCAGATGATACTGAGATAATTCGTATAATATCATGCCGATTCTGCCCCGAGAAGATATATTATCAGTTGCATGTCTATCTGGGATAGAACCATTCATACGTTTGCAGCAAGCAGCACCCATATGGCATAAGAAAAAACCTTTTTTATGAGTTCCTTATCATATGTTACCTTAACTTTCTGAAGATACGGCTTGTAGTATTTTACGTAAAAGAATGAATACGTAACGATTACTCCGATAAAAAGACCGAAAATCCAATTCCAAGAATAGTGGTTAAGCGTTCAGTTTCATGTAAGGAAAAAAACTAGGGTTATCGCAAGTATGGCCAGCATCCTGATAAGCTCGATTCATTTCTGGTATTTGGTATTCTGAGATGCTCAATATACGGTTGAGATTATCGAATAAAGATTCATTCATATGAAAAAAAGACAGAAAATCCTGAGAACCTCAGCAGCCTTGGATGTATGGAAATAATTAATCGCAAGGAAATCGGATCAGAAATAAAGAAGTCAGCCGATTATAAGGCTTGTCGGGATCTGTGCGAGCATTGCATAAGCGAGAACCGATTTAAATCTCTTATAATCATTCTCGACTATGAATTTCGGGAGGAAAAAATTAAGACTCTCTGTAAGTCAGAGATCATGGTAGACTGTCAACAAAGAAACCAGACTGACAACTCAATACAGTATTCCGATTTCCTCTACGGACAGATCATGCGAAAGTATGATTTTGATGAAGTATCATATCGGTCAAGCAAGGAATGAAAAGACATAGAGCCAGAATCATTTCCTTACGAATTTTTGTGAGAGGGTTTCTGTTGAATCAATCATTATTTTCTATAATTAAGCGGGGAAATTCTATAGATAAAACCTCGAAAGTCAACAGCAAAACCGGCAGCTTTGCGGCCGGTTTTGCTCATTTTTATGAAAATTTCACAGTTCATCAGATTTCTGCGAATTCTCTCATGGTGCTTAATATTTTGCCGTATTCCACATCAGATAATTCGCTCTTATAGTTATCTTTGATGAATATATAGTATTTCTCAAGCTCTCCGGGAGCGAATTCAGATTTTCAGAATTTCAACACGACGAGCCTGGCTATCTTTATGAGGTTTTTTGACCTGATCATATAGCGCTTTCAATTCGATAATTCAAATATCACGTTTGTCGTATCCCCTATTTCTACATCTTTTATCGATTCATTTACAACGCTTTTTTCAGGATTTTTTGCGGAAGCTGCAGGAGAATTTGCATTATTATCGGGAGAGAGATTGGAGATATCGAATTCCCTGAGCAGGTTTCATGGATATTTCTTTGAATACAAAGTGGAGATATATATCATGAGTCATCCCACGAACATTAACGCAATGACCCTGAGTATCGTGTCGTTTATTCCGAACCAGATATCATAGAGCAAGATTTTTGCAAGCACGAGTGTGAGGATGTATAATCAGATCGTCCTCCATTTCTGCAGATCTTTTTTGATTCAGACGGACAGGTAGAAATAAGCCCAGATCGCCCAGAAGATGGTTATGGAGAATACATTATCATCTGACAGATCATATATGAATATTGTTGACGCAATGAAAAGGTAGACGACATATGGATTCACAAGAAGCTTCTTCACTTTTTCCAGATTTTTTAATATCTTGCTCGTCGAATAAAGCCATATTCAAGGAATTAGTACGGTCGCATATTGGAGGTATTTCAAGTACTCCTTCTTCTGGAATTCCAGATTATGGAAAATTACATCAATGCTGAATACGTGGAATGCGTAGAATAACAATAGTGTTATCGTTAAAATGTAAGAGAGCAGACTCGAAGCGAAAAGATTATAGAAAATTCAGATTACGGCAAGCACCATTGAGATCGAGAAGAATACGAATCATTGTCCTGCATGAGGCACGATATTCGCAACTCAAATTCAAACCATGAGCATTCAGATGAAGTGGAGGATATCATGTGCGATCCTCATTTCACCATCTTCGTCTTTCATGAAAAACAGATTCAGCATCAAAGAGGCTCACACAAAGGCAAGAGGGATAAGCGCGATAAAGTCTCTTGATTCGATTGTCGGAATGAAGGAGGAATATTTTATGATTCAGATCAAGAAAAGAATGCAAGCTGCAAGATAGATTTTTGCATCCTTTATCCTCTTGAAGAAGAAGAATAGGACAGTCGATTCAAAAAACCAGATGCTAGCGACGACAGCAGGTCTTGAAGCGAAAATTATCAGAATCGCGATAGAGAAAAGCGATATGGAAATTCACAGGTAAGAGTAGATGGCATTTTTTCATGATTCTCTTTTTGCATTGGATTTTGCGAAAGAGTCTGGAAAAATGTTCATCATGACAAATCCCAGTACGAAATAAACTGCAGCAAGTCACATGAAAGAGTATCCCAAAGGCAATCAAGGGAACAATCTTGCAATCTCTCAGTAATTATAAAGTTCTCATCCTACGAATAAGATTCATACAACAAGCGAAATCGCAAGGTTCTTAAGGTCTTTTGTCCTCACATTCTCAAGGATGAAAGGAGAGAGCGCATTGGCTAAGGAGAATATTCCGATCGCTACAATGCTCGGCAACATGAATTCTCATTTAGTCTCTATGACAGGCAAAAGCAAGAATGCGGTTCAAATATTTCAGATTGAAAACAAGTATGACATTCCTTCTTTGCCTGAGAAGAAATATGTTGAGAAAAGGAAAATGATTCATGCTAATATTACACTCGTATGGGTTATGGAATCAAGCACAATAAGATCCCCGAACGATATGGCGACATTGGCTCAGAGAAGGAATATTCAAAGCAGGATGAAAAACAAATATTTAAGCCACAGAGAGATTGCCTCAAAGACAAGGCTGAAGACCACAAGATAGACAAGCAATGTTCATAAAATCACTGGCACGACCATGAACAGGCTTCCTGAAATGAGCATGAAGAAAAGCAGGATCAGCGGAGCGAAGAGCATGAATCAGATTGTAGCCAGGCTCGCGAAGGCGATGAAGAAAACAGAGTAAGCCAGGATGGCTCAGAGGAAAACCAAATATGATATGAAAGCGACTGAAGTCTTAAGCACTCCTGCCGAGCTTCATCCGAAGAGCATTAATGCAAAAGCCAGATATGCTCAGATGAAAAATGTTCAGATATTCTGTTTTTCATCATTTTTGTATGCCAGATATATGGCAGCAATAGAGATAAGCCCTATGAATAGCAACTTGAATGACCAATGGAAACTTGTAGTGATCGGAGCTAGGACAAAAAGGATATTTCATCAGACGAATCAGGCCATCGAGAGATATTTTGCAAAGTTGGTTTCTCATTTTCCGTAGAAAGCTCTTGAAAGGAAGAGGGCACCCAATGAGATGATTGCGGAGTATCAGACCAGAGTGTATGGTGTTCCGTCTGATTTTGCTCAGATCAGAAAAGGATTGAGGAAAGCGAAGACGAATGAGAATAAGAGAAGCGTTTTTGATTTGTAGACTAGTGAGGTGGTTATTGCAAAGATGGTGTTGAGGATAAGGAAGAAGAACGTCATTCATTCCGTCAGGATATTTGATGTGTTTCAGTTGTAGATTGCAGAATCGGCGCCCGTAATCGGATTTCAGTTTCAGATAAGATATCTTCAGGAAAGTATCACAAGATAATTGACGAGTATTCAGACTCAGAGCATTGTCCTGGATTCCTGTACATATCATTTTCCATCCAGCACAACTCATATTCCGAAAAATGAAAATCATGCGATGAATCAGATTATGAGCTTTCATGTAGCTCATACCGCATTGAATATCAATCACAAGAAGAAAAGCACTCATAGGAATAGCAGGATTCATCCTATCTTAGCGAGAGCATTTTCGGCGAAGAACCTCTCAAATGCTGAAGGTCCTGATGGCACAGTTTCTTGCTTTTTTTCTGATATAGGCTGGAATCCTTCATCATATTCTTCATCTTCATCTGGAATTTCTTGGGGAGGGATACTCAATTCCGGCTCATGCTCCTCAGAAGACATGGCTGGTTCTGGCTGTTCTGAGATAGGAGGAACTCAGGGTTTGACCAAATCTCACACAGATGCCCTTCCAATGATTTTATTGGTGTATCCGATGACCCGTTCTTGGATGAAATCATGCGGCAGGAGGAGCCTTTTGATGATAATGGCGAAAAGGATTCAGAAAATAATATTTCATTCGTCTTGTCAAAAAAGCATGAAGGATAGCGTTAATCATGCCACAACACATAGTATCCAGGATATCCTGTTCAAGAGATTTATCATCGTAAGGAAATTTAAGAGATAAAAATATTATTCAGTCTTGGCTATTTATTCATCTTTTTCACCATGCTCACTATTCATACTCAGAATATTCATGACAGTATTACGAGCATAGCGATGAAGAGCGGCCTATTCGATTCCATGAATCTGTTGTCCTTTGTGTCGCATTTGTCTCATTTCCCGTCATTATCCACATCATTCTGATCCAGATTATGATCATATGGGCAATTATCCTTTGCAAAGATTATACTATCTTCATCAGTGTCTTCGCATAAGTCTCAAACTCAATCATTATCGGAATCTTTCTGGTCTTTATTCATTACTGTCGGGCAATTATCCCTGAATCATTCTATATCATCTTTGTCCACATCTTCACACATGTCTCAAACAGTGTTCTTATTCTCATCCAGCTGATCCGTGTTCTGAATGCTCAAGCAATTGTCGCAAGAATTTCAGACTCAATCCTTATCGAGATCTTCTTGTCCAGGATTGGGGATATCCTTGCAATTATCTTCCGCATCTATCTTTCCATCCCTATCCTTGTCGTGCGTCCTCTCGAATTCCTTCTGAGCATCGCAGACATCTCCGGTTCAATTCCTGTTCTTATCCGTCTGATCGGGATTGTAGAGCTTGCAATTGTCGCAATTATCTCAGATTCAATCATTATCCGTATCCTTCTGGTCAGCATTCGGCAAGGTTATACAATTATCTATGCTATCGAAAAATCCATCATTATCCTTATCGAATTCGCAGGCATCTCAAATATTATTGGCATTCACATCGAGCTGATCCGGGTTCGAGATGTTCGGACAATTATCGAGCCTTCAAACAATCCCGTCACGATCATCATCCATACAGACATCTCAAAGGCGGTCTCAATTGGAATCTTTCTGGTCGGGGTTGAAGGCGTACTTGCAGTTATCCTTGCTGTTTCACACGCCATCCTTATCTACATCGGAATCCAAAGGGTTTTTTATGGAATTATCAAAATCGCACGCATCTCATATCCCATCCCCGTCCGAGTCTTTCTGGTCTGCATTCGGCTTATATTTGCAGTTGTCCTTTTCATTTGAGACCTTGTCGGCATCGAAATCATTATTATAAAGCGGGTTTAAAACGAGCTTGATTTCCATCTCCTTGGTATTTGAATCTATTGGGAAGGTCGTCCTCATGCTCTTAGACAGATATTTCGCATAAATCTCCCCCATCTGATCTCATGGACAATCATAATCTGCATAGAGCTTTATATTCCCTGCAGAAAAAGGCTTCAGGAGAAAAATAGAACTAGAGGATCTATAGAATAAGATATCCCTTATGAGCGCTTTTTTTAGTACGGCATCTCAAGGAGCTGAAATGAAGCTGATCCTAAGATATCTGAAATTGAAATCCTCCAGACTGCTTTCAAATACTTCGGAGTAATTGGCATTGTCATCTGAAATCTCGAACTTCACCACTGAATCGTAGCTGAAATTTATATTATAGTAGAAATCAGACCTAGAGAGGCTCTTGCCGAAATCGAGAACGACATTTTTGTTTTTGTCCTGCAGATCATCGAAGGAGAATGCAGTCGTCGGATTATTATCACTTATGGATTTAAGATTCGACCTATCTCAAGAAGAAATGCTCAAAATGACATAAGGTATATGTTCCATCTTTGATTCCTGGAAAACCTTATATGGCACAAAATTCCCTCATTCCACGAAAAATAGATCATTGGCCGTATTCGGTAATTTGATTTTAAGCGTAGCATCTGAACTCACTTCAAAATCTGAACTATTCTTGAAGCATTTCGGGTTAATCTCTTCTGCGGAGGCCAGATTCCAAAATAAAGAGAAAACAGAAACAGTAAGGATTATTTTTGCGATATTCATAACTATCCGGATTATTTATAAAAGTTCTTTGAATTTTTCTTTTTCGCTATGAGCCCATTTATATCAGATATTTATTATTTCATCATATTTATTGAATTCATAGTAATCGATTCAGGGGAAGTTCGGATGCAATAAAATGACATTCTTTCAAGAATGAAGAGATCTGTCCTCATTCTGCTTCATCATTATATCGATTGCCTTTTGCAGAATCTGATAATTCATTCAGAAAACATTATGCTTCATTTCGAATCCCATGAATTTGAGCTTTGATTTAAGCGGCCTGGAAATATCCCTGAGTACTGATACGGCTAAGATATTCTTTTCCGCAAGTACCTCAATGGGAAGATTATTGATCAGTCATCCATCCACAAATTCCTTATTTCAAAGAGCATACGGCATTATGATTCAAGGAATGCTTATCGAAGATCTGATGGCATCTACTAGGTTTCAAGAATCGAATATCATCTTCTCTCAGCTAGATATGTCCGTTGAAATTATCTTAATCGGGATTTTAAGCTCTTCTATCCTGATATCTCAGAAAATTCCGATCAGATATTTTTTTATCTTATTTCAGGCAATGAGTCACCTTCTCATATTGAAATCGATGAGCTTGAGGAAATTTATCTGAGATACTATCTCCCTCATTTCGTCTGATGTTTTTCAAAATGCATAAAGGGCTCAGATAATCGAGCCCATACTTGTTCATGATATTTCTGACGGCCTTAAATCATTTTCCTCCAGGAATTTTATGATTCATATGTGTGCCAATCATCTGGCGGCTCATCATCCGAGTGCGAGTCAGAAATCCTTATGTCGGGAGAATATTTTAAGCATTAGGCTCTGTTAAAGAATCTTTCTTTGAATTCATCAAAAGTTATATCTTCTGTCTTGAGGATTTCAAACATCTCTTTTTTTGTATCAAGATCTATCGAATAGAAATCCTTTATTGCCTGAAGCGAATGAGGGAGGATTTTTTTGGAAACCGGTGAGATGAGAATCTCTTTTTCAATGCTCATCAGATATTTGAAATATCACTTTTCGACCTTAGTGAAGAACTCATCAGCACTTACCTTTAGCTCTAGAGCAAAAAGCGGTCAGTAATAGAGGAAGCTCTCTATTCATTTTCAGATATAACCGATATCGAAGTCCGACATTATCACAGAATATCTGTTTGTCCTTTTTCATCTTTCTTTGAAGACTGTGCCCATGACAGCGTTTCTGATAATGGAATAATCGACTATGAAATCAGGATGATTTTTCTGGATCTTTTCGATTGCCTCCTGAAGAAGGCTAAGGGATATGAATTCATCTAGCGGATGTGAAATTCAAGTGTGTCCTGCATCATGGAACAATCCTGCCACTAGCATCGATCTGAGCTCTATGGCGCTGAATACATCTCATGGCAATTCCAGTACATAGCTAGAAACATTGAGAGCATGCAAGAAATTATGGAAAGGATTTGAAGGATAAAGCTTTCTGGCTTCATCTATGACTTCCTTTATAATGAGTCACGAATCAAGGATGTGCTGCTCTAGGATTTTTTCCTGCCTTTTCTTCTCTACGAAAGCGATTTCCTGCATAACTGTTCATTAAGTTATAAAATGTACTGATTATATCAACAATATGCTTCAAGTAAAGATAAAGTACAAAAAAGAAACAGGCACCGGTTGCACCGGTGCCTGTTTTATTTAATTCCCCTTTTCTCTTTTGCCTAATCGGCCTTTTGTACGTATCTGCCGTTCTCCAGATTGGACTTATTCCTGGTCTGAGCAAGCTCAAGCAGGAATCGCTTTTCGTCATCTTGTAGGGCGGTGTGACTGACCTTTTTGAAGAAGAGCTTGGTGGTTGCTCTCACTCTGGCCACACTCATACCGAAGACAAGCGACATCTCACCAACGAGTGCAGGAGCAGGAAATAGTCCGATCCTCTTATCGCCGATAAGAACTTCGATCTCACCCTCCTCGATGAGGAAGATGTTTCCGACGGCTGTACCTTGCTCGATGAGGACGTCTCCGGCCTCAAGCGATTCGATACCGATAATCTTTCCGGAGCCGCTCTGCATAAGGTTGTAGATTTTGACTACCGGATCATTTAATCTTCCTGTCATGGCGTACCTCTTGTGTTTTTGTTTGGGTTAAAGGTTGTAAGTTCCTTCTTTAACATCACTCACTATAGCTCCATCTTTAAAGGTTATCACTCTCTTTTTCAGCTTGTTGACGATTTTGTCGTCGTGCGTTGCTATTATAATAGTCTTTCACGACCTGTTCAATTCAGACAATATGTTCATGATTTCATCTGCATTATGCGGGTCAAGATTACCCGTAGGCTCATCTCAGAGTATCACATCAGGATCATGTATGAGTGCCCGCGCTATCCCTACCCTCTGGGCTTCTCATCCGGAAAGCGTATCTATGAAGTTATCCTTCTTACTCAGAAGTCCGACTTGAGATAGGACCTCAGGAACTCTCTGGATTATCTGCTTATCGCTATATCCCGAAACTTCCATTGCAAATGCAACATTCTCCCTTACCGTCTTGCTTTTAAGGAGTTTATAATCCTGGAATACCACTCATATGCTTCTTCTGAATTTCGTGAGCTCTTTGGCTGTATATGTGTAGATATCATATCAAGTTCAATCAAGTATTTTTCAGACTTTTGGCGGCAGGTCTCAAATAAGGCATTTTATGAGACTCGTTTTTCAAGATCAAGAATTTCCGATAAGGAATACAAAATCACCTGGCTTAATATCCAAGTTGATGTTTTTCAGAATATTCTTATTCGAATACGCTATAGTTACATTCTCTGCTTTCAAATTTTCTTGTTAAGGCTCTTAATGAAGCTTAAAGGCTTATTAAAAACTATAATAATAAAAAAGCGGATTTTTGCAAATCCGCTTTTTCTGTTTATCTGAACCAAGTCCTTCACCAATATGATCCGTTTGGATCTCATTCTCATGATGCAGGGCATTGTCATGTTCATTTCCATCATCATCATAAAAATGACGGTGATCTTCCAAACCAACAGTATCATAATCAAAATGCATCTTGCTGGAATCAAACCATGGAAGCTCTGCTCCACCAACCATATCATGAACAATTCACTAAATCATCAGATGCTGATGCATATGTTTTTCTGCAATTAACACCTGTTCATCCTCATTTAGTGTCATCTGAGTATTGATTCCTTATATTGTCGAGTTGAGTCTGCGTCAAAGCTGCTCAACCTCAAGCCTTTCATGCATAAACAACATATAATCAGGACTTGACCTCCTCTCTCACTTCTCAGAATGATGCAAGAGATCATTTATACATTCAAGTTGAATTCGGCGCTCAAGCTCAGGTTGCAAATGCTGTTGGCCATCAAGCGTAACTTCCGAATGCTCAGCTTGTATCATTATTGCTGAAAGTTATTAGAAGGGTCCATCCTCCTCAATTTGAAGTCATGTCGCAATAAGCCTGAAACGGTCCTGCCCCGGTATTCAGCCAATAAACTCAATCTGCGCTTGCTGGTGCTTTTGTCTTTATATCAAGACAATTTATTCAAGGGTCAGTCGACGTAAGTCATTTTGTCACAGGTACAACGACGGTACTTCCTGTATCGCTAGTAATGATTCAGCCGCTAGTTTTGACTAATCCAGTTCATAAATCCGTAAGTGAACTTCATGAAGCCGTAAGAATTGCCTGCACTTGCGGGGTTGTAACATTTCATCCTGAATATGCAGCTTGTATGGTGGTCATTATTCCATTCACATCAGTTGAAGTCAATTTATCAGCTGTAGTCGCATAGACCTTGCTTGAATCGAATATCGCTACATTGTTGATTCAAGGAAGAAGTATTTTTCAAGATCAGAAAGCATTATCATAAACAGTGCTTCAGCTTCATAATCAGAACAGAGTCGGAGTAGGGACGAAATAGTAAGTCGCGCCTGTGAATACCTTGAGCATGACTCAATTGTAGTTTCATGAGATGTAGACATTCGTTCAAGTTCAGCCTAGGGCGTTCGCCTCGGAAGAACTGAGAGATGAGAACTGAG
>CAZKLD010000004.1:6305-138671 GCA_964553745.1 uncultured Candidatus Peribacteria bacterium | reverse complement strand
ATGGATTGGTAGCTCAGTAGGTAGAGCAGGGCCCTTTTAAGGCCAAGGTCGCGGGTTCGAGCCCCGCCCAGTCCACCATTTGAAACAAAAACAAGGAATCACTCTGAAAAGAGTGGTTTTTTGTTTGGTTTCAAATGTGGAGTTTGGGATGCGGGGCGAGAAGTTTATGCCCGGAACGATAGTGAACGGGTAATCCCCGCCTTAATTAATTATTCGTTTTTATCCCTATTCCAGTCCACCATGAAAAAATTATGCATAAAAAATACTGAATGCCATTGACAATTTGAAAAATTTATTATTATTCATATAAATCCTTAACCGGCCACATATGAATATAGAAGCATTAGAGAGGCAGCCAACATTGTCAACACCCCCCAAAAGAACTGATGAGCAGAGAGAATACTTCAGATGACGCTTGGTGAGCATTCTTATACCCGGGACCTTTCTTCTTTGAACAGCATTGGGCAATTGGTATGAGAGAAATCCTTATCATAAATATAAAGAATGAGACATTCTGATCCTAAAGGAAAATAATATATTCTGATATTGAATAAGGCCTGTGCTGATGGTCCAGAAATACGCATTAAAAGATTGAATATGAAAATATGAAGTAATGTCAATAAGCGATGATGGAGGCGATTTCATGGAATGGATGAAGGATGGTAAGATCCAAGAATGAGTTTGCCGTGAAGTGATTGATCAAGAAACACATTTTAAATGGAATATCGAAAACCAATTCGTCAAAGTCAATGCAAAAACTGCTGAAGAAGCACTGGCTCTCTATGGAAAAAGATAATCAGCTGCATCGGAATAAACATAAAAAGACCTAAAAAAAGACTCCTTTTCCAAAGGAGTCTTTTTTTAGGTCTTCAGCATTAAAACCGCAGCAACCCTTACGAAAAATACAAATGCGCTAGTACGGCACTTATATTTCGTTGAAAGTTCAATGGGGCCTAAATAAAGGTGAATACTTTATTTTTAGGGAAGTTAGCTTGAAAATAACAGAAAATTGAAGTAGCTCATAAATCAAAATTACTCCCCTAAAAGAGAAAGATTTTGATGTCGGGAAAATTTAATTGACAAAACTTGAAAAATCGAATATCTTTAAATTAAGATTATTTTTTAAATTTATTGTTACATGAAACAACAAAAACGACGCTTAAATAACGGTGGCTTTACTTTAGTTGAACTCATTGTTGTCATAGTGATACTTGCAATATTGGCGACAATCGCATTTTTGTCATACCAAAATCAGTCTAGCGCAGCAAGAGACAGCGTAAGGATGTCTGACATATCATCCATTGCAAAATGATTGTCGGTAAAATCAGCAATTTCAAACACATTCCCCGACCCAGACAGAAAGGTTGTCTTCCTTTCTTGATCCGTTGAAATATGATATGAGGGTGATGCTTGAGAAAATGTCCTCAGGACAATAGACTCATCTGCATCTTCTTTTTTGGATCCTCTTGATAAGGTCAGATACACTTACTCTACAAATAAGGCAAAGACAAAATATGAACTGATGGCATTCCTAGAGAACGAGAATAGTCTGAGTTATGATTTTTTTCCTTTTGCCAAAGTTTCAGCTACTGATTATACGAATAGATATCCGTTCATAAAATGAGACTGAATGTGAATCATATTATATAAAAGCTGATCTACTTACACGCCTATTCAAGATGCAATGAGCTGATGAGTCGCTATCACATCGGTGGATGTTCTTGTGCCCGACTCATCATTAGTGGTGGCTTCCGATAGAATCGCCTGATATACATGAGTTACTGTTGAAAGCACGGTATGGTATAGCCGTCCGGTCTGATACAAGGAAGAAGAAAATGTTGGGGGAGGCGAAGAGGTTGTGACGCTTAAGAATTGTGAGGATATGACAGCTACAGAAGTGGCCAATCTTAATAGCGCTTTCGATAAAGCCTTCAACCTTGAACAATGGTGTGCGAAAACTAGTTTATTTAGTTGAAAATCCGTCAACATCCCTCAAGAACTATTTTACCTCAAGAATCTGACAAATCTACAATTATATACCAATAACAATATTACTGCTGTTCCAAAGGAAATCGGAAATCTTACAAACCTCACAGATCTGTATCTAAATGATAATCCGAATATGGTCTCGATTCCAAAAGAGATCTCACAGCTGACAAAACTGACTTATCTGGATCTTCCTGCATGAAACCTTAGTTCTATACCAAAAGAAATCTTTAGCCTGAATAAGCTTGCAACATTGAATATCGGAGATAATGAGTTTACAGAACTGCCTCCTGAAATAAAGAATCTGAATAATCCATGATGACCCAAGCTGTTTCTATACGCAAACAACAATAAGCTTGCTTCCATACCGAAAGAGATTGCTGAGATATCAAACTTCTGAAAGCTGGATATAAGCAACAACTTATTAACGAGCCTTCCTCTTGAATTGAAGAACTTATCTTGATTATGATATTTGGAGATGAAGAATAATCCCTGATTATGAATATTATGAGGCTCAGGCGCACTTTGGTACTCATGATCCGTTCCATTTAAGGCTGCCAATAAATGACCTAATTGAGAATGCATCTCTATCGTCTATAGCTGAGCGGTTATCATAGATACTCCGGCGACAGCAACCGGATGTACTCCGTAATAAACTGGATATAATTAAAATCCCCTTGCTTAAAGCAAGGGGATTTTTTGATTCTTCCTTGAGATGCCATTACTGATTCTTAAGAAGATTGACTAATTCAGGAATCGGCTCATTCTGGAACATATCATCTAATCTGGAAAACATGACCTTGGGCATATTGTTGGCTTTAGAAAAAGAGATTATTTCTCTAAATCCGGACAAGACACCGGGGATATCTTTTTTTCAAGAATCTAAAAATTTTGCCTTGACGATGTTCTCCATTGTGTCTCTTTTTGATAGCAACAAGAATTCTCTGCGTTCAGGATCGGGCTTTTTTTTGAGTTCAGCATCTATGATTTGAATTTTCCTCTTGTTTTCAGCCTTAGAATCTAATGCATCCAAAGCCCTATAATCTCCAGACTTTCTGGCAGCAGTATCTTCGCCGACGACTCACCAAACTCTCATATAAGATTCATGTCAGCCGATTACCAGATCGACAGGATAAAAATGTATTTTGTTTTTTGGCAGGAGAATGACCTCTTTTTTTGTAAATGTGTCATATAGCACAAGATCTCAAGTCTTGCTATTTGAAAAATACCAATTTCAATAATTTTGTTCTACGAAATCTTTGCATAAGGTTCGGATTTTAAGTGTGAAATAATGGTAGTAGAGGCCTCTTTCGCTTCTTGAATCATAGTGTTTAAAATTTTTTCTTTCCAATGTACTGTCTATTTCCCATAATTTTCCTGCACATTTTTGAATATCATCTATTGTTTTCATTTTATCGATTTCAGACCATACAATCTCCTTCTTGGAATCACTATTTTCATGAGGCTTTGATTCATTATCTTTCAACTTAAGTTCACCTGAAAACTTTTTTTCTTTTTTCTGAGGGTTCAATGTTTTCTTGGCTAACTTAATTGCATTCGTATCTGTTGAGGCAATAGCATTACCTGTTTCAAGATTTCCATCGCATTCCTCCCTCAATAATCGCAGATGCTCTTTTACAGAGAGTGTTTCCTTTGATTTTATCGATTCACCATATGACAGTGATGATTCCATACATTTATATTTGAATTAATAAGATTGATTTTTAGAAATATACCATATATCATTCTTTTTGACAAATAATAGCTTATTTTAAAAGAAAAACACCTTGCGCGAGCTTGGGTGTTTTTAATTTTCTATTTAAACCAGAGGCAAACCATTTAAATTGCCTTTTTCAATTCCTCATCTATCTTAGACGTGACTTTTAGAGCATTATCCAAGAATTCAGCTCCTATGAAATCCTTGACTGAATTGAATTCCTCTTCGAATTTGCCATCATCTTTATCGGTAATTATCTTTGTCAGGTAATCGCTATATTCCCTTATCTCTGGTATTATCTCATTTTTATAGATCGTATTGCACATCTGCATATCAGTATAGAGTTTAGCTTCTTGATTGAGAAAGCGTGATAATATGAGTAGCTGCATTCTAGAATTGGGAGTTGATATAGCCATCAGCTTATCGGGGTGGATATCGCGTTTTCTCAGGATGTGTCCCATAAGAAGATTTATGAAATGGACGCTCGACTGGACTATCGCTACGAGCTCATCATGCCTCGAGGATTCGAGCTCAATCAGATTTGCCTCATCGCCTTTCCACAGATTCCGTATATAATCCCACTTCTCTCATCATAGGATAGAATCAAATGCTATGTTCTGATTCTTAAGGGATTTTATCCAGGGACCGAACATAGGATGGGTTGCGACAACTTCTCATAAGGCATATTTCCTGAGTTCATCTGTCGCCTCTATCTTGATTCATGTGAAGTCCATTATCAGCCTATTCGGCGGGATCAGGGGCACCAATTCCCTGATTACGCTTATGGTGGAGCGGATGCTGACGGAAAAAATTATAATATCTCATAATTTTACGGCTTCTTCCGGCTTGATGAGGGTATTTCTTGAAGAGACTATGACCTCATGTCATTTTCCCTCAAAATATCTCTGCCAGAATTGTCAGAATTTGGAAGTTCATCATATTATAACTATCTTATGATTTTTCATTCTTTCCGATTAAAAATAATTCACATTTCAAAAAGCATATCTGATATACAATCAATCAGATAAATTCACTCACACTCCGATTATTCATGTTTCAGCAAAAACCTCCTCCGCCTTATATCACCGCTTTACTTTCAGAAGTACATAGATTCATTCTCTCTCTATTACATTCGGGCTTGATCCGAATTCGAAGAAATGAGGATGATTCTCTTTTATATATTCCATGAACTTCAGTCTTTGGGAAGACCAAAAGCTGTAAACCTTATTTTGGAAATCTATCACCTCTTCCCTGTTTTTCAGAAGATTGATGATGAAATCATTTAACATCTTGCTGAATCATGCCTTTTTTAGGATGATATTTTTCTTAAGCTCTTCAGAATAATCCTTGTTCAGCGTCCATATCCAGCCAAGCCTCAGTCAGGTGGTGCCAAGGGTCTTGGATAAGCTCTCAGCGAAGATTATCCTGCTCAGAAGCTTGTTGTCGTTAAATATTTCCTCGAACATATTTACCGAATTATCATATTCGAGTATCCCGACATAAACATTATCAAGTATGAATATGGCCTCATTGTCGATCGATTCTATCTTTTTTAGCATGCCGATGAAATCATCCTTATCGATTTTGCTTCATGTCGGATTCCCGACTGTTGTAAGATAAAAAACATTTATCGCATCATTACTTCCATAAAGAGCTTCAATTTGCGTTTCGGAGATGAAAAAATTATCCTTATCAGGCTTATCGAGCTTTATCAGGCTGGATTCTCAAAAGTATGATTCAGCGATTTTTACATTTGCCATAAAACTGGCTTCTGGATAAATGAAATTTATCTTCCTATCTGCATAAATCAACTTCAGAGTATCCATTATTGAGACGAATCCATCGGTTCAGCCATAAGTCGGGATTATGGAATCGGTTATCTCTTGTCTGTTCTGCTTGCTGAGATCATAATAGCCGTTCATATATCCGAAAAGCGCATTTCTCAATTCAGGAGTTCATTGTCCTGATAAATCATAGCCTGACAAATCAGAAACATTTATATCTGAGAGGCTTCTTCTGACCAGATTCTCCCATTCGGCTTTCATTTCTCAGAAATATTCCACATCTCAGATTGCCATGATCTTGCACATGTCATTTATTCATATTTCTTTCAGAATATCGTTTGCAATCTTTCAGACTATAGTGCTCCTCCTTATCTCATTGAGATACTTATCTTTGAGTTCCTGATTCTCGAACAGCGAGAATAATATGTCCTTCAGTGACATATTATGATTTTTTGCCTCTGCTGAGAGGCTGTCTATTATATGATCAAACATTTTATGCTAGTACTCTCAAATTATAAAATAATCCTTAGTGAAAAATTTTAATTCCTTCAATGCGTTTTCCACCTTTACATCTCCTAACTTTCATTTGAGATCCAACCAGAACATATAAGAGAAGGGGTCTTTCAGGCTCGGCAAGCTCTCGATCTTAGAAAGGTTCAGATCATTTGTGGCGAATGCTCAAAGGCATTTATATAGGGAAGCCGGGATATTCTGCGCCTCAAAAATTATGGTAATCTTATCAGATTTCTGAGTCAGCTTGATTTTATTTTCCTTGGTCGCGACTATGAAAAATCTGGTGGTATTGCCGATCTGGTCTTGGATTCACTCTTCCAGAATATTGAGTCCGTATAATTTTGCAGCCTCTACGGAAGCTATCGCAGCCATTGTATCATCGTCATTTTCACTCACCATTTTAGCTGCTGTGGCAGTGTCAAAGTATGGTACGGCCTCCATGGAATGTTCGCTCAAGAAATTGTAGCATTGCGATAGCGCCTGCTGATGCGAATAAACTTTTTTTATTTTGGACATATCACTTCACTTGCTCATGAGGCAATGCCTGATATCGAGATTCAGCTCTCAGATAACCTTGTAATCATATCTCAGGAATTTATACATATTTTCGTGAATCGAACCAGCGTAAGAATTCTCTATGGGCAAGACTCAGATTGAATTATCATCAATCATTCCCCAGACTTTAGAGAAATTCTCAAGCCCTATTATGTTTTCGGCTCAGATTCAGAGCTCTTTTGAAATTATTTCGCTGGCAATATGAGAATAGGCTCATTTCTCTCATTGGAAGAATACTTTCATGTCGTTAGTTTTGGTTATTTGCTAATAAATTCCAGTTTAGCTAAAAAAATTGATTTAACAAAATTTTATCCCTGAAAACTCCCTCGAGCTCGGGTATCGGTTCTGTATAATTCTGATATTAATAAGAGTTGAAATAAGTTATGTTTGTTAAATGCAGTTCTGATTCATTCATTATTCTCGAATATCATCATATCCCTCTTTCCACTCAAATCATCATTTCGCATACTCTTCTTTGAGTTTTCATTTCAATATTCTGTAGTATGGGATCAGGGCGGGAAATTCAGAAACGCACTTGTCGCAATAGTGGACCGTGAAATCCACATGCGAATCATCAAATGACTCATGTCATGTTTCGATGACTCAAGTATGTGTTTCCAACTTATCAAGTGCTTTTATGAATTTGGATTCCTGCGTTTCATGCATCTCATACTCAATCCATAAATCGAATATCTCTTTTCATAATTCTATCGGAAGCATTTGCATAAGTGAGTTCATTGCTTCGGTTTCGTTTCTATTCTTCTGCTCCTGTCATCAGTTCTTATGGATTTCAGCCGCATCGATATCTCATGTCAGGGATTCGGCAATATCATGCACGATTGCAATCTTCAGGGCCTTTTCCACGTCAATATCGAGCTTGAGCTCTCTTACAAGCAGGATTGCCATCATCGCAAGCCTCCAAGTGTGCTCTGCGGTGGATTCCTGTCTTCAATCGCCCGTCTTGCACCACCTGTAAGTGTTCTTGAGGTTTCAGACAACTTGGATGAAGTCGAATATCTTGATTAGGTTGTCCATGTGATTTAGTTAATATATTGAATGCATTGCATTATAGATAAATTGTCAGGCTAAACAAATCATATTTAATCATAAAAAAGCCCCGCCTAAGCGGGGCTTTTCTGCTCTATGCACTGATTGCATCCTTTGCAGATTTCGGCTCTTCTGGCCTCGGTTGCTGCTCGTTCCTTCTTTACATCGGCTGCGAACCATTTATCCTGAAAGTATTTGATGAAGAATACTAACGGGATCAAAGGAGGAGCCAATACAAAGAAAGTGTTCTGCGTTACCTGAAAGATCAAGTATGCAAGTGCGAGGAAGAATGCAGAGCCCCCGAATTGGACGAAGAGCATCCTCAAAATCATTAACACACCCCATCTGAATGAGAATACGTACATATAGATCCCCTTTTTTCAACATTGATTGACTTCATTCTATATTATAATTTTTTTATGAAAATGGTAAAGCATTGGGTGTTGTAGATTCACGCCGACACCTAACTTTCCCTTGTTCAGCTCATGAGCATATCTAGAGCATCCTGCATTGATCAGGTCGGCTTTATGAATCATGAATTCACGAAGAAAATCAAGTCCGCATTCCGTATCGTATTCAGCCTATGGGCAATAATTATCTTGGTTGTGCTTGGTGGCAGTTTCTTCAGTATATCTTCTAATATCTGCTCTGTTACGGTATCGATATTCGCAGTTGCCTCATCTAGTATCAGTAATTCAGGCTCTTTCAGAACTGCTCTTATGAATGCGATTATCTGCCTCTGTCCCAAGCTCATCCCTAATGCATTTTCAGTCTCTAATCCGGCCCCGAATTTTGGTAGCAATTCTTTCAGACCCTTTGAATCGAGCACTTCCAGCAGTTCTTCATTTGAATATGCTGAATACTTGATATTTCAGTAAAGGATATTGTCCTTGACACTTCAAGAAAATAAAAATGGGTCCTGTAGGATGAATCCTATTTTCTCTGACCTTTCCATCTCGGTGTAAGACCTTATATCTCTTCAATCAAGATATATCTTCCCTTTTGTCGGGTCATAGAGTCTTGCCATAAGCGATGCGGTTGTTGTCTTTCATCATCCCGTGGGCCCCACTAGAGCATACGTCTTTCATTTCTGAAGTCTGAAAGAAACATCTCTTAAAACGACTCCCGAATCAGGATATGAGAACTCCACATTTTCGAATTCCATTATCGAGCCAGTAATTCTCGATTCATCTTTCGGGATTACGGGCAAATCCGACTGCAGGGATATGACTTCTGAAATCCTATCTAAAGAAGCCGAAGCAAGCTGGAAGAAAGACCATAGCTCCGCCATTTCCCTTAAGGAACTATATAAGAAATTTATATAGAATTGGAATCATATCAGCAGTCATAGGGTGAACTCTCATCTCATGATGAAGTATATTCAGAATATAAGGGTCAGCAACTGTGCGGCATTTGCCGCAAATCCGTATATCGGTGTGAAGATATTACTCGACACTCCCGCACCGACAGAAGCCTTATAATTTGCATCATTTGTTTTTTTGTATTTATCCCTGAAATAATCCAGACGATCGTATGCAACCATTACCTTAAAATTCTTCAATCACTCCTGAATTTCAGAGCTCATGGCTCAAAGCGAGCGCAAGCTTGCAAGACTCTTCCTCTTCACCCATCATGATATCAATCTGGTTATAATGAATACGGCGAGCGCTGGCATAAGGGTAATTATTCATAATTTTAAGTTGATGGCAAGGAGGAATATTCACGTTCCGGTTATGAGCGAGATGCTTCCAATGAATTGAGTCAGAGCCTCGGAAAAGAAATTATTCAGTTTTTCCGTATCCGAATTTATCCTGGAGATAAGATCTCAGGTTTTGTTCTGACTGAAGAAAGCGATGGGCAGATTCTGCAGCTTCTCAAAAATCCTGTTTCTGAGATTATATAGCACATTTATTCATATCTGCCCCATTGTCTTTGTCTGGAGATAAGTCGCGGTACTCTCTACGATATAGATCAGGAAAAGCATCGCAGCGAAAAAGAGGATTCAATCAAAGTCTTTTGTCCTTATATAATTGTCTATAGTATATGCCAGAAGAATCGGAGAAGATAGGGTGGATATCGAATTTGCTATAATCGCAAGTATTGAAATGAATAATTTTCAGCCTTCCCCTTTTATCAAGGAGAAGAATTTCTTGAATGAGCTAACGAATGTATCTCATTTTTGAATGTTCAGTGCATTAAGATCGTAATTCATTTGTGCTTTGTTGGGAATTATAAATCTGGACATATTCAGTAGAGGTCTTCATAAGGTCTGAATGTTTTCATGTGCCTAGGATTTCACCTTCCATCAAGAGGATTATCTGATCATAGTCCTTTATCGGTTCGATTTTCTGTGTCACTGAGACGAGAGTCAGTTCTGGGTAATTATTCTCTATATTCTCAAGTATCTTCCTTTCCGTGCTCATGTCGAGTCTGGCGGTGAAGTCATCCAGCAAGAGTAGTTTCGGGTTCGTGGCCAGCGCGCGCGCGAGCATCAGGCGCTGTTTTTGTCATCAGGAAAGGCTGGTTCATCTTTCTGATATCACTGAATCCAGCTTATTCGGAAGTGAGTTTATGAAATCGTCGATTTCAGCTGTCTTTATCGCTTTTTCAAGGTCCTCATCAGAAACATCTGAGGTGAACGCGATGTTTTCCCTCAAGCTCAGGTTGAATATTATGCTATCCTGGAAAACCAGTGAAACTTGGCCTGATATAGTCTTCCTGTCGATGAGGCTCAGGTCGGTTCAACCGAATCTTATCTCTCAGGAAGTTGGATGAAGAAGCCTTACTATGAGATATAGCAGTTGAGTTTTTCAAGAAGCAGTGGGGCCTATTATTGCTATTTTCTTTTTCGGTTCGATTTTGAATGATATATCTTTGAGGATCTCTTTCTCTCAGAGCCTGAGCGAGATATCTTTGAGTTCAATTCATCAATCAATATATCCACTTGCATGATTGGCTTCTTCTTTCGGCTTCACATTCAAGACTTCAGAAATCCTCTCATAAGATGCTTCCGCACGTGATATCACCGAGCTCATGAATCATATCATTATTATCGGGAAAATAAGGATCATCCTATAGCTATTGAAAGCGGCAAAATCTCACAAGCTCATAGAGCCTTGAATTACGAAATACCCTCACAGAAGCAATATTATCAGAACAGCCGAATTGGAAATCAAAATGATTATCGGGATGAGGCTCGCAAACAGTTTCAGGATCCTCAATCAGAGCTTTCTTGAATCTGAATTCGCTCAAGTGAATTTCTCGAATTCGAATCACTGGGAATTAAGTATCCTGATCAACGGGGAACCGAGTATGCTCTCTGTTATAATCCTATTAAGCTTGTCTATATTCTCCTGGGACATGGTAAAAAGAGAGCTGATATTCTTGAACATGAAATAAAATGTCCCTCCGATAAGCGGAATGATCATGAGCACTGCCAATGCTAATTTCCAATTTATAAGCAGAAGTAGCGTACTTGCGCCTATTATCAGGAATATGGACGATACGATAGAGGCTATGGCTTGCGAGATGAAAGTCTTTACCGCATCAACATCTGAAGTCAGATTCGTCAGGAGCTTCTCGGGAGTGGAATCTTCTATATATCCATAATCCTGAGTGGAAATTTTTCAAATCAGCTCTGATCTAAGGTCTCTAGCGAATTTTTCTGATGCATAGACTTGAAGAAGGCTCTGAAGATAAGTGAAGATAAAAATGAGAATCGCTATCGCCAAAAATTCAAGTGCAATCAGATTAAAATCAAAATTTCACATTCCGAAAGAATCGATCGCCGTAGAAATGACCCTGGGTATGATAAGGCTCATTCAATCGCTCGTCAGAGTGAATATTATAAGCAGAGATATAAGCAGTGCATATGGCTTAAGTGCTTTGAGTATACTATTTTTCATATCTGCAATTTCTTATGATCCGTCAATTCTTCATTAAACTCTACATTATATGCCCGATTCGATTAAATGCAAATCGGGCAGGAGAATTATCTTCAACCCTATGAGCGGAAAAACCTGATTGGGTTTTTCCAATCAGGTTTTTCCATTATCCGATAACTCATAATGATGTGATTTATGAATCCTCTTTCGGGATCTTCTCAAATATATAATCTGGATAAGGCCTGTCCCTGCCCATTTTCTCGCAAGTGCTCTCCCACCACTCCCTGAAGCTCATCTTCCCTTCGGGAACAACAGGGTTCGCTGGATGCTCCACATTGAATAGTTTGCATATATCATAGACTTTTTGCTTGAGCATATCTCAAATTTTCGTCGTATCAAGCTGCGTGTGCTCCGCAAGTCAAGCTATGCAGAAGATGGTTACAAGCAGATATCGCATATAATCATCTTCTGTCTGTGGATTTTTGACTCAACCGAAATGACTCTCTATGAATCTATCGATTTCCCCGATTTTCCGGCGATGTTCTATAAGCGGATCCAATCGGCTGCTGACACCAGATGTTACTTCATCCATGACTCAATCTAATGGACTATTTCCTGAAGATTCGCTTGATTCTTGCTCCTCTGGGTTTTCACCAGTTTTATCAATTATCATAATCCCAAAAATTAGAAGTTAAATTATTTCCCGACAACATAGACATAAATATCCTGATCATTTTCAAACTTGAACAACTTCTTTGGCCTGATGCCAGGAATCCTAAAGCTATTGGAATATGGCATGGTTCAAATCTTGCATTCAAGAGTCATCTTTTTCCAGATTTTTTTCATCAGATAAGGCAGCACATATGAGTACACAACATCAGCATCCTGGATATCGCATTTGAAAAAATCAGCTTTCAGTACCTCATATTTGCATCATGTTCTTTCTTTTCTTTTAATCGCAAGGGAATATGGGTATCCTGACTTCTCAAATCATTTCACCCTGACCCCTGGAAATTTCTCCTCTATTGCTTGGAGAATCTTGCCGTCTCAACAGCCTATATCAATGAATGTCTGCCCCGGATCCAATCTTAATGATTCCAGCAATAATGCTAACTTATTATCAGAAGTCGGGACAAAAGGAACTCAGTATGAAGAGAAAACCTGCTTCATTTCCCTTCAAAAATAGAAGGCGAGATAGCAGAATCCAGCAAGATAAAGCAACAGAACCAATCCCGAAAAGATAAGCGTTACCATAGATGAAACTTTAAAGGGCTACAAGAGATTTGTAATATCCGATTCGACCTATTCCGACAATATAATATCATTATTCAGAAAATTATCAAGAAATCAGGTTTATGAAAATAACTTAAAAAGTCCGAAAAGATTGCCCCTCCAATATCTGTTTAAGCGACTCAATAATGTTCTTTGACTAGCCTTTCTGTCATCTTATTCGTCTCGTCCATCCTATATCAGAGGAACTTCACTCATTCCTCTACATCCGCATGATTATCTGATTCGATTTCGACAAACCAAGGAATTCATTCCAATTTATCAAAATCGAATACAGTGTTTCATAGCTTGTATCATATCCTGTATTTTGCAGAGGATCAATACTTATCGAATCAGATGCCCTCTAGTGTCTTGCAAAGATTGCCGTAATCATCAAACACGATCTCATATTCCATGTTCTCCATTTTCGCATCTTCAGATAACTTTTCCTTGAATGTCATGATGTTCTGTCAATTGGCTTTTCTGAGCCTGATTTTCTTACCAGCCGCATTCCTATAGAAATCAGCTGCGATTTCTCAGTCAAATATGAGCTCTGCACCTATAGCAACCAGTTTGCTTATGAGGGAATCTTTATCGATTTCGAATATCTTGACTTCTATCTCTTGCATATTGAATAATTAGAATTAATGATTAAGTAATATGCTATTATCTGGAAAAATCAAATTTATCGGATATAATACTGAAATATCACTTAGACAAAGCAAAAGCATGACAGATAAAAATCTCAGGAATAACGTAATGGCATTTATTTTCGATGAAAGCGCCAGAATCTTGATTTGAAAATACAATAGCCCGAAGCCAAGCTGGACATTCCCCAAATGATGATTGAATGAAAATGAGGATGAAATTGAATGATTATTCAGGGAAATCAGAGAAGAACTGGATATCCAAGAATCCGAACTGGAACTTGTTCACGTCCACCATAAACCCATAATCAAGTATTTCACAGATGAGGAGATTGAATGGAAAATCAAGAACAAATGAGAGTATTTCATATGAAAATCCGAAAAGGTTTTCATGCTTGAATTCATATGAAATACTGACTATATAGACACCTCCAAGACAAATGAATTGAGCGGATATAAGTTTATTTCTTTCAATGAACTTAAAGATTTTATGAAGGAAGATATAATCAATTTTCTCTTAGAACAAACTTCTGAGGAAATAATGAATAAGCATCTTGAACAAAAAAATTTCACTATTGACAAATAAATATTTTTATTAATATGTAATTTACATCAGGTTATTAACCCAGTGCAAAAGGAGGCATGCGATGCGAGTATTAAAACTTCTGTTCAATGATTTCAAAAAGCTCCCGTTTTTTCTGAAGGGGGCGCTCATTGTCTTCCTTGCGACAGTTCCGTGCTACCTCATCGGCTTCTTCAGCCAGAACGGTGATCTCTACACTCTAGGGATAATCGGACTGGTACTGTCCATCGAATTCTTCGCTTTGCAGCTTCTTGGGATGCTTGCGGCGTTCGTGTACAGCTTCATCAGGAAAAGCCCAGGGGATGTCGCCGAATGACTTCCGCATCACGAAAAAAAGCCGGCCCTTGCCGGCTTTTTTCTTATTTAAGGATATAGTTTTGACATTTGCCGATCATCAGGCATACATCTCAGCCGCCAGCTTAATATAAAACGGGAAATTCACTTTCAATTCAGTCTTCACTCACATTTTCTTCGCATTATCCGTATTTGATTTACGGCTTTTTGCTGTAATATGGAGGATGTTTAATTCATAATGAGCCTCTATATGAAAACAAATGAAAAAGGTCAGAAAATAGTGCCGTTCCTCTGGTTTGATGATAGGGCGGAGGAAGCGGTAAATCTGTACACATCGATATTCAATGACTCAGGAATTATCGACACGACTCACTACAACAGAGAATGATCAAGGGTGGCCTGAAGGCCCGAATGAAGCGTAATGAGCATAGAATTCAAGATTTGATGAGTGGAGTTCACTGCCTTGAATTGAGGTCCGGATTTCCAGTTCACCCCCGCAATATCATATTATGTCGGTTGCGAGACAGCAGAAGAACTGGACGGGCTATGGGGCAAACTTTCTGAGGGATGAAAGATCCTGATGGATTTGGACAGCTATCCTTTCAGTAAAAGATATTGATGGACGCAGGACAGATTCGGTGTGTCATGGCAGCTCAATCTCGTTAATGAGAATCAGAAAATAACTCCCATGCTGATGTTCGTAGGAGATGTATTCTGAAAGGCGGAAGAAGCAATGAAATTCTACACATCGATATTCAAGGATTCGGAAATCAAGGATGTCTACCTATACTGAGAAGGCGAAGGCGATGTCGAATGAAAAGTCAAACATGCAAGCTTTATCCTGGATTCCTTTGAATTCAAAGCAATGGAAAGCAGTCTGGATCACAAGTTCAATTTCAGCCTTGCAAATTCCTTTGTAGTGAATTGCGAAACGCAAGAGGAAATAGATGATAAATGGGGGAAATTGACACAGGGCGGCTGAGAACCATGAGAATGCGGCTGGCTGAAGGATAAATATTGAGTTTCATGGCAAGTGGTTCCTCCGAAGCTCGACATGATACTGGACGACGAAGATGAGGAAAGATGAAATCGCGTAATGGCAGCGATGCTTAAAATGAGCAAAATCGATATTGCCACTCTCAGGCAGGCATATAAAAACGAATAGGATTTCTAATAATTTGACATAGCAGGCATTATCCGTATAAATCATTCGTATATATTTTGATGCCTAAAAACCATGTCACCACTGAAAGAAAGGCTAGAGAGCATAAGGCTCGATAGCGAAAGGAGACAATCATGAGTCGTCCATATTTATGGGCTTATAGACTCAAATTTCAGAGAATATTGCACAGCTTTCTGAATCGATCCTGCTGATGAGGAAAAAGCAAAGGAAGAATTGTATGATCAATTGATGAAAACTATCAGAAGACTCAAAGAAGATCATACCAGAGCAGTATGAATGACTGCCCTCATCAGGAAAATATGAGAGAAATGAACTTCTCCGGAATACAAATTGGGCTGGATAGAATTCAGGTGTACTATGGATGAAGGCGGCAGATCGGAGAAGGCAAGGCTAGAAATCCTTAGCAGTAAGGGGAGCGGTGTAAAAAAGGGTGTCATAAGAGCTCTTTTCTGAAAAGAACCAGGAAAAACAGTAGACGACCAGGAAATCGGAAACTACATAAGCCAGAGATCTTGGCCTCATGTATCCAGGCTTACACAGAGCTGAAAAGACTTCATCAACTGATATCTCAATGCCATTGGCAGCGATGATGTTGATGCAATCAAGGAAAGGATAAAAGAAAATTGCAAAGGACTCTTAAGCTAAAAAAAATCCCCTTCGCGGGGATTTTTCTATACTGTGAATCAGCTTCTATTGATATAAGATACCTGTCTTCAGATTGTAACTTTGGCTTTTCATCAATCAAAGCTCTCGGCATCCGTATAGTTGTATTTTATAACAAGCTTTCAAGTCCTGTCGATAAATCACCATTTGTTATTGAGCTTTACTGCCGCCAATCATTCTGAGAAATCCAAGGCATCGGAAAATCTGCATTCAGTTATCTGACTTCAATCCAGATCGATGAATCCGTATGCACCATCATCGCAGCAGACCACAGCGATTCATTCGCTATAATCATTCACATCATCATATACACATCTTACAACCTCTTCATTATTCTCGTCCAGAAAACCATATCTGCCATTTTTACCGACTCTTCTGCGTCCTTCTATCAGATTTCAAACTATAGGGTATCAATCAATCTTGGTCTCTGCCTTAAATGTGGACGATTCAGCGGCAGACTCCTCGGACTCTTCCTCTGCAGTTTCGAGTTCAACAGCGGTGGCTATAGTTTCCTCCAATTGCTCTTCTTCGGCTTGAGGTTCTTCCGCTACAGCCTCTGAAATAACAACAACAGCCTCCTCTTCTGGATCCTCAAAGATCTGAGGCGATTCATCATTTTCAATTCAACTGATTATCGCTCCGCCATTTTGTTCTCCGAAAAGGAAATCAGATATTTCTTGCTGAGATTTTCAGCACATCAATGATAATCACCTTATATGGTTTTGGACTTTTGCCATAACCTCCAAGACCCCTCAATTCGTATTGAAAAATTCTTCTCGCTCTTCCTGTGTGAATTGCATGAGAAACTCTCAGTCAGGAGTTCATTTTCCATAATTGAAATTATCACTCATACGGACGAATTTAAAAATACTATATGTGTTATAGATATTTTTTATCGTTTGTCAATTATATATTTTGAGTGCCTGATTAATCTAGGCAATAAGGGCAATGAGAGTATATTATCTCAAATTCCATACCTCAATTGCCCTTCCAATACTTCGACACATCGTCCCAGATTTTGATGTATATCTTGAAATCCTCATTATCAAGCTTAAAGCTTCTCTTGTGGAATATTGTGATATTTTTTTGATCCATCCATGACATATCGGTAAGGCAATCATAAAGCGCATCCCAACTTTTTCAGAAATGCGGAGGGAATACGAGAAACAAAGCGATTTTTTCAAATAGCTCCTCTTTGTTGTTGACATCATAAAATTCTATGAGTCTAGTCTCAGCGTTTTCCATATTATCTAAGCCTGTCTTTTAATTTGTTTCAGAATGTCTCGAGACTGAATTCACTTGCTCTCGCTACGCATTTTTCATTCATCTTGATGCTTTCTTCCAATGTGAGGTTCTTCACGGCATCTTTGATGTCAGCAATCTTTGCTTCCTTATCTATTAGTATTCAGGTTTCTTTATCGATCACAGTCTCTCTCAATCCTCAGTCATTCACTCATATCACAGGCACTCAGCAGGCCATGGATTCCACTGGGCTCATGCCAAAATCTTCATTGATAGGTATATATATTGTCGCGATCGCTTCTCAGATCAGCTTCCTCAGCTCTTCATCGCTAGGTGACTCTATAGGCGTTATATTATCAAATCATTCGACAGATTTAAGAATAGCCTCTTTCTCAGGATCATTCCTTCAGTACGCAAAAACAAGTTCCTTATCGGGCATCTCTTTGAATGCATCCACTATCCTATCTACTCTTTTGATAGCTGACAATCTTGCATAACTGAAAAAATATTGCCGCCTAGTTTCTGTTGGCTTGAAGAATTTTATATCGATAGGAGGATATATTATCTCCGCATCCAATCAAGTGAATTCCTTTATCCTATCACGGGTTGTAGTTGAATTTGTGAAAATCACATCCATTTTGGATATATCAGACAGATACATTCTCCTGAAAATAGCCAGAAGAAGCAGATAAATAGGCCTCTGATAAAAAGGCACCTTTTCATAATACGCCTCTTTTTGATCGAAGATATATCTCGGAGGAGTGTGGCAATAATAATATTTTTTTGTTTCCTTGGCACAATTCCTCACTGCGCTTATGCAATCTCAGCTGAAAATGACTTTCTCATAATCTTTTAGGAATTTTGTCCTGAAAAGGAAGGCGAATTTGAGCTTAATATGCCTGAATCATTTTTTGAAAATAGGAGAAGATACCTCTATCATCTTTCATTCGAATCATTGTTCCCTCAAATTATAGCTTCATTTATCGAAAAATCCCGATGCCAGATCAGCTCCCAAGACCTTTGCCATGAGCAGAATGAGCCTCTCTCCGCCGCCTACATACAAGAAAGTATCATGTAAAATCAGTATTTTGTTTTTCATCTTTGATTCTTAAGAAATACGACCTTATAATATTTTTTGCTCCGCCTATATCGGATTCAAACAGTAAAGATTTATATTTCGTTTTCGCTTTTTGTCAAATTAAAACAGAGTGTTCCAAGATCCGGATACATGAGAATGCTGAAAAAGAAAAAAAGAAAAAACATCCCCGAAAATCGGGGATGTTTTTTCTGCAAAAGATACCTAGAATGAGTGATAATTGTCGCCCAGCAGTTTATTTAAGGCTTCTGAAGTCGATTTGATTATCTTATTATCTTTGTGGAGCTCCTTATATATCTTCGTCTTTGATATTATCTTCTGGAAGTCAGAACCTAATCATGAGAAATAGACTTCCGCTCATTTATTCCTCAGCGCCAGGAAAGTCTCATTTATGCTCTCTACTCAATCTATATCAAGATCTCACATGTGGTTGAAAGATAATATCACGATAATCTTCTTATCGATTTGTTCGAGGTGGATGATATTATTTTCCTGGTTAAGATAATTGAGTCAATCTTGGAACTTGAGGAGGATGATATCTCAATCTTTCTGTTCCTTATGGACATAATGGGCAAAATCCAATTTATCCATAAACTTCTTATTCCTGAAAAGCGAGATTTTCGCTCAGCCTGAGGTCATTCTTTTCAGGTATGCCAATAGCGATACCGCAGTACCAACCACGATTCAGAAAGTCGGATCCTCGAGGATATAGAAAAATACTGTTATAAGAGCCACATAGAATGCGAAATGCTGCATATTGTAGAGCTTTCTCAGGTGTCAGATATCGATAAGCCCGATGGCTATATTGATAAGGATGGCGGCTATTATCGGAAACGGCAGGAACAGGAATCATTTATTGAAGAATAGCAGAGATATGAAAAGAGTGAAAATTCAAACCAAGAAAGCGGAATATCTGGATTTCGCACCCGATTCTATATTGAATGCAGTCCTAACGAAGACAGCAGTAACAGGAAGTCATCCGAAAATTCAAGAGAATATATTTGATAATGCAAGGCCGAATACTTCTTTTTCCCTTGAATATTTCGATTTAGTGATTTTCTCAGCTATTTTAGCGGAGATTATCGTTTCGAGAATTGCAATGATCGCAACGATAAGCGACACTGAGAATACTTTTCTGAAGATATCCATGAAGTCGCTGAAACTGCTTATCTCTATGGATGAGAAGATGTTCAGCATGGGACTGAATGTCATTCATCTATATTTGTCCGAGAGAAGCATTATGTTTCACGGTATTGTTCAATCCTTGATGAGATATCCGATTCAGATTCATGCTATTGTCAATACTATTACCGAAGGGAATCATGGGAATTTCTTCTTGCTTATAAGTAGGAATAGGAAGCTTATGAGGAATAATGAGAATGAATAGAGATTAGTGTCTCTGATATGCATTAGAGTCTGCCAAAATCAGGCATATATTTTCTCCGATGCAGGAAGCGCCAATCACAGAGCAGAGTTTAACTGCCCGACTGCGATTGATATTCAAACTCCGATCAGAAACCCGTGAAGTGCAGTTGTCGGAATGAGGGTGATATATTTTGTTATCCTGAAAAAATATGCCATAAGTATCAGTATTCATGATAATATGGCCACATAAGGAAGCAGTCCTGGTCAATTGGCTCAGTTGGCTAGGACGAAAGTGAGCAGGATTCAAGAGAGCGCCCCCGCTACTCAGAAAATGTTATACTTGCTTGATGCGAAGATCGAAGCAAAAATCCCTCACCAGATTCAAGTCAGGAGACCTTGAAGAGGAGAAGCCCCAGAGGCCACCGCTAGAGAAATCGACAGGGGAATGTTTATCATTGAAACCGAGAGTCAAGCCTTCCAGTTATTCTTCAGATTGGTCCTAATATTGCTTAGCATAAATTGTTTCAGAAAATTAAAGGAAGTTAAAATAGCCGAAAATAATAAAAAATCAATATTTTATGCAAATATTGATTTTTTATCGCTTAGGTTTCTCTAATTAAGCATTCTTTTCTGGCACGCCAGGAACTCATTCGAAGAATTCATCGAATTCTTCTCTGAGGATTTCTTCTTTTTCCACTAGGACTTTTGATATTCTCTCGTGCAGATCCTTATTCTTCGTTACTATATCTCTTGCAGTCTCAAATGCTTTTCTGAGTATTTCTCTTACTTTCTCGTCGATCTTCTCTTGAGTCTTCTCGCTTATCGTCTTATTCTTGGATTGGAATTCTAGGAAATTCCCAACAGCTTGCTCTTCTACGAAATTCTCAGCACCTAGCTCATCGTCGAATCAGAATCTCATAACCATGGCTCTCGCGATTTCAGTCGCCCTTTCTATATCGTTTGAAGCTCCTGTTGTTATATTGTCCTTTCCGAAGAATATCTCCTCAGAGACTCTTCAACCGTAAAGCGTTGCTATCTCATCAAGATATTTTGCCTTTGATACAAGTATCTTATCCTTTTCAGGCAAGAACCAAGTGACTCATAGCGCAGCTCATCTTGATAGGATTGATATCTTATGCACAGGATCAGGATTCGGAAGCATCTTTCCTATGAGGGCATGCCCCACTTCATGATAAGCTGTCAATCTCTTCTCATATTCTGTCATCTTGAGCGATTTCTTGGTCGTTCACATAAGGACTTTCTCGATAGATTGCTGAACCATCTTCTCAGTTATACTCTTAGCGCCTAATTTTCAAGCCAGGATTGCTGATTCATTAAGCAGATTAGCCAGATCAGCTCCGGAAAATCATACAGAAGCGCTCGCGATTTTCCTCAAATCAAGCTTTTTGTCTATCGGCTTATTCTTTGCGTGGACTTCAAGTATCTTGAATCTGTCTTCCAGATTAGGAAGGTTTATCGTAATCTTCCTGTCAAATCTACCTGGTCTCAGAAGCGCCTTATCTAGGACATCAGCCCTATTCGTAGCAGCCATTACTATAACATTGGTATCATTATCGAATCCGTCCATTTCCGTAAGGATTTGGTTGAGTGTCTGCTCTCTCTCATCATGACCTCATCCTATTCATGGAGAACGCTTCTTACCTATGGCGTCTATCTCATCTATGAATATTATAGAAGGGGATTTTTCTTTCGCTTCCTTGAATAAGTCTCTCACACGAGCCGCACCGACTCAAACGAACATCTCCACGAATTCAGAACCTGAAATCGAGAAGAATGGGACTCAGCTCTCACCCGCGACAGCTCTAGCAAGAAGCGTCTTACCTGTTCCGGGAGGACCGACCATCAATACTCATCTAGGGATTTTCGCTCATAGATCTTTATATTTCTTCGGATTTTTAAGGAAGTCGACGACTTCGACAAGCTCTTCTTTTTCCTCTTCAGCTCATGCTACATCAGAAAAAGTTATCTTATTGTCCTCTCATGGGTTATATAGTTTCGCTCTTGACTTGATGAATGCCATAGGTCAATTTGCACCTCCGGACATCCTGCCGAATAAGAACATGAAAATCACAACTATGAATATTATGCTCAATATTGTCGGCGCGAAATCAGACCAGAATTTGCTCATGGTATCGTCTTCAACTTGGATTTGAGTAGGATTTCATTTTTGATTGAACCCGAGATCAGCCAGACTGTCATTCGGAGGCAGAGTCACCTTATCGATCAGCTTTACTGTTCTTGCCTGATTTCAGACCGTCTCTATCTTTGTCTCCTTTCTTGTCGCGAGAAGCTTATTCCCATCGATGGAAATCTTATCATAGAATCCTGAAGAGTAATTCGAAACAACCTGATAAAGCCCTATCTTTTCATTTATCTCCTCTTTCGGTCATGCTCCGAAAAGCGCATACACGATAGATATGACTATGGCAACAAGAAAAAGCACTATGAAAGGGTTTGTTTTGTTTGGTTTCTTTCAGGTTTTCTTTTTATCCAATTTTTGGATTTCTTTTATCTTATCTATAAGATCAATCTTATTCTTTTTGTTCATTTCTCTATTAAATTAGTTTATTTATTATGTTTATATCTACATCAAAATCAATAAAACACCAAATCTCTTTAGCTAAACAATATTAAGAATATATCGCTAAAAATCAAATTATTTACTCTATCGGAGTCAGATATTTTATGGATAATAATTTCCATGAAGGATCAAGCCTTTGTAATCACGACCAAACGCCATTGAAATGCATCAATCAATATGTAATATAGATTTTAGGATGCTCGGTTTTTACAATCGAATCGATAATGACCCTATTCCTATCCTCCAATATTATATCGAAGAGATTCTTTTGGCCCGATCAAGCCAAGATGGTATTCCTGACACTCTCATTTTTTATGATGAAATTCATGATCGACCTGTTCACATATATCAAGAAATTCAATTCTCTCGGAGTCATCTGGCTGATTGCAGACTCTATGATCTTATCTACAGAAACAGGATCTGCGGAAATTTTCGGGTCTTGAGTCTTCTTGGTCATATCCACGGCTCAATATTTCTTCTCATAAAGGGAGATTATCTCATCCATTCAGATATCCGCATTGAAATCAAGGTCATTTTCGATTCAGAAGAAATCATTGTTATCCTGCGCTCTCAGTCAATATATCTTGGACAGATTGACATAGGTTTTCTTGTCGAATTTCACACCGAGAAGCTTATCGAATTTTTCCATGTTCTCTTTCTTCCCGAGTTTCACTCACTCGTAGAAATAAACATATCATTCTTTCTTGCGCTGCCTGATGTTATCCTGCACCTGCTTGTAGAATGCATCGCTTCATATGTGCGCCATTCATTGGAAGACTACAGTTTTTTTGCCGTTCGTCACCGTGAATTCAGGTAACTTTGCAGGCTCTATCTTATTCTCATAATAGACAAAAGATCAGAACAGCACAAAAATCACGATAAGGAAAGTGCTTAGCCTGTATGCGAAATAGGGCAGGAATTTCTTTATTGTCATCCTCTCTTTTTTCCTCAGATATGAAATAGCCGTATGTCATAGGTAAAACACTACCGAATATGCCAAAACGGATACCAGAAATTCGAGTCATCAGTATAACCCCGATAAGTATATCAAGCCATAAAATGCACTCACCAGGACCACCATGGAAAAAAGATTTTTTTTCATTTTTATTTTAATTTAAAATATACTTGACAAATCATAATTAGCTATTATATATGATATATACAAACACTAATTTTCCAAAATATGAAAAAATTTATCATCGTCATTATAAGCTTAATTTCTTTGTTTGCAATACAATTTGCAAATGCCGAGTGCCATCCTAATACATATTACTATGGTCAAATAGTGACTTATTGCGAATGAAATAATTCGTACGACTCCTACTACAACGATATTGTAAACTGATACAGCCCATCCCAGAACTATTACCCCTACAGTTATTCGAACACCACATATTTCGACAATGGCTACAATACACCATACAGCTACTATTATAACACATACTGAAATGGCAGTTCATATGACAGTGACTCCGATTATTGCGATTACAATTACTGCGATCTAGGAAACAGGTCAAAGGAAGAGAATTACTATAACCTGCTATACCTCAATAATCTATGATGACCTGGCAGCAGCACCGTCAAGAAGCCTGACTACTTCAAGGACACAATCATCTGAAAAGACAGGGAGATAGATCTACTGAATGCCATTAAGCTTAAGCCTTACGCATTCAAATATGCCTCCAACACTGCAAAATATAACGACACCAAGAATTACCTCGAAACGCTGAAACAGAAGATAATCGCAGCTTATCGCGCAGACAAGATTTCCTACAATATGATGAACACCATCATAAATGATTTCGATTTCCTTGTATACAACATCAATATGCAATATCAGAACACCAAGACCTATGACTCCACTTGAAATGTCGGCTCAAAGGAAACGGCGCAAGAATATGGGGATATAGTGAGGACCAGCTACGACAGGGTGAAATATGATCTCCAAGGCTATTAGTTCAATTTTAGAAAAATCCCCGGAATTCCCGGGGGTTTTTTTTTTTTTTTTTAAGCTTATCAGAATATCTTTCAGAAGATTCATTTGTGATCTGCGAAATCTATTCATTTCTCTTTCGCTATCTCTTCGTATAATTCCCTTTCCCTTTTGGAAAGATGGGTTGGGACTTTTATTATCACATGCAGGAACAGATCTCATTTGATATCCCGAGAGACATTCTTCACTCAATCTCATTTGAATTTTATGATGTCGCCATCCTGCGTTCCGGGCTTTATCTCTATCTGACGATCTCACAGAAGCGGCACCTTCACTTTCCTCTTAGCTCCCAGCACTGCCTCGACAGGATCTATCCCTAAGTCGATGTGGAGGTTATCCTCATCCCTCTTCAGTCACTCAAAACTATCGGGAACACTGAAGGTTATATACAGATCTCAATTTCTGCCATTCGTTCATTCGTTTCATTCTCATTTCATCTTGATGGACATCCCATCATCGATTCAAGCCGGGATATCGATCTCCTTCTCCGTCTTCTTTCCGATTCTTTTCTTTCCTCAGCACTCAGTGCAAGGGCTTTCGACAATTGTTCAGTTTCACCCGCATGTCGGACAGACCGAAGCCTGCTCTATGACTCAGAAGAATGATTGTGTCCTTCTTTTCACTTGTCATGTTCAGCCGCAAGTCCCACACGCCTTAGCGCTTGTTCAGGCTTTCGCTCAGCTTCATTTGCATGATCCGCACACCACCCTCTTCTCGAATTTAAGGGTTTTCTTCCCCCCGAAAATCGCCTCTGAAAAATCAAGCTTCACATTCATCTCCAGATCCTCTCCGGACTCGTCCTTTTTTCTTCTCGATCATCATCCTTGAGAGAAATTTCATCAGAAGAAGCTCTCAAAAATGTCTGAAATATCAAAATCAGCTCATCCGAATCATCCTTGAGAAAATCCTCACATTCATTCCGCACTTCCGAATCTGTCGTAATGCGCTTTTTTCTGGGCATCGCTGAGTATGGAATAAGCCTCATTGATCTTTTTGAATTCCGTTTCTTTCTGCTTATCTCATCCATGCCTATCGGGATGGAGCTCCATTGCCTTCTTGCGGTACGCTTTTTTTATTTCCTCGGGATTAGCATTCTTGTCTACGCCTAGAAGATCATAGTAATTATCTGACATTTATCGTTGATTATGAACTATTTTCAATATTTTTAGCGCATTAATTGTATGAAAAAGTCGCAAACTTGCAAGTTTATGTATGCATATTTCCGAACGTAAATTTTAGCAAAAGGCAATCATTATCTAAATAATGACATCATAAATATATTTGTCAAATACTTATGGAAACTAAAGTTTGAAAAAACCGGAGTATTGCTACAATGACTCTTATCCAAAAAACCCCGTTTTTAAAGAAAACTTATAGATAAATAAGATTATCATGCGAAAATTCCTGAAGCAATTCACAAAAAACCCAAAAACAGTGGGTTCGATATTTCCCAGTTCCTCAAAACTCATTCACTCCATGCTCAAGCACATAGATTTCACGGAAGATCTTATGATAGTCGAGTATTGAGCGTGAATAGGCAATTTCACCAAACAGATCCTCAAAAAATCCACGCCAGGATCAAAGCTCTTCGTTTTTGAAATCCACAATGAATTCGTCGAAGAGCTCAATAAGATCAAAGACCCTAGGGTGCAGATCGTCCATGATTGAGCAGAAAATGTCTGAAAATACCTAGACTGAAAACGCGCAGATGTCATTGTTTCATGACTCCCTTTCTGAAGCTTGCCGAAAGAACTTACAAAGACCATTCTCGCAGAATGACACAAGCATCTCAGGATGTGATGATTATTCGTCCAATTCCAATATTTCCTCCAGAACAAAAAAGACATACACAACACTTTCAAGAACCATGCGATCAGCTGGCAGCCTCTGAACATCCCGCCAGCATTCGTCTATAGATGCGATAAGATTCACGAATAATGTGAGAATATTTCAAGGATTTCATAAACCTTTTCTGAATCAAGAATAAGCCGTCTCCTTATGAGTCGGAGCTTTTTGCAAAAACCCAAAAGTATTGCCGGCATATTTCTTGGATTCCCGGGCTCAAGATGGTCGCAGTATGCAATTCGCTATCAATGTATGCAACCAAAAAAGAGTGATCCGACATAGATATCTTCATCATTACAGCCCCGAAAAGGATGTGGCTAGTCCGCATAACAGTGACCATGATCTTCCACCTTCTCTGAGTCAGGCGCCACGGGAGCAAAATCAAAGACAGATTCTGTCTGTCGTTTTTCATTTCAGAAAATGCTATGGATTTCTCCAAAATAGCGATTCAGAAAGATATATATCTATATTACTGGATATATTTCCTCAAGCCGATAATCAACAAAGATTCTGCATACGAGAGATTCATAAAAGCCAATTCCCCTCTTTGAATAAATGAGCTCAATCTCAATTGAGACAACAAAGCCTACATCATCAAATCTCCAAAATATCTCAAATTCGCCGACAGGTGCAAGATCCTTGATTTCAAGGATTTCGTCCTCAAGAAGATATTCCTCCCAAAGACCCTATCCCACAAAAAAAGACTATGAGACCCTTTCGGGCTCATAGTCTCAGATGATATGCTCAAATTCCAGGACAATGATAAGAGGATTGAGATAAGGGATAAGCTGCTCATTTAAGAATAGTATCTTTCTGGATTTCAATCGACACCAAGTTCATTCATAGAAGCAATGAATTCATTTTTCGTCTTTCATTTTTCCTTGAATTCCCTTGCGAATTCTCTCATTGATTCTGGAGAGTAGGCAAATTCGACATTTATTCATAATTGAGAGAATGCATCTCTGATGTTATTCCTATCTTGGACTGTTCAAATTGACTTGAATAAGATTTTTGTCTGTGCTCAATCTGGTTTGATTTCAAATTGCTTATTCGTCAGCTTGGCTCATGTTCAGGCCGCTAGAGCATTTGCAGTGTGTATCGGTCAATTCAAACATGACTCGACTATTATAGTGGAAATCAGGTTTTTCTGCTCATTTTTCAGTGAACCGAATGATGACTTTATCTTTCCTGCGACAAGATTTCAATCCTTATCTATGAATCAGTCTGCTTTCAGTTTTTCTATGATTTTATCAGGCGGAACTTCTCAATTGTAGAGATAGTAGCCTAGTACCGCAACCGCTCACAAGACTACAACTCATGCTATATGGTTCTTCATAAAAGGAATCGCAGCCTCAGCCAGTGTTCAGGCCTTCCATGCCTCATAAGCTCAAACACCTATCCTGCAAGCTCAATATCAAGTCTGAAGAACACCTCAGGCAAGATCCTTCATCATAAGTACCGGTCTTCCGAAGAATTCCGCAGCAGATGCAATATTCAATCATTTAGTCGATATTATCTTAATTAATTGGAAAGTATCAAATGTCAATAATGCACCTCCTACAAGCATGTCGCATGTATTTGGCATGGTTCAATTCTCAAGTTTCGTACCGTGTCTCATTATCAGTATCGGTCATGCAAAAGGAATCAGAGTTGATAATCCATATGCAGTGCTACTAAGCTTATCTTCGGCTGTCTTTCCGAGAGCCATAGCATTATATCCTACTATTATTATCGGCAGATTCCTGAATAATCATGCAACAAGATTCTTCATATTCAGAGATCCGTAGCTGAGAACCTTATTGAATTCATCGACATTATTTATGTGCACAGACATCATGGAATTGTTCACGGCTCATGGCAGAGGGGCAATTTTAAAGCAATTCTTAAGCCTGCTGAACATCTCTAGGCATTTTCACCGGTTCACAACCGCCTCAGAAAGCGTTGTCCTGGTCAGATTAGTCCTTTTCAATATATCATCTCACCAAAGATTGGCATCAGCAAACATTCATTTCGCAAACCTTTCAGCTTTTCAAGTCAGGTTTTTGAATAATCCGAGTTCAAGGGGCTGTTGCCTTCAGACCACTTCTGCAATGTTTTTCTGATATGATGAAAGTCCTTTTGCGGTGTCTGGCATCTTCCTTAATAAGTCATCAATAACTTCAGTATTTATGATTCACTTGTTTGCAGTAGCCAGTCACCTGAGTTCAGTTACGAATTTTCCAGTATCTTCTCAAGACTTCAAGTAACATTCAGTAATCTTAGTCTGCGTATGCAGAAAAACAAGATCTTCACGTATCTTAACCGCAGCATCAGTCATTGTTCCTCCCGTCTTCCTTACCAGTTCCTCAATTCATTCTGCGACTTTGTCATATTTTCATATCGCGCTATTGAATGTCATGGTTCAAGACAAGACTCACACTCTCTCATGCCATGTCGCAATGAGATATGTCGAATCCATAACCATTCAGGCTGTCGCCCCTAAAAGCATCGTCATTGTGGCAAGCTTCCTGTTTATTATGTTTCAAAGGAAGAGCTTCTCATTGCTGTCAAGCTCTGAATAGGCTTTCCCCATATTATGAAGGGATATTTCTCAGAAGAAATCCTCCAGTCAATTATTTCAAAGTCCGATTATCGTTTTTCAGCTTTCTATTCAATATCTGAATGCCATTTCTCATGCCGCCTTAGCCTCTATGACTATGGCTTCTTTCGGAATCAATCAGCTAGTCACAAGGCTTACCATGAATTTGAATGTCTCTACCGGGAATTCCGTAGCAGTATCCAGCATATAAAAAGCTTCCCCGGCTTTGATTTTTCTTTCTCCTTCTTTAATGTCTTTTCAGATATTGTTCATATACCTTTCCCAGCAGCTCTCAAATTTTGCCTTGTTGTTTGCTGTATTTATATCAACACCCCATCTTTCGGACAATCTTCTTGTCAGATCATCTTTTCTTTTTGCCCAACTTTCAGGCGAGTTCAATTCCGAAAGCTTTTCGGCTTCAGATTTTGCCTTTTCGGCTTCAGATTTTGCCTCGGTTGCAATAGCTTCTCACTTTTCTGCAGTCTTCTTCGCAGCTTCAGCAGCAATTTCATTAGCATCCCATCCTAGCCATTTCGCGAGAAAAGGAACCTTAACCGCAATAAGCGCCTTAAAGCTATTGAAGATACCAGCTCACCAATCGAAAAATTCTCATAATTTTCATAGTTTATCCCATCATTCAGCTCATTTGACTTCTTCCATCTTAGCATGGAAGCCTTCTCTGACAGTTTCTGAGCTGAGTCATGCTCCGACAGCAGCGACAGCAGCTAGGGAAGCCGCTCAGATCGCCACCTTCTTTTGAAGATCCTTTGTCTTGTCGGCAGTCTCAGCAGTAATCTTTGTCTTGTCTAAGATGAATTTCTCTAGCTCTTTGAGCTTTTCTTCATCCGTACCGAGAAGATTTGCCTGAAGCTTCCTGAGATTCTCCTTGCTTGTTTTTATGGGTTCCTTGAAAATAGCCTCCAGCTTGGAAGTATCGAGATTTCAAAGATTCAATTCTTTCTTGAGGTCAGTCAGAGAATTGATCGTAACATCGGTTGAACCGAGTTTTTCATCGATCTTTTGTTTTATGTATCACTCTGCTTTCTTTTCTAGAGTTTCTTGAATTGTCATATTAGTTTGATTATTTTTTTATTCAATGTAATGAGTGGTATGTTGGGATAACTAAATCGGTTACCAGTGAATACCCCAAATATCCATAAGTTGCAGTCTTTCATGCAAGTCTTGCTCCTTCGACCGTAGCATCTGCAGCATTTATGGCCTTCATTCAAGTTTTTCACATCTTAAACACTGATACTCAGACCTTTGCAGTTCCTTTCACGATCAAGGAACCTCATGGGATCAGTCACACAATTCAGAATCACAATCTCGCCCAGCTTTCTTTTTTCGATAATTCTCTTCAGTTCCAATCTTTTCATTCCTTCCAGATATAAAGGTCATTCACTCACCCGATTATGGGAACGAACCCGAGTGCCAGATCTCCCATATCTCTTGCGGTTTCCTTTGAAATTCATTGTTTAAAGATATTTTTGACTCAATCTTTCGATGCGAATACCAATCACACAAGACTTGCTCAGATTAGGATTTTTCATCACTTTGAATTATCGATAGCCTTAAGGAATCAATCCCATCATCAATTCATTTTTTCTACTCATTTAAGCCATCAGACAGGTTCTCTTGTGACAGCCTTGATTCCATCGAGATCCAACTGAGAGATATGGTCTATTCATCTTTTTTGAAGCTCAACTATTTCTTTATTGATTTTTTCCCCTATCTTTCTTAATTCTTCGACTTTTGAGGAATCTGTCCTGCCAGATTTAAGCAGTTCATCATGTTCCCTGATCAAGTCCTTCTTCATTTCGTCTATACTGTTTTGAATCTCGATTACCTCCTTTTTAACGGCTTCCACATTTGGCTTTTCTGCATGCAGAGCATCGATCTTGTCCTTCCTGAAATCAGCGCTCTTGATTTTTGTTGCGTATTTCGCTTCATATTGTTTTTTCAGCTTCACTGCAGCTTCTAATTCTGGCGGATTTTTTGCAAGCTCTGCCTTTATTTTGTTCAGGTGCAACTCCTTTTCTGAAAATTTAGCCATCTTCTCTGCAAAAGCAGATGATTGAGTGAATTCAAAATGGCTAAGATTTTCATATTGCGGCATCGTACGATTGTTGACGAAAACCACTTTTGAGCTTTCGAGTCTGATTGTCTTATCTGTTCAATGGAATCAGACAGATCATCATTTATGCTGAATATAATCTACAAGTATGTTTTTTCAATTAGCCGAAACTGATTTTATCTTCAGCTCAAGGTAATGTCCAGGAGAGTTGGTATGCATTTTAATCACGTCTCAGGCTTTTAGCTTTTTCGTATTGAGCATCAGATTGTCCACAGAATTTCCAGAACTGAATTTGCCCACCCTAGCTTCTTCTGCTATCCTTTCAGTATTAAGTGAGGCTTTTTCTCGAGCCAATACTCAATCTTCAATAAGTATTCATGAGGTGATGGTATTTATTCTGTACTTGGATTTGAATCCCTCAAAAGAATTGCATTTTTCTTTGGTAAAATTTGTTTTATATTGATTCATATACCTCCTTATGGCGTTGATATCTCAACTAACCAATGCCGCCTCTAATTTAACAAGTATATTGAAATGCTTGTTCAGCATGGCATTATCAAGAGTAGAAATCTTATTTCATCTTTTTATGATTTCTTTTAGCTCAGTCTTTTCTAGTGCGATATCAGATAAGGTTACGCTTTTCACGTAGTCTTCGAATCACCTATTCAATACGGAGAGCTTTCAAGTTCAGTTCGTCATAGGTCATCAATCTACGATATAAGCACCTTTATGCTTTATCCAACCCCATTTATTTCAGGAAAACTGCACTTCCTTAAACTTAGCGGTATGCAAAGCTGGAATATATCATTGCTCTAATGCCCTTGCTAATATGTAAAGGTTGGTGTAGCCCTTATTTCTTAATCAGTTCTCAATCTTATACATCTCCCTTCATGATTCCTGCTCTTCATTTGAGCTTATTTGCTCTTCTGGAATTTGCCTATCTCAATCAGCTTGAGCAGTCTGAACGTCTGATTCTGAAGGCTGAGCCTCTGGAGGAGGAGTTGCTGTCTGATCTGCCGGTGCGCTAGCATTGATTTCCGATATCAGGCTGAATAATTCCTTATTGGTAGAAAGGATTTGCTTCAATTCTTCCCTTTGTTGAGTTCAGAGAAGCTTTATCTCCTCTTTTGATATTTCTCAATTGAATCAAAATTGCTCAAAATCTTTATTTGATTCCAGTCTTGATATCTCTTGTGAGCTTAATTTTATTTCTGACATTTTTGTTTTTATTTAGAATATATTCTTTCTAATGTTGAATTCAGTGTCTTATCCTTATTTTTTCCGTTTTCAAGATACCTGTTTTCAAAATCCTTGAATTCTTTTACGCCAGGAATAGGCTGTCCTGAGTCATTCCTGAATTGTCCTGTAAGATATTGCCTCATCACCTTCTTGAATATTGCAGGGTCAAGATTTGCAGGAAGCGCTATCGAAGGATCAAGACTGCCTTCATTCATGAATATATTCTGAGTCTGATCTTTTGTGTAAAATAGGGTCTGAGCAGTCTTATTCTGAAATTCAGGTGAATTGATGAAATTCAGATACTCCTCGATTTTTCAGTTTTTTCATTTCTTATTCTTTTCTGCAAAGTTTTTTGTCAAATCCACGATGGAATTATCCTTGATGACCATATTGGTCGCTGATTTTTGGCTTTCAGTAAGATTCTCTGTTTTCAACTCTATTTTAGTTTCCTTTTTTGCCTCTACTTTAGCCTTCACTCCAGGCTTAGTGTAAGATCAGAATTCATTTCCCAAGTAGTCAGCCAATCCTGTTCATTTTGCAAGTCACCAGATCGCTATTCAGCCGAACACTTTTTTTGGCTCAGTAAAAGCAAAATATATAAGAGCTCAGATTATGGCCAATCATCAGATCGGTCCCGCGCTTGCAGAAATATTCAATATCTCAGCAAAAGGGTCTTTGATGAAATCTCCGATTCTTTCATTGATTCCCCTGTCATCTTTTTTGATAACAGCTTCAACCTTGGTTCTCGTTTCATCAGGCAATTTTCAGACTGCAGTGTGTATTGCAGCTTCCGCCTGCTTTGCGCATACCCTTCTTTCTTTGCTTTCTATAGTGTATTGCACAAGAGATGTCCCTATCGGATAATCTTCATATGCATCGTTCTTATATGCCAACATGAAATCTTTATCCCTAGGAGATATCTTGCAATTGCTCTTGATTTCATTTTTTGTCACGATAAGGCAATCTAATTTGTATTTTTTTAGCAGGAATTCATAATAATTCTTAGCACTCATGTTTTCGATAAGAGGATTCTTATCCGTGTCAGAATTAATGCTTATGTAATCATCAAGCTTTGTCGTTCTGTGCAGAACAGCTGTTTTCAGATTTTCAAAATTGAATTTGCTTCTCTCTATATAGTTTCTCATCACCGTTTCAAATTCAAGCCTCTTATCGTCTTGCCCTGCTCATTCAAGAGACACTGAATCACGCTCAAGCCTGATCCTATATCATTTTGCTTCCAGGGCCCCTAGCATAAGGTTGGTCTGAAATCATCTAGCACGAGGATCTTGCTCTTTTTCGATTTCCTCTAGGGATTTTTTAAGGTTTTCGATAGTGAGATTGGCTAATACCTCCTTAAGATAAGTAACTTCTTCAGTGGCATCTTTTTTGATTCATTCCTTCTTTTCGAAGAATTTATCGACTATTCTTTGTTTTTCATCAGTATTTTGAGCCAAATTAAGTGATCTTTTAAGTTCATTAAGCTGCTCGCTGGTATATCTGTATTCGTTGAGCAGAGGGACTTTGACAGTATCGGGTATTCAACTGAGTGCCTTAAACTGCTCTGCGCTTGAGATAACTTCTGTAGACATATATTTAAAATTAAAAAATTATATATCTCTACTTTACCATAAAAATAAAATCTATGCAAAAATTTGCATAGATTTTATCATAAAAATCGAGATTTAAGGTCATTTATATCTTCTCAATTGTCAGGGTGGAATTATCTTTGCCCGTTCAAGTGAATTTTCAGGTTTTTGTTAGGCTGGTGAAAGCTGCTCTGGCCTCGCTTTCCATAAATGTCTTGGAACCTGATTTCAATATGGTAGACCATTCAAGAGTCAATATTCCTCCAGAATACCTCATGTCATCTACAGATATGTTAATTCATGAATTCTTCAAACTCACTTTATATGCTTTGCCGTCGATTATCAGATGAGATTTGGAACTATCGAATGATATTTTCAGAAGGGGTGCAGATTCCGGATTGGATTTTGGAACTGCAGGCTCTTCTTTTTTTGCAGCCTTAGGCTTTGGGCTTTCTCAAGGTGATGATGGGGCAGGCACAGTAACGCTCGGGGAAGCTTTTGGTGCCGGAGCAGAAGAAGATATATTTTCTTTCATATTGTTCAATGCATTGAAGAAGCTGTCTTTAGGCTGATTATCATTCGAGAAATCATCATCTTTCATGTATAATTTCGTAAATTCCAAGCTCTTTTCTTTTCATTCGGCGTCCTTTGCCTTAAATACGGGCTTATCGGAAAAGACTTCAGTCCAGAAATCTTTTCAATTCACATCTATATTCTTTGATTTGCACATCTTGAAGAATCATTCCATCTTGGAAATATTCACATTTCTAAGGTCCTTGTTTTTCAGGATATCGATTCATGGATCTTTTTCAGAGTGAGTTCAAACTCAATCCTTATCGAACTTCATTCAGAATCCGAGTAAAGTCCTTACGGATTTTCTCATGGACAATTCTTCATTTATTCAATTTAAGACTTCTTCTTTGGTTCAAGTTTTTCATAAAAATCACTTGATGAGCGTTCATATTATCGGCAGATCAAGCAGAAAACCTAGAAATTTCATCAAGCCATCCTTCATAAATCATGGAGCTTGTGAAATCGCATCAAAGATATTATCCTTCGTTTTTTCAGCCCTGAGCAGTCTGCTGTCAAGTCATATTATCTTTGAGTTCACATCTGAGAGATAGGCAGAAAGCTCATCCTGAGACAATTCCCCCGCAGCTATCATAGATCACTGCTTATACTCACCGATTGCCTTCGGGTTCGAGAGAAGCTTCGAAAGGAGCGGGTCACTTGGTTTCTCATCAAGCTTAGTCTTGATAGGGCTCAGGTTCAGATCTAGAATCTTATCGAGGCTCTTCAATAAGTCAGTTGCTCATTCTTGGGATTTTTTTCATTCATCCAAGAGTTCCATCCAATTTCATTTTTCAGCTTTATCTTTGAATGCTGTTAACTTACCATTAAGGCCTCAAGTCAAATCGTTGAAGACACCTTTGTCGAGCATCTTTTGGATTATTCAGATTGAAATATTATGAAGCTCATCCTTCGATAGATTATAGCCGCTCAGCTTCTCGGTAATTTTTGAATAAAGCATCTCGGCAGCTCATTTTACGAGTGCGGTTTCAGCTCATACGAAAATCATATCCAGCTTCGGCTTGCCTCAATTTTCACTGAGCTTATCTTTGATGATTTTCCTGTTCTTATAATTATCGATTCATTCAGCCACATCCTGTTTAAGATTTATCAGGATATTCTTGATATCATCGATGATCTCTTTCTCATCTTTAAGATTAAGAATTTCAGTTTTTGTACTATCTTTTATGAATTTCAATTCAGAAATCGTTTTCTTTGAAAGCTCAATCTCTTCTTGCGTAGGATTATTGGTCAAAACGAATCTGATAAATGAAAGAAGGCTATTCAATCATGTATAATCCTTGCTTATCTCCGCCCTGTTCTCCTTGTCATTCAAGGATTGTATTTCTTCTTTAAGCTTTTGGAGCCTTTCTGTGCTTCCTGTTTTTGGGGCGTCTGCTTTGCTCTCAATTGAATCTGGATTTGTCGGCATCTTTATATATATGAAAAATTAAATCTGTTCCCAGTCTACCATAAATTATCCCAATAAGCAAAAATTGGAGATGATAAAGTCCAAAAAAACGGACCCTCAGGTCCGTTTTTTCAGATATTGGTTTTTTTAAGCGACTTTGACTGTTTTTGGGTCTTTTTTGGCAAAGTATTCATCGATTGCTGCAGTCGCCTTCTTGATTTCCTCAAGGGTTGCGTTTTTCTTTCTGCTAATTCGCGCAGCTCGCCCAAGTATGATTTCCAATTCATTGCTTTCATCATTGGAATCGGCAGCTTTATCGATGCATTTCTGCAAATCATTTTTTGCCACAGTCAATTCATCCATTGCAATTTGAGGCTTTTCAGCTCATTTTTCTATCTTAATGTAATTGGCATGTATGAATTTTGTAACTCAATCGGATTCTACTCAGTAATATAATCCTCTTTTCATATTTTTCGTCTCTCATGTCATCTTGAATTTTGCTCAAGTGCTGACTTTTTCATTTCATTCAAATGTTCCATCCTCATTTCTGACTCTTACATTTGTTCATCTTACAGTTCACTCATCTCATTTTGCAACTTCCTGTGCAGGAAGATTTTGATCTGGTGAAGATTTTCTGGCCACTTTTCTTTTTGATTTCTTTTTCTCTGGAGCCTGAGCTACTGTATCGCCCGGTTCGATTCTCATATCGATAACGCTAGCTTCTGGTTTCTTTCAGCTTATAGTCACATCTGTACTGGTCATTTCAGCAAAAAGGCCATCCACTCTTTGAGATTCTGCATCTCAAGATGGAGTTGCACTATGAATATTCTCACCTGTCAGTTCGGTTTTTACCGTCCAGAATGTCTTTTCATCTGGCGTTGCTCAGAAATGACTTTTCCATAAAAGCTTTCATCCTCTTAATCTCATATCAAAGGCTGCCTGATCTTTTCTTCCGTATTTTGCACCTTGTTCTGTATATTTCTTTGCTTCGATGAGCTCCGCCTTCCATTTTTCTAGTATGGCATTATTATAGAATCAGCTTCTGATGTACAGGTCTATGGTTTCCAGCTCAGTCACGATTATTCATTTTTCAAGTCTCTGATCCAGCATTTTTTTAAGGAAATCGGAAGCGAGCTCCCTTGTCTCGGACTTGACCGAATTCTTTGACTTTGACAATGCAAGCGCATCCATATATTTTGATATCATTTCTCGTGATACGTTTTGGTTTGATCTTATGAAGTTATGCAATTCATCCAAATCAGTCCCATCTTTATTTTCGTCTGCTATATCGAGCGGACTCTTTGCTACTTTTTTTGGTTCCGGAAAGACTGCTCCTGAAGTATTCGGAACAGAATAGACTTTTTCATAGGCCGCTTCCGATCAGAATTTTCCCGCCTTCCATAGAAGCTGTCAATTCTTCATCCTTAAGTTAAAAACCGCCTGATCCGTAGGTTTTCCGTACTTTGCACCCTGAAGGGTATATTGTTTCGCTTCTAATAATTCGCTTTTCCATTTTTCCAGAATTGCAACATTGTAGAATCAGCTTTTGATGAAAATGTCGAGAGTTTCTGGCTGAGTTACTTCAATTCATGTGGCAAGTTTCTGATCGAGCATGGATTTCAGGAATTCCGCAGCCTTGATTCTTGATTCCTCTTTAAGGATTTTTTTTGCATTTGCAGTGGATAAGGCATCAATATATTTCGATACCATTTCTCTTGGGATTTGAGAGCTCTTGGTGAAATGCTTCTGCAGCTCATCCAATTCAGATCAATTATTATTCTCGTCTCTGAACTCGAGAGGTTTTTTTGCTTCTGACATAGATTGAAATTTAATAATAAAAAAAATATTACGTTTTCATATTAACATATTAGAAATAAATATGCAAATATTGGAGCTTTTTGATCACGTAACATTTTTTTCATTTACTTCTTAAAGAGATCCTCAACCTCGTGCGAAAGCAGAACATTGCATGATTTATCCAGTATGAATTTGCCAGATGCAAGCTTCTGTCGGGATTTCACAAGAGGAGTAGAATAGCCCCGTTCCGATCTCCTATCTTTGTCTGTAGCTCATTTTTTGCTAAGAAGCGAATTCCAGATTCTTGTGACTTCGGCACAGTCTATCTCTAATCAGGTATCCCTGCAGAAGCAATCGTGCATGTCCATATAAGAGATCGAGCATTCTTGAGGGGTTTGCACCTCTCATTCGAAGAATTCGTCCAGATAATCTATAAACATCTCTCAGGCCGTATACGCCGGTTCATGAGAGTTCTTTTCTTCTTTTGTAAAGTTTCTCCTGTTTGACCAGGAAGAAATGATTCCTGCCTGCCGTACTGTAATATCGAATCTCTTCGCCATCTCTATCCTCCTTGATTTCTTCTCATCTTCGTCCTTGCCCGCTGAGACATAAGTCCTTATAAACGCCTTATCTTCATCCGATATTCAGGTTTTTGGATTGGCATCTGCCGGAGAAGGCGCAGGAAGAGGCATCGCCCCCTGTTCATCTTTCGGCTCGTTTGGGATAACATTTTTATTCTCCAATAAGAAATTTATCGATTGGGAGAAGCTTTTTCAAGTGATTTCACAGATTTGTTTTGCAGTTTCATATATCTTTTCAGCTTCTGACCTCAGATCCGACATAATAACATATTCGAGTTCCAGCGCTTGTTGCTCGCTTTCTCAGAAAACTTCTCAGACGAAATAATGAATTTCCTCATATCTCACTAGCCTGTCTTTGGATTCTATAGCGTTTAAAGATGAGATACTGGCTTCTTGTCAGAATACCATTTTTACCCTGTACATTATGGAATCTTTTATTTTTTTTGCGGTATTCGGAAATGTTCAGGCTAGCACCTCATACAAATCGCTATGTGAAAATATGACTTGCTGTTGATTCGGGGAATTCATGGTATATTAAAATTAAAAATTAAACATTGACAATAGATAAACTCTTATTGTAGTATAATTTTTTTAAAAGCAACAGCTTTAAGCCAATACCCGTTGTCGGAAAAATACAACAGCAAGCCCTTTTTCTCAGAAAAAGGGCTTGCTGTTTTCGGATATGCTATATTCGATCTGAGCGCCTGAGGTATTCTTCGGCTATTTTCTTGGCTCTGAAAGGGTTAAGTTCATATGTGGTCGTTATATCGTTTTTCATGCAGCAGACATAGGGCTTTCCGCCTATATATATTTTCCCTATAAGATATTTGTCTCAGTCATCTGCAACGAAGACTCAAAGATAAGTGACTTCCCTCAGCGAATAATAGAAAAAATCTCCCATGTATTCTGACGTGTTTACGAAGGCAGCTTTCTCTTTTGTGAAATTATCATAGAACACCGGCTTAAGTCATCAGTCTTCAAAGGCTTTCCTGTATTTCTTCATGAATACGGTCATCGTATAATCAGCGGTTCATCTCTTCCTGATCTCATCTCTTATGCTTTTCTCGTTGTTGGCATATTCTTTTATTAGGATTTTTCTGATCACCCTATGCTTGTCATAATCGGTTGTCCCCTCGAAATAGATATTCATAAGCACTGCGTAAACATCTCGCAATTCCTTTCTGGTCTGCCAAAAATAGTCATAAGCGACATCTGCTCAAACAATGACCTCGGTATCCTTGAAATCTTTTTTCACCTCTAATAGCGTATCATTAAGATCATCCATCCTGAGCAAGAAATTGGTTGCCCAAGTCTCCATTCATTGTTTCACTCGCGGATCCGACCTCAATCTGACGATCTCTGAAGTTGTTCCGTCAATCTTTGTATATTTTCATAATTCCTCATAAAAATACGAATACTTATCCGGACTTATGTTTTCCACATTGAAAACATCTTGAAGAAGCCTCTTGATTCAGCTCTCTTCATTGTTTATCGTATATCTGAATTCTTTTTCTATTGATTTGAAATGTGCGTACGGTTCTGTACTAATCTTATTTGCGATTAGGAATGTCCTATATTTGTTTACGAATCTGTCCGCGAATTCCATTCTCTGCTTCTTGGATTCGTCTCAGACCATCACATAATGCCTTGAGATTTCATCGTTCGGCAATTCCGACAATATGAGTCAGAAGATTATGTCTTGGCTTTTCTTGTCGACAACTCAATATCTCAGCGCAAGGTCTTCGATGACATTGAATGCAATGAGCGCAATGGTGTCGACTTTCTGGCTCTGTTTTTTAATTACAGCCAATCATGGTCATTCGACCGCCGTCATTATCTCTCTGTCTTCCATGGCGACTCATACCGATTCCATGAGCTTTTGCTGATATTCTTCCTGCTTTTTGTGCATGCGCCATTCGATCGGGACTCATACTCAGACAGCACCCAGCACGATTCACATTATTATATTCCTGAATTTGTTTATCGTAGTCTTCACATCCTTGTCGCGGCATTCTTTCAGCTGATAGAACCTTTCGCATTCGTCAGTATCGAAATACATGAATTTGAATCCATTATCGCCGATCTTATCCTTGAATAGCTTCCTTAAATCTTCAAGTTCGATGAAGCCTTCTGCTGAAAACGTCTTTTTCTTTTCAGAATCTGATGATTTGTAGCTAATCACAGGGATGCTCGGATTGACAAGAAATGCTATGATATTGTCCAATTTGGACTGTAGTCTGGATCATCATTGGAAATTATTTCATTTCAGCATATCGGCAATCCTGATCGAAATCTCAACCAGAGAATAATCATTGTGCGAATTGGCATTATTAGGCTTAGGGGATTCAAGCAGCTCTTTCAGCCCGGTATTTTTGAGTGATAATCCTTTGAGCGCAGCATATATTCATGAACTGGTAAGATTATCCTGATCTTCACGTGCCTCGGTTTTCTTTGATTTCAGACAATCGAATAAATCCCTGTTCTCCATCTTGAGGTCAGTGATGATGAAATCAGATAATCTGCCCTTATTCATACGTGAAATCAGGCTTTTTAGATATTTTATCTGCTCACCGACTGTGAAATACCTAGAACTATCGCTTCCGTTAAGGGTTTCTCAAACGAAATTTCATAGTCCTATCCTTACCTTGTCTCATTTTTGAGTGTTGATGATCATGAAATTAAGCATCTCCATAAGGAATTGTTCTGTATAAGGCCTTCATTGCAGGCTTTTTTCCACTCTTCAGATATAGATGACAAGATCGGATAGATTATTCTCTTTCAGTGATTCAAGGTTGCAGACTCAATCCTCGTTAATGAGGGATGTTCATTTTGAATTGCCTTTTCAGTACAATACGAAATTAGGTATGGCAAAATTATATCTGTCATTCAGCCTACGGTATTTTTCGAAATTATGTTTGACCTGCCTTGCCCTGAAATTCCGAAACAAGTTAGGGGCAAATTCTTCTAGCATATCTTTTTGGATGATTTCCAAATTAAATTGAACACGCTCCTGAGTCAATCATGGAGGGTCTTGCTCTCGATTATCAGTCAGGATTGTTCGTCTTTTGCGTACATGAGGACGGCGACCTTGTTCTCTCAATATATGACAATCTCGTTTCACATCTCGAAAAGATCATCATCTATAAGCAGCGACTCATGCGTGCTTATATTGAAGTTAAGATATTCCGAACTGTTTTTCGCGGATGCGATTACATGGGTCTTGATTGGGCATCCGAGCCTCTTCGGGGTGAATTCATCCCTTAGGTAAGAGGACAGCCTAGGATCGATTTCAATATTGGTTCCGAGAAACGATAAATAAGGGGAAGTCATCGAATATCACTCATTCAGGACTTGTTCGAAGACCATCTTAAGTCATTCTACTCAATCATAATATCAGATTTTCGGCTTATTGCCCCAATTTCACATGATTGCCAGAAAAGACGGCAATGATTCTTTGAAGCTGTTATACTTCTGTTCTATTTGGGAAAGCAGCAACTCTGGTGCTACCACGGAATAATATCTAACATCATCCCTGGTAGACTCTATTGCTATTCATTTGCTCTTGAGGGATGCCAGGATCTCATAGGTCGATGTCCTGTTTATCGAACACCTCCTGGCAATCGTGCTGACGATGCTCGTTCACATTTCAAGCGAAACCAGATAAACCTTCGATTCCTTTTCGGACAATCAATATTGTTTCAGTTTTTCTATAAGTTCTCTGTGCATTTTTTAGAAAAGTTAATCCTTAGAATTTTAACATATTCCTGATTTTTAGTCAAAAAAGAGACCTTTTAAGGTCTCTTTTACAATTTCTCTTTTTCTTAAGCGTATCCTTTCGCCTGGAGTTCGAAGAGTCTCTTGTAGCTCTTGTTGTTAGCTATAAGCTCTTTATGGCTTCCGACTTCGATTATATTTCAATCTTCGATGACGCATATCCTGTCTGCCTGCCTGATTGTGGAGAATCTATGAGATATGAATATTACGGTCTTATCCTTCGGCAGATTCGCGAGAGTTTCGAATATTTTGGATTCAGCTTCCGCATCCATGGCTGATGTCGGCTCATCGAGTATGTATACTTGCGGATCCTTATAGAAGATCCGCGCTAGGTTCATGCGCTGCCATTGTCATCAGCTGAGCGATTCACCGTCATCGAAATTCCTTCACAGCTGCTGAGCATATCAATTTTTGAATTCCTTTATAAAATCATGGGCAAGCGACATCTGGGCGGCGTTTTCGACCTTCTTCATGTCGATATTCCTTGTTGTATCACTCATGGCTATCGATTGCTTGACCTCAAACATATAGCTTGGCGTATCCTGCTGCATATAGCTAACCTGGCTCCACCAAGACTGCAAATCCAGATCTTTTATATTGTTTCAATCTATAAGCACCTCTCATCCGGTCGTATCATAGAACCTTGTAAGGAGCTTCACCAGCGTGGATTTACCGGCTCAATTGACTCATACGATAGCTATCTTCTCTCACGGATTTATGGTGAGGTTGAGTTTGTGCAATATCTCCTTGTCCTTGTCGGGATATGAGAAGCTCACGTTTCTGAGCTCGATCTTCGGTGTGATTTTTGCGGGCAGGACAATCGGATTCTGTGAGAACCGCATCTCGTTCTTCATATCGAGTATCTGGAAATATTCTTCCACATAGAGATTGTCCTCATATTGCTGGACTATATATCAGAAGAAGAAGCTCAGGCTCGACTGGAAAGATGCGATAAGTCCGTACAGGAAGACAAACGTACCTATCTGCATCTCCTTGTTGTAGACCGCATAAATGAGGATGAATGCCGAAATGATTATCCCCACCTTTGAGATAAATATTGTCATCGCTGAGTTTATCGATCTCTTCTTATCATTCTTGTACTGCTCGATAAGGAATGGGTCGATTATTTTTCTTATCTTATTTGTGAAAAAATCTATATTCCCGCTGAATTTGATGTCCATTATAGGATTCCACTGGAAGAATAGGCCCTTAAGGTAATTGTATTTCTTCTTGATCGGTCAGTGGAGATTGTCTATGGTCCACACATGCTTTGAGATGCTTAGCTTGGAGATGGCCTCTGGCAGAGTGAAGACCAAGATGACCAATGCGACAACGGGCTTTATCAGGATAAGGGTGAAAAGAATTGCGACTAGGTTGAAAATAGAGCCTGAAATGTCGAACTGGGTATAGAAATATGACCTGAATCTCCACATGTTTTCCTGGACTCTCTGGAAAAGGGTTGTGTTAGCGGTGTTTTCCAATTGATTCAGGTCGAAGCTCGCTTTTTTCCTGATGAATGTGAGATTTATGAGTTCGTCTATTTTCCTCCAGATCACAAGCCTATAGAATCAGCTTACTATATTGATGAAGCTCGGCAAGATGAGGGTGGCGACAAGAACGACTGCGAGGATGATTATTGTTCTTCTCTCCAAAGTCACTCAATTCGCAATCTGTATGAGGTTGTTGATTATGATTGCCTGAGATCACCTCGATATGAAATTGAATCATACGTCCAAAACCATTATGACATAAATGGAGATTATATATTTCTTAAGATCTTTCCAGAAGAATCTGTCCAATCTTAAAAGATTCCTGACAAGAATTTTTGCTCAATAAAAAAATTTTTTCACATTCATGATTAAGAAATTTAGAAGATAAAAAATAGTTTAATGATAAAATTCTAATAGCAATAAATAAGATTATAAAATAAAAATAATACAAAAAGGCCTGTTATTGCTATAGACCTTTTAAGATTAAGAGATGCCTCTATATATACGGAATCTCTTATATTTTATTTCAATTATTTTAAAGTTAGCTTTTTTGAACCGTTAAGCTTATTTATGACTATCATTTCATTGAAGAAAGATGTTGTCTGGAGGAATAATTCCATAGGCATCTTCAGCATCTCCAGGCTCTTTCATTCATAGTAATAGACATTCTCGATTTTCCCGTCCTTGCTCAGATCTACTCAGACCAATATTCAAGTATGCTCTCACAGATATCAATTTACAGTCTTTCATGCTGGAGTTGTCCAGACAGTCGGTCTTGTCTCATATGCTGTTTGCTTTCATTTTATCACTGGAGTAAGATACCAGAACATCACAGGATTTTCGTTAATGACTGATTCCATGATGGCTTTCTCATTCACCGATACCCTGGTAGCCTGGAGCTTCTTTGTGGCAAGATGAGGATTTATCGCATTTACGATAGGAGCCGCATACACTCAATATCATGTGAAATTATTCAAATTGGAGCTCTGTTTTCAATAGACAGATCAGACAAACATCAATGATGGATCTTCCCATATGTTTGATCCTGTTCCATCCTTGCTCAATGCTCATGTGAATGCTGGCAATGCCCCAAGTATGACGTCTTCTGAAACCAGGGGAACAGAGTGCTTTGAATTATAATAATTGATAAGATCCTTTGCTGAATTAGCCTCACAGCTCAGGGCATATGCCTGCTTCGAATGGGAAAAGTCTGTATTCAGAATCAATGAATTGCTTCAGAGAGCCTTCTTGTATGTCGCATACCAGTACAGGAATCATTTCATATAATCGGATCATGGCGATATTTTCTGTGAGGAGATGCGCGTATAAATCCGGGTGAAATCATTCTTGCTCAAGACATTCGGTTTTTCTAATGCATGGAATTTCTCGAATTTTGATTCATAATAATCCCTATTTTCAATGAATTCTCGGCTCTTCCCGAAATTTCACATTGACGAAAGGGCAGATTCCGTGGTCTCAGTTATCGTATCCCTATTTTTCAGATAAGAATAAAGGACATAGATGTAAGTCTTGTATGTCGGAGACTCTTCGTCTAAGGCAGACTTCTCTCTAATGATGTTCTCCAGCTTAGCGAGATAATTCGGATGGATATCAGCAGTGATATCCCTAAGTTTAATGGCTTGATAATATCTCCTTGTCTGCTTCACCGTATCCTGGACTCATGTTCAAGTCAGGTATTTATCGGCAGTATATTCTCTGATATATGAAAAGATGAAATTCCTTTTGAAATCCTTGATATCCGAAAGTATCATTTTTTTGTTTGCATTTTCAATGGTGGACAACTTTAAATATGTCTCATCAAGAAAATCCAGCTTCTGGCGGATATTGTCTCTTTTCTTGATTTCAGACCTTATCTGAGACATCAGGTTCGGCAGGAAATAGAATGGTTCAGCATTTACTACGAATAGGTTCGAGAATAGAAGAATCAGAAGAATGGCAATGCTCATGATTTTCCTGCATGCTCAAATTACCCGATTGAATCCAGTGTGCTTATTGCTAATTATATTATCCGAATTAAAGTCCATCTTTTATTTCTTTATTGATTGTAAGATATCGGCCACAGCCTTTTTGATTCAGGAAGAATCGATTTTTCTGATTACGATTCTTGCAGTCTCGTCCGTCTTATACATTCATATCTTCTCGACTTTGCTCGACAGCTTCGCCAAATCAACTTTTGTGGCATTCAGGTTAGTGATCCAAAAGAACGTCGATACGATAAGCATCACTGTGGCAAAAGAACGGATTCAAAGATTCCATTCCACTCATGCGGAAAATCTCTTGAAGTGCTCTCTCAGATAGGAGACCGACAGGATGAAGCTTCATGCGAAAACTCAAACCGGGGCATAGAGATATAGCCATACTAGTCATATGGTTCAAACCAGTATGTCTGCAGCAAAAATCTTGAATTTCTTGATATTGATCGTAATCTCTGAAAATGTTGAATCTATATTGTAATCCATGAAGGCCTCTATGTCTTCGAAGAAATTATATATCTTCTTGTACTCGAGATAATTTTCCGAAAGGATAAGTGTCATCAGGTAACGGATCTTCAGCAGCTCCTTCCTGCTTATGGCAAGCTTCTCGGAAACGATGGAGTAGATGAACGGCTTTAGGAAAGGTGCCAGCAGATTTGAATTGAGCTCTAGGATAAGCTGCTTGAAGGAGAGTATTTCTTTGATTTCAGTATAATATTCTGATTTTTCCGAAAAAACGAAATTTCACTTCAGTGCCGCCCACTCGCTTCTGTTGCTGCAAGCTTGTTCGTCCCAGTAGAATAGCCTGGAAACTTGCTTATAGTGCAAATCTATGATCCTTGTCTTCACATAGCTCCAGAAATATCATCTTTCAGTTTCATTCTTTTCAGAAATGACCTTTACGACTTTCTTATAAAAAGAGGTTTTATTCTGGATGTATTCAGCCATCAGGATATCAAGTTTCCTCATCACCTCTTCATTTCTGGAATATCTCAGATAAGTCATAACTTGCCTGTCTTTGTAGCTGACTTGCTTAAGATAGGTTCTGGCTATGTATGAAAATATAGAATATACTTCGCTGAATTTTGACCTCAGTTCATCTTGGGAAAGGTTGAATATCTGGAAGATGCCTTCAGACTCCGACAGCAGATATATCTGCTCAAGGAACCTTGAAATCTTATTTTCATCAAGATATTTCGGCTCGATACTTCATCTTAGATTCTCGATTCGGAGGAAAGCGTAATTTTTCAATACTTCCTCATAAGTGAATCCTGATTTGTATTTCTTCAAAAATTCCCTGACTGATTTTTCTGGCTCCCTCTTGTATATTTTCAGCAATGCTTTGGCCTGATACTGGGATTCTTTCTGGAAAGACACTATCGTCTTGAAATAAAGATTGATATCGAAATATTTTGAGTCTTCTAGATAATTCTTCATGTTTGCAATCCACACATTCTCATACTTGGCATTCACATACATCCTGTCTATCATCGTCTTATCCTGAGAGCTGAATCAGATTGCAATCTTCTTTACAAGATAGTTTATGAATTTGGCGAAATTGTCTTTCAATTCTGATGATTTCTTGAAAAGGGTGAACGGGGACGGGCTTTTAAGCACATCCTTTATCTCCTTAACAAGGAAATCAGGATCGAAATTGATAATTTCCGTGTTTTCTGCCTCAGTTTTGGCACTAACCGGCTCTTGCATTCTTTCCTTTGTGATAGGAAAATCTACCTCTGCGGCTTGCTTGGTTTTCCTGGCCTGAGAAGAAGGCTTCACTAATGGTGCGATGACTGGTTCCTGTATCGGCATAGCATCCGGAATGCCTTCTGAAGGTTTCCCAATCGGTTTTATGGAGAAATCGGATCACATATTTTGTTTTTGTTTATGTTTATTTCTAAAAGTTTAACATAAATTGAATCTTATAGCAAAATATGAGGATTGCCATTTTATGAAATTATCTTATAAATTATAATTTTGATTTTCGGGCAAAAAAAATAAACTGATTCAAGTTTAAAAAAATATAATTCCAAGCAATGCAAAGATTTTATTTCGACATGCCTCTGGATGAGGAAATATCAATTGAAGATAAGGATTTTTTCCATCAGATTTCCCATGTCCTGAGGTCGAGATTGTGAGATGATGTGATCATTTTCAATGGCGACTCATACGAATACGGATATTCCATAGCCAGCATCAACAAGAAATCAATAACACTGAACCTGAAGGAAAAGCATTTGAATGAGGCTGATCCCAATATTAAAATAAGACTTTATCAGGCAATCCCGAATAAATTTGAAAAGATGGATTTTATCCTTCAGAAATGAGTTGAGGTGGGCATTTCCTCTTTTGTATTCTTCAAATCAGAAAGGAGCTCAAAGCTGATAATCTCAGAAAACAAGATTGCCAGATTTCAAAATATAATAAAAGAGTCTCTCGAACAATGCTCTTGAAACCGTTTCCCTACAGTTACCGTGATGGAGAAACTAGATCCCGGCAAACTGGAATGAAAGTCTTTCGTCTGCGACACAAGATGAGAGAGAAGTGCCGATATAAGGGAGTTGCATAAACAAGAAATCAATATCTTGGTTTGACCCGAGGGGTGATTCTCCGAATCTGAACTAGAAGCATTCAAGAAAGCCTGAATAGAGAGCCTGAATTTCTGAAAGAGGATCCTCAGGACTGAAACGATATGACCTGCATTATCATTTTCAATTATAAATGGCATTAAATAGCATTCGCTCGACGACATGAAAAGACAGGTTATCAGAAAGGAAATCCCTGATTTCAGAACAGCTCAGGGACAGGTTGAGATACCTGCTAGGGTACACCAATATCCGTCCGTCAAAAAAAGTCGAGAATTTCGTCGGCAGGATATTTGAAGAATTCTTCGCTAAGATGCTCTGATGAATAGTTATAGATACGGACTCCACAGTCCCCGACATCGCAGTAGAGAAAGACGGAAAGAGATATCTTTTTGAAATCAAGAGCGCAAACAGGTGAAACTCCTCTCTCCTGAAGCTCAATCAGTTAGAGTGATTCTCAAAACTCAAGGATACATATTATATCTTCGTTTTTTATGATTGCCCGAATCCGACTAAAATATATGAGGAGCTATGAATGGAGTGATTCATCGCAAGAATGTGACTTGATTCTATCTACATAGTCCCAGCGAAAGTGCTGCAAGGATTCTCTCACGAGAATCCCCACCTTCTGAGAAGGGAAAAGCTGAAATTCATATGAGTGCCGACTGATGAGACTGTAATAAAATTATCCAAAAGAAGGCTTGAGGAATTCGCAATCACAAAATGAAAGAAATTCCAGAGGAGCGATGCAATTTCGCATTTCGGAATAAATGGTTTAATTGTAAGGGATTTGCTCAGCAACATCAGAGTCTGATAGTATTTCAAATTTCTCATCTTCATGCATGAAATATCTGACCTCGTTTTCTAGGCTTCAGTAAATCCTTTTTAATTCCCGTGACGGAATCCTGATGCTTCTTGTCGGGATGCTGGGGTTGAAAATGAAGAATCCGTGCTTAAATATCTCTGCGTCCACGAATATCATTATCTCATTATCAAGGAACCCAAAAGGAGGAATTGATCAGATCATCGAGCCGATAATCGGTGTTATCTCCTCTTGGCTGGCAAATCTGATATCCTTGCTTCAGAATACTTTTTTGAAGTTTCTTGCTTTTATCTGCTTGTCTCAGTGCGTCACAACGAGGTAAAATTTTCATTTGCAGTGGAAGACGATATTTTTGCTTCATAATCAAACGAGTCACTGATCGTCGCGGAATTTCTTTGATTCCTCGCAAGTATGGTTTATTTCATGCTCTATTTCCTCGAAACGTATAGAAAGCTCTTCCAGAATAGACTTTATTCTCAAGTGGTTATCGGACATTCAATTTGGCTTTTAATTATAATATTCGCTATTTCGCTATCTTGTATAAAAGACTCACTTCAGAATCCGACAGCACCCGATTATAAATCCTGACCTCATCTATCGATCAGTAATAATATCCTCAGGATCAATTCGCGTCTTTTCAAATTCAGAAATAATTTCAGACGTAATATATCGGCTGCACTGGTTTATTGTATTCGACTATCTTGATTCAATCTACATAAATGGCTTGCCTGTTTTGAGAATAGCTGCAATGGATGTTATGCCACTGATCATCCTTTATCTCAGCGACATGACTGGCAGATGCCGACAATGATACTCAATAAGTCCAACTGCATGTGACTATTCATCAAGAGTAACCGATAGAGTATCCGTACAGCCTATTTCTTAATAGTCTGGTCGTAGGCAATAGATTCGGATTAGTTCAATCCGATTTCATCCAGACATTCGTATCGAGATATTGTGGTGAAAGAGACATGCTTGGCCCGACGTCAAAGTATCAGGTCTGCGTAAGGCTGTTATTGAAGTATAGGGATTTTCACAATACTCATCAAGTCCAGATCGGCAGGACTGATCAAGTCAGCGTACCATTGTTTCAATTGCCGCTGTAATCGCTTGATTTTGTTCAGGATCATTCATCGAAGTTCCAATATCATAATAGTCACATTCATCATATGATCGACTTAAGAACGACTCAAGTTCAACTGACCACCTTATTGTCACCGACCAATGCGCTTAATTCTTGATTTGAAGCCAATACATCAACACCCGTAAAACTAGAAGCTTCGTATTGCGATTGAACTGGAATCATTGTTCAGCTTGCAAACAATGCTGTCATCCTATCTCATTTGGCATAAATATATCTTCCCGAATAGGACGAAGGATCAGCGCTTGCATTTATAGGGAAAGCAGGAAAAAGGCTTAATGCCGGATTGTTTGAACTCTCTAAAAATCATATTATCTGGAATCTGCTCTGGCTCGGATCGGTGGAATAAGTATAGGCAGAATCATCCAAAGGGTCAGCTCATCAATCAGAAAGCTTTATCATATTAAGGATGTTTTTGCTGGCATATCATTGATAAGCCAGTACATTTCAAGAGGCCGTGATAGAAATCTTATTTTCGGGAATCGGCAGTTTACCGGATAAAGCCTGGAACATTCATATTCAACTGACGATATTGCTTATGTCAGCCAATCTTTTCCCGTCTCTTGCACTGCTTGATTGTGAAGAAAAAGAGATGAATGCGATTGTCGATAGTATGGCAAGTATCACGATAACAACTATGAGCTCCACCAGGGTGAAGGCTCTGATATTCCTAGGTCGGAATGTATTTTTCTGTTTATGCATAATGGGATTGATAAATGAATTTATATGAATATAGCATATTTTTAAGGATATTTCAACTACAATATCTTATTGAAAAGGTCTCTGTCCTGGAATTTTCAATTGATGATATAGTAATCTTTCATGGTGCCGACTTTTGTAAATCACAGTTTCCCCATCAGGGTCTGGCTTCAGATGTTTTCCGGATGTGCGATTATCTCGCACAGATGTAGGCCGAGCTCATTTTTCATGAAATCAAGGCACCATCTGGTTGCAAAATTTGCAATTCATTTTCACCAATGCTTTTCATCGATGTAGCATCATATTCTTCAGACATGATTCCTTGCACTGTCTATCTTGATTCAGAATGCTCAGACTATCTCTCAATCCAGAAACACTGTAAAATGATGCTCTTTATTCTCCAGTCGGAGTCTCTCCGCCTCTTTAATGTACTCTATCTCTTCTTCGAGAGTCTTGGGCTTGATTGAGATATATGTGAAATTGGGGTTGGACAATATCTCAAATAACCTTTCAGCATCAGATATGCTGCGGTATTTCATTACAATATTATTCATGTCCATCAGAATTGAAAACATATCATATAAAATCTTTTCTGCCGTTTATGAAGTCAGATATCCTTGAATTTCATTTGCCTTCAAGCTTGACTTCTTTAAGGATGAGGACTCAGATCGAGCATTTGATTCAGATTCAGAAATCTCACCTTATGACTTGTCAGACTTCGCCGTCCACATTGTCTTCTATGAAATCACAATTTGTGATTATAATCTTCTTCCCCTTAAAATAGCCATAGACTCATGGCCAAGGGGTAAGTCATCTCCATAAGTAGAACAGATTCTGTGCGGTTCTGCGGAAATCAAGCAGCCCGTCCTCTTTTGTTATCTTCTTGCAGTAAGTGGCAGCCTCTTCAACCTGAGGAAGCAGTCACCTTTTTCATTCATCAAGGGCAATGATGGTCTCGGCCAGGAACTTTCCGCTCACTTCTTCAAATTTCTTGAACAAAGTTTCTGTAGTGTCGAACTTGTCTATATTGATCGGCAGCATATCTATGATATCTCATTCATCCATTCATTCCGACATCTTCATTATGGTCACCCCTGTCAGCATCTCTCAATTGATAAGGGCACTCTGGATAGGCGAAGCTCATCTGTAAAGGGGAAGTATGGATCCGTGGACGTTTATGCACATTTTATTTGGGGCTTCCAAGACTGAAACGGGCAGGATTTTGCCATATGCCACAACTACAAAATAATCTGCTCAGAAGCTCTTGATTTCAGCCAAGAATTCATCGTTTCATCTTATCTTATGCGGCTGGATGACACTGATTCACTTTTCTAGGGCGAACTGCTTTACAGGAGTCGGAGTGAGAACTTGAGATCTTCAGACCGGCTTATCCAATCAGGTCACAACGAAAGGTATCTCGAATTCTCAGGTTTCGAAAATATCTTGGAGCACAGCAGCGGCGAGCTTGGGGGTTCAGAAGAATCATATCTTGATCATTTTTTAGGGCTTAAGTGTAAAGCTGGCTTCGGTTGTTCATTTGAGTATGCTTATGTCGGCGGAGTCAACCGCTCAGGTGTTTCATCAGATTATAGTATGCATTGTCTTTTTTCATAATATGTTTTCGATATATGCAGAATCTGCGAATGCCGTGGATTTGATTGAATTTATATAGGCATTTTCAGTGTTGTCGCCTTCTCCTTTAGAGTAATCCAGCCTATAGATTCTTATCGAGTTCGTATCTATGCTTCAAATCTTGCTCTTTATGTTCAAGGTTTCGAATAAGGTATAGTTTCATAATGATAGGGGCACCGAGCCTCAACTTCAGTTATTGAAAAAATCATTTTTAAGCACATCATCAAGATATATCTTCGTCTCCCAGAATCAGGTCGAAGTGTTGTTTGTGACAAGGCTTCAGGAAAGATTCGCGTAATCGAATCATTTGAGCGTTATAAGCTGAGGACTCTTATAATAGTCGATATTGGCCACTAGGCTATTGGCTCAAGAAGAGAAAAATAGCGTGTAGGATGAGATATTTCAGGAGCTGATATCGATATCAAGTCATCTGGCTATATTAACGATTTTTTCTTGAATCCTGACAACAGACTGCTTGGAGAAAAATGCCTGGAATGAGCTTAATCATACGACTGAGACTGTCGCAAGAACCACGATGCTTATTAGAATTTCTATATAAGTGAAGGCTTGACTTCTATGCTTTGCCATTGCTTTTAAGTGAAAGGATCTTTGTGACGAAAAAGACGATTACCATCAAGATGCAGAAAATTATTATTTTTCATGTCCTATCCAGGAATATTGCGCCGATTCAGAACAGGAATGAGAGCGAGTAGACGAGATTTCTGATGAAGTTCTGTGAAAATCAGAGCTTTCCTAATCTGAAATGAAGGTGATGTATCGTATCTCATTTAAGCGGATTTTTCTTGTTATAAAGCCTTACGAGAATCACATAGAATGAATCGATAATGTACATTCACAGGACTGTAGCGGCAGTAGCAACCTTACCTCAAGATATTATCGCCAAAGTTGCAATCATAAAGGCGAGAAACATAGTTCATGAATCTCATATCAGGAATTTCTTGCGTATGTCAAATAACCAGAAAACAAGAATCGAAGGAAGCAGAATGGATAGCAGTAGCAGTACGAAATCACTGTTTTCCTTTGCGACCTCTGAGATGTCGGTCAGATAGAGCCTGATAGTCAGGACCAGGAGAATCAGAAGTGATATCTCGACCAATCATGAAGTCAGTCAAGGGATCACATCAGACCAATTTATGGAATTGAAGACGAGGACATACCATACTATGGTGAAGAAGAGCGGAATTATATAGACCCTAAAATCTCACCATTGCAAGAAATAGCTGTCTAGCCTGATTATTCAGCCGAATATTCCGCTTATGTATCAGATTTTTATTGAAGTTATTCATATTATCGCTCAGATTCAGATCTGCATTATAAGCCTGAATAGAGGATGCACCTTGAATTTCACTATATCAATCGTTTCAAGGTCATCAACAAAACTGACAATCGTTACGATCGCACCCAAAATGAGTATGATTATGAGCTTCTTGTATCAGATGTCCAAGAAAAGCAGTGATTGGATCAGGAAATTTATGAATAGGACAATCCCCAATCAATATGGGACAGGTGCACGATTTCACTCATGAGGATATCTCTCAGGATGATCCATGAATCAGATACTCTTGAACAATCTCTTGAAAAAGAATATTATCGTCGCTGTCGTTATGAGTGATGCTCAAAAGAGGAATAGCATCCTTATCCAAACTGGAAGCAAATCTGAAATCATATTAATCTGTTAATTGGTAATTTATTCCTTATCCTTTCCCTTTGCCTCGATCTTTTCATCGATTTCGGTATTCTTATCCTTGATATATGCAGCGAATTCCGAACGCTTGAAGATGCTTATATATGCAGTAAGAATAATTAAAATTCAAATAATCACAAATTTCATGTTGTCTACAATTTCTTTATAATACTGCGCGAACCCGACTCATAAGGTGATGATGGTGAATGCCCAGACTATCGAGCCTATGATATTATAAGCCCAGAAATGATGTTTTTTCATTCACATAGATCAAGCGATGAAAGGCACGAATGCTCTTGTGAAATTATGGAATTTACCAAGAATTATGAACCAGGGTCAATTCTTGTCTATCTGCTTTTTGAGTATCTTAAGTTCAGTCTTCCCTAATCAGAACCAATCTCAGTATTCTCTGAAGAATTTTTCTCAATATTTGATTCAGAGCCAGTATCCTGCATAATTACCGATTATCGCACCCAGGATGGCAACGATTATCACTCACGGCATATTGTATTTTCCAAAAAATCATCCTACCAAAAGCATTATCTGCATTCCCGGAACCAATACTCCGATTACAGGAAAAGACTCTATAGTCGCACTCAAAAATGCAACTGCATAATTCCAGTTTCAGATTTGCCCGATAACGGCCACATCTAGCCAAGTAATGAAAGCCACAACCAATGATGGCCTGAACAAAGCGATTATTACCAGAGATATTGTAATTGATGCAAAGATGAAATTCAACGTCTTCAAGAGTCAGCTTAAAAATTTCTGTTTTATTTTTTTCATTGATTTATCTATAATTAAAGCCCGTTTCAATATATGGAGATTTTTCTAAAGTCAAAGCAAATTGACAAAAAAAATTAATGATATTTTAAAGATTTTCTTGCTTTATAAAGCGATTTAATTATATTGCATTTTGTTTAATTGCCTTTAATCCCGCAGACTCTGAAAATATCAGAAATAAAAGAATAAATGATGTGAAACAATAACCCCGACAATACTTTATGCGCAGAGACCTTAACAGGTCTTGTTTCGGTGCCTGAAAACGAATTGGAGCATAGGATGTCTGCAGTACTCTCTGGAGTGCAAGACAGATTTTCCCTTAGCGCCGAAGAAGTGGCCGCATTATCAAAACTTACAAAAAGACTCCTTGAAAAAGAGAAGAGCCAAAGCCGTTTTTGAACCATCTCAACACTTAGTTCTATGCACTATATCCTATGAAAGATAATCGATAGCGACTACGGAAGAAAAGCGTATGATGTACAGGAAATGGACGATGAAGATGTAATAAGGTGACTATGGTTGGATGATCTGAAGAACAACAAAAACCCAATTGTAATCTATCATTGAGATCGCCCTTTGTATTGGAATCAGGCAATGCAGAATATAACCTGATACGATTTCTCAGAGATAAAAGAAAGATACTTGAATTGAGAGAGCATCATGCATCTCCTGTATGACTGGAGCGAAGAAGAGCTTCATAAGGTAGAATCCGCCTTATGAGCATGAAAAACATATGAGAATGCGGTCTTCACCCTACGGTCAAAAGACGGCGAAAAGCATATGGTCGCATGGTTCACACGCTTCATAGAGTACAACTGAAGAGTGTATACAATCAGGGGCTGAAGCGTAGAAACATCAAAAATAATAGAGTTCCTGGATCAGTCGAATATCGCGGTTCAAGACTTTTTCAATGATATAATGAATGATAAGGATCCGTATACGAAATGACATATAAATAGAGTCCGTACTATCTGCGATATGATCTGAAGGAATATGTGATTTTCCGAATACTCACTCAAGCAATTGGGGAATATGGCGTTTTTTCATGATCTGGGAAAAAGATATATCGATGATGAGATCCTGAAGAAAACCTGAACTTATACATCAGAAGAGAAGAAGATAATGGAGTCCCACACTTGAGTCTGAATCATGGAAGTCTTAAATTCCTGATATGAGGCCTATGCCGACTGAATGGTCCATCATTGTGACTTCTATAACGAAAACGGGAATTCTGCCTTGAAGTTCGACGAGATGGTTGCGATTTGCAAGAATTGATGAACTGTGGAGCTATCGGATTTCAATAGGCTGATGTGAACGAATATACCTGAGGCATGAAGGATGATAAGCATTGCCGATACCATAGATGCCATCGGCTCAAGGAGGATTTATTCCAAAAGAGCCTGACACCCGATAAGCGAAATTATAAAATTTATAACAAAAGAGCTTCTTGATTCATCATGACTGAAGGAATCGGACTGAAAGATAAAGCTTGATATGGATGTATGGCACGAGATTGAAGATACAAATCAGAAATATCTTCCATATTGCATCAAATTCGGCTGAAGCTACTATATCCCGAACAAGGGTGCGAGGATCCAGTTTGATCCGCACATTCTGATAAAAAATTATGAGAAAGGAGATCTCTCCGATCAGATAAAGCATGTCATATTTGAAAATGATAAGGAGATAGTCAAAGAAAAGATTGTGGAGTTCATCGAAAATATACAGAGGCTTGAAGACAAAAGAGATAATCATGCTTTGTCACAGGAAAAATGAGATGAATCGGGTACTGTTCCTAAATTCACCGATGAAGACTGAATGGAATTATCCAGATTGAAGAATATATATGACAATCTCCTGCATATAAGGGAGGAATATTGAGAAGAATAACAAATAAATCCCTCTTTGCAGAGGGATTTATTTATATCGAATGTATCATTATGCAAGAATCGATTATAAATTTAAAAGAATTCTCATTCAAAAAATCCTTTACGCGATCATCGCTTGCTCATGGCTGGCACCAGACATTTTTCAGCCCCAGTCCCTTTGCGATATTCAAGATTTCAAGCGTGACTTCTGGCGGAGTGACAAAATTCAAGACTTCGATTCATTCGGGAAGTTCGCTTATGGACTTGTAATTCTTGATTCCCTCTAGTTCATCTTCTCTCGGATTCACAGGAAAGACTTCATGTCATTTCTTAATAAGATCCCTGACAATCTTGTTTCAGTACTTGCTTCTATCTTTAGAAGCTCATATTATAGCTATTTTCATGGTTATTTAATTAGTTTGATCTGAAAATTTTTTTGGATATTTTCTCCTGGACTATCATTTCTTCATCTGACATCAACACTGAATACTCATGTCTTGAATCAATATCCGACCAATATAAGAACTCAAACGAATCATAGGAAAATGAATAAGTACTTGAAATATCTTAACTTGTTATTCTCATTTTCAAAAGCTTTTTCAAAAGAAAATATTCATATGAGGAAATTCGATACCACCTTGATGATTCATATCTTGGTTGGCTCAATAGGATCCTTCATATCCGATCAGCCGGCAATAGGGGCTTTTCATAGCTTAGAGATGATATCGTTATATTTATGCTCTCATAGGTTGAACATGAGGAATGCGAGTCAGAATTCGGCATTTATATTCACTATCTGAGTTATGATTGTATTATATTTCCTTGGAGGCAGGACGTTCGAATCCGCTAGATGATCAAGGATTGAATTCCTTAGTTTCACGCATTTTATGAATCGCATGAGATCATCTTCATTCCCCTTCCTTATGAGGCATAGTATCTCATCCTTATCGAAACTGTTGGTTCAGATGTTGTCTATGATATTCTTGATGTTCATATTCCTAGCGCCATCTGTTGCCAGGAATTTTTCTGCTTCGTTTGATTTCAGGAAGCCATAGACATTAATATCTTTCTCCTTGGGATTTATTTCTTCAACTGATTCTTCATAAACCGCACTCGAAGGAGGCACCGGAATATCCTTCTTTGAGGAGGTTTTCGGATTGAATTCTGCCGCAGGGAAACTCTGAGCCGATTCCGCAGAGCTCGCTTCCCCATAAGAAAAGCTTTCTTTTGAATTTTTCTTAAGATTCTCGAATATCTCTTTTGCTTTCAGTACTTTTTCATTCTTTGAATCGAAAGCCAGTATTTCAGTAAAGATCGAGATAGCTTTCTCGAATTTTCATAATGCTCAGAAAGTATTTCAGAGATAGAACATCGCGAGCTCATCTACTTCCTCCGCATCAATGGCACCTTGAAATTGGACAATCGCCTTTTCATATTCTCACTCATTATAAAGTGAGATTCAGTCTATTACTTTTCCTTTATCAGATGCCATGTGAATTTATTACAAATATTGTTTCAAAGTCTACTACAAAAAAAATCTGTTGTCAAAAAGCTTATGTGAAGATTGTCTGGATTTTTTAAGAAATAGCAATATAATGGTTCTGACTTCAAGGCAATCCTTAGGTCATTTTTTTAACCTAAGCGGAAGACTCCTAATTATGGAATACAAGATTTTTTGATGCAAGACAAATAGATATTATACTGAGAAGTGGCTAGATACAAAGTACCTTCAAGACAAGCAATGAATATTCGTGGCTTCTTGCATCGTGACCGAAAAGGCAAAATCAAAATGGCTTAAATTCGTCATAAGCAATATTGAAAAATTCGGATCCGAAGAGAAGCTTTATCTTTCGGGGTGCTGAACCATAAAGAAATGAGAGCTGACTGAAGATTTCTACGATACATATCCTGAGCTCAAAAAATACGAAAGCAAAATAGTCCTTTTGGGAGAGGATCCCATGAAGGAATGAATCCAGGAAAAGATAGACAAATTAAGATCAAAGCGGATATTCACAAGAAAATATCTGATAATCCAGAATTGATGCGATAATTATTGTACATTCTGCGTCACCATCCAAGCAAGATGAGAACATTCCTCAAGAGAAGAGGAAAGCATAAGGAGAGAAATAGAGGAATTCGTGAATTCAGGCGGAAAAGAGGTAGTCATAACCTGAACTAATCTATGAGCATGGTGAACTTCAAACACTAAAAATCACAATGAGACAAGGCTGAGCGAATTGCTCAGAAAGATCCTTAATGAGACAGATGTGGAGCGTCTCAGAATAAGCTCGCTTTGAGTCGAATATATAAATGGAGAACTATTAGAAGTACTGCAGAATCCGCGCATCTATTGACATCTTCACCTGTCAATCCAATCATGAAGCGATAAAATAATAAAGCTAATGAACAGGAATTACTCAAGAAAAGAGCTAGTAGACAAACTGGAGAAATTGAGGAATATGAAAAGAGAGGATTGATTGAATCTCAGCATCTGAGCAGATATCATAGTTGGATTCCCATGAGAAGAGGACAGTGATTTCCAAGATACGCTCGATATACTGAAGAGATTCAACATCTCAAAAGTTCACGCATTTCCTTTTTCAGCGCATGAGAACAGGGATACCATCCCAGCTGCAAAATTCCCGAATCAGGTTAAAAACCACATCAAGAACACAAGGATGAAAGAAATCCTAGCACTCTGAGATGACATCAGAAACTGATTTTTAAAGGATAACTCTTGAAGAGAGCTTAAATTGCTCATTGAAAAAACCGATTGAGAAAGCAGCTTTTCATGATGGAGCGAAAATTACATCTTCCTCAATGAGAAGAATTTTAAGATTCCCCCTTCAAGCGAGCTCAAAAGATGAAATATCATAAAAGGCACTTATGCCTACATTCCCGAAATCAAGGATGAAAATGGCGATTGAGGGTTCTAAATTACAAATCAACTTGACTTTATATGGAAAAAGATTATCTTACCTACCGATTGGTAGGTAAATTGATTTGTATTTTTTCTCCTATCCGTTAAACTTAATCAGCTGATAATTTAATCATTAAACTATAATATTATGTCAAAAGATTGAACTACAAAAGTTTTACATGCTACCGATGCGACTTTCGCACAAGATATAGCAAAATGAGTTACCTTAGTCGATTTCTGGGCAGTATGGTGCGGACCATGCCAAGTCATGATCCCAAGGCTTGATGAGCTCGCTGAGAAAGTATGAGATAAGGCAAAGATCATGAAGATGAATGTTGACGAAGAACCGAATACTGCAATGTGATTCAGGATAATGAGCATTCCGACAATGATGATATTCAAGGATGGTAAGCCTGTAGGGACTCCTATCGTGTGAATCCAAGAAGTCTCAGTCCTAGAGGCTGAAATATCTAAGTATACAAATCCCGCTCAATAATCAGGATTTCAAGCAAAAAACCTCCCCGAATCGGGGAGGTTTTTCATTTTCTGGATTAAATTATTCCAAAACTTCGCCTATTTTTGCGAAACAGGGAAAAATATGTTAATATGATACGGATAAATAAAAATAAATAATTGCTTATGAGCATAGATACAAAAACACTTAATTCACCTTCTCTCAACAATGAAAATCTGCAATCTAAAATGCAATTGGATACAAGAGAGCAATTGGAATCTCTCAGAAAGAGCAAAGAGAACCAGTTAAGCGAATCCAGACTTGAAGAGCTTGCATTATTGAGTTCTGTCGAAAAATGACATTATGAAAGCCTCAAGGAAAAGTGAAGAGAGATTATGGCTGAAAACATAGAAGATTATTTCAGTGTGATATGAAAGAAATTCGATAAAAATGACTGAGTAGCGAATTCTATAGCATTTAAAGTATTAGAGAATATAATTGAAGCTGTTGCACAATTTTATTCGGCTAAGAAGATGCCGCTTTGACAAAAGGAAAGCGAATTCATTTCAAGGCTTGATCCTAAATCATTGAAGGCGGAATATGAAAAGGTCCAAGAATACTATGCCTGATTAAGGATAGTTAACCAGAAAGCAAGCATTATTATGTACAAGGGTGCTATAATAGGGAAAAAAAAGGAGCACGATGAATGAACCGACATAACAACTTGTTATAACGATATTCAGGATATGCGAGCTAAAGAAGACAAAGAAAAATGAGGTCAGCCTACTATTTTAGCTAGCAGGAAATATGATGTAAAGGAAACTCCGGCAGTTGCGAGCAATGCTCCAGCTTCGGCTAAATCAGAAAAATATGCTGAAGTTTCTAGTGTATACGATAAATTCCTGGCAAATGCCAAGTCAGATTGAGATAAGGAAATCTTGAAATGACTTAAGGATAAGATTTCAGTTAATGAAACAACATGAGAGCTTTCACTTGTGGAAGCTGTAAAATTTTGAGAAGATTGAGAGCTTGTATTGTCGCCTGATAAAAAATGAGTTATTCTTAGGTGATATTGATACGAATATAGGCTTCCTAAACTAGACGCTAAAAGCATAGAATTCTCTTTGAATAAGATTTCAAGTTTGAATTTTATGGAGAATACTTGACTTACGGCATTCACTCCGATTGAAATGAAAGATATCTCATTGAACCTTAATAAATATTTCGATATTACAAATTGAATTCCCATTAATCTCGACAAGCCAGAGTGACTCACTCAAGCAGAAAAAATTGAATTGCTTGCAATATTCTCGAAATTAAAGGTGATTTGATCTTATGATCCACACAATCTATCAAAAAAGATAATCACCAAAAACCTTTTTATCAGTAATCTGAAAAATAATACGAATTTCTACAAATGACAATGACAGCTCAATATGATGGCCTTTGACCAAAACATAAAGCATTTGGTTTCTAAAAAAGACCCCCAGAATCAATCAGCATAATATCGACAACAAATAAATCCCTGAGTTAAACTCAGGGATTATTGTTTTATGATTTATACTTTGCCTTTATCCTTAAGCTCTATATGTGCAGTGTAATAATCAGCAAATGCCTTAAATCAATTGCCAGTATTGCTTGAAAGGTTGCTTAATTTCTTGGCATTGAATGCTGATAGAAGATCATTGAATTTTTCTGTTGTAGATATATATCAGCTAAGAAAACTGCTTCTTATAGCAAGGACTATTTCCTTATATCTTATTATATTGACTCATTCCGGAAAATTATTGAATTTATCAAGATTATTATAATTATCCAGAATAAAATTCACTTTTGACTCAAGTGTCGATGAATGTCCAGGATTTTTCTTTCCCATCATGTCGCCGTTTGTATGATTGCTCAATGTGCCAGTAATGACATTCTGGAACAATGTTTGCTTATCTTCTGTCGACAATGTCATGAACTTTTTGAATGTGCCTTTATTGATATTAAGAAGCTCTCAAAATATATATTTCACATCCTTCTCTTTGATTTCTCAAGACAACAAAGATATCTTGATCGCCTTCTCATATTCTTCTCTGATTTCCTTATTTGCAAATGCCTCTCTTGGAATCTTATATTTCTGGCTGTTTTTGTCTAGGAAGTCATTGGCTATGAATTCATAATCTTGTGTAGACAGTTTTTTGTCTTTTATAAAAATTTCTCTAGCTCATACCTTGGTAAATACAAGAAGAATTTTCTTAATCACATCCTTCAAGAAACTTATATCTTCCTTGTCCTCATTAGTCAAATCACTCGCATCTTTATTAGACAGATCCTCTAATTTCTTTTTTGCATCTTTAAGATTTTTAAGTGACTCATCGAAAGCCTTCTGTTTTTTCTCCGGAAGATTTGGGCATTCATAAGTCAGCTCTCATTGCACGTCTCATGTAATAGAATCATTGTTGGAGATAAGGGATTCAACAATAACTTTTGCATCTTCTATTGTAATTTTTCAAGTATCAAATTGTTTCTGCAAGTCATGCAAGCTAGCAACAATATTATCAAATCATTCTTTTTGAACTAATCCCATGGATGAACCAAGCAATAATTCATATTTCTTTTCGGGTGAAATGACAGTTAAAGATTTATCTTCCTTAAGAGATTTTATATTTCTTTGCATTGCATTTATCTCAGTTTCATAAACTTTAAAATTGCCATTTTTAAATAAATCATTGATTAAAAACCTATAAATTTCCTTATTCTGATTATAATCTCTAAATTTTGCAACTGTCTCAATATTATTTAAAACCTTATCTATATCTATTCGTCAATCTATAATTTCTCAAAAAATATTATCTATTTCTTCTTTTATATAATCAATGTTTGGATATGATACTCATCAATTTAAAATACTCGTAATTCTTAAGTCAAGCTGCTTAAAAGACTCTAATTTCCGTGCATCAATTAATCAACAAAGTATATTTGGCAAGATTCTTTTAGATTTATTTTTATCAATATTCTTAAAATCAGATTCATCTAAATATTGTTTAATTTCTTTTGATTCTTTTATCATAGCATTTAGATGATCATATGAAAATTTTCATCATGCCAATCAGGTTCAAATCTGTTTTAAAACCATAGATTTAAGTTTTGAATCATCGATATCATTTATCAAACTTATTAACTTGCCATTTTTGATGTCTGTAAAAATCAATTTTGCTTCTACTAAATCCGCTTTTATAATACACTTATCTAGTCAATCTTTAATTTCGGCTAAAAATTTCGATAACTTTGGATCTTTATTGGGATTGACCGAGTTGTAATCAAATTTAGAATATTCTTTGATAAATTGAAGATTATTCAGCCTTTCTGATAATTTCCATTTTTTATTTTCATCTACTAAAAAATGATCTCTAATTTTTCAGCATAAAGACTCATTGATATCAAATAAATATGAAATATTATTAATATGATTTAAATCAAGTTCCTTTTTGCTTATATCTCATCAGGATATCATAAAAATTGCATCAATAAACTGCTGCTTATTAGTTATAAAGGTTGTGAAATCATTTAAAATAGGATCAAGGATTCTATTATTAATAAGGTCCCTTTGTTTAGGTGGATAAGAAGCTAAGATATTATTTTTGAATTCTATTAAGGCGATAGCCTCCAGGACTCGCCCAGTTGTATCTCATCATTCATACATATATTTATCAATAAGATTAATCTTGTATTTTGATTCCACCTTAAGCTCATTGATTTTTATGATAATATTTTTAAGTTTCTGGATTTTTGTTAGAGTATCAATATCAAGCGGGATTTGTTTTTCCCATTTTTCAATCCTTTCTGCTGCTGAGAACCTATCTCACCTCTTCTCGATTGCCCATTCGGGCATCTTAAAATCATCAAGTGAATTCTGATGCAATTTCAATTTTAATTCAAGCTCTTGAGAGAATTTTGAGCTACTAGCATCAAGTCATAATGCTCATATATCAATGATTACAGGATATTTTGGGTTTTCATTCTCACTGAGATATATCTTATTTTCTATCTTATTATATGTGGCCTCTACAGCTGATAATCTGAATACTCTTTTTACAGCCTTGTCAATCCTTGATTCAATTGATTCTGGAGCTTCAGTTGCCTCTCTTGATTCTGGTTTACCGATATCAGCAGCTGATCATTTTAGCTTAATCTGTGCTGATTGTATATCTACTTTGTAACTCCTAAGTTCTTTTTCAAATAATTCTATTTTTTTTGGATCTTTTGAGAATTCTGCAAATTCACTTCTTAATTTCATTACAGCTTCTTCCTCATCTTTTCATTTCCTATAATTGGCAAGTCTCTTCTCATTTATAATCGGCAAATTGATGATGGGCGGAACCAAACCTTTATTGAGCTGCATGATATCTGCGATAGCTGTCTGAGTCTGCTTTCCATACAGGCCATCTACATAAACCTGCAATCAGAAAGTCTTAGCCAATATCTGCACCAAGGTAACTGATACTTTATTGTCTATATCAAATGATTCTAGCTTTGATAGATAATCCTTAATTATATTTTTCAGTTTATCTTTTGCTTCTGGGATATCATTAAGATTATCTATGTGTTTGGAGAATTCAGTATGATCTTTTGACTTAATAATCCTATCTTTCAGTTTCTCAAAAGTAAGTTCTTTAATGAGTTTCTCACTTCCTGATTCGGGAGATATATGCTCTTGTTGCAACATATTTTTTATTTAATTTTATTAAATTCGTACCACATTGTTATGATAGTATCGATTATTTTAAGGAATTAAATTCTGACCATATAATGAATTTTAATCTTCTGATTCATTCATTATCAATAGGAGTACTAATTCTGCTGTTTATATTATTCAAGATATCTCTGATTTCATTCTCAAGCAACTCATTTCATTTTAATGCATTTGATATTATCTTCTCAGCTGGAAGTCAGGATTTTTTTGAATTCTCATAAGGTGATTCAAATCTAGTTCCAGTATCATTGTTCTCAATCATATATTTGTACATTTCCTCTTTGAATAATTCTCTAATCTTATCCTTCTGTAATGGTGTCACTATGATATCATTAGTTTTAGCAAGAGACTTATCCACAATCTCATCAATTTTCCTATCAACCTGCATCTGCATGTCATTGAACAATGATTGGGCCTTGAGGATTGTCATCTTGCGGATGGTCTCTTCTTCAATCTCTTTCTTAAGCCCTAGATTGCCCTCCTTGACGGCTTTCTGATATTCGGCATTCACTTTAAGTGCATCCTGGGCTGCAATTTCTGCATCATCCAGAACGGATTGGTTCATCGCCTGTGCTTGTTTGGCTGTCATTAGTCAAAAAGTTATTGCTAAAGGTATGATTATTTTTGCTTTCTTGGTGCTCATCACTTCATTGAAGGCAAGCCTGCTTACATTATGTCATATTTTTTCTTTTCACGCAAGATTTTCGTCTAATAACTCTTTTGATCATCATACGATTCATCTCAACCATCACAATCAAGCCTTAGATCAACTCAATATGGAATCGATAATATTCATATTCCCCGCTAATGAAGTGGACTCAATATTTTTTCATGTAGCCTTATCAACAAGCCCAACGAGCCTTGTCATATCAATTGCCCCACCATCTGAATCCAGATACTGAAGGCTTATCCTTCATCATTTATTGGCTGCCCTTATTTCCACTCCATGGTCTCAAAGCCTTTCTTTATATTCATTCAAGATTCTGTATTTCTCAGTGTCAGATGAGGCTCTTATAAATTTACTCTGGAATTCTGCAATCTCAATAAGCTTGATATCTGCCTTGACTTCAATTTTCAGGTTATTCAGTTCATCAATGACGTTCGGAGACAGTTTTTTCAGAATATCAGCATTCAAATCCGATCAGCCTTTCCCTTCGGAATTCTCATTCATTGCAGCACGAACGGCAATGACAAGATGTTTTTCTATGCCTTTAATGATTTTTTCAGTTCTTAAAAGTTGGATGCTCTCTAGGTTTTCTAGCTTTTCTCAAGTCTTGGAATCCCTATAAATCACTTTTCAGTTTTCGATTCATGCTATCTCGATTTTGTTCCCATACAGGAGTTCCTTAGTCTTCAAATCTAGTCTCTTTTCAAATTCTTCTCATGTCATCTTGCCTCATTTTATATTCAATGACAACAGATGTTTGGTCACAGCCTTTTGAATCCTATCGAATACGGCCTTATCATGGACATTAAAGCCAATCTCTGAGGAAGCTTTATAATGCTTATATATTCAGTCAAAAAATCTGTTCATGAGAGTTGTCGCTTCGAGAGATCAGCTAGGAGCATTTTTAAGCCTTGCCTCAAAGTAATTAAGAACATCTCTATCCTTTAAGAGTTCTTTGATTTCGAACAGCTTATCAATCATGGATTGGCTCATCGGATCTTTATGATCGGCTATTTTGAAGAAAGCCTCTTTAAGCACTTTTATAGTGTCCTTGCTTCAATCTGTTTCAACATAGAAAACTGATTTATTCTTTATGAGTTCAGCAAGGATGAATAATCTATTGAATTGCTCCGCGCTTATTTTTTCGGCACTCAAGACCTTCAAGATTATTTCTGCTATATTATGGTTTGAGTACTTGAAATCAACTCATGCATCATCCTGTATCCTCTTGAATAACGGATGTGTCAATAGCCCTTCTAGTTCCTCTGCAGTATTTACTCTATTATTGAGGAATTCCTTATATGCTTTCTTTTGAACCGTCTTATTGACTCAGAGATTCGCGATTAGTGATAATTGGTGATCAAGCAGATGAACTTCCTTTCTTGACATCAGGTCCTCTATGTATTCGATTGTTCTTCAATAATGCTCCTCTTTTCCTTTTTCTTTAAGGAACTTCCTGATTATTACCATCTGAGAGACAAATCTATCTCATAGCTCCACATCTCAAGGTTTCGCCTCAAATTCCCTCAAAAATTTTATTATAAGCTCTTGTGGCATATTTTCTAGATTCTTAGAATTATTCAGCACTTCTGAAATATTCGAGAGATTGACATGGCTTCATGCGTGTTCGAATTTTTCCAGCAATCAAGTATTTCAATATTTTTCTAGGATTTTAGATATGATAAGGATGTTCTCCTTTTCTCATGAGTTTATGATTGGTGATTTTGTCAAGGCCAATTCTATATAATCATAGCTTGCATTGAGCTTTGATCACACGTCGATTTCAATCCTGTTTCATCATCAATTCTGAGTCAGGAAGAATTCTCAATCTTTCGTAATCTCCAAATCTAATCAAAGGAGAGTCTTTTCTTTTCAGCCTGTACCAATCTGATTTTGATTTAATGCGAAAAGTTCTTGCAAAAGAGATCTTTTGTTTTCCATCAATCTCTCTGCCATTTCGCGTATAGTCTCTCAGCCTTCTCAAATTTTTCTCTTGCTCAAGATGCTCTGGAATCTCTTACCGTATTCATGTTTGTTCCTCTGAAGATAATTCAATCATGCTATTTTATACATCATATCAACAGGATCGTCTATTTTTCATGTCATCAGATTATCCAGTATATTTATGGCAGTCTGATTCTTTTCCATACCCTCATTTGGAATTAATTCCATCATCCTTTTTGCCAATATAGCCCTTTCTGTTGAACCTAAGGATAAATACGTCTTTTCACTTAAAGGCATGAGCTCAAGAATCTTAGTGAAAGCCACTTTTTCATCCATTGATATCTTTCTGCTTGCTTTGAGACATTCCAAGATGCATTCTTGCATTTCTTTAAACGGAAGCGTCATTTTCTCATTCTGATCCTTTATATATACGCAAATTTCCTTTGTGAATTTAACAACTTCTTCAGATCTTTTTCCGTTCTTGATTTCTTGGAAAAATTCCTTTAGGACAGCATTATGCGCGCTCATCGTAAATGTAGTCTTAGGTTCTTTTGATATTTCATATAAGTAGCCTAGGATGCTTCTGGTATCTCATTTCAATACCTCTTTTGTTATGCTTTCCAATAATTTAATGCCTGAATTCGGTCACATGATATCGGTATTTTTTTGGAATAATTTTTCATTTCATTCATTTTCATTCCTATGTTTAAGCGCCAATATTCTCGGATCATCGACTGATTCTCTTATCATTGATTTAAAATCACGCGTGGACCATAATCATTCGGATTCCAACCCTTTTCATGCATTCTTATTCAGAAGAGTCCTGCTATAGAGTTGTCAGACTTCGCTGAACTTCGTTCATTCTAGGTAAGATCACATATTCAAGGCTCAGCGGATACTTCTTGTGTCGGTCTTGTCATTCATTCACTTCACTATAAGTTCAAGAACCTGATCAGAGAATGTTTTGTCCTCAAGATGATAATTAAGCATATTTTGCCTCTTCAGGAAGCCTATGGTTCTAACTTTTGCTGAAGCTTCCATCTTGCCGAAGTGTGCAGTTACCGCCCCAGTGATAGCTGACAAGTCCATCTTCAGATCATGATCGAATCATCTTATAAGCTTGTCATATTCACGGAAATTTTCCTGAAAAGATAATATGCCCGCATCTGAAGCTCATTCTGAACCGAATCCTTTTATTTCTTTAATTATGACATTGAGCTCGTCTTGAGCAAATTTATAGAGAGTTTGTCCTCGTCAGATATTATTCACATTTTTCTCTGTTTTCAGGAATGTGAGGAAATCAACTTTTTCGGTAATGCTAATATTGCTAGACAATATTTCCTGTATGAGTTTGGGCAGGACATTATTCTTCACAAGCGATTCGTTTATGTGCTGCGGGGTCAGATGCTCAAGGATGAGCTTCTTCACATCGGCTCAGAGCTGTCTGTTCTTTATGATTTCTTCTACTTTTGAATAGAAGAATTTTTGGTGGTCGGTAGTCTCATTATTGTAGGATCTCCTTTCTAGAGAATCCAGTAGCTTCTCAACTTTTTCGAATCTGTCAGCTTTCAATTTCCTACTCAATTCCAATCAGCTTTTTAACTTGTACAGATTGTTTGCATAATATTCCGGATCCCTGTATCACTTATTTAGCTTTTCTCATCTTGCAATCTTATCCAATGTTCACCTAAACCAATCTCATGCTCGTTTGAAGCTTGATTCTAGATTTTGTATTTCAACTCAATCTTTAATAAGCCCATTTATCTCAAAATCAAGTTTTGAGATTATGTTCTCGGTTCATTTTACTGTGCATTCTGACTCAATTGCCGCTATGTACGATTCAAATTTAAGCTTCCTTTCGTGTCTCTTCGCATCGAGTTCCTTAGCTAAATTATCGGTTTCTGATCTAAATTCTGCATTAAGATGCGAATTCAAATCCTTATTCATATCAGAATCATATCTAGCATCATGCACCATACCAGAGACTGAACTCTCGGAATCATTTTCATTGAGCTTCAAGACTCAGTCTTCAAGCTCTTTATTCTGTGACATATTATGCTCTGCGATTTTGGATTCGGTAATCGATCGAGATCTGATAGAGGCATCTTTCTCTTTTGCCAGCTCCTCCATTTCCTTATATTTCTTGAAATTCTTACTCTTCAGGGCTTCAGGATTTTTCTTATACTGGCGCATATGGTACTTTCCCATAACCAAGTCTCTCGCGTGTTTGAAAGTGAATATCTGTTTCACTCAGTCCATGGTTTCATGAACCAATCATCTGCTGACCAATTCTCATCATTCTTTTTTTCAGAGTATCATCTTTCTTGTATTATGCCTCATTCATTTCCATGCGACTTTGGAATTCTGGACAAGGAATTCAGTCGAGGATTTTCATATTTCCTTTATTATCTGTCTTCAAGTCTGGGATGCAGCCTCCGCGGCAATCTTCTCCGCGGCTTCTTTTGCCACAATTTTAGACAATGGCTTGACTCAGAGCTTAACAACTCATCTTATGACCGCATTCTTGACAGAACTCAGAGCTACGGCTCATGGGATACCCACTCAGCTGGCAACCAACACTATGGTAAATCAATCGAAAACTCAGCTCACCAGAGTACCGATTCAGCATGCAATAGCGTCTGCCTTATCTCATCTGCGGAAAGCATGTATTGTATCCTTAGCGGACATTATCGTTCCTGTTATCGGTGCGATATTCAGAATAGTCTCTCAGACAGTCTTGCTCACTTCTGTAGCCTTGGTTCATGCGGATATGTCTTTTGATCTGAGGGTAAAGAAAAGGCTGGCATATATTCAGCCTCATATAAGAAGCGGCAATCATGGGAGTATTTTCCTTGTTTTTTTGGAAATCATAAGGAGCAGTGGAGCTGCTCAGCTTGACATCATCGGCTTTGCAATGCTTCAGAATCTCTCAAGCAACCTAGCTTGCATCGGCATTCAGCCTATTTTTCACGTTTCTTTTATGATTGCGAAATATCTGCTTTCAAATTGAGCCGACGATAATGTTCATGCGCTCAATGCAAGAAGCATTCACTTCAGTTCAGCCTCTTTTGATTTCTCGAAATTCTGATCAGTAACAACATCAAGCTTCTTTGCATGGAATTCATTGTCTATTCATTTCAGAAGTTCATTCTCTATCTGTTTTCTGCTTTCCGTATGCATTGCGGACATGTCCTTGCCTTGCGATTGGCTAAGTGAGAATTTCTCTTGAAGCTCGGCCTGCTCTATGATTCAGGATAACTTGATTATTAATTCTTTCTTTGATAAAACATGTCTGTTTCTTTTGAAATCATTAAGAAGCGGGAGAATCTGCTTATTGAAGATTATCTCAGATTGTGTGTCCGAAGACTTGTCCAATTTCCCGTCATAGTTCTTTGATAAATGCTTATCGAAGCCATGGGATCTCAAAAAATCTCATATTTTCGATTCGACCTTCTGGAGTTTTGCTTTTGCAAAATCGAAGATAGTATTAAGCTTTTTCAGACCATTATCAGTAGAAAGGTCTAGGATCTCATTTCTTATCTCAGCCATTTTTGTTTTTGTTAATTATTTGTGTGGGGAGTCAGATTCAGTGAGGATTTCAGATTTGCAAGGGATTCCTTGCTCTGTTTCTTCACTGCTTCATACATCATTATAGTCTTCAGCCTTTCGAATTTGAGGCCGATTTTGACTATCTCTTCGATTGTATTCTCATATTCAGAAAGATTCCTGAGAAGTATCTCCTTCCTCTGTTCAAGTTCCTTATCGGAAATAAGGATATAGATGTCGGAAATCTCCTGTTCAGTGAAATATTCAATGTATTCCAACATATTCCTTGCGACAGAATTGGAATCTTGTTTTTGAATCAGAAGCTCTTTAACTTTTTCTTTCATTAATATATTTATTTTTATTTTCTGCTTCCAATTTACCATAAATGGTCGAGAAAAACAAAAAAAGCCCGATTTTGGATTGGACTTTTCTGTGTTTTTATGTGAATTATATTTTTTATGCCTTTATGATTGAAATCAGGTTGTTCCCTCATTCGAAAACCCTATTCTCTATGACGGTGAAACCCGATAGAGAAAACAGATTACCAAGCTCAGCCTCAGAAAAAGAGTGGTAGTATCTTGAATGCTTTCATATCTTTATATCGAAATCTCAATTTCACCTGTGGGCATTCATATATTTACTGAAATTCCTATCTCACAGCAAATTCCAATTCGTCATATAGGCTATTCAATCTGGAGAAAGGATGTTTTTCAGCTTGATTAAGGTATCAAGCCTTTTTTCTGGAGTATCAAGATGATGGAATGAGGCAATAAAGAAAACCCTGTCAAACTTTGTCTTTATCTTGTCCAGTTCTGTCATATCAAGGGTTTGGAATTCATAACTAGGATGTTCTTTTTTCGCTTCATTTATCATTCAGGAAGATGAGTCTATTCAGAGATATCAGAAATCCGGCAATGCTTTTCCCAGATATGGCAATAGCCTTCAGCTTCCGCATCAGATATCTAAAACATTCACTTTACCTGGCTGCCCTAAGACATCGAGAAAATATTCTATTTCCGGCCAATGCATATTTTTTCTAGATTTTGCGAATGTTTCAGAGAAATTATCGTATTCTTTCATTATATTTTGGTTATTTTCAGGACAGCGTCGAGTCATCTCTGGAGATTGCTGATAATGGGGGCAATCCCGCAAGAATCGTTCTTGCTGCATTTTTTGCCTGAGCAGATTGCAACATTCAAATCTTCTCACATTGCATCCAGGGCTTCATACACGCTTATTTCGCGCTGTTTTAGGAGTATTCATCAGTTGCGTCACTTGATAGAGCTTAAAATCTGCTTATTCTCAAGCTTATTTACTATCTTTCTGAGCATTGGCTCTTTTATGGTCGTCTTTGCCGAGATATCGCTTATCTTCTGCGAAACTGTGGATTTGAGGAGATATCTTATGAGGATCAGTGCGTACTCGCTTTGTGCAGAAATCTTTAGCATCTAGTAAAGCTTAGATAATAATTTCTTGTTCTTTTTCCACTTGGGAAGAGATTTCACACGGAGAGAAAGGAAGATTTTCTTATCGAAAATCTCTTCAAGATCCTTCCTGGCTTCTGTGCCGATTGTAGTCAAGGCCTGTCCACCTTTACCTATGATTATGATTTTCTGCGAATCTGATTCTGTATAGATATAGGCTTGTATGCGCAATATTTCGGGTTTATCCTCTATTTCGCCAATCTCGACAAAAACTGAATGAGGGATTTCTTCTTTGAAATTAAGGAATATCTTTTCCCTTATGATTTCTGCTATTCTGGTTTCGGTATCCTGATCGGTATAATAATCCTCATCATAATAGAGCGGTCAAGTGGGCAAATGTTTCTTCACTTCAACCAGTAATTCTTCGAATCATTTCTTATCAACAGAAGAAATCACTAGCTCATTTTGAGGGATCTTTATAGTCGTGATGTCTGATTTTGTATATACGTTGATTATTTTCTTTGTTACGTTCTGCAAAATGGATGTTATCAGATCTTCCTCTCCTCATGATTGTCTAGAGCTATCTATGAATCTCAGGATCAGGTCTGCATTCTTCACAGAATCTATCACGTTTCATTTAAGATGCTGAAAAAACTCCTCTTTTCATTCATTGACTCATGGCGTGTCGAAAAAGATGATCTGGGAATCCTCATCATTGAATATTCATCTTATGCATTTCTGGGTTGTCTGGGGGCGCGGAGAAACTATAGAGACCTTCTCATCTATCAGGGCATTTATGAAAGTTGATTTTCAGGAATTGGGCCTTCATATAAGTGCCACGTATCATACTTTTTTTATTGGGATCTGCATTATTATGGTTATTTGAAATACATTTTCATTCTATCTCTTAATCTTATTTAGTCAAAAAAATAGGTTTCGGGGAAACCTATCAATCAAAGGATTATCGGACTTGCAAGCATTTATGTCTTCAATTGTTCAATCCTCAAGACCGTTTCCGTCAAGATATGATAAGATGCTTATCTCGCTGCCTCAGCCGCTGACTGAAACTGTTAATTGAGATATTTGTCCAATGTTTGCCTGAATTCTGCAATAAATCTCTCTTTCCTGAATTTCAGTGCATGGTTCCTGATTTTAATCCTGTCAAATTTACCTTCTTCGATATCGGCATGGAATCTCTCGAATTTAGGTATGAAATCTTTGCCTTCAGGATCGTCGAAGAATTCTCAGCTTAGTCACGCTACGTTTGTCTCAACGAGTCAGCCTTGATTTAGTGCGAAGACAGGCATTCATGCTGCCATGGCCTCGATAGGTGCGATTCCATAATCATCTCTTCAGCTCATGATGAATCCTCTGGCTTCCTTGTAGATTTCTTTCAACTTCTCGTGGTCCTTGTATCAAACGAATTCGATGTTAGGTCAAGCTATTGACTCCAGATACGATCTCTGCGCTCATTCTCCGACTATTTTGAGCTTATGTCACATCTTTGTGAACGCCTTAACACTTACGTCGACTTTTTTGAATTCTGTCAATGCCGAAAGTATGACATAATGATCGCGCTCCTTAAGCGGATTTTCGCCGATTTCAAAATCATTCACATATACTCCTGGATATACAAGCTCCGATTCTCTCCTGTAATATTTTGCTATTCTCTGCTGGACCTGCTTGGATGCGGCTATTGCTACATCATGCCTCTGTCATGCTAGATAATCCCAGATTCTGAGCTTTTGGAATACGATGGACAGGAAAAGGAGCAATGGCTTCTTAAACAAACTTCTGTAATTCATGTCTCTGCGATGCTCAAATGTATAATCCCAGATGTAGCGAGAAGGAGAGTGATAGTAGGCAACAAAGCATGTTTCAGGCTTTGTGATGCATCAATGTGCAAAAGCGCTAGAAGATGCTATCACAAGATCGTAAGAGCTGAAATCGATGCTCTCTATGGCTCTGGCCATGAAAGGAAGCGTAAATCGCTGGTTCTTGATGAGGTTATATACTCTTTGTGTGATTTTCGGGACATGTTTTATCCTGGATGGCGGAAACTTGCTTCAGACTTTCTTCTCGTCATAAATAAGCGTATATAGATCTGCGTCAGGAAACATCTCAAGAATATCAAGGGTCACATTCTCTGCACCTCATAATTTGATGAGCATCTCATGTATTACGGCTACTTTCATAGATCTTTCATTAATTGATATTTTTATTTTATGTTATCTTTCTTACGCAAGAACAATCATAGGAGCATGAATAGCTGAAGCGAAATATAAGAAGCCTCAAAAGTATGCAAAAGCAGATTCATGAATAAGATTGCAATGAACGAGAAGAAGAATGGCAGACTCAGGAAATATATCTGATAGGCGATGAGTGCCATTATGAGGGCGAATAGCGCAAATCCTATTATTCATCATTCGACTAATTGTTGAATATACCAGCTTTCAGGGATAAAATTCTTCTCATCGGCCCCTGCAGTGTCATGTGCCAGCCTGTATCATGGTCAGCTTGATGCCAATCCTTGTCCTAGCGGATGTGCAATGAATTGCTTGAATCATATGATCATCCTTTCAGAATGTCATTTTGAAGATCCTGCTCTCAATACGATATTGTGCATCACTCATCAATATCTCATATAGAATATCCCTCCGAGCATAATCATCAGGACAAGCGCAGTGACAGATTGTGTCTTATATTTCTTGAATATTGTCTTCATGTTAAGCATGAGCACCAATCATAGTCATGCGATTATTCAAAGAAGAGAGCTTCTCGAATACGTCAGGAATACCAGTCCGAATATCACCAGAAGCGCAGAATAAAGGTAAAATTGCATGTCTTTCTTGTTTTTCAGGTAATGAAATAGCAATCCTGAATAGATAGTAAGGAAAAAGGCGGCTTGATTAGGTCAATCGAAGATTCATTGGAATCTTCTCACATTCGCTCATTCTATTCAATGATAGATGGGAACTCATTGATCAAAGCTCCATGAGCTGATCTTAGGAGAAAACCCGAAGTTGACCAATATGGATTCTCAGAATACGAATCTGACCAGCATTCAAGTGATGATTGCGGCTCATCAGCTTATAAGGAAAATCTTCAGATATGAAGACAGCTTATCCTTAAGGAGAAATCCTCAATGTTTGGTTATAAGGAAAATGAGGAGAAATTCAAAATCATATCTCCCTCCGTATATAAACGACTTTATTCAAGAAAAATTCACCAAAGTGATGAGAATCATGTATCAGAAATAGCCGAGTATCAAATAATCCAAAATATCGAGTTTTGGGATTTTTTTAAGCTTTTTGAATTCAAATAAGAGCATTCCCGCCAAAAGCATGACTAGGATTTCCTTATAGATTCAAAATCCGTTCAATCAGACCTTATATTCGAAAAAAACGCTTAGGATAACATGAAACGGGAGTATTACCAATAATACTTTGTATAGTTTTTCAAAAGACATAATTAATTTGATGATTGAGATGTTGTTTGATTATCTGCTGGCGATTCGAAGAAGAATGTCAGAAGAGGGGCTAAAAAGGATAGGATTATTGCTATTACAGCAATCCATGTGATTATTTTTTTGGATTTCATTTTAGGAATTAGATTTAAATACGATAAAAATGCTACTCATTTACTGGAAAGCTTTTAGAGTCTATATAAACTTTTGAAGAATTCAAGTCGACTTTCATATTAGTTGCTCATTGGATGTAATTCTGGACGAGCACTTCCAGATATTCGGCCAGATTGAGTTTTGTTGAAAATTCCTTTAGTCAGATGACTGATGGGCTGACTGTCACTTCGTTGCCTCATAATTCATAGGGGTCAGCTCATGTTCCGCTCTCTCTCATTACATAAAAACGTATATCCTCGAATTTCTTTGATACGAAGTTATAAGAGCAATCCAGTTTGATTGAGAACGATCTTCAATCAGTGGTAAATGTCTTTTCTGCACCTTTTATCGTAATCACATATTCCTCATTGACAATAGTTACGTTGATAGAGGAGAAAGGTATGGAAATGAATTTTTTTATGAATGTGAAGTCTCAGTCGATAAGCTTATTCTGCTTGAATAGGCTAATATAGTTCGATTCGACAGGCTTGATTTCGGTATCGTCATTTTCTCATGTCACATCTGAGCTTTCATATCAAAGATTCAATATATTTTCCAGAAAATTCTTGAAATCATATTTTCTTTTATTTGATTCTGTCGATGCGGCAGAGTAGAGATCCCTATAAAGCTCTTCCTTATCATCGAGTACGATTGATGTCTGATAGCTTTTCTTATTTCAGGTATTAGGATCGGTTATCGATATATTGCTAAGCTTATGGCCTTCTGGATAAAGCTTGAATTCGACTACGGAATTATTTACATTTATGCTCGCGTTATAGAATCAATCCTTCATGAGCGAATTCTCATTCAGCAGTTTTAGGCTGGAGACGTCGGTTCAATTGAAATTAGAAAGATACGCCAGCAGTTCCGCTTTATTCATGACCACCGACTCCTCATATATCACTTCCTTGGCATCCCGGAATTCTTTCTTCAGATTTTGCTTCTTTGACCAAGAATTATAGTTTGCCAGAACTTCTTCGCTTATATAATGGAGCTTTGCGTACTGTTCCTCAAGAAGTGTGTAATTGTTCTTTGTTGATGAGCTGCTGACCTTCTGCTGAGTCAGATATTTCATGAACTCGGGTTTCTTATTCTGCATATCCTTTATTCATTGGGAATATAGAGAAGAGAGTCATTGAGTGATGTCTTTTGAGATGGTGGCCTGGACAGTGTCTCAGAATTCCTGGGAATACTCAGCTTTCAGCTGGACAGAATTATCCGGCTTCTTTTCGAAAAAATTGGAAATTATGGAATTATTCAGTTTTTTTATGATCTTTGTGAGGCTATAGAATTGGACGGAAAGAGTTGAGAATTTTTTCTCTCCCTCCTTGACCTTATCGGAATCCCTTATGGTCAGATAGAAACTGTTGGACATATCGATAAGGTATTTGACTATATTCAGTGAGCTTTTTGAAATCCTGTCTTCCGAAAGGGAATATTGGGTAAGGAAGAATGAGAAGTTGAGGAAGTCTGAACCCTTAAGCACCTTGTTCTCCATAAGTCCTCCCAAGTATACATCTATTCATGAATCAATGACATCCTTATTCGCTTCAGAAAATTGATATGTGAAAAATAGATCTGAAAGTTCTCAGAAATAATCCTCTCCGGCAATCTTATCTTTGAATATCCTCTTCATTCATGCGCCGACTCATCCTTGCCTGAAATCAATGCTGTCTATATTTCCGAGGATATTACCGAAATAAGATATATAATAATAGTTCTTGATGATATCGGTTCACTCATTGTACAGCACGTCTGAGACTTCCTGCATCTGAGAAAGAGAATCCTCGATGGCTGTTATGTTGCTTTCGATCTCAGTAACCTTGTTTTTATCTCAGCTGTTCTTGAGGAAGCTTACAAAGTTTTTTGCGATGCTGTTCTTGAGGTAAATTGCTTTTTTTGTCTGGTTCTGGAAGAAAGAGGAATAATCTTTGGAAAGAGCGGCTCAGGGAATATCCTTGATATCCATATTGACTAGCATATCGAGAAGCTGTCAGTATTTCTGGAATTTTAAGTTAATGTCAGATATTGCGATTTTGATAAGATTATCTTCAGCTGGATTATCCATTACTTGAGAGTAGAATTTCTTACCTTTCGAGTCAACATAGATTATCGGATCAATCTGGGAAATCCTCAGGACATCTGCAGATTTTTCAACATTCTTCTTGGTTTGCGGATCAAACTCTAGAGATATCAGATTCTTATTGTATTCTGGGTTGTACTTGAAAAGCAATGACGGAAAGAGGTCGAAAGTCACTTTAGTCTTGGGCTTTGAGAGCAGGTCCAATCTCAATAGGGAATTGAAGGAATATATCCTGTAATTTCATTTTACATTGTTTACATAGAACATTCACTTACCCAATTGTGATATGTTGAAATCCTCAGCATGAACCTCATATTTCTCAAAAATGTCATTAAGCTCAAACACATACTCTCCTTCCGAAATGGTAATTATTGTCGTGTTTCCGTTTTTCTTAAGGCTAATTGGCTTCTTTGATCATGCGGACGTGAAATAGACTCAATCTATGGGACTGAACCTGTAATGCGAGAATATTGAATTTCTTGTTTTTGAAGAGAAATCTTTTTTCTTTGGGTCATAGTAAAAAATGCCCAACTCCGAAGACAGGAACTCTTTCATTTCTTCTTTATGCGATTCAGTTTCATTATCCTTGTATGTCTTGACAGTTCCTGCTATTGTAATTCAAGACAAGACAATTACAAAAAAAATGAACAATGCTTTTTTCACGAGTATCGATATTATGGCTATTGATTTATTATACTATGAAAAAATTAAATCTCAATACTAATGCTATTGCTTATTTGAAAAATTTGTTAGGAATTCATTTTGCAATTTGCCTATAATGGAGTCATTTTTGAAGATTATTCATATCTCTCTGTTATTTTCAATTGAATTCGTCGAGAAATTGATGCTTCAGACATATGCGAACTTTCAGTCTATTATGAAAACTTTTGCATGAATGTATGGTTTTTTCGGTGCGATTATATTTATTCAAGAGCTCTTCAGGCGGGTAAGCGGAGCTGAGTTGGATTTGATTTTTTTGACATCGCCCAAGAGCACCCTGACATCAACTCACTCCTTATCCTTCTGTATCAGGAGGGCCTCGATAGCCGGATCATCGAAAGTCTCAGCATAGATATATATCGATTTTTTTGCTGAAGTTAGAGAATTCATGAATTGAGACCTTGGGCAGGAAGGAGATATGCCAAGCGAATCGTCGCACTTTACGAATTTTTCTCAATCTATATCCTTATCTATAACCTCTTCCAATATCGATAAGTCTTTCTTATCTTTTCCGAAAAGCATTATTTCCATATTGGTCGAGAATGTCGAGAATGACATATTTCATGTCGAAATCACATATTCATCATCGATCAGGAATAGCTTAGTGTGAGTGAACCTGTAATTTCAATTATTTGCAAAAGTTACAGATACTCAAGAGGAAGTTAGCGTATCTGACGATTTTCTATTGATGTTTCATGCTCAGTAAACATTCTTTTCAAGGATGACCTTAACGTCCAGTCACCTTGATTTAGCATCCTTAAGAGCTTTTATAATCCTTTTTTCAGTTAAGATATAGACCTCAAGATAGATTCGTTTTTTTGCATTGTCTATTTTCGATATAAGTACATCCAGGAGCTTCTTGTCTGGAGTCATGCTCATTTCAAATTCCCTGTATTGAACATTTTCAACATTGAAAAAGAAATCATTCTTCGATACCGTCTTTTCAGAGTTATGACCATATAGCTGGGCACTGTGATACTCGATATATTCATTGCTGCAGGAGTTCAGTAGCAGCAGTAGGGCAATCAATAAGACCGATAGCTTTTTCATGGCGAAGAAAGTTATTTGAAGGTGATTTTAGCTTCTTGAAGCCTTATTCAGAAAGTTGCAGAGACACTGATGAGGATATCTTCGATTTCCGACTTGTAGAGCTGGAGTTCCGAGTTCACAATGGGTTTTTCAGTCTTTATCGACATTGCAGCTCCTCTTATTTTTACCGATTTGATGAATGAAAAAAGCTCTTTTTTGCCTTTTGAAGCCAAAAGGTCACTGAGCTTCTTATAGATGACTGAGGTAATCATGAGTGTGCTCGTATGTCAGGAAATGTCCAATTTGAATGCCATTTTAAATCTCTATGTTTATAAATCTATCGATTCACCTCAAATCCTTGAGGAATGCTACTTCCAATCATATCTTCTTGAAGTAGTCCTGTGCCACATCCTTCTGATCGAATCATATCTCCGAAATAGAAAATATCTTCTGAATTCAGAAGCAATCTTTAAACCTGAAGAGCTGTCTGAAGAATTTTTCATATAGCTCAAAGCCGGATATCGGTCATCAGAAAAGCGCCATCTTGGGCTCAGAAACGGTGTCTTCGCTCATATTTATCCAATCTTCATTTTTTATATAGGGGAGATTTGCAACAAAAAGCACATTCTTCCCCTTGAAATCATAAAGTTCCTTTTCCTTAAAAAAATGACTCAGTAAATCAGATTTAATGAGCTTCATTTTCGAATCGTGCAGAGCGATATTCGATCTTGCCACTTTTGATGCGGAGGCACTTTTTTCTAGTCAATAGACATGGTCGATCCCTGATTCCTTCTCTATGGATATTCAAATTATCGCGCTTCAGGTTCAGACATCCATAACGGCGTCTATTTGTTCATTTTGGATGATATTCAAGGCGGACCTTACAAGACTCTCTGTCTCTAATCTGGGAGTCAGAGTATGCCTGTTATAGTAAAATTTCCGATAGAAGAACTCGACAGAGTCTATGCTAGTTTTCAAATGTCTTCCTGTTAAATATGATTATAGTGAACCCGAGAATCAGAACGAGATAGGTAACTGCGTAGAGAGAGTTTAGGGAAATATATTTAAAGTCTATGATGACAGGAGATAATATCAAATTTTTAATATTCAGTCATTCGAAATTAGGGAAGACTATATACAGGACCTTGCCGATATTGAGCAGTGCCATGCTCTTGGCATGAACAGCCATATCTATTATTGAAGTGAGAGAATGCGAAATCACATAGACAAGCATGGTCAAGACAATGGACAATATGGACGAGATGAATGTCGAGAAGAAAAGTATGATTGCAAAAAGTACAAGAAGCTTAAGGTAGATGAATACGATAGATACTGGTATGAGGTAAACAAAAGCCGTCTTCGAGTATACGAGGAGCGCTCAGAATATTACTGACTGGAAGAATATTATACAAGCTAGGATCATGGCAAATCAAATGAACTTGCCTAGGATGAATTGATATCTTGAAATAGGCTTTGAAAGTATCAGATATATGGTCTTTCATTCTATCTCCTTGAATATGAGCTGACTTCCGATGAATATTACAGAAACCAATCAGAACATCTCGATCATCGCCAATCAGAAATCGATTATGATCTTATCTGTCTGTCACATGGAAAGAGACGCAAGTGCAAGCGAGAATATTATAAGCAGGACTCAGAAGAACAGGATAAGATAGAGTATTTTGTTTCTGGCCAATTCACGGAATGTATTGATTGCAATGTTTAGCATAATGTATTTATTAAGACTTATTCGATAACAGATTCTATAAAATTTTCAAAAATGTAAAGAGGATTAGGTTATTTTTGAAACGATATTTTTCTTTGCAGATTTCTTGTAGATGCTTTCCCTTCATTTGAGCTCGATCTCAATCGGCGTTCACCAGAATCCGAAGAATTCCCTTATCTTGTTTTCGATATATCTGGTATACGAAAAGTGGAAATGACTCGGAGAATTGACAGAAATCAAGAATCTAGGAGGATTGATGTCTACTTGAGAACCGTAGTATATCTTCGGTTTGTGGGATTTCTTGTTTCAAGTAGGCGGATGCTTATAGACGATCTGCTCGATGAAGGAATTGAATACGGACGTCTTGACTCTTTTTTGTCTTTCTTCTTTGATTTTAATTGCAGATTCCAATATCTCCTCAAGCCTCTTACCTGTGACTGCAGAAGTGAATATAGGCGAAGCGTAAGCCAAGAATTCAAATTTCTGCTTTAAGTAATGCATGTATTCGTCCATCATTTTGTCTTTGTCGATGCCTGGCTTTGCCAAAACTTTATCCCATTTATTCACAACGAGAATTATTCATTTCTTCTCTTCTAGAGCTTTCTCAACTATATGCTGGTCTCCTGCAGTGATTCCATCGAATCAGTCCATGACAACAGCAACAATATCTGCCCTTGTAATGGAGATCTCACTTCTCATCACACTCCAATCCTCTATATTTCCGACTCAGATCTTTCATGCCCTTCTTATTCATGCGGTGTCTATTAGCACGAATTTCTTGTCATTATAGTCAAAAAGCGTGTCGACAGCGTCTCTTGTGGTTCCCGGCATGTCCCTGACCATGACTTTATTCTCTCATGTAACTGCATTGATGATGCTGGACTTGCCGACATTCGGCCTACCGACAATCGCCAATTTGATATATGAATCATCGTATTTCTCCTCTTTGGTGTCAAATCATCTTTTCTTGAGCTTTGCTGCAATCGTCTCTCTCAATTCTGAGATTCATCTTCTGTGTGACACGCTCGCAAAAATGACATCCTCAAAACCGAGACTGTACATCTCATATGATTCTGAAACTTTATTCTGGTTGTCAGCCTTATTTCAGACCACTATCACGTCTTTTCATGACTTTCTCAGGATCTTTGTGATAGCCTCATCCAGATCAGTTATCTTATCGCATTCCGTGACAAAAATTATCAGATCGGATTTTTCGATTGAATCCTGAACCCTTTTCCGGACATCATTAAGTATCTCGTCACTCGAACCGCTGGTCAATCATCCGGAATCGGCGATTATATAGCTTATCTCGTTATCTTCATCGTTTTGCAGATATTCTATGATATCCCTTGTTGTATTTTCAATGTCTGAAACTATCGCTATCCTATGCCCTGAAATGGCATTAAATAAGCTTGATTTACCCACATTCGGCCTACCGACAATCATTACTCTTCCTAACATATTTCAATTTTAATTATTAGCTTGTGAATTGTATGGAAAAAGGCCGAAAAGTCAAAGCGCAATATAAAAGCCCGAATTCATAAAGAATTCGGGCCAAATATTATTTTTCCTTCTAATTGAGAGCGTCCGCAACTTCTCCTGAGATTTTCATCGACGGAGTAAGGGTTTTTGCTCATAATACCCATTTTGCAGGGCAAGCAGTTCCTGGATGAGCCCTCATATATTGGAGCGCCTTTATCTTTCTGATCAACTCATCGCTATTCCTTCACAGAGGTCACGAAGTTATCTCGATTCATCTGCATACGAGATCCGGATCGATTATGAAAGTTCCTCTTGCAGCTATTCAAGTCTTGTAGTCGAGGACATTATATGATTCAGCCACTCATAGGGCATGGTCGGCAAGCATCAGATACGGAAATCCACTCATGAGCTTCTCATTCTTAACCCAAGCCCTATGTGAGAATTGAGTGTCTGTCGAAGCGGCAAGCACAGTGACTCCTAGTTCGTCGAACTCGGATTTAGAGTCCATCATATCCTTCAGTTCCGTAGGGCATACGAAGGTGAAGTCAGCCGGATAGTAAAAAAGCACTGTCCATTTTCATTTAAGATCCTCTAGCACAACCCCAGTCTCCTCATCCTTGAGGGGATCATAGGCAGGAAGATCGAATCTAGGGGCATCAGCGTCTATGGACACTAATTTCTGGTAATTATTTTCGCAGTTGTCGCACATGTTTTATATTTGGATTATAATTAAATGCATTCCAAACTTAATCGGTTTGCAAAAGATAGTATATCCTTTATGAATATGAAATCAAGTTAAATCTTATCGCAGATATAGATATCTTTCGGATTTCGGAAGTATTCGGCAAGCTCTACATAGGAAAGGGAATTGAAAGCCCTTTTTCTAGTTTCCATGAGCACCCTCAGCACATCTTCATTTGAAGTTGACAGCACATTCGTAAGGGTTCATTTTTTCCTGTAATACATATCGTGGAATCACATGCAGGTGAGGAGATTGAAATCCTTATCTAGGTATATATGGAAAGGATTGTCGATCATCTCGCATTTCGTGCCTCATGATTCATCCCTGCTCATTGCAACGTCATTCAGCCTCGGTTCATCATATACATTCTTTCGCCTATTTAGAGTCAGCTCTATAATCTTGCCGTCATTCATTGTAATGACGGTCATGCCTGGTTTGATTTCGGTGTCAGCATGCATTATTCAATCATTTTCCAGAAGAGAGAGTATCGCATTCATGTCATCTGTTATATCTTCCATATCAGAATGCCTTATTTCAGGGAATCAATTATCCCTTGATACCGAACCGGTGGATTGGATGCGGATAGACTTCTCTCAGAAGAGATACAGATGCATCTTTATTATCTTGTAGAGGTTTTTGATCATCGCATTGTGGTCTTTGGCATTCAGTGTCGAATATCTGTCCAATGATGTCGTCAGATACATTTTGAATTGCGGATGAATTTTTTTCAGTTGGGCTATTTTTGCAAGGGCTGAGTCATTGTTTTCTTCGCTTCAGGCTCAGCGGGTTACGATTCAGAAAGTGGTGATTCCTCTTTTCAAGGCTTCTTCGAGATAATCCTCAAATCTGTCCATAAGCAGAAATTCCTGTCATACGAGGTGGAGCGATCCTATATTTTCAAGGAGTGAAGAATATTTATCAAGGAATGCGACATATTTGCTGAAATCAATGCTTTGTCAATTGGGATTTCATTTTAGCACACAATAATCCTTACAGTCATGCTTGCATTTGTTTCAGGTACTAATGAACAGATTTACTATTTTGAATTTCTGGGATAACGCAAGGAGCAGGTGGTCGAGATCAGGGCTTTCCAGGATTTTCTTGATCAGAAAATTCTTAGAAACCAGATCGAGCAATCTCGGGCTTTTTTCCATTTCCAGCTTTCAGACCAAATCCTCTCAAGATATTCAATTTATAAATCCGATGTCAGATCAGAACCTGAAATTCTCTTCAATATACCTCTTTCATTCCGGAACTTCCATCATGAATTTCAGAGATGATGGTATATGAGCGTTGTCGGTCTTCATTATTTCTTGATTATTGATAATTCTTGCCTCAATTTTGAACACAGATGCTTATTTTCTGGATTGAGGACATAATCTACAATCTCATCATAAGTCAAGAGCCTGTAGAATCTCTGACGAGTGTGAAGAAACATCATTATGACCTTTGATTTGGGGCTGTCCATAAGGTTTATGATTCAATTCCCGCCCTCGAATCAATGAGCGATATGGGAGCAGTAGTTCAAATTCATTGCTTCGTCTGCATAAAAAGTCGAGTTCTCTGAAAAATAGAGATATTTGCAAGCATCTTCGCGGCTCAACAGTTTTCATGATCATTTGATATCTTTGGACTTATCAGATCGTCATACCAGCATCTGATAGACTGCAGAAATCTCGAATTTCCTTCAATCTTTCTCAAATTTGAAATTATCATATCAATCAACGAGCTCATGCCCTTTAAAGACAAATCAGGCTTTCACAACCCTGTTTCAGAGCCTGTTTATCTTCCTTATTATCATTTTGAATTGTTTATCCGCTTCCTCAGCATCATCGAAAGGGATTGTCGAGATCAGGTCGATCTTGTCTTTCTTGAATGTCTCGAATTGCATTGAAACAAGCTCCGTCAGCCTGTCGAGATATTTATTGGCTTTCTGGTTGTTGGTGTCTGAATAATTATCCATCGATAGAGTCAAATCGAGTTCGAAATCAGGATATTTTTCTTTAAGAGCCACGATCGCCCTTACATTCCTTGGCTGGAAAGCCAGTCAAGAGCGGGAAACGAACTTTATGCGGCTTATTCATCTTTTGAGAACTTCTTCGATAATTTCAGGAAAGTCCTTTCTGTCCAGGAGTTCTCACCCTGTGAAAAAGAATGAATTCACATACTTAAGTTCTCTTGAATATTTTTCTATTAGCAGTCTGAAGGAACTGATTCCTAATGCTGTTCATTTCCTATCTCAATCTATAGCACAATGCCAGCATTCATGCAGGCAGAAATTTCAGAGATTCACGCTCACTTTCAGCTTATTCTCTAGCATCATTCTTATGCTGTCTCGAGGATACCTATCGTATATAGTCTTTGTCAGGATAAGGTCCCTTATCTTTGCCTGGACAGCATTCGCAACGAATTTCAGATTCTTTTCAGAGGAATAATCGCTTCACATGCACCGGTTTATGCCCTCAATAGGCGTCATTTCATGCACATCCATTATCAATTCGGCTAGAGACTGGTCTATTTTCATAGGAAAAAGTTAATTGGGTAATTTATAAAACTTTTTAAGATATTGTCAATATGAACTCTATTTTTGAATTTATGTTGCAAAAAAGAGAAATTTAGCTATAATTCGACGCGTTTTTTAATTATATTCAAATATGGAAAAAGAGAGCGTACTACTCATTACCGACGTATGCAAATACCTCGATGGCAAACAGATATTATTCAATGTTTCGCTTGATATAAAAGAGGGGGAGGTCTTCTGATTCCTTGGGCCAAACTGAGCAGGTAAGACAACTACGATGAAATGCATACTTTGACTTATAAATCCTGAAAGCGGTTCTATAGAGATTCTCTGAAGCGACAAACTGGACAACAGCATAAAAGCCCAGATCGGGTTCATGCCAGAGAACACTTATCTTTACAAATACCTGACCTGATATGAATTTCTGAAATTCAATGCTTGATTCTTCAATATCCCGGCTTCAGAGATGGATGATAAGATAAATGAGCTTCTGGACAAAGTCGGACTAAGAGATTCCGGAAAAAAGCTTCTTGCAAAATATTCTAAATGAATGCTTCAGAGAATATGACTTGCCCAAGCCATATTGAATGACCCTAAAATAGTTTTCTTGGACGAGCCGATGAGCTGACTTGACCCGCTGTGAAGGAAAATGGTAAAAGATCTGATCCTTGATCTTAAGAAAAACTGAACGACAGTGTTTTTCAATACCCACATCCTATCAGACGTAGAATCCATATGCGACAGGTTTGCGATAATAAATAAATGACATCTCATTGCTGAAGATAAGATAAAGAACCTTAAAACGCCTCTCGAGGATCTGTTCATAGAAAAAATCAAAGAGCATATCTGAGATGAGATATTAGAGATAAAATAGCATGTTAAAGTGACTCGCAAACAAAAAGATTGCAATAGACATAGACGATGTACTAAGCCTGACTGTCAGGAGCTTTTTAGAGTTTCTCAAGGAATGCCATGAAATCGATATGCATTATGATGAATTCACTAATTACAGGGCACATGAGCTGGATGCATTCAGATCAAAAAATATAGATGAGGATGGTGTTTATTCTTTATGGATAGACTTCTCTTCTTCTCATATAGGAAAACAAATGGAAATAATCGAATGAAGCAGCGATGGACTGAGGAGGCTGTTGCAAGAATGATATGAGCTTACGCTGATCACCGCTAGAAACGAATCATTAAGGGATTATACCCAGAATTGGCTGAATTTGAGGTTTCCGGATATAGATTTCTCCTGAATCCATTTTACCGGCGGTTTAAAATGAGCCCATATCAAGAAGTCTGTAATTTGCAAGCAGCATTGAATTGGCCTTATGATTGAAGATAACGCTGAGAATGTGATTGAACTGGCTGAAAACTGAATAAAAAGCTACCTGTTCACGAAACCTTGGAACAAACATCACACAATTGATCATCCTTATATAAAACGCATTGATTCATGGGGAGAGATACAATAATGTCAGACATTATGGACAATTATGGAAGACAAAAATTCAAAAAAACTTATTAAGATAATATTATGAAAAAGAGAGTATTAGTTTGACTTTCGGGTTGAGTGGATAGTGCCGTTAGTGCCTATCTTCTGCAGAAAGATGGTTATGAGGTTGTGGCATGATTCATGAAGAATTACGTCTCAGCTGAAGAGGACTGCCCTACCAGAGAGGACAGGGATGAGGCTATAAAAGTCGCTCAGCACCTATGAATAAAAGAATTCATAATCTTTGATTTCCGTGAGGAATATAATGCAAAAGTTGTGGAATATATCTATGAATGATACAAATCATGAATCACTCCAAATCCGGATATACTCTGCAATTCCGAAATCAAATTTAAGCTTTTCCTCGAGAAAGCGATGAAACTATGATTCGACTGCATTGCAACTGGACATTATGCGAAGATAGAAGACAGAGGCGGAGAATACCATCTTCTTAAGTGAATTGACCCGAATAAGGACCAATCGTATTTCTTAGCCTGATTGAATCAATATCAATTATCAAAATCCCTATTCCCGATTTGAGGCTTAGAGAAGCCAGAAGTGCGCAGGATTGCAGAAGAGATAAATCTGCCCAATGCGAAAAGGAAGGATTCCCAATGAATCTGTTTCGTAGGGAAAGTGGATATGCATAAGTTCCTTGAAAAGAAAATCCCGACAAAAAAATGAAACATTATCGACACTTCATGACGCGTGCTTGGCGAACATAATTGAGCATGGTATTTTACAATCTGACAGAGAAAATGAATAATGCTCGGATGATGACCTGCACTTTATGTTGTCAAGAAAGATGTCGAGAGAAATGAAGTTGTTGTCTGAAATGAATCTGAATTGGAATTGTATTCAAATAGCCTTCTTCTGAGAAATTGGCACTGGATAGGCAAGGAATATGAGCTTCCCCTAGATTGTACCTCAAAAATCCGCTATAGACAAGCTGATCAGAGTGTCAGGCTATCAACTATCGGAAAAAATCAAATAAGCGCGCATTTCGCAAATAATCAGCGCGCCATTGCCTCAGGCCAGACTCTAGCCGCATATATCGGAGATGAACTGATATGAAGCTGAATAATCGAATAAACTTCGGAAAACACCTCGTCAGATGACGAGGTGTTTTTTTATCTCCTCCTTTCTCTTAGTCTTTATCTTTATTTATTGCCTTTTTTCTATAGCTCCTGTTATTTTCCTTATCGATTGACGTACTTCCTTGAATTCTTCCTTAAATAGAATCCCCCTTTTTTCAAGCTCCCTCTCTTCAGTATCGAGATTCGCCAAAATCCTCTTAAGTGACTTCTGCCTCTTTTTCATCCAATCCATATCAGTCGGGGCCATTTTGTTTTTTCCTCCTTCACAGCATGGATAAATGTCCGAATCGGACTTAGCATTATATACGAATTCTTTTCAGATGCAATACTTCTTTTAGGGCTTAGCACTTAAGTATCCATACCGACGAAACAAAAAGAGCCTAGGACCTGAGGTCCTAGGCTCTTTTCTATATTCGCACCTTTCTAAAATAAATTTGTTTACTAGGCAATATTTGCCTTACCCTGATTCAGCATGAGCACATTTCCGTCAGGCTGATGCCTCACCAGCAATTCTTGTTTGTATTGATTTTCATGTATCAGCAATAGCAACTATAGCTACAATCGGAAAATATCAAGAAGCTTCTCAATACTTCCACACAATCTTTGCAATCTTTACACAAAAAAATCCTCCCGATGAATCGGGAGGATTTTTTTTAACTTCAGTCTAGTAAGTGAAATCAGATTTCAATTATTTAACTTCAGTAATTGGGAATTGTCCAACATTGTAGTAGTTCTTAGCAGAGATTGCAGTACCGAATACAACATCATTCAAAGATATAGTCCAAGAACTTTGTTGAGCAGTAGCATCAATGATAGTGCCTTCAATAGCTACGATATATGTAGCAGTTGATCCAGCATCTACAGTGTTTTTAGCGTTTGCAGTAGGAAGTAGAGTTTGTGCAGATCCAAGTGTACCTGTAAATGCAAGGTTAGAAGCGCTTATGCTATCCTTATACACGCTTACTACAGTTGATCCAGTGTAACCTGAAAGAAGTGAAGAAAGACTTAGTGAAGAGATAGTAACAGAGTTCTTACCAGAAGCAGCAACAGAGAATCTTAGAGCGCTAGTTGTAAGTTCCTTACTTGGGTTAGTAGCCTTAGCGATCACAGCAGTGTTTTGAGCAACAGCGTGAAGGTTAGAAGCGATAGAAGTAGTAGTTGCGTTGATCTCTAGACCATTGCTTCCACGGATTACTGCACTTCCAAGAACCAATTGGATTCCAGTAGCATCAGTATTAGTGTTAGCATCAGCAGAAACTACGTAACTTACTGATTTATCTTGAGCAACAGTAGATTTAGTTGCGTCAATGTTATCAAAAGTTACAGCAGTTGCGCTTTCAGAAGAAGAGTTAGCAACTAGAGCACCAGCAGCATCGTAAAGTTTGAAGTTAGCGAAAGCTCCAAGACCAGTACCTGTTAGGGCAACAGTCTTTAGATTAACATTATCGTTAGCAGCAGTTACTTTAACAGCGTATAGTTTATTGTTAGTACTTCCTGCCAAGAATAGGCTAGCTTGTGGATTAGCGTCAGAAGCAGCGAATGTAGCGCTAGCAGCCTGAACAGTAAATATAGCACCAGCTGGGAAAGTAGAAACAACGATATCCTTAGAGCTGATAGAATCAACAGCAGCTATAGCAGTCATAGCAGTCCTGATAGTTCCACCTTGGAAGTTATCAGAGAAATCAGCCTTAACAACTAGATTAACAGCTTTAGAAGGATTAACAGTAGCACTGATTCCATCAAATTTGATTGAATTAGTAGAATCAACAGTCTTAGAAGAAACAGCAACACCATCTACGTATAGAGTAGCGTAAGCGTTATTTACAAAACCAGTTGCAGTAGTACCAGATCCAGTAAATTGGAAGCTAGCAGAAGTTACGTTAACAGGATTACCTCTTGTAGAAGAAAGTTGAACTCCGTAAAGTACAACTGATTTAGAACCAGCAGCAAGTGAAGTATCACCAAGCCCATCGTTACGAGTAACGTTAAGAGAAGTGTTAGCAACAGAAACGCTGATACCAGGAATAGAACCTACAGCAGAAGTAACATTGTTTTGATTAGCAGTGTATTGATTTGTTCCAGTAAATGAAGCAAGAGTCAAGTCACCGAATTTGATTGTAGCATCAGGCATATTAGTAGTGCTCTTTAGTGTACCGTAAAGTTTAACTTGAGCAGTACCAGATATAGTAGTAGTTCCATTGAAAACAATAGAAGCACCACCAGTACCAGCAGCAGTTGCAGAGAATACTGAATTACCAACAGTTAGGTAAAGAGTATTGAAGTAGTTAGAAAGATTACCAGTACCTGTTAGGTTGCTGATAGTTAGGCTTGGATCTTCAAGAGTAACAGCATTCTTAGCAGTGATTGTACCTTGCATAAGAACAACATTATCAGTTCCAGGAGCGTAATTAGCAGAAAGAGCAACAGAAGGGTCTCTATCAAATTTAACATCACCTCCGTTTACAGTGTAAAGAGAAGCAACGAATCTAGAAGTCTCAGTAGTAGCATCAGCGTTAGCGCGGAAACCAGAATTAGCTTCGATTACACTGATATCAGATGTATTCTTAAGGTAGAATTGGTAGCTATCAGTTTGATTTTCTACATTGTTGATGTTAGCTTTAATGTAGTAAGTAGCAGTAGCACCGTCTTTGATGATATCGTTAACAACGAAAGTAAGAGCTTTTCCAGCAACAGTTGCACCAGAAGAGATAACTTGTCCGTTTCTTACTAGAACGATATTAGAAAGATTTGTTAAGTTAGCTGTACCAGATTGGTATAGAGTAACTGATTGGAATTTTTCGTCTCTTGTTTCAGTAACTGAACCAGTCTTAGTTGCAGAGATTTTGAAAGCACCAAGTTCGATAACATCGTTTGAAGCTTTGTAATCTGCACCAGAAGAAGCAGCAGCAGCATTGAATGTTGCAACTGTATAGTTAGCAGTCCTTAGAACAGGAGTCATGAACGCACCAGCAACATTCTGAGCAGAGCTTAGGATGTTTCCAGATACGAATTGGTAGTCAGTACCAGCAACACTATCAGCCAATTGAACGTAAAGGTCTAGAGATTCAGTTGCACCAGCTTTAATAACTATAGATGGAGCGAAAGAAACGATAGCGTTACCTTCAGAAGTGAAAGAAGCTTTACCAGATAGTCTTAGACCATTCTTTTCGAACCATACCTTAGTAGAAGAAGAAACTGTAGAAAGACCAGCTTTCTTAAGTTCAACTGAACTAAGAGTTACATCAGAAGAAGCGGCCTTGAAATCAACAACTGCAAATCTGATTATTCCAGACATAGGAACTTGAGTTCCAACAGCAGGAGAAGCAGGATTTAGAGATATGTTAAGATCACCAGCTTTAACTTCAGTAGTAGTACCAGTTGAAGTAGTACCAGTTGAAGTAGTACCAGTTGAAGTGTCACCACCGTTTAGTATGTCATCAAGGTTGAAATCATCAACACTAAGACCTAAAGCGTTAGCAGCAAATACAAATAGTTCACCTCTTGATACAGAATCATTTGGTCTGAAACTTGCGTTAGCAGAAATGATTTTCTTAGCAAGTGCAGCTTCAGCTACATTAACTTGCCAAGCAATAGTAACATCATTGAATGATGAAGTAGTAACAGTAGGAATTTCCATTCCAGCAGCCTTCAATACCATTGCAAGAGCTTCAGCTCTAGTAATATTATCAGTAGGGCGGAATTTAGCGTTTGCTTGAGAAACGATACCGTTGTCAGCTGCTAATTCAGCAGCTCTACATGACCAGCTAGCTGGAGTAGTAGCAGAAACATCAGTAAAGTATCCTTTACAAGAATAATTTGCAGGAAGTGCAGTAGAACCTGTACCAAGTTTCATTTTGATTGCTGTACCAGCAACTTCTTGTCTTGATGCAGTATCTGCTAGTCTGTATCCAGCTTCATTAGATGAAGATTGAATATAACCGGCAGTAGCCAAAGCTTCAGCATAAGGTAGGAAACCAGAAGCAGCAGCAACGATTGAAGAACCAACCGCAGATGCAACTATAGCAACTACACTTATAGCAGAAGTAACTTTTTTAGAAAGATTACTCATAGGATTACTATAAGTTAAGAAATAAAAATTTTTGTTTTTGCAGGATAGGATTGCTCCTATTCCAAAAAACGAACAATGAATGCGCTTAGGCTATGCCTTTAAAACAAACATTGTTTTGGGTTTTGATCTACGGGGAGACCATCCCTGTAAATCGCTTCCAAGAAAGATAAAATCTTGGAGGGTCAAAGCTTTAACCTTCCGTTATGTCGGCATAACGAGAGGAGGTTGTGTAGAAGATTGACCTCTATGAGGCCAATCTTTACCCGCAACACTCCTCTCGTCATTTAAAACAAAGAAAAGAAGGGAAAAAACTCGTCAAATATACACAAGAATGTGTAATTCAAAATATATGTTAACGAGCTAAGAAGAAGTGAAAATACACTCCCCCAGTGCGTCCAAATTATAGTGAATATATATATAAGTCAAATGAAAAATGGCAGTCTTCACGGATTCTTCACACTTTTTACTTGATTTATTCGCTATATTCAGTCTGATATAAACGGTCCTATTAACTTGGTTTTGACTTAGAATAACTCATCGATCCTATTATACATGGATTCCAGGGAAAAATGTTCAATCGCCCATTTTCTTCATATTATTCACATATTCTGACGTTTTTCCGGGTCAGAGAGCAATTCATCAGCATACTTTATGAACTCCTCTTCATCTCTTGCAAGATATCAGTTTTCTCAATTTCAGATTAGTTCCATCGCTCATCCGCAAGCTAGCGATACTATTGATTTTTCCATTGACATTGCCTCCAATATGGTCAAACCGAAAGCGTCGATCGTGCTTGTGAAAAGGAAAACAGTACATCTCTGGAGGAGGGCCTTGGCTTCTTCTTGTGTGATTTCTCATAAGAACTGGACATCTGGGAAGAATTGAGCGATTTCCTGCAATCTTTCCTTTTCTTCTCAATCTCCTCATATCAGCAGCTTAAGCCCAGGATATCTCTTCTGAAGTTCTGCGAATGTCCTGATTGCAAGCTCCACATTCTTTCATTTCACTAGTCTTGAATAAGTGAAAAGGGTATAATTCTCTTCCAGGCTCTGATGATCATTAGAGAAAAAATTCACATCGATGCTGGGGTAAAGGATTTCGCTTTTCTTGCCGAAATTCTTAGCCACTTCGCTTTGTATGAAGCTTGAATTAACCAAGATCAGATCAAGGAACCTTATAATCATCTTCTCGAGCGATTTCTTTATGGAGGTATAGATTCATTTATTCTGATCCATGTAATACACTGGCAGATTCTGCAGGAACCATGCAACTTTCATCCCAGGATGGAGAATTTTGGCCAGTGCTCATACGAAATGCATAGGGGAATTGCCGGCTAGCACAATATCCGTCTTCCTCAGGAGGAAAACCAGCTTGATCATTCAGAATATCTTCCTGTATCATCTTGCATTCAAATTTTTTATATTGAGACCGTTGGTCATCTCCGGGAAACAATTGTTCCTATCGAGATCAAGAGTATAGAAAGTCACATCATCTCAGATGCTCTTAAGATAATTTGCAATCTCTAAGAGTGTTTTCACTGCTCATCATTTGACTGTGATATGAGGGTGTAGAATCGCGATTTTTGACATAATTCTAATTTTAAGTGGGCGTATCTTATTCAAAAATATCCAAAAAGCAAATAATAGCCTTTTCTCAAGAGAAAAGGCTATTATTCTTCTTATTATCAAGTATTATTTGAGGTTATACAGGAGTACGGCGAAATCCGATCTCTTCAGATTGTCGGAAGGATAGAATTTCCCTATTGAATCGAGAAGTCAGTTCTCAGAAACATAGTTGGCATATCTGCAGAACCAATCGGATGTCTTCACATCTTGATATAAGGAATCTGCCGCACTTGGTATTTTGTTTTTTCCTACTGCTATATTCAAGACTATAGCAATTGCTTCGGCTCTTGTGACTGCATTGTTCGGTTTAAAAGTGTTGTCAGGATATCAGCTTATGAATCATTTTGCCACAGCGGCAGTGACATAAGGTGAGAACCAATCTGTTGAAGCCACATCCGTGAACTTAGAGATACTTCATTCTGGCCTTATTCAGCCAAAGATGAATGTCATGGCAAGCAACTCGGCTCTTGTGATGTTTGAGTTCGGTCTGAAAGTATTGTCTCAGTAACCTTTTGTTATTCATTTTTCAGCAAGGTAATCGATTTCTTCGACATTATCGCTCACATCAGTAAAATATCTGCTCTTTGTCGAGAAGGCTGGAACGGCTTTTGGAGTAGGATCAGACGTTATTATAGGACGCTGAATATTTGAAATCTTATCCAGATAGACTAGCGGGTCTATCGTATATTTTCTTGCATTTTCTATTCCCAATCCGGCATTTACAGCTTCAAAAAAACCTAATCAAGCTTCGTTCGCTTCTTTCAGGGTGAATGGCCAGTAAGGGTGGAATGGGGCATTTCATGTATCTATCTGGAAATGCAGATGCTCTCATGTCGAATTTCATGTATTTCCCGATTTTCATATTATATCTCATTCTTTAACCTGATCTCACGTCTTGGCTAAAAGTTCAGATAAATGCAGATGGCAGCTATAAAGCACTGTAGAAGCAGCGAGATTATTAGGATCTGGAGCATTAGGGTGCCTGAGGATGATGTAGTGTCAATTTGAGTCTGAAGTTCAGGCGAATTGGACAACTCAATTCATGCAGGCAAATATCGGATCGTGCTTGATTTGAGGGATAATATCAACTCAGAGATGACTTCCGGCTCATTCGTCAAAATTTCAAGGCACATAATTTCATAGATAAACCGTCGTGAATATATTTCAAGTGGCTTCGAGATTTCCAGGATTATACGGATATTTTGTTTTTAACGGATACATATGGATTGAAATTAAGAATTTAAATTTTCTTATCTATCGGATAAATGTGATTTGCTTTTGATACCAAATCCTCCTTTATGATCAGGGCGTATTCGCAAGCAGCGAAAACTTTGGTCATAATAGCATAATTAAGAGGCCTCGTCAACAAATATTTGTTTACAAGGCCTTAATTTAATTTATTATAGATTTTATAGCTTTATTCCTAATTTCTTACTGAGTCAATCGAGTTCGGTCCTGTTCAGGCGGGCATATTGTCATTCTTGCATATTGCCAAGCTCAATATTCTCAATCCTTATACGCTTGAGCTTCTTTACTTCATGTCAGACCTTTTCTACCATCCTGCGGATCTGTCTGTTTTTTCATTCCTTCAGGATTATCGAGAACATTCATGAGTTCATCCTCTTGATTTCTGCATCTCTTGTCTTTTTTCATAGGATGAACACTCATCCGGACATTTCTCTCAGTGCTTCATCTTCAATCTTTCAGTAGACTTGGACGACATATTCTTTTTCATGCTCATATCTGGGGTGCATAAGAAAATTGCTCAATCTTCAATCGTTTGTAAGGATAATGAGTCAAGTCGTATTCTTATCAAGCCTTCAGATAGGGAATACCCTTTCCGGGATGTCAACAACGTCAAGGATGGAAGATTCCCCGTCCTGTCGGCAAGTTGTGACTATTCAGTAAGGCTTATTCAGCTTATAATAGACATACTCCTGACTATCTTCGACCACCTTTTTGCCCAGTGTCACTTTGTCTTTGGCAGGGTCTACGCTTTGTCATATTTCAGCCTTTTCACCATTGATGAAAACTTGTCATGCTGAAATATATTCCTCAGCTTTTCTTCTTGAACAGATCCCAGCCTGGCTGAGATATTTCTGAAGTCGTATTGTATTATCTTCTTTCATTAGAAAAAATTAATTATTGAATTATCGATGCATTCTACATATACCTTGTTTGATTCCGTAAGGGCTATATTTCATTCCAATGTGAATCAGCAGGCTTTCTTATGTCATCATCAATTATATTTTTTTGCATAAACGGTAAGATCGACATCATCTCTCGTAGTCCTGAGTGAACCTTTTACTAGTCATCATTTCTCATATAGGAAACATACATATTTTACATTATCCAAGGCATTCATCCTCCATACCACTCAATCCATCTCCTCGTATTTGCATCCCGATTCAAGTATATCCTCTTTTTTCAAATAACTGAAACCGACTCCTTCTCAATTGATCTTAAGCCTCTTAAGTACTATTTTAAGCAATTTCACAAATGCAAAAGTGTTGTTCAGGAAAAAATTAGAAGCTATTATATTTATATTGCCTCATAATTCCAGTAATTCCGCAGAAGATTCAAAAGTTTCAGGATTTACATTAGAATATATGAAGGCTCATGTGTCGGTATATATTCACGTAAGAAGTGCTGTTGCGACCTTTTCATCCATCTCATATCCCATTGCAACGAAAAAATCATAGAGCACTGTCGTGGTCGATGGCTTGTTTGTCTCGATAAGATTTATATCTCAATATGATATGTTTGAAGCATGGTGATCGATGTTTATAAGGCATTTTACTGGAAAGTCCTTTTTCTCTCAATATCAGGCAAGGATTATATTTGCGATGTCCAAGAAAATACAAAGATCATATTTCTCATAATCGAATCTGTTTATGATTTTCTCAGAATTAGGAAGGAAGGATAGCTTTTCAGCGACTCAATCGAAATTGACAATATCGACATTCTTCATTTCAAAATTTGTCATTATTGTCTCATATAAGGCAGTCACGCTTCCCAGGGTGTCTCCGTCAGGGAATTTATGCGATACTAATGCGATATTCTTAGACTCCTTTATCTTCTCGTGAATCTGATTATAGATGTTGATCATATTTGATGCTTCATAAAGTTCGACAAGTATATGTTTTTATCTGTAAAGTCAAAGGAATGACAAAAAGATGTTAAATTATATTGCCTATAGCTATTTCCAATGATTCCAGATATCTTCTTTCGTTAATATTATGTCTTGAATCATACACTTCACAGATCGTTGAATTCTTTATCTTCAGGTTTGCGGAATAAGCCCTGTTTTTTATAACCTCCTCTTCCTTATCTCAGAAAAAGATGTTCGTCTTGCAATTTATATCCTTTGCAATCTCATCGAAAGATAGTTTCTCAAATTCCTCATTTCGCCTTTTTCAATTTGAATTCAACCACCATTTCTTCAGGTATTTATAATCCTCATTGAAAAAAGGCGATAAAGAGCAGAGGAAAAGTTCCCTCACGTTCAATTTCGATGCGGACAGAAGGGCTATGATCGCTCAATATGAGAATCAGAGGATATATATCTCGTCCTCAGGGTTAAGTATCTGCCTATTGAATTGATCCAGATATTGTGATATAGTCTGCCTTTTCCATTTAATATCTACAAATACGGGCATTATTCATTTAGATTCAAAAAAGTCTCAAACTACCTGGAATCACATTTCGCGGCAATTTGATTTGAATCAAGGGATGATATAGGCTACTTTCATAATTATTTAACTGATTTTCTTATGTTCCCAATATTTTCTCAGTGCCTCTCAAGTATAAGATCTCTTCTCTTTTATGATTCATTCTAATTTCCCGACATAGATCAGTTCTCATCATCTGTCTCATCATTCCGGTCAGATATCGATGATATAATCTGCATTGGCTATAAGATCAAGATTATGCTCGATAACAAGGACGGTATTTCATTTGTCGACAAGCGAATCCAAGATATTCACTAATTTCTGAACATCATTGAAATGAAGTCATGTTGTCGGTTCATCAAGTATATATATTGTCTTGGATGTCGATCTTTTGGCTAATTCTGAAGCGAGCTTTATCCTCTGGGATTCTCATCCGGAAAGAGTCGGAGCGGATTGTCATATTTTTATATATCACAGTCAAACGCTGTAAAGCACATCTATGATCTTAAATATCTTCGGATGCGCTGAGAAGAATTCTCTAGCTTCCTCAACATCCATTTCGAGAACTTCTGAAATAGTCTTTCATTTATATCTGACTTCAAGTGTCTCCTGATTATATCTTGTTCAGTGGCAATTCTCGCATTCGACATAGACATCTGGCAGAAAGTGCATCTCTATCTTCTTCACTCAGCTTCATTCGCATATTTCACATCTTCCTCATTTTGTATTGAAGCTGAATCTTCATGGTCAATATCATCTCTTGATTGCCTCTTGGCTCTTGGCGAATACTTCTCTTATATGGGTGAAGACTCATGTATATGTTGCAACATTCGAATGAGGAGTCCTTCATATCGGGGATTGGTCTATTATAATCACCTTGTCCAATTGGTGAGCTCATTTTATTTCTTTGACTTTTCAGACTGGATGTATAGATGAATAGAATGAGTTGAGGAGATGGTTCGATAAAATATCAAGGATAAGGCTTGATTTACCAGATCCTGATACTCAGGTCACAACATTTAAGAGTCATAGCGGTATCTTAACATCGACATTTTTCAGATTATTCTCCTCGGCTCATATTATCTCAAGATATCACGCAATCTTTCTCTGCTTCTTCTCCAGCGTCACCATCTTCTTATTGGAAAGATATAAGCCTGTTTCGGAATTAGCATCTTTAAGTATCTCTTCGAATGTTCATTTGAATATAATATTTCATCAATGTATTCAGGCTCATGGTCAGACATCGATTATGTAGTCTGATTCCCTCATTATATCTTCGTCATGTTCGACAACTATGACAGTATTTCATATTTGCGACAGCTTCTTTAGGTTATCTATTAGCATATTATTATCCCTGGGATGCAATCATATGGAAGGTTCATCAAGGATATAGATTATTCATTCAAGCCTTGTTCATATCTGTGTAGCGAGCCTGATCCTCTGTGATTCTCATCAGGATAATGTATTAGCCCTTCTTGCCACTGTGATATAATCCAATCCCACTCCAGCCAAGAATGATAATCTTTCTTTTATGTTCTTCAGAATGTTCTTAGATATTGATTTTTGTGTTTCGGTTAAATTAAGCCCCTCAAAAAACTCCATAGATTGTCTGACATTGAGATTGGATAACTCTCAGATATTCCTGTCTCAGACAAAGACATTCAAATATTCTTTCTTGAGCCTATATCCTCTGCAGTCAGAGCAGACTATTTCTGTCATATACTGTGAAATCCTTTTGAGTGAAGTCTCGCTCTGGGCATCTGATTCCTTATATTTCCTTTCTAGGTTAGGAATTATTCACTCATACTTCGTCTTATAATTATGGCTCTGGCCATCATCGAAAGTATAGACAAGATCAAATGTCTCAGGGACTCAATATAGGACTATTCTTTTTTCTTTTTCATTAAGCTTATTATAGGGAAGATTGCAATCAATCGAATATTTATCGCAAACAGCATTAAGAATCTGTATATAGTATTTATGCTGGCTCCAAGGTAAAATCGCTCATTCATTCAAAGATAGCTTATGATTTATTATATTATCTTCAAGGAAGGCGACCTGCATTCATAATCAATGACATGTAGGGCAAGCTCAATAATGCGAATTGAATGAGAAATTAGACAGGCTGAGATTTTCTAATTTATAATGGCATATAGGACAGAAGGCATCTTGAGAGAATATCTTGAATTTTTTTGAATCGACCTCGTAAATCATCAGAAGTCATCTTCATCCCTTATAGGCGACTTCTATAGAATCTTTGATTCTCCTTGATGAATTCTCATTCTTGTTTGAATCTTTATTGGAAATAAGCCTATCTACGACAATATATAGCTTTGATTTATCTGTGAATTTGATATTAACCTCATCTCATATGGAAAAAACCATATCGTCTATCATATATCTGATAAAACCTGACTCTAATATTTCTCTCTTGAAATCGTCTATTGACTCGAATTTCTTTTCGACTGGCGACAATATGTAATATTTCGTATCATCCTGCAACTCTTCAATATAAGACAAAACATCGTTCAGAGTATCTTTTTTCAAGATTATCTCAGGATGATTAGGACACCTCTGGATTCATACATGGACATAAAGGAGCCTATAAAAATCATATATCTCAGTTATGGTTCAGACAGTAGACCTCGGATTTGAGGAGACTGTTTTCTGATTAATGCTTATCGTAGGCGATAATCATCTTATCTCTTCAACTTTCGTGTCTTCGTTTATCGAGCTTATTATCATCCTCGCATATGTAGAAAGGCTTTCAAGATATCTCCTTTGTCACTCGGCATATATAGTATCGAATGCTAGGCTTGACTTACCGGATCATGAAACCCCTGTTATCACTACAAGCTTGTTTTTCGGTATGTCTATGGATACGTTTTTCAGGTTATGAGTCTTTGCTCATCTTACTTCCAATAATTCTGACACTTTGTTCTAAATTAGAGATTATTTTCATGTGGCTAGGAATAATCATATTATTTCCTTTGCTCACGATTCCTTAAGTACTCTTGCTGCCTCATTTGATGTGGTTCATGTGGAAATCACATCATCTATAAGCAGTATTGTCTTTCAGACAATTGAAACATTATATTTATAATTAATTTTAAAACAATGTTTTAAATTCGAAAATCTCCTATTCTTGTCTAATCTGGCTTGTCTCTTGGTATATTTCGGCTTTAAGAGAAGTTTTCAAAAATCCAATCATACTTTCTTAGCCAATGATTCTCAAATCAAATATGTCTGATTATATCATCTTAGGAGCCGATTCAATGTAAAAAGAGGGATTCAAGTGACTATAATATCGCCTGGCTTCCCTGATTCTGAGAAATTGTGATACAATTCAACATAACAAGATACTATTTTTTCAAGGGATTTTTTATTATACTCATATTTGAATTTTTTGAGATCGTTTTTGATATTTTCCTCATATTCGCATGCAACAAGGACTTTATCGATATAAATTTCTTGGAGCTCATTCCGATAGTGCTGAGTCTTATCTATAAAAATCTTCTTATACCTCTTTTCTTCATCAGGAAGAAGGAATATGTTCCCGAAAAAGTTTAATATCTTTCTCAGCATATTATTTTACTTTTAATTTAGCGAAACTTCCGAACAGTAACATTGACTGCAGTAAGAAAATTATTGATATATGCAGTATCTGGAAATCATGTGAAATCACAAAATACGCAATTATAGAAACCAGACTGAATATTATTCCAGAAAAGTGTATGAAATAATTATCATATTCATGCTTATTGTCAAAAATGAAGCTATAACCTACGAATACTCAAGGAAGAACATATATTATCATCAGGCAAATCAGAAAATCAGAAGGATCAAGAGGCATGAAATTCTTCACGTACAAGAGAATTATACTGAGAATAGTTACACTTAATGAGATATAATTCTTATATCTTACATGTACTGAATAGTTGAATATCAAACCTCAGAAAAGGATAAGCACGAAATGCCAGAAATTCGGATATATGAAAAGGTAGCTGAAAGCTATGATGCAGACTATATAATTAAGGAATAATCAATAATATTTCGAATTCAGGTCGAATTTCTTGAATATCCTTATTTTGCTTATGAATTCGAAATAGAACACTCATAATATGAAGAAAAGGTAGCTGAATAAGAGCTCATAAGGTATTTTAAAATAATATCTGATATAGAATAGCAGGAATATGTTCAGATAAGTCAAAAAATATGAATAATATCAGTTTTTCTTTATCTTATCCATCAGATTGTCAAATATTATCGTTGTCGCCAATCAAAAAAGAGATAAGCTTGAATTAATGATGAAAATATCGTCTATCGTCTCTGAATATACTAGCTTTTTGGTGAATAAAATAATATAAAGGAAAGAAAAAACCAAGAAATTCGATCTGTATATCATGTGTATGACCGGCTTTTTCTTCTTGATGAGTATGAAGAATAAAAGAATCAGGAGAAGGCTTAATATCAGTATGAAATAAGGGAATAAATCTCATCAGAAACTATATGAGATTCAATAGAGAGATATGTAGAAGATTAAGAACGCTATAAGGTAGGCTGTTCTTTGAAATAATGGAATAGTCTTCTTGAGGGTATCCTTAGATATCTTCATCTTTGATAATAGGGAAGGTTTTGATGATTTCTTTCAGAAATATAGCGGACTGAAATAAAAAAACATTATAATTCAGGTGGCAAGGAAAAAAATACTTTCTATCAGATGAGAAAATAAATAGAAAATAATTGAAAATATTAGATTAATAAGCAAAAAGAAAATATACACTTATTAAAAATTTATTACTAAAAATATGAAAAATAATATATAAATAATTGTGCAAAAGGCAAGAATTATAAAATTTTTAGATATTTTCAAAAGGAATCCTAGGAATGCAAAAAGAGAAATATACAACAAGAAATCATAATTTATATCCAAATTCTTTCAAAATAACACTGATGAGATATTTAAAAAAACAAAAAATAATGAATATATGAAAAGTGAATAGATTATAGTATCGCTTATCCTTTGCAGTAGGTAAATGATGACATCTTTATAATAATTGAATCCTTTGATTGTTTTTGTATATGATATTTTTTTATTGTTTATACGGTTTCATAAAAGGGTTATATTCTGTTTTATGAGTTTCTTTTTCAATTCAAGCCTTTTTTTATTCTCCTTATTGAAAAAATTCTTTGTGATTTCCTTATTGACTTCCTTTAATTTTTTTTCATAGATATTTTTTTCGCGCAGTATATCATAATATTTTCAAGAATTTTTATCTATTTTATCCTTCTTGGCATTGGTTTTGATGAAATCTTTGAAATTATCGATCAGGTCATTGATTATCTTGTTTAATTTGAGCCGGATATCATCTTCTGGGAGAATAACCTGCTTAGATGATCAGAATGATTTTAGGAGCTTATTAGTCTCGCTTAATATTCATTTTTTATTATCTATAATATGCCCTTCCAAGAGTTCCACCTGCAATTCTCATATTTTCACAAGCGCAATCTCTCAAATAAGCTTTAATTTGGTTACATTCGTGATATTTTTAACCTGTTTCAGCTTATTATAGAGTTCATTCAGCTTTTCTTTTTTCTCTTCTGATAGATTTTCCCTGAAATTATTAAGGATGAAATCTATTTTTTCGAGAACCTTATCGATAAGGCCATAGTAGAAATTCAATTCCTTCTTTAAAAATTCCGGGAGATTTTCTCATTGTGATTTTACATGTTCCTGCTTCTTATCTTCTATTTTTTTCTCTTCATTTTTCCTATCTTGCTCTACTTTAGTTCACTTGAATATATCATAGGAATTCTTTACTTTCTGCGTTATCAGTATCTTCTCTTTTTCATCCCTATCTTTCTGATCATAAATATGAATGACATCATAATGCAAATTATCTACCAGTTTGACATAAGCTTTAAATATATCATTAGAGCTTATCTGTCATGTTTTTACTTTTCAATCTGCCAAAATATCAAAATAAAAAACCCCGGTATCTCATAATGTATTACCAGAAGTCTCTTTTAACTCGATTATCGAATATCATTGCCTATGTAAGTTCTCGCGTGCCTCCTCAATCGAACCGAATTGCACAAGCAACTCAATCTTTTGATTATTTTTTGCACAGACCGCTTTAAAAAAAGCCATAAATATTATTTATTTTGTATATTTATATATGCTCCTAGATTACTAATTATATGATTATTATCAAGTTTATTTATTTATTCGCCTTGAAATTAAGCCAATTCCTGTTTTAATTTTCAAATATCATTTTTAGCTGCCGCTTCGATAGTCCTTTTTTCTGCGATCGGGAGTGAGGTGTTTAGAAAACCAACAAAAAAGTCTGTATTGCTTTTAGCTTGTTCTCTGACATATTGCCTTTGGTTTTCAAAAGATTTAATATCGTGACCTTCATTAATTTCAAATTTGGTTGACATATTATATATTATCAAGTATTAAATTAAAAGAATTGAGTTCCTGTCTTTTATCCTGCTGTTCTTGAGTATTCAACTTATAGATTTCCTGCTTGTTTTTTTGGAAAGAAAGCTTATTCTCATCTTCTTCAATGATTTCAATGACTGATGTAAGCTTGTTGTAGAATCTTTCCAAAGATTCACCATCTAAGACTTCTAAAGAATCCAGATAGAGATTTTTTTGGTTATCGTCTATTTCTAATCAGCTAATCAGATCCTTGATGAGAACTAATCTATATTCCCTATCTTTATATTTCCTAAAAATTGAGCTTAAGAACATTTTATTTTACATTAAATGATTTTCTGAATATGAGTATAACATAAAATTATATATATTACAAAGTATTTTTATTATTATAGAATCGTTTTTAAAATAATACCCCTTATCGGAAAAGGATTTCAAGCTTTCATATTTTAACATCCTTGTTTTTTTAACACTGTTTTATCCTTTTAATAAAGCCATTTTTTTAGAGTTTTTAACAATTTGTTTCCTATAATTTAAATAATTATTTGACTTGTTTTTTTAAATAAAAAACCTATTATGAATGTGAGAAATTTCTTAATTATTATTTACATGACATATAAATTTAATAAACAGTATATATTTACTATTGTTTTTATATTATTTGCTTTTTTTTGCTGATATATTGCATGACAAAGGGATTTTATAGGCATTACTGCAGATCAATACAATAATGAGAAGCGCCAAAATATCTTACAAGATTTTAACAAAGTTTTCAAAAATGATAAAAACATCGATCTTAAGCTATTCAATGAGGCTTATGATATAGTTTCAGCTAATTATTATTGATTTAAAAATTTATCGGATAAGGATATTGTCTACTGAATGATAAAATGATTGGTATGATCCCTTAAAGATAAGCATTCCGAATTCTTCGATATAGATGAGACAAAAAAATTCAATGAGACATTGAGCTGAGACTTCGAATGAATCTGAGCCGTTGTAGAAAAAAATGATTTTGGGGTTTCCATAGATAGGATAATCGCCGGGTCTCCTGCAAAAGATGCATGATTATTGAATTGAGATATAATAACGAAAGCAAATGGAATAGAGCTTAAGAATATGACTGTTAACGATGCAGTCTCAAAAATAAGAGGCCCCGCATGAACTTCAGTCAAACTGGAAATATTAAGGGCATGAGAAAAAGAGATCATAGTTAAAGAAGTGACCAGAAGAAAAATAAATATCCCTTCCGTCGATTCGAAAGTTCTCGATAATGATGTCGGCTATATAATGCTGTCGATTTTCTGAGAGAAGACTTGAGATGAATTCAGACAATCTTTAAAGGATCTTCAAAGCAAGAATATAAAATGATTGATAATAGATCTTAGGGATAATTGAGGAGGATATCTTGAAACAGCCGTGTCCATATTGTCTAACTTTATTGAAAAAGATAAGGTTCTTGTAGTTACAAAAGAAAAGAATCCTCTTAATAATAGATCATACTTCTCATACGGAAATGATAATAAGAAAATACCGATAGTAGTGCTTATAAATTGAAATTCGGCTTCTGCATCAGAAATTACCGCATGAGCACTGAAGGATTACAATCTTTCTATATTGATCTGAGAAAAGTCATATGGTAAATGATCAGTACAGGAACCTTTTGTGCTGAGTGATTGAAGCGAGATGAAGGTGACTGTGGCTAAATGGTATACCCCTTTGGACCATCTGATAGATTGAATATGAATAGAGCCTGATTTTGAAGTAAGCTATGAAAAAGAGGATTACGAAAAAAAATATGACAGGCAGCTAGAAGAATCGAAAAAAATAATGGCAAAATTCATCGAAACTTGAGATATCTCTAAGACTAAGGATTTTTTCAAGCAGCTGAAACAATTAGAGCAAAAAGAAAAGATGGATAGCATTACTTCCTCTTGAGCCAATTCTAAATAATCATATATGAAAAACCTAGCATTATCAGATCCGGAATTATACCTTCATATCCTTAATGAAGAGAAGCGGCAAGAAAATGAGATAGAACTCATCGCTTCTGAGAACTATGCTTCGATGGCTGTATTAGAAGCTGCCTGAAGCATACTCACTAACAAATACAGTGAATGATATCCTTGAAAAAGATATTATGCCTGACAAATCAATATCGATGAAATAGAGAATCTCGCCATAAAAAGGGCAAAAGAAATATTCGGGGCAGAATATATTAATGTTCAGCCCCTGTCCGGCTCACCGGCTAATTTAGCAGTATTCCTATGAGTCCTGAAGCCTTGAGATACAATCTTATGAATGAGTTTGGACCAAGGCTGACATCTCAGCCATTGACATCCTCTAAATTTTTCCTGAATCCTTTATAATATCATTTGATATACGGTTGATAAATGAAATGAGATGATCGATATGGATGAAGTGGAGAGGCTCGCAATCGAAAATAAGCCCAAGATGATAATAGCTTGATTCAGTGCATATTCCAGAAATTTGGATTGGAAGAGATTCAGAGAGATTGCAGATAATGCAGGATCGATATTGATGGCTGATATATCTCATATAGCATGACTTATCGCATGAGGAGTCCTGGAAAACCCTGTGCCTTATTGTGATATAGTTACCACAACCACCCACAAAACCTTGAGATGACCGAGATGAGCCATAATTATGAGCAAGGAATCATTCGGTCCGGCAATCGCTAGAGCAGTCTTTCCATGAGTTCAATGATGACCCCATGAGAATCTTATTGCCGCGAAAGCAGTGGCATTCAAAGAAGCTCAGCAGGATGAATTCAAAGCATATTCAAGACAGATTGTGGACAATGCGAGACAACTGTCCGAATCTTTAAGCTCTTATTGATTTAGGATAGTTTCAGGATGAACAGATAATCATTTGATGCTTGTAGATGTATATACAAGTTTTTGAATATCATGAAAAGAGGCTGAGATTGCGCTAGAAAAAATAGGAATATCTTGCAATAAGAATATGATTCCATATGATGTCAGGAAGCCTCTAGACCCATCTTGAATCAGATTATGAACTCCGGCAGTGACAACTAGATGAATGAAGGAGGAAGAGATGAAACTGATAGCATTCTATGTATATCAAGCAATTCATAATAAAGACAATGAAGATATCCTCAAATGACTGAAGGAGGATGTAAAAGAACTCTGTATAAAATTTCCTATTTATAACAAAAAAATATGTGATTAGATAGCATGGAAGACATAGAAATCAGCGAATGATGATGAGAAAAATCCCAGGAGACCGCCAAGGAAGCCCAAGAAAAAAAAGAGAAGGCATCCAAGGCGATGGCTTGAATAAAAGCGACCAGAAGGGATGAGAAGAAAGCGACCAAGGACAATGATTTCCTTTATCAGATAATAGTCGATGTTATCAGGAATAAGGAATATGATATACTATTGCCCTTCATTTCAGATCTGTTGAAACAATGAATATCATCGAACTTCATACTTTGAGGCCTTTCTCTTGTTTATGATGAGGCTGTCTATATTATCAGGACAAATTATCTGCCAGGAAACACCAAGCTAGTTTACGATGCTGATTCAGCAAAGGATTATAAGTCTTGATTGGCCTATCTGAAGACTGATGAAATCATAGAATTCAATGATAAGAATATCAATTCGGCAATAAAATGAAGGATAAACGAATGGATTGAAGATATAATTTCTATAATTTCCTTTGATCCGTCTTCAATAATCACAAAAAAATTCTTATCTTTGCTCCAAAATTCTGAGAATAAAGATCTGCTTGTCAATTATATCGCAAGCATCCTTACCTTCTTCCTTTTCAGATTGAATATCATGATAAGCAAAGAAAAGGCATTCTTATATTCTGAATTCATTCTGGGAGAAGCGGTTAAGAAACTGCGCTCTCTGCATCTTGAGGAGATTGAAGCTTAGCCTTAGTCCTCGAATTGATTTCAAGTACTGCCATGAGCAAAAAAACATAGTATATCACTGAAAAATAATATCTTTCCGCTCCCAGATCTATATTTATTACGCTGTAGTCCAATCCTCAAAGGTATTGGGCTACTTTCAGTATATATTCAAGAAGCGAATAATTAAGGAATCAAATCAGAATTCACACTATAGGTATTATATTATAGGCAATCATAGATATGAATCATAGTAGCATTATGAGAGGAATTGCCGGAGTCGTAAGCAGATTAGAGATTGGAGATATTATCGATATCGTTCAGAAATTAACCACCATTATAGGTAAAGTGAATAAGAGAACCGCTATTGTAGTAGCTATAGATTCCCTTATTGAGAATTTTTCAGGCAGGAAAAAGAAAGTTTTTGCCATAGTCTCCGAAAAACATAGAAGTCACAGCAAGGCTAAGAAAGAAAGATGGAATCATATATCATAATTGAGTGTCATCGGGTTCAATAAGGTGAATATCATTATCGTCAGGACCATTATAGAATATATATTAACCTTCCGTCACCTGCTCATTGCTAGAAATGCCAGAACTCACATGATTGCTGCACGCAGAGCGGAAGAATTATTTCATACGAGCACAATGAATATCGCCACGCAGAATACCGTAATCGCAACCCTCATCAAGTCCGGAAGAAATCTGAATATGATACTGAGAAATACTATAAGTATCGTGATATTGAATCAGCTGACTGCTACAATATGAGATAATCAGGCTCTCTGAAAATTCTGTCATGTTTCTCAGGAAAAATCAGCTTTTGTTCATAGGAATATTCAAGAAAGCAATTTTGCAGAGTCTCAAGGATATATTCAATTGATCGTTCCGGTTATCTTATTTTTAAGATCAAGTATGGAACTTTCGAAAAAAGCGATATCTTTTCATATGATTTCAGCGTGCATGACATTTGCTTGTCAGTATATGTTTTTCAGCAATAGGTAATTCTCATAATTGAAATCGTCCGAGTTCTTGATTTTCTGTACGGATGAATCTGTTTTTATGATATCTCAGATTTTCAGTTTGCTCCAAGCTCACATCTTTACCAAGATATTGGCGTTCACTAGTATGGGATTATTTCAGATTTTCTGAAGAGTGCAGATATAGCTTTTTTCGAGCGCAGTATTCTTATATACATCAGATATCCTGCAAATTAAAGGTGACTTAGGATAAGATGTGAAGATGATTTTCCTGTTATTAGCTATTATGTCTGAATTATGATTTGAGATATAGAATCAGCTCATGATTCATAATATGAGCACAACTATGTATTTATAAGAGAACTTGCTCCAGAACATCATATTCAATCCTACAAGAGCAGACAATAAAAAAATATACAAAGAAATAAATCCTTGTATATTAGTTATAAGAACCGAGAGTATAAGAGAAAGAGAAAAAATATAATAATATCTTAGCTGAGAGATTCTTGTTTGTAGATTGCCATTAGTCATCTTCATGCAAAAATTAAAAGTCAAATTGCTCAGATTTGAGTGATGTTCAATAATATCAATGAACTGAATATATCAGGATTTCAGTTGAAGAATTCAAAAATCAGAAGCAAGGCTGAGAATATGGCCATTCAAAGATAGCCTACGAATCACTCTATTTTTACAAAAAGCCTTGTTATGTATAATCCAGTGAAAATAAGGAAGCAGAATATGGAATAGAATATCGCAAGCGGGAATATCGGTCATGAATAAGGACTCCTGCTCAAAGGATTAGAATATGTTATTCAGATAGGGAGATTCGTGGGTTTTCAGATAATCTGACCTCCAAGGAATGCTCAAAGATATCAGACTATGCCGGCAAACAAAAATGCCAATACTGCAGCGTCTATGTACTTCTGGCTCTTGAGCTTGAATTTTTTTATCTTGAAATAGAGGACTATCAGAAATCATACTATTCCGCCGATAAGCGCAAAATTATAATCTGACATGAAGATGAATTTCAAAAAACCTTCTTTGAAAATGAACTTAGAATTCCTCCAATCCGATATGATGAAGAACAATCGTGAGAAGAAAAACATTGAAATGAAGTAGAAGAAAATGTTGTTTAGGAAAAAATTTGTATTTATTCAGAACTTTAAGGATAGCTTGTACAGCATCCAGAAAAATAGCAGAAATGATATGGAAAGGGCTATTCAAAAGGTAAATACTGGGTATCAGAATATTTCGAACTGTGGATACATTATCTATAATTAAATTTTAAAAATCAAAAGACTCAATACCTGATATTTGTCTTTTGATAATTTTATCTTGCGTACTCAGTAATTCTCTTTTCGCGTATCAGGGTGACTTTGACTTCACCAGGATAACTGAGATTGTTCTCTATAGACAGAGCAACTTCTCTTGCCATTTTCTCAGCCTGCAAGTCAGTAATAGCTTGACAATCGACAAACATCCTAACTTCTCTTCATGCACTAAGCGCATAAGCCTTAGTGACTCATGGAAAAGATGCAGCGAGATTCTCCATCTCTTGGATACGTTTTATATATTGTTCCACGGATGCCCTGCGAGCTCCTGGCCTGACTGCACTTATAGCATCAGCAATTTGGATTATCTGCGTTTCGATGCAAGTATGAGCAACTCAATCATGATGCCCCTCTATGATGTTTATCAGCTTATCATTAAGCCCATATTTCCTTGCTATCTTACCTCAAATTTCAGGATGTGTTCACTCTATATCATGATCCAGAGCTTTTCCGATATCATGAAGAAGCCCTCATTTAAGGGCAAGCGCAGGATCCGCTCATAGTTCTTTTGCAAGAGCTTCGGCGATATATGCCACTTCTTTCGAATGAGTAAGGATATTCTGTCAGAAGCTAGTCCTGAACCTTAATTTTCAGATCAGGCTCAGAAGCTCGGTAGGAAGCCCAGATATTCACATTTCATTGACAGTCTTTTCACCGAATTCAAAAATAAGCTTTTCTGCATCAGCCTTATTGAGGCTAACTATTTCCTCTATCCTCGCTGGTTGGATCCTCTTATCTTCTATCAATTGCTCAAGGGATTTCTTAGCTATATATCTTCTGAAGAGATCAAAGCTCGATATGAATACCGTATCTGGCGTATCATCGATTATAAGAGACACTCAGGTTTCCCTTTCGAATGCTATGATATTCCTTCATTCCTTTCATATAAGTTTTCATTTGATGTCATCGTTATCAAGATGAAGGGTCGTCTGTGTCGTCTCGCTTATGACTTCTCAAGAATACTGCTGGACAGCCTTGATCAGGATCTCTCTGGCAACCTCTTTTTCTTTAAGCTTGATTTCTTTTTTCTTCTTTTCGATTATATCTATGACATCTTTCTCATAAATCTCTTCAGTCTGCTTCATTATGAGCTCCTTCGCCTCTTCTTTTGTAAGCTTCGCAATATCTGATAGTTTTGTCCTCAATTCCTCTCTGACTAGAGTTATTTCTTCTTTTTGTTTGTCGATAGATTCGTTTTTCTTGATAATATCCTGACTCTTGAGCTCTATCTCTTCAAGCTTCTTCTCGAGCTTATCTTCCTTTTCGAGGATTTTCTCCTCCATTTTCTCGATTTTCTGACGGCTCTGAAGCAGTTCGTTCTTTTCCTCTTCGATCAGATTCCCCCTTTTTTCAAGTCAATTCTTTATGAATTCGATTTCCTTAAGTTTTTCCTGCTCTAAAGTACTCTTTTGTCTGGAGACGATAAAGAACACGGAAATACCAGAGATAGCTCCTCAGGCTATGAGAGATAATAAAATATCGTACATGTTTTTCTATTTAAAAATTATTTCGAGATAGTTAATATTTTGATTTGTTGGATGTCACCGAAGCGACGCCTATATATTAACGAAATAATCGAAAAGTCAATTTTTATTAAGATTGCCTTAAGAAATTTTTTGATTATAATGCCGATATAACCGATAACCGAATAATTATGCTCAAATACCACTGTACGAACTGCTGATATGTCTATAACCCTTATATATGAGATCCAGAACAAGAAGCGGAACCTGGAACCGATTTCGAATCTCTTAACGAAGATTGGCTCTGCCCTGTGTGTGCCGAATGAAAGGATTTTTTTGTTGAATTGGCACAGAGTGTGCATGAAATCTCGGATATCGAAGATCTTTTGCCGCAAGAAGAGACGCATGTGCCATTTTATACTGAGGAAGACGGGAAATTGCTCGTGGAGATGTGAACTGAGGATAACCCATTTGTCCAAGATGATGTCCATTTTGTCGAATATATAGGTGTCTTCGACGAAAACTGAGACCCTTTTGAAATCATTGATATGCCGAATCTTGAGAACTGACCGCTTGTCTTCGAACTGCCCGATTACGAATTCTGGGAACTCAGAGCGAGCTGCAGTCTGCATTGAGTGTGGAAAGGCATGCCGAAGTATATTGAATAAATTGCAATAAGAAAAAAATACGGGTTAGATTTTCTTAGTATCATGCCAAAACCGGATTAAACCAAAAAAGAAACCCCTGCGCAGGGGTTTCTTTTTTGGTTTAATCTCACAATTGAGCAAGGATATCTTGTTTTGTCTGTTTGCGCTTCTTCTCAATTCTTTCCACATCAACCTTGGTTCATTCCTTTTTGACTTTTTCGGAAATCTCATGATTTCAGCAATATGGGCAGATTTTCCAATCTGATCTCAATTCCTTGCCGCATTTAGAGCAATCTTTATATAATTTGAATTCGCAGTAAGGACAATATTTGAAGTTGTCTTTCACTGATTTGCTGCATTTCGGACATGGGAATTTCTCTCACTCGGCTGAGTCGGAATCTTCTTCCAATATCGCTTCATCCGAAAGTTCCTCCTCCTCATAATATTTTTCGAATATTGTCGTTCTCGGTCTCATGAGAAGGTATATCGGCAAACCCAGGATAGGCGTAAGCAAGATGACTATGAGTATGGATAATACCTGCAAGAAAACATTCGTCGTGCGGTTTGTTATATCTTTGACAATCCAGATGATAAAGGCTCACCACAGGATGAAAAAATACAATATCACGAATTTGATAACTGCATTGAAAGTCATATTCGATATAATATAATTGTAACTGTTGATGATAGTGTCCATTATGTTATTTACAATATCCATATTTAGAATATTAAATTATAAGAATTTTTTCTTCCAAGCGACTATTTTTTTCGGATCTCAGCTTATGAGCTCATCGGGCACTCTTCTTCATCTCCATTCCTGAGGCCTTGTGTATTGAGGATATTCTTTTTTCCCTTGCAGCCCTAAGCTGAATGATTCCTCTTTTAAGGATTCATCGCTGATAACTCAGGGAATCAGCCTTACGATTCAATCTATGAGTACCATTGCTGCGAGCTCTCAGCTTGTCAGTACATATTTTCAGATGGATATCTCCTTAATCTTATAATGGTCAATGATTCTCTGGTCTATGCCCTCATAATGTCAGCAGATAAGGATGCAATCCTTCTCGCTTCGGGCAAATTTCTCCAGTAGTGCTGGATTTATGACTTTTCACCTCGGGGAAAGATATATCACTTCAAGATTTCAGTTCTTTTCAATTATAGAATCTATTGCGGCAGCAAGAGGCTCGGGTGAAAATATCGTTCATGGCAATCATCAGAAAGGCCTGTCGTCTATCCGCCTTGTATTCACTACAGAATAATCACAAAGATTATAGATTACGGGAATGAATACCTTCTTCTCCTGTGCTATTTTGAGGATGCTGGCCTCAAAATAGCTTTTGAAAGAATCCGGGAAAATTGTGATTATGTGGAATTTCATTATTTTACTATCTCTTTAAGTTCAATGTCGAAAATAAGAGTCTTTCATGCCAATTCATGAGTATTCTTTATTTCCAAATCAGTCTTTTCCTCTCATATCTTCTCTATTCTCACTTCCTGTCAATTAGGCAGTTTTCCTGTCAGTCAGGCAACTAGCTTTTTGCCGTAGAACGGATTTTGCTTATTCTCGATATTCACTGTGATCATCTTGTCTCCTATTGATTTTATCACTATTCCGTTTCATTGGTATTCAGCTCTCGCTCATACTTTTATCTCTTTCCCTGAAAATGGATTTTGGGTGTTCTTTATTTCAATCGTAACACCAGAACTTGTTATGGCAGTCACTTTTCAGCTTATTCATCAGTTCTCTATCTCTTCTCATACCTTCAATGCATCAGCCTTGTCACCAAGCATTTCTTTCGGAAACTCCCTAGAGATAACATCCTTGAAGCTTTCTGCAGGAACTTCCTGGTCAAAGCTATCCTGAAGATATTTTGTTTCCACGCTTTGCTTGTTGTATTCTTCCCCGTATGCATCTTTCGGACCTAAGGTAAGGGTTTTTTTATCGCCAACCTTCATTCAGACGACTCATTCGTCGAATCATTTTATCATTTGTCATTGTCAGACGGTAAATTCAAGCGGCTCATAATTCCTTGCCGAATCGGCTTTGTAATTTTTGGTTTTCTTAGCGAATTCCTCAAGTGAAGAATCGAATACGGTTCCATCTTCGAGTTTCCCCACATAATCAACTTTGATTGTATTTCAATTCGCAGCCTTGGTGTCCTTGTCTATCGGTGCGATATTTTCCAGGACTCCGGAATTAGTTATAGGAGTGGTGTTCTTCTGCGCATATGGATCTCCGGAATTAGGAACGCCCTGAGAGAGGATATAATATAGCAATGCAGCGCAGGCTGCAACAAAAAATATCAGTCAGAAAACAGCCAATCAATTTCTTTTAGGTCCCCTTTCTTGCATTATCTCATCAATCTGAGTCATATCGATAGCATCAATCTCATCTCTAGGCACATTTTCAGTCATAACCTCAGAAACGGCAACTTTTTCTTTCTTTGCGACAGACTTGACCGGAGCTGCAGTCTTCCTTACTTTTTTTACAGGAGCGGAGCTGTCTTTTTTATTTGCCATAATTTTTCATTAAGTTTTAAAGCGGGTTTATTGTATGGTATTTTTTGTATTTTTCAAATCTAAAATCACTTTTTCTATTGCCATAACAGGGCCATCTTCGGAATCCAGCATCAGTTCGCCTGTCTTGGATTTCAAGTCGATTTCGCACATTTTTTCATAGAATCTTCTGATTATCCCTTCATTTTTCGAATACTTGACAATCTTCTGATAGGCAAAAGGAGCCATTTTAACCGAATCAGTTATGTCTTTATCGGAAACTTTGTTCCTTTTGAGATAAAGGGCGAAAAGGTATTTCCTTATGGTGGTCATGATGGCCGCGATTGTCGGTTCGGCTTTTTCATTGCCAAGAAGGATTTTGAGGCTAGTGAGAGCCTTTGTGAAGTTAAGTTCAAAAATCCTGTCAGTGAACTGGAATACTGATACTTCTATCTCGGGCACGACATACTTCTCGATATCGCCAGCTGTGATTCTGTCGTGGAATCTGAACAGAGAGAGCTTATCTATCTCTTTCTCTATCTTTTCAAGATTTATTCATTTGTATTCTATAAGTCTGGCAATGGCTTCATTATCAATTCACAGGAGTTCAGACCTTATATATTCCCTTATTTCGCGCTCATTCAGATTCGGGAAATCCTTGATATTCGCAATTGAGGCTATCTTCTTATAAAGGCTTTTTTTGACATCAGGCGCAGGGCTCACGAACAAGACAAAATTCGAGTCCGGGATATTATCAAGAATCTTCTCTATCAGGATGTCTGCATTGTTCTCCTTGGGAGTGGCTTCAGCCTCTTCCGTGTCTTTCCTTACAGGCGTAGGCGAGGGGATGCCGTCCAGAATTATCAGCCTATGCTCTGAGAAAAAAGGCGGAGACGTGAGCTCTTGCTCTAGGTTGATTTTGTCGAGATTGTCCTTATTTATCCGCGATATATTGAATTCAGAATACTTTTGAGAAAACCTCGAAACCCACTTATCCAGATCTTTTTTCAGGAAAATGGCGTTTTCTCACGTGAACAGGAATATATTGCTTCTTTTCATTTTGCTTCGTTATTTTACTAGGGCATCAGTATAATATTTTTCTCGCGAAATCAAAAAAAATCTCTTCCGAGCACTCGGAAGAGATGATAAAAGTTAATTTGCAGGAGGGGGCGCAGGAAAAATTCAACTAGGCGGCGCTATTTCCTGAGCAGGAGGAGGGGGCATCATTCATTCTGGCTGCCCGCCTGAAGCGTTCATGGGCTCTCCGCCTGGCAACCCAGATACTGGAGCTGCAATGGTTTCTCCTGATCCCGTCACAACAACAGACGGATTAGTCTTCTTGATATTCTTCTTCACATTCTTTATTATATTGAAATCAACTCATTCCTTGAATTTAATCGGTGGCAACTTGATCTCATTTATATTGGCTTTGATGTCGGGTGCCCTATTGAATGTCATGAATCAGGTAATTGAAACACTTCATATTGTCAATATCGCTACCGAATATATGAGAATTTTTTTCTTGAATGGCTCCAATCAGGCAAAAAGCCTCTTTTTAGACAACTCTTCCTTTATCTCTTCCGGATTCTGTGAAATTACCGGCTCTGAACTGGTTTCCGGCTGTGCAGAAGCCGTGTCTAGCAACAGAAGGCTTGCATCCTCTTCGGCAACTTCCGTAGCTACTAGTTGCTCTTCGGCAACTTGGATGACCTGCTCTACTGGAGCATCAACTATCTCTGCGACAGGAACCTCTTCTTCTTTGGGTTTAAAAATGCTTACTGATTCTCATTGAATTCAGTCGTCCTCTTTCTTATTCAGCCCCAAGATATCTTCGTTACCGAAGTCTCAAAGCGCATTAAAGCCTGGAAAGAATTCTTTTTTCTCTTCCTCTGGCTCTTTTTCTTTAGCGATTAGTGCGTTTTTTCTGTTCACCTCTTCCGCAGCCTCATTCCTTATCCCTTCTTCCGTCTCTTTGAGCGAGGTTATCGATAGGATAGAAGAGCTTTCTTCTTTAATCTCTTCGGTCTTTTCGGATATTGTCTCAGGAATTGCATCTGATATCATTTCCTGATCCTCAGATACTACACTTTCGATTGTATCGCCAACCGCTTCAGCAGGGGTGTCAGAGATGGTCTTATCGGATTGATCATCTTGCGTTAAGATTTCGGGTTCTGTAACCTGAGGCTCAGGTTTTCACATTAGAGAATTCAGGCTCAGGCTCAGTTTCGGCTTTGACTCAGCAGCTTTTCCAAGAGGAGCAACTTCTGGTGCAGTAGGAGATTCCTGGATTATGGATATAGCCTCTTCTTCCTGTGTTATCTTTTCTTCACTGATATCCTGAGCAGTGTTTGTTATCTGCAGTCAGGTTAAGTTTAGCTCTAACATATTTTTATATTTATTTTATAATATGTTAGGACTATAGCATATATTTTTTGTTGTGTCAAAAAATGGTTAATCTCTTTATGCTCTATATTGTTTTAAGTATATCCTTCAGAAATTCCAAATCATTCTTGAACATCTTAGTTTCGACTTTCATTTTATGGACGGTGATAAGCGCAAAATCCCTTCATCGGTCAAAAGTATCCAAGAATTCTCTTATCTTTTCGACAGAAGTGTTCTTGTCGAATTCGAATATATAGCTCTGTCATACCTTCTTTAGCGAATTGACTCAATAAGGGGACAGGATTATCCGTGTTTTGAGCAAAATGAAAAGATTTTCAAATTCTTGTGGCAGCTTATCGTTTCACTCAATGAAAGTCTTATATGCGAAATCCAGATCCTCAAGAGTCTCAATCGATTCTATATTCCTGAAGAAGTGCAGCTTATCGGCTTCTGAGGAGAAGAAATCCTCTGAGATATAGTATGAGATATTAAGCTCGATCTGGCAATTCAGATTCACCCTCTTTTCTCATGTCTTCAATTCCTCGACCTTATCTTCCAGCAGCTTCAGATATAGGCTTATTCAAGTCTCCTTGGATTTTCATGATTGCTTTATTCACAGTATATCGCCGGCTCATCTTATCTCCAAATCCCTCATGGCGATTTCGAATCAGGCTCATAAGTGTGTATTGTTTACTATCGTTATGAGCCTTTTCTTCGCATCATCGGGTACATTCTCTTTTCTGTAGACGAGATAACAGTGCCCTTCTGTGGATCATCTTCAGACCCTTCATCTCAGCTGGTGCAGCTGAGAAAGTCAGAAAGTATCAGCCTCATCGATTATTATGGTGTTCGCATTATAGAAATTTACGCCATTCTCTATCACTGTAGTGGACAAGAGTATATCGTATTTCTGATTCTTGAAATCTATGATCCTGTTTTCGACTTCGATTCAGTTCATCTGTCAGTGCGTTATTGCGATCCTTGTCTTTTTGCCGAGAAGCCTTTCCAGATAATGCTTCACCGACTCTATGGTTGCTACTCTGTTATGGATGAAAAGCACCTGTCATCATCTCTCGAATTCTTTTCTTATGGCTTGCGAGATCTGCTCGTCGTTCCATTTGGATACGATTGTCTTGATCGGCTGTTTTTTCGGTGGCGGCGTTGAAATTATCGATATGTCCTTTATTCAATTCAGGGCAAAATTTAGGCTTCTTGGGATAGGGGTGGCCGATAATGATAGGATATCGATATTAGCTCTCATCTTATTGAGTTTTTCCTTATCCATGACTCAGAATCTGTGCTCTTCATCAATCACTACAAGTCATAGGTTTTTGAATTTCACATCCTCGCTCAGAAGCCTGTGAGTTCATATTATGCAGTCCACTTCTCATCTTTTGAGGCGGTCGAGGATGCTTTTTTCTTCCTTTGCAGACGTGATTCTGGACATGACTTCGACACGTACGCCGAAATCCGCAAATCTTTTGCATAATGAATCATAATGCTCATATGCGAGGATTACCAATGGCGAGATGAATGCCGACTGTTTTCAATTAATGAAGCTCCTGTAGATTGCATTCATGGCAACTTCCGTCTTACCGAATCAGACATCTCAGACAAGCAATCTGTCCATGGGCTTTACGAGCTCCATGTCCGATAATATTTCCTTTATTGCATTTTCCTGATCGAACGTGTATTTGTAAGGGAAGCTAGATTTGAAAAGATGTTCCTTCTTGTCGTCGGAATAAAAAGCATATCAGCTTACCATTGCTCTTTTTGCATATATCTCTAGCAGCTCTTTTGCGATTTTCTCGACTTCCACTTCTGTGGATTTGATTATCTTCTGCCATTCTGTCGAGTTGAGCCTGGAAAGCTTAGGACCATCTTCTCAGATATATTTGCTCACCCTATGAAGTTCGCTTATGGGAACGAAGAGCTTGTCGTTCTCCCTATATTCTATTTCTATGTATTCCCTTTTCATTCAGGAAAGATCCTTCAGGATTATCTGCTTGAATATTCAGATTCAATGATCGATATGGACGATATAATCTCAGGGCCTGATTTCCAGAAGCAGGTCAAAGCTCTTCGCGACGCTTTTCTTGGATCTCTTCCTGATGAATATGTCAGACAGTATATCATCGCATATGCAGATCTTGTTTCATACCTTGAAGCTCTCCAGATAGCGCATCTTTTCTGGAATTTCCACAATCTTGATATCGGATTCTATATTATTGTATTCGATGAAATTCGTTAAGGTCCTCTTGTTCTTCGTATAGATTGTCTTCTCGGACTTTTTATCTCAAAGCATAATCAGGAGCTCCTGCACACTTGATATGCCGGGCGTTCCGATTCAGACATCTATCGCATCATTTTGCGGCAGATTTGTCAGAACAGTGCTATCGGTGATATTATTGAATTCGTCTTTTGATTCCCAGAAGTCGATTCATATCAGATATGTATTGAATCTGGATTTCGCCTTTGACATCATATCGTCTAAGTTGTCCATAATGGTTTTTTTGCTTTCGAATGAGGAGAGATTAAGGTTATGCAAGGTGATGCTGTCAAGTTTTCTTATCTTTCATGCATCGTGGCTGTCTATGATGAGTATTTCGTCTATCTCATCTCAGAAGAAGCTTATCTTCGCCGTGTTCCCATTGAAATAAGTTGAGATATTGATGATGTCTCATTCCTTGTTGTAGGTTCACCTTTGTGAAAGATGCGCAGAATAGCGCCAATCGAAATCGATAAGCATCTTGACGGCAGCATCGAAATCAAACTTCTCTCACCTTTTCAGCTTTAATGTATTCTTCTCCATTTCATATCTATTCATTCACGACTTGGAGAATAGTTCTTTTGTGACTAGGAACATTCACCCTTCTTCACATAAGAATCAGATGAATTCCTCCAATTCCTCAATGTGATTCGGGCTGTATCCGAAAGAGAATTCCCATATTTTTGAAAATTTGACGAGTTCTTCTTTTGTGTCAAAAACAGCAAGATTCTTACTCTTGATGTTTTCTCAGATCAACAATACCCTTGAAAATGAATTTCAGGTATTTATGTATGTCTTGCTAGGCTCTAATTTGAACATGTCCATAAGGTTAATACCGGTTTTAACCCTCCGCTTCTAAAAAGGGAGGGTAGATTATTCTTTTCAATTTCTGATTATGATTTATAAATTGTGATTATACTTTCATAATCTCTTCTTCTTTATGCTTGAGCATTTTCTCGATTTTCTCTATTTCTTCGTCTATTGCTTTCTGAAGATCCTTCTCGTATCATTTTGAGATATCTTCGCTAATCTCCTTTGCAGTCTCGGCGCTCTTTATCTTTTTGATGTAATCCTGCCTTACGTTCCTGACCGCGATCTTTCATTCTTCAGAAAGTTTTTTTGCGAACTTCACCAGATCCCTTCTCCTCTCTTCTGTTAGCATGGGTATCTTGATCATGATGGTTTCGCCGTTATTCTGAGGATTCAATCCCAGTCCGGCATCGGAAATCCCCTTATCGATATCCCTGATAAGGCTCCTGTCCCATGGTTGGATGCTCAATGTCTGAGAATCGAGGACTGATACTGAAGCGACATTCTTTAGCGGCTGAACTCATCCGTAAACACTTATGTGCACGCCTTCAATCAGGCTAGGGTTTGCTCTTCAGACTTGCAATTTTGCAAATTCATTTTGCAGATGTTCTTCGACTTTGCGCAGATCTTGTTTTAGGTTAGATAACATATCAGAAATTATAATTAATTATAAAAGCTCAATTAAAGCCTATAGGCTGAATAATTTTATCAAAGTGTCAACTGAATTACCCATTTTGGCTCTATTTAGAGCAATAAACTCACCTATATCCTAGTTATTATATGGAATTATCACATTTTGACAAAGATTTTTTCAACATTTCTTTGACAAACAAGGGAAAAGAACTAAAATCTCACACGAAAAGTCACTATTTTTAATTATCTAACTTTATAATTTATGAAGTCACAAATAAAGGCTTTAACGGCTATTTTTTTGATACTTGGACTAACATCTGTTTTTGCTGCTGAAACGACTGAAAAATGAGCTTCAGAAACATGAGGTACGCAAACGGTAGCAGCTGATGACGCTGGCGTGGACGCTGAAGCTGGGCTGGATGCTGACTCAATCTGAGACGAAGATGCTGCTCTAGCCGATTCTTGAGCTGAGGCAGATCTTAATGCCGGAGGAAAAGAGCTTGTGATTGCCCCTAAAGGTTGAATAGGAAATTATGTTGAAGTTGCATGTGATAAAGATTTTTTCACTCAAAATGCATGTAATCAATGTTTTGACTGAGGTAAAAAGGCTGTTGGTGAAAAAGTGACATGATTGACTGATAGCTGGACAAATCCTAACACGACTGAACAAGTCATCTATAAGGATGAGCAAAAATTCCCAGAACTTATCAGCTTAGGTTGAGTTTGGGGGTCAAACCCACAGGAACCAGAAAAATTCTGGAAATATTCAGAAGAATTGACTTGGACAGACTCTGCAACAGGAAGCGGTAAACAAGAATTCTTGCTAGAATGAGGTAAAATGACTTGATTCCTAGAATCAGACCTAGGGGCTGCATATGTTCTTCAGTCTACAGACAAGAAAGAATGAGAGGCTACATGACTTCTTAAATTCACAATAAATTATCACGATACTGATGCTACTGCAAAAGAATCCGCAGCAAAAGTGCACACTGAATGTGTTGCATACTATGCATGAGTTCCAGCACCAGTAACTCCAGTTCCTGTAACTCCACAAGAAGTGACTCAAGTTAAGACCGGACCAGAATCGCTTATACTTATACTAGTTGCCCTAGTGCTTAGTTTCTGACTATTGAAATTCAGAAAAAAGGCATAATCCTGATAAACTGAAACCTTAAAACGAAAAAGAGAGCAAACCATTGCTCTCTTTTTTTAAATTCTCCGGATTTTTGCATTTAAGAAAAATATGTGTTAAGATTAGTTTAACTATTTTTATTAACTTATATTTTTATGTCCGATAATAAAAGACCATCATCAATTGAAGAGATGTTTAATTTGGCTGAAAAAAGCCAAGAATATTCTGAGTTGAATGCTCATCTTCAGACAATTAAGAACAGACTTAGGGATACTGCTAACAAGCCTACTCCAGAACAGATCCAGAGCGCTTACGAATTCGTGAGGCTTCTAAAGGAGAGGACTTGAGCAAAAGAGCTTCAAGAAGCTTATACAAAGGCATCTACAAGAGCTGAACTCAATAATCTCAAAGATGAGATTGCAGTTTATCAGGAAATAGAAGGTGAACTTAAGAAAATGGAATGGGTTAGGCTAAGCAGAAATGCATATTTCTGAGATGATGCCAAAAAGATCGTTTATTTCGGATTGAAAAGAATCGACGATAACAATTTCATCATAGAGGCAGCAAACGAAGACTGAATAAAATTAAGCAAATCAATCACAGATCTCAAAGAGATAAACACATTCATAGACCAGGTCCAGGCCTCAGACTATGATTCTCTCAAAGTAAAAGGGCTTTCCCACCCGGCGCAAAAATCCCCAGAACCGGCAAAAGCTGCCGAAGCTGCCCCTGCAAAACCAAAGAAGAAGTCCAAATGAATAGAATTCATAGATGGACAAAAAGTAGACGAGACAAAGATTTCCATGCCAAAGGATGAATTGGAATTATATAAGAAATATCTTTCTAAGTCAGCAGATTTCGATGATATAGATTTAGATTTGGCTATTCCAGCTCTCATAAAGGCTAAAACAGCGTGAAAATCCGATTTGAAATTTTCCGATTGGGAAAAGCTGGGGTATGCAGATACATTTACCTTCACCAGAAAAAATACGCAGCTGAAGATCCTTAACGATCTTCTCAAGGAGATATCAGCAGACAATGCAAAGCTTTCTTTCATAAGCACATTGAACGCATATAAGTCTGAATGAATGACAATCAAAGATTATGAAAGAGAGATGCAATCTATTTCGCAATTCAAAAGTTCGGAGGTATTCGATTATCTTTCTTCGATTGACGAGAGGACATCGCCTCTTTCAAAAAAACAGCTCTTATATCTGCTCTCAGCGAATAATGAGACCATGGTCTATGCCGCTATTTCAAAGATAATCCTCACATGAGGTTGAGCAGGATTGAGGGTTTCTTCAAAAGCAGAGCTATATGACGCTCTCAAATGCAATCCTATTTTAAAGGCTCAATTCCAAAAATGACTTTATAGAGTCACGGCTTCTTGACTTGATATAGGCGAATATATCGCAAAATGATGAGACACGAAAGATCAGCTGGATAGGATAAACAAATTTTCAGAAAGCGTTTGAATCGAACTTGATAAGCTTTTCAATGAGAAATTCACAAAAGCCATCAACGAGAGAATTGCTCAAGTCAAGGCGGATCCTAAATATAACGGTAAGGAAAAAGAGAGAAATGAGATACTTTCAAAGCTTGAAAATGCCAAATCAAAAGATGAAACTTCAATCAGGAATTTCTTCAAGATCAAGGCCATATGACTTGTATGAAGCCTTATCAAATGAAAAGAATGAGCAGGATGACTGATCGTTATCTGAAACAATTCAACAAATGAAATCATCAGGAAAATAGATTTTGAAGTAGGACTTTGAAGCTTCGGATGAAATATCTTGCCAGTAGTCGGATTTTCAATATCTGAAAGTACAGATGTTACAAGCAGATTGAGCATATCAGGTAGATGATGAGTTTGAATTTTCGGTGCATATGTCATAGGAAGCGCAGATTACCAGATAAATTACTCGAGCGTTGAAAATGCGAAAATCGAATGATTCAATATGAAGAAAAGATCCTTGTGAGCTTATTGAGATGCAGGAATAACATTCTTCTGAGGAGTATTCTCATATGGTTGATGAGTTCAGTATAAAGAAAGGCTGAGCGAATGATTCAGACAGAAGAGATGAATGCTCGAAAAAACTCTGAATTCTTTCAGTAAAGTAAAATCATTGAGCGAATTGGACGCACTTGATATGAAAATGACTAACAAAGAAGAGGAAAGCACGATAAAGCAAGATTTTAAAAATATCCTTTTATGACTTGGATACAGCGATAATCTTACGACTGCGCAGAAAAATGCCCTCATCAGTGCTGCAAAACAATCGAAGCTATCTGATTTCGATAAGGCATGCGCAATGATATGAGATAAAGAATGACTGACTTTTGCAGGAATTTGACTATGAGTGCAATTCATTGCCGGCTTTTTTCCAATCATAGTAGGATGATTCTCAGTCGAGAAAAATTCTCTGAAAAAAGAAAAATCCAAGAATTTCAGGCCAGTGGAGCTCAAATCAAGCGAAAACCATTCAGTCAACGCGGAGGCTATCTCAAGGAAATTCGAAAAACTATGAGTGAAGATGGATTTTGATGAGAAGACTTGATTCTACAGGCTTTCTCCGCTCTCCGCTCTTAAAGAGAAATTGAACATATACGCAACGGACGCGGCTAAGGCGAATCTTAAAATAGAAGGCAATGTGCTTGTATTGGGTCAGGTCGGATCGATGTTTTACAACGAAGGATTGGGAACTGATGCCCTTGATTGCGAATTATACCTATGAGGCACATCTTGAAGCGAGTTGGATATCTCATCGCCAGAGGTTGCAGCTTCACTTCAGAAGAACACTCCTACATCATATATCACATATGAGGAGACTTTCACCACAGAGAGAAGGTCATTCGAATCATGAAGGATCAGGATGATGTATGATGATTATCTTAAGTCTAACAGCTCAAAATTCAATGAAACCATGCTTGACAGCAGTTCGCCGAATTGGATGGAATACAACAGATTCAGATATAATCTCAGCCAATGAAAGCTGAACGAGGCTAGGACCGCTCTTCTTAATTTTCTGAATAACTATGCAAAATATTCAAAGAAATCTTCAGCTGAAACTAAAAAAGTAATCGAACACATAAAGCTCATCAATGACAATTTCGAATTGGCAAAAACGTTAGCTGATTTTAAAGATATACTGATGGTTGATATCTATACAAGAACAAGGAAATTCAATACACAAGAAGAACTCGATGCCGCTACGGATAAAATCATGGCAGTATTGAATAAGAGATGAATCCCTGAAAAGCTTGCGAAAGCAGACACGGTTGCGAAGCAGCAAAAACTGATCGCCTCCCTGAATAGAGAAGAGCTCTCAGCACTCAAGAAAACAACTTGGTGGCTAGATACTCAGAATATGGAAGGAAAGAAGGATCTTAATAGGAAAGGCGCTTTCTGAAGACTCTCAAAAAGATTCCTATGATCGAATGCTGATGCAGTTATTGCAGCAAGAGGAGAACAGGACACATACAAAAGGCAGCATCTTACAGCATGATGGGTACCGATGGAATCAAAAAACGTATTCGCGCTGGTTTGATCATATAAAGTCGCTTCGGGTCCGAATGGAAAACCTACGAATCTGGCAGTAAGATGAAGAGAGAGATACAGTTCAAAAGGGCTTGATGCAATGCCTCCTGGTACTGTCTCAATAGCAGACAATAAAAAAAGCGAAATAAAAAATTCAGATACTAAAGCTCTTCTTGATGATTTCGCATCAAGGACAATATATTTCGAAATGGTAAGGCAATCATTGTTGTCGCATATCAACGCGAACCTGACAGAAAAGATTTCTGATAAGGATTTCACGACAGATAAACTCAAGGAATTGATTCTAAATAAGAAGGTTGAAATCAATTGAAAGAAAATCGAAATGAAGTCCAGCTTTGTATTCTTCATGTATTGAGAATGTAATAATGAGTCAATCTGACTTGAGTTCTGAGAAATAACTCTTGACATTAAGGGAAAGAAGCAGAAGATAGTCCCGGTATCATTCGGCGAATGATCTAATACTGAAACTCAAAATGTTTGAATACAGACCATAGACTACACACTTTGAATGCTTTGAGGAAAAGGAAGAGAGGCTGTATGAGCAAATCCGAATAACAATACGACAACACCTTGATGAACACAATGAACGGGTACAGGTGTTCCCGATACGTGATGAGCTAGTTTTTAATGCATATTTATGGACAAAAAAGCAATTTTAGTTATAATATCTTCAATTTTATTGATTTTCCTGGTGTTTTATTATTGAGTTGAGAATAATAAACCTGCGATAATCGAATGATGAACAGAGTGAAAAATAAATACAGAAATAAAAGATGCAAAATGAGCGGAATTTAACTAAAAATTAACATGAAAAAACTATATTCGATGGCATTGCTTCTGGTGAGTCTATTCTCACTTGAAAGCGCATTTGCCATAAGCGTAACATCGCATTCTTCTATTCAGACCAGCTGTAACGGGTGAACATTTCCTCCGCTTGCCATCTATTGAAATCAAACATGGCATTTGTGGGATAGGCTTAATTCTTCTTGAGAGTGAATAATATCAAGCAATTCTGAGGTTTCTGTATTCGTGGATTCCAACAAATTGAATGTGCCGAACTGATGGGTCCAGGTATCGAATTATGTTCCAGGCCCAGGAGCATTCTACACAATGTGGAATAACAATCTCACTACTCTGAACCTTGCGAATCTGGTTCCTTCCGATAGGGATAGGGCAATATGACAGGTTGTCTTCAAGATAAGAAGGATGTATACATGATCTAATAATACCTATGCCTTCAGCTGAGCATATACTTATTCTCCCTTCACATGAAGCGTTCCGGTGCAGACGAATTTATGAAATTTGAATAAGAAATTTGACGTTTCAACATTAACAGCGGATGAAGAGTGCATGACAATAGTGCCTAGGTGGTGCTGAGATGGAGTAGTTGATGCTGCACAAGGAGAACAATGCGATGCTGGAGCCCAGAATTGACAGCCAGGCTCATTATGCAGCGCGACTTGTACCAATATCATAGTTCCGCCTGTCTGTGTCGCATGATCGGTTACATGACCCCAATCTGCAGCCATAAATGCTTCAACACCTTGATTATGCCAGACTTGACCCGTGGGTGATTTTACACAAAACGTAAACTGAAACACAACAAGCTATAGCTGGTCATGCAATTGAGTTAGCTGAGGGAACTGCAATGCAACTTATACCATTCCTGGCAATATCGTTCCATCATGCAACAACCTAACCATAAATGCCGGATCAACGGCTTTAAACGCAGTTGTGGCCGGTACGGTTCTCAATTTCACTTGAGTCTGATCAAATCTGTGAGCCAATCCGATTTATAGGCTTGTAATAACCAATACTACTGCAAATACATCGGTGACTCTGACGGGATCTACATGAATTTTTACTTATACAATACCTGTAACAGCCAGTTACACTGCAACATTGTTCATAGATAATACCCCGCGCTGAACAGTTTGAGGAAGCTGAGCCTGTGCGGTGAACTTCGCATGAGGAACTATTCCTGGATGATCAGATGATTATTTCGCCTGCAACACTAGCGTATCATGCCAGTCTTATGCAACTAGGGCACACTGTGAATCCATATACTGACCATGAAGATGTTATGCTGCTGAGGCCGCATGTGTATCAGCGGCCCCTGTTCAATGCTGATGATCTCCAGGTGTACCATGCTGAAACTGAACCCTGCAAACATGAGAGCAATGCGATCTATGACCATTGAACTGACAGCCCGGCTCATGATGTAGCGCTATTTGTACACTGTCTTTCATATGAAGATCTATTTGCTGAGACTGAATAGTTCAAAGGCCGAACTCTGATTTGCAATTTGAACAATGCGATTCCCCTGAGCCATGGTGCCAGCAATGTTCGATTACTATAACAAATCCATGAGAGAATTGAGCTTGAAACATCAGAATGATAAGGACAAACCCTTGAACTTCCACCCTTCCGCTCTCGCTTTCCAGCTATATGGTGATAGTCTGAGATAAGGTGCCATTATTCTGACAGTATGATAAGATCGTCTTCAGAAATTGATCATCCTCAGGCGTTTATCTTGGTGATCAGACGTATGCAATAAGCAATAAGGCTGATTTTATCTCCTGAACCGGCATACTCAGAAGTTTTCCTGTCAATTCTTGAGTGTGAATCGTTGATTATCTTGATTATTACGAAACAGACTGATCTTGAAATTTCCTGATAGATGCTTCATGAAGCAAAATCCCACATTACGCAAGAGCCCACTATTGACCTACCTATACATTATTCGAGTGGAGCGACCTTAAGAATTTCAAATGAGACACATCATGATTCTCATCGAGTCAAGTATATGATGACACGGTATTCACATGAGTCATATTTCCGAGCCAATGAACCAAGAACCTATACGTGAATGTTTGATATATCGAAGATGCGCTTCCTGTAAGGGTTACGAAAAACATGGTCTCAAGCATCAATTGATGAAATGCGGCAATATTCAATCCGGTATGATTCAGTGTCGATTACACTGTTAACTGATTCATAAATAATCTGTCGAATGGTAATTTCGTAGCCACTAGCTCGAATTCTACATGATTGAATGCTAAGAATAATCTATCGAGCCTGACAAATAGGGTTTCCGATAATGATATCAATGCAAGGCTGCAGGAAAAGAACTCAGAAGATACAAATAATATTGAGAAAATAAGATTCAATTCTTCTGTGCCTTCATATGAAGCACAGATTATCTCAGCAGCCGATTTCGATTTAAAGACTGTAAAAATGTGAGACAACAATAAGGTGAGGGTCCTGAAGAATTGAAATATGAAAATAACTTCTGCCTGAACCCAGCTGAAGCTGAAATGAGTCAGGACTATAGTCATAGAAAACTGAGATCTGGAGATAGATAAGGATATGGAATATGATTGATCCGATTCAAGCTGGGCATTCATCGTGAAGAATTGAAACATCAAAATATCAAAAAACGTTTGACATATAGCGTGAGTTTTCCTGGCCATGAATATCAATAATGAGTCTTGAAAATGACTTCTGTATTCATCGGATGGGAAAACCCCTAAGCAGCTCATTGTTGATGGAAGCCTTTATGGAGATAGCAACAGCCTCTCAGTTGACAGGACTTATGTAAGGTGAACTGAAGATTCGAGCTCTCTGGCAACATGAATAATAATCAAATATTCTAGCAGGAGCCTGAAGAACCCGCCTCCTATGCTGACATACTTTGTCGAGCAATACAACCAGACAAAGGTCGCAAAATAAATATAACAGAAAAACCTCCCGCAAATGCGGGAGGTTTTTTTGATTGATAAGCGGATATTTGTAATCTGAAGATATTTATGGTAATATTCCAGAGAGTTATATTTTTAATTTAAAACATGTCTGGAGAAAATAATCTTATGTCAAGAATGCATTATGAAAATGAAGATGTGGCGGAATATGAGGCAACTGAAATCGAAAGACTTCTCATCGAGTCTGATATTATCAGGGCTAAGTATGAGAAAATAAAAGACTGAAGCACAGATATGGAAGGTATGATGAAGGAATATGATGAGGTCAAGAGTCTCTATATGATACTGAAGAGTGAATCGATAAATAACACCAGATTGACTTTGAAGGATTTGAGGAAGGAATTTGACGACCTGTTAAAATTTGATATCTCCCCAGGAGAAGCTACCCCTTTTGAAATTGACGAAGACAATCCTGTCTTTAGGAGAGCGGTGCTCGATGCTCAAATACAGACCAGGATGTGCGAAAAACTGTTCATAAGTGAATTTATCGCATGAAAAGATACGGATGCCTTCAGATTGGCCTGAGAAGAGGCTTATCAGAATTTTGTGGCTGGAAATCTTAAAATCGAATCCAACGAGACAAATTTGAAGTCTTTTGCAAACTTCCTTTCATACTTGGTACTTGAGGAATGAGAATGAAGATGAGAAAAGCTTGAGAATTTTAAGAAGATTCTAGTGAACGATTCACCAGAGATATTGCAGGTGTTCCAGGACAACTGGTGAGAATGAAAAGTCATCACACAAAATTTGAGGGATATTTCCACGATCGATGAGAAATTTACTCTTCCTTATCAATTTTCCATACTTAAAAAACCTGTGGAATCTATAATGAGCACTAAAACAAGAGAAATGAAAGCCAATGTGCTTGATAATGTCAGGAAAATGCGTTCAGCACAAAATAAAGATGTATTGCAGAACGGGCGATATGAGGAATTCATGAACGCCATTGAGGCGATATCCGATGATAGCACGACTAGCATTTCTGATATACAGAAAGCGATAAGGACAATACTATGAATCTCCGACCCTAAAAAAATCGTTCAAATCTATACCGAGATTGTGCAGGAAAAAATATACGATATGACATCGGATGCTATCGATTTATTGGATATAGTACAATCGCGAGCAATGATAACCAGTGAATCCTATGAGGAAATGAGAGGGGCAATCGAAAGAGTGTGCTCACTAGAAAACGAAGCTGATGAAAAGGACCTAAAGACCATTTCTGATTTCATGGATAAATTCAATTATTCTACCGACCATGATATGATAGAATTAGTGAATGAGCTTTTTGTTCTAATGGCAATGTATTCGAAAGTTCAACTATGAGATGCCGCTATGAGCAATATGGATGCCCAGGGGATTTTTATCTCAAAATGAGAGCAGTGCAGGGCAGATGAAGACGTATTTGCTGCAATGAGACCGAGTATTGAAAATGAGATTCTGAAGAACGGGTTAACCAAAAAACCTGAGGCCAATAAGGCAATCGAAGCTCTAGGCTTATGAGTAAGCGGCATCGAGGATGTACTTAAGGATGAGGATGTGCTGGATGAGGCAATATCAAGATTATCCTCAAAAAAAGATATAACAGAAGAGGAATCTGATATACTGGAAAACTTGCAGAAATTCCAAAAAAACAGAAAACAAGAAAAGAGGCAGTATGTGATTGCGGTAAATAATCTTTCTGAAGAGCAGATTCAGGAATTTGAAAATAAATGAGGCTCACTGGAGGAATTCTATGACAGATCCAAGAAGAATTATGAAGTAAAGACCGCAAAGGAGGCATGATTGTCTTTTAATGAGCCTAAGGCGGAAAAATCTCTGGAAGAGGCAAGGCCATGAGATGTCGTCCAGATGAAGTCTTTGCCTTCTGAAGCCATGATCATAAAGAGGTCAGATAATAATTTCGAACTGAAGCTTTTCGACAAGGTTTATGAGTATACGAAAGATGAGATTCCTCAGATAGGCGCGAGTATAGAATTCATAGTTGAATTATGATTAGGATTTTTGCTGCAGGACTTGAGATCGGTAGAAAAGCTATTCAATGATAATTCATTAAAGAAGCAGGTTTGAAGAGAAGGATTTTCATTCAAACTTTCTGACAAAAACTGATTCTCGAGAGAGGAGAAACACATCTTCATGAGAACCTTATGACAAGTGCTTTTTGATAAGCAAGATATGGACAATGCGGATTCTCCGGAAAAACTCGAGCAACTCTTCAGGCAAGCCCATCAAAACAATGTTATGGGAGGGTTAGTTAGGGAAAGGGGAATAATGGGCAGATGATGAGACCTGAAATTCTGAATTTTGGAATGATTGGTAAAATGACAATAGCAAATAATCAAAAACCCCCCCCCCCCCCGGGGGGGGGTTTTTTTTTTTTTTTTTTT